>JAFXCV010000059.1 GCA_017521325.1 Oscillospiraceae bacterium | reverse complement strand
TTCGACCCGATACAAAATAGAATGATATACCTCATCAGAATCTTTTTCCTGCATATCCGTTACGGTAAAGCCCTCTGCTGCAAACGAATGCTGCATCGGCCTGATGGGTTCCGTACTCTCCCGTACAAAGGAAATCTGCATCGTAACGCCGTCGATTCCGTTGAATACAAAATGTCCCTGTAATGAAAGGTCCGGCGGTTCCGTTGTCACCGCTGTAGTCGTTTCCGTGGTATCTGTGGTCTGTACTTCTGTGGGCAGCGGCAGTGTGGTTTCGATGCTGTCGGTTTGTGCAACTTCCGAAGCGGCAGGGGTTGTCTGCACCTGCTGCGTTTCGGGGACTTTGATAAGCATAGTGGTGGTGATGATCGGTTCCGTTTCAGAAGTGATGGGGGTCACAGTCGTTTCGGTATTGGAATCACCGCCCAGCTGCGGTACATCACTGCTATTGCTTTCATCCGGAAAATGATCAACAGGCGGCTTCATGCCATCCATCCGAAAAATGAACAGGTAAAATCCGATACATGCTGCGGCAAATGCAGCATATGCCCCGACCTTCCGAAATCGGTGCGTTGCTTTGATTTCTTTGGAACATTCGAATATTTCTGTAAATTCGCTGTCCGTCATTTCTTTCTCCTGCTGCTCATTTTTAAGGGAAATGAATTTTTGATATGTCGTCTTGAACAGCTTATCCGTATCCAATTGTGTAGGATGTTCCTGCATAATGGCTTGTGCTGTGGCTTCATCGGTTTCATGCAGCGATTGGATTCTGTTATTAAGGCTCATAGAATTTCACCTCACTATCGTAACATTTCTTCATTGGTTAATAATTGGCGTAGTTTCTTCAGTGCACGGTTCAAACGCACTCTGACAGCAATGGGCGTCATATGTACCAGCCTTGCAATATCCTTGGATTTTCTGCGGTAGAAATATTTCAGTATCAGGATCGTTGCATCCGGTTCACCAAGCTCCTGTATCTTTTCGTACAGAAGCTTATGTTCCATCGTCGCTTCGATTTCCTGCTGGATATTTTCGTCGGTGGGAATATCGTGCAGCTCCTCATGATCGTCCAAATGTCCGTTCACAGAACGCAGTTTCCGGACATAATCAATGGCCTTGTGCCTGGCAACTGTACCGATATATGTCTGCAGTGAGCCGTCCTCAATCTCCTCAAAATGCAGAAACACCTGCAAAAACACATCACTGATGCATTCCTCGGCATCCTCGGCGGTACCGACAATTCTCAGCTGATTCCACACGATCGTATAGACATAGCTCTGGTATTGCTGAAAAAGTGCTTTGAAACCTTCCTCCTGAGATGTACTGACCAATTCTCGCAGTTCACAATCAGTCATAGGGTTTCTCCTTGTTAAAAGCTTTTATGCGCATTTCGGCTTCTATTAATACAAACGAACTGCAGCCGAAAAGTGTTACATTCGCATCTTACCAAATCAGGTTTTCTTTATTATAGCACAAGGGGCGGGGGCGGTCAATGATTGAAATAATGACGTAATTTACAGTGTTTTGTTCTTCTAAATCCCTATTTTTCTCATTTTCCATAGATATATTATTAAATTGCATACAGATAAAAGCCGCCATGTTGGCGGCTTTCTTCATGTACAGCAAATTCAAATTATGGAGGATTCATATGTTTCACAACCCCAGATACCTGACAAGAGGCGTGCAGGAAACAATCCCACCGGAATTGCAGCTTCTCATGTGGGATGCGCTCGAAGCTGTTCCCAAACCTGTCAATTACTTCCAAGTCTTCAGGCTCTCATCCCTGAACGGCATCCAGTGCATCGAACACGAGCAGGAACAGCCGCCGTACAAACGGGAATATCTGCTGCCGGCGATTGAAAATCCCATCACAGCAAAGGTCTACATCATCGACAACGGTGACCACAGCACGATGCTGCTTGCAGAGGAGTATTAACACGAGGGAAAGGCATTCTGCGTTTTGCCCCACCCCAACCCCTCCCCATAGGGGAGGGGCTTTATTGCGGGGACTTCGTCCCCTGCACCCCTGTAAAACAGTCAGTACATCGCTGACTGCTCAAAATATTAAGGAGGAAAAACTATGAACGAAAGACAAAACCCCATCTGTTCCCACTGCGGACAGATGATCGAAACCGACGATTACAGCTTTGTGCATGCAGGATCAGGAGGCACTGTGCCCCTTGATTTTTTGTCCGAAGTATGCTATACTATTAGCAGATAATCCATAAAAAATGTGAGGTGAAACGCATGAAACAAAAGAGCATCCCAATTGGCATCGAGGATTTTAAGGACATTGTTGATCGAAATAGCTATTTCGTGGATAAGACACTGCTCATTCGTGATCTGCTGGAAAGCGGCAGCAAAGTGAATCTCTTCACACGCCCCCGCAGATTCGGCAAAACGCTGAATATGAGTATGATCCAGCGTTTTTTCGAAAAAACGGATGAGGATCATTCTTACTTGTTCAAGGGGCTGAATATTACAAAAGCAGGCGAAAATTATCTTGCTCACCAAGGAAAATACCCTGTTGTCACGCTCTCTCTCAAAGGGATGAAAATGGATACCTTTGATGCTGCAGTAAAGCAGTTCGGGTGGATGCTGTCACTGGAGTTTCAGCGTCATCCTGAGATCCTGCAATCGGATCTTGTGAGTCCCGAAGAAAAGTCACTTTATCAGAGAATCGCCGGCTGGAGTGCAAGCATGGAGGATTACTGTGCATCCGTGCAATTCCTCACTAAGAATCTCACAAAGATTCATGGACGAAGAACCATCGTACTGATTGATGAATATGATGTTCCTCTTGAAAATGCACATTTCTGCGGATTTTATGATGAAATGGTCGGCTTTATCCGAAGTTTGTTCAATAATGCACTGAAAACCAACAGTTCGCTCGAATTGGCAGTGCTGACAGGATGTCTGCGTATCTCAAAAGAAAGCTTGTTCACTGGTTTGAACAATTTGCAAATCAACAGCATTCAGACGGAAATCTACAGTGAATACTTCGGTTTCACAGAAGCAGAAGTGCAGGAAATGACGGAATACTATGGACTATCCGAACATTTCCCGACCATCAAGACATGGTATGACGGTTATCGCTTCGGCGAAACGGAAATCTACAATCCGTGGAGTGTGCTCAATTACTTGCAGGCACTTTGTTCTTCGGCGAAGGCTTTGCCGGTACCATATTGGAGCAACACGAGTTCCAACGAAATCATTCGAAAGCTTATCAGTGAAGCGTCTGCGGATACTCGTGATAAAATTGAAAACCTCATCAATGGTCAGAGCGTAAAAGCTCCCATCTATGAAGATATTGTCTATGCAGATATTGATGTGAACGAAGAAAGCATCTGGAGTTTTCTGCTGTTCACCGGCTATCTCAAGCAAATTGATTCCAGAATTGAGGATGATGAGATCTGGCTGGAGCTTGTGATTCCGAATAAAGAGATCCGTTCCATCTATAGACGCAGCATTCGTCAATGGTTCCAGGACAGGACTCGTGCCGTTTCGAGGGAGCATCTGATTGATGCACTTGTGTGTGAGGATGTGGACACAGCTAACCGCATTGTGGGAACATGGCTGAATGAAACGATCAGCTTCTTTGATGAGAAGGAGCAGTATTATCACGGCTTTTTGGCTGGACTGCTGTCCGGTTATGATGCCTATAAACTGAAATCCAACCGTGAAACGGGCGATGGCAGAACCGATCTTCTGCTGATGGAGCGATTTGACAGAAATATTGCAATTGTCATTGAAATTAAGGACGTCGATACGCAAAAGGGCGAAACACTGGCAATGATGGCAGAAAAGGCACTGCAGCAGATTGAAGAGAAACGTTATGCCGAGGAACCCATCAACGAAGGCTATCGGAAGATCATCAAATACGGCATTGCGTTCATGGGAAAGCGTTGTCTGATCAAGCTGGGATAACTATGTTTAAGCCCACCCGCCACATGGCGGTATGGACGGCGGCTGCTCCTCCGCAAAGGGGGATGTCGAAAAGAACATCAACCTTGCCATTCTCCTTGACCTGCGGGAACTGCTTGAAATGTCAGGATACACGGTGGTCTGTACCCGTGACACGGATACCTCCATTCACGATGCGGGCATTGAGGGGATTGCTAACCAGAAAAGCTCGGACATGGACAACAGGCTGGAGATCTTCAACAGCTGTGACGGGGCCATCTGCATTTCGATTCACCAGAATCGGTTCACAGATCCCAAGTACAGCGGTGCACAGATGTTCTATTCCGACAGCAATTCCCGAAGCGGTGTTCTGGCGCAGATGATTCAGGATCAGTTCGTACAGTTTCTGCAGCCCAACAACACCCGTGAAATCAAGCTCTGCGGCAAGGAGCTGTTTCTCTGCTACTACAGCGAAAATCCCACGGTCATGGTCGAATGCGGCTTTCTTTCCAATCCCGAGGAAGCGGCAAAGCTTGTGACGGAGGATTACCAGCAGCAGGTGGCATTTACTGTCTATGCGGCACTGATGCAGTACTGTGCAGAGGGAAAATAACGTAAAAACCTCCCTGTGATAACTCACAGGGAGGCTTTATTGAAAGGAAAATTTGTTATTTCATGGTAATGGAATTGATCACGCCGTTGACGAGATCCATCGACTCGGTCACGATCTGAACAGAATAGGAACGATTCAGATTGGATGTATCATAGAACTTGAAAACTGCGCCAAAGGAATCGGGGTTGCCCGTAATTCTTAGCATCTCATCCACATACAGTACGCCACAGATGTTTCCGTTTTCATAGACGTAGACATCGGAATCGTAGCCATAGATGCCCTTGAGTGCTGAAAGCTCGCAGAATGCATAGGCCTTGTTATAATCCGTATAATCAAAATTCTCCAGATCAAGCTGTGCCACGCATTTTTCTTCCTCATACATGGAATCCGGATAACCGCCGCAAAGCTTCTCATAGCCTTCTTCAAGATCCTTCGGTTCTGGAAGATCGACCTCAAACATCTTATTCAGGTTGATTTCTCTCAGGGAGGGCATACGCTCCGAGCTGCCGTTCTGGACGATCACGACATTCCGTATGGTGCCATCCTCCGCTGCTTCCTTGTAAAACTTCTCTTCCGAATCGGATTCCTCTCCTTCATACACGATCGCCTCCGGAAGCATTAGTGAAAAAACGTCATTCTCCACAAGATATCCGTTTTCGATTTTTGCAGAATATTCAGTAAATTTCGCACTTTCGCCGCAGTCCAAAAGGCACGGACGAAGGTATTCTGCTTCAAATGCCTTGATCTTGCGTCCTGGGAACAATATCGTGCCATAAACTGCCACCGCTGCTGCCGCAACTACTGATACTCCTGTCAGAACCAATGCTTTCGTTTTCATAATAATGCCTCCTTTATATACTATTTGAATAAAATGTGAAATTTCTTTGTACGGTTCATATTATGTTAATATTGTATCACGAATTTATTCAAATGTCAATAGTTTTTTAAAATAAATTAAAAATTTATGAAGAAAAAATACGTCAGAAGATCGCTTTGACGATTGATACGAAACGCATAGTATAACAACGCAAAAAAATCCCCATCGGAATACTTTTCGATGGGGAATTTTGTTAGGATGCTGTATTTTTTTGGGGACTTCTCCGCAGAAGGTACACGCCATATGCAACACTGACAACAGTAATGATGATCGTTGTGATGATTTGTAATGTGGCATTACCATCCACACCGAAAATGCTCGTGCTGTTGACAAGGGCATGGACGATGATACAGGGGATGATGCTCTTTCCGACATAGAACAGCACCGTAAAGCAAAAGCCAATGGCACTGGCATAGATCAGCTGCTGCAGGTTTTCTGCAAGCTCCGCACCACGCAGCAGATTGACAATATGTCCGAATCCGAATGTCAGGGAAGAAACCACGATCGCAGTCTTGACATTATCCCTGCACATTGCTTTAAACAGAAAACCTCGGAAGATCAGTTCCTCCAGAAATCCCACGCCGATCATGGAGATCACAAACAAAACTGCCTCCAACGCAGATTGATTGCAGGAAACACCGTTCCAGAAATTCACGGATGACACTATGATCAGGGGAAGAAAAAACAGAAACTGCCTGATGCTGCCCTGCAGTCTGCAAAGTCCGAAATAGCCCATCAGATCATTCTTTTTCGCAAACAGAAGCAGAATCACTGACAATACAATCGCAAACACAGCAGTCACAAGCTTCGGAATGCCCATGCTTTCCGAAATGCTGTCCGCTGTGCTGAAGCCCACCACATAGATGATGATCCACATCACTGCAAACCAGATCTCGCTTTTCTCGAATAGTTTTCTCATTCCGCTCCTCCACTCATCATTCCGCAATACTCTGATACAACATCGTTATCAACTTCAAAATCATTTTTTACATTATACTACATCCGAACAAAATTGTCAAATCCCCGAAAATCCTTGTAATTCTCCCCCATTTGTGCTATAATAAAAGCAGAATGTAATTCCATACAGAAAGCAGGGAAATTATGGCGAAGAAGGACAGACCCGTCTATATCTGCCGTGAATGCGGCTATGAGAGCACAAAATGGAACGGCTGCTGCAACGGATGCGGCGAATGGAACACCCTTGAGGAAGTCGAAACGGTGCAGCATCTTTCCGGCAGCCGCAAGCTTGTGAACCTTTCCGACCGGATCCATCGGATTGACGATATTGACATGGATAAGGAAATCCGCTACTGCACGGGCTGCGGTGAGCTTGACAGGGTGCTCGGCGGAGGACTTGTAAAAGGCTCGATCGTGCTGCTCGGCGGTGAGCCCGGCATCGGTAAGAGTACGCTGCTGCTGCAGATCTGTCAGCATCTGGGGCAGAGCCACTCGGTACTTTATATTTCGGGCGAGGAATCGGCAAGGCAGCTGGGACTTCGTGCGCAGCGGCTCAATGTCAATTCCGAAAAGCTCTATATCCTGACGGAAAACGATGCACAGGCGATCTGCGACACGATTGCGGCATCAAAGCCCGACATTGTCATCATCGACTCCATCCAGACCATGCAGATTCAGCAGCTTTCTTCAAGTCCGGGAAGTCTGACACAAGTCAGAGAATGCACGAATCTGTTCATGCACACCGCGAAATCGCTGGAAATTCCCGTATTCATCGTCGGCCACGTCAACAAGGACGGCGCCATTGCAGGCCCGAAGGTCATGGAGCATATTGTGGATACGGTGCTGTTCTTTGAGGGTGAACGGCACATGAGCTATCGTGTGCTGCGTGCGGTGAAGAATCGTTTCGGCTCGACAAACGAGATCGGTGTGTTTGATATGCAGGACAAGGGACTGAAGGAAGTGGAAAATCCCTCGCAGATGCTTCTGGCGGGACGTCCGCTCGGTGTTTCGGGAACCTGTATTGCCTGTGTGATGGAGGGTTCACGCCCGATTCTTGCCGAGGTGCAGACGCTCGTTTCCAAGAGTGCGTATGCATCCCCCAAGCGCACGGCAACGGGCTTTGACTACAACCGCATGGCGATTTTGCTGGCGGTACTGGAAAAGAGGTTCGGGCTGACGTATGGAGCGCTCGATGTGTATCTGAATATTGTCGGGGGCTTTAAGCTGGATGAGCCTGCGGGCGATCTGCCTGTGGCGTTGGCACTATATTCAGGGCTGACGGACAAGGCGCTGCCGGACAAGCTGATTGCGATCGGTGAAGTGGGACTGGGCGGTGAGATCCGCAATGTGTCGCATATCGTGCGCCGAGTACAGGAGGCAAAGCGGATGGGCTTTGAGTATTGCATCGTCCCGAAGCAGGCACTTTCGGCGCTGCCGAAAAGTTCCAAGACGCTGCGGATTTTCGGAGTGAGCAATTTGCGGCAGGCGTTTTCGGCGTTGGGGAAATTGCAGGAGGAAGAGGCGGCGACAGGAGATGCGTAAATTAGAATTTGGAGATGTTCAAATGAATGAACAGATAAAAGAATATATTGATAAATATCCGAACGACATTATTGATATGTACATTGTTTTAAGAAAACTAATTTTTGATAGTGTTTCATCTGAACCACAGGAAACAATGTGGGCTAAACTTCCAACTTATTATGTTGGTGAATCTTTTGTGAGGCTTATTCCATTCAAAGACCATATTAACATTGAAGCAAAAGCTGTGTCTGTAAACACAGAAATGTTATCAGGTTATAAAGTAACGCCCAAGGGAATGTTGCAAATTTTCCTAAAACAAGATATTCCAGCCGATGTGTTGAAGAAGATATTTATTGAAACATTAGACTAAAAAATCCCAATTTATCGCACATACAGGAGGTCACCATGAAATTCACCTACTGTCCGCACTGCGGAACAAAAGCAATCCCGAAAGAAATCGGGGACGAGGGGATGATCCCCTACTGCGAAGCCTGCAAAATTCCGCTGTTTGAGATGTTTTCGACCTGCGTGCTGAGCATCGTTGTGAATGAACAGAACGAGGTCGCACTGATTCAGCAAAGCTATGGGAATCCCCGCTTTGCAGGTGTTGCAGGCTTCATGAAATGCGGCGAAACTGCCGAAGATGCAGCAAAACGGGAAGTCATCGAGGAAATCGGGCTTGTGCCGGAGTCGGTCACGTTCCTCGAAAGCCACTGGTACGACATCAAATGTCAGCTGATGCTGGGATTTATGGTGCATGTAAAAAAAGACGAATTCCGTCTGTCCGATGAAGTGGCGCAGGCGCAGTGGTTCTCCTTTGAGGATGCAGTACACACGGTTCGTGAGGGGAGTATTGTGCAGAAGCTGATTCAAAAGGCAGAAACGATGGTATAAAATAAAGGCACACGCTGCAAAGCGTGTGCCTTTATAATTACCGTAACATATCCCAAACCAGACAAAGTCCATAAATCAGCGGCTGATGCACCACATAAATTTCCAGTGCATGCCTGCCGATGAAATTCAGCGGGGGGATGCCCTTCCATGTCACTTTCGGGAGGAACTTCCCGATCAGACGGAACAGGAAATATCCTGTGAGGAATAAAAACAGCCACGGAAACAGCGGAAAATAGTCCGTTGAGTAGAATTCCGGAAAATCAAATCCAAAATATGCCGTAATGTAATTTGCATAAAGCCATTCAGGAAGTCGAATCAACTCCTTACCGAAAAATCCCAGATAGCCCCATGAAATGCGCCGTGTGAACAGAAATAGTGCAAGACTCAGGATTCCGCCAAGTATCGCCGGAATTTTCTCAAGAAAAGGTTTGAGGGGGATCATCAGCAGCATGCATGAACCGATCAAAGTCAATACACCGAATACTACAATTTCATTCGGCATGAAAATGGCTGTTACAAGTGTGACGACCGCACCGATTCCAAATACGAGAAGTCCTCGTTTTAACGGCTTTTTGCTCATGCCTGCGCAGAATCCCGACAAAAGAATGAACGTGCAGCAGATACATTGCTGCCAGACGTATGCGCCGTTTCCGTGATACCATTCCCAGTCCACGCCGAAAATGTAAACAAGATCCCAGATGGCATGGTAAAGCACCATGTTGATGACGGTCAGCCCTCGGATGGTGTCGAGGAGGGCGGTGCGGGGACGTTTCGTTTGTTCCATGAGATACCCCCTTTGGATATAAGAAAATCCGCTTCGATATGAAGCGGATTTGAATAAAGCCGGCACAGAACTAATTTCCCAGGTCGTGACCAACCAAGTATTTTCGTCGTGAAAGAGCTTAACTGCCGTGTTCGGAATGGGAACGGGTGGGACCTCTTTGCAATATGCACCGGCAATGAAAAACAGTGGATAAAGC
>JAFXCV010000058.1 GCA_017521325.1 Oscillospiraceae bacterium | reverse complement strand
TATGGAAACCTCTGCCACATCAACCTCTTGGGATGTTTCCATCTGGCAATCCGCCGGTGACTGCAACGCCGACGGCGAAGTGAATGCGCAGGATGCCGCCGAGCAGCTGATCGCCGCTGCAAATGCGGCGACGGGCGGTGAGATCGAAATCACCGGCGCAAATGATGTTAACGCCGACGGTGCGGTCAACGCACTCGATGCCGCCGCAGTTCTCGCCTACGCCGCCGCACAGGGCAGCGGACAGAATCTGAGCTGGGTGCAGATTCTGAGATAAAAAATTGTAAATTTCGATACACAGTAAATTTCCTCCACAATCATGAAAGCAAAAACTCCGGCATTTATTTGTCGGAGTTTTGTTTTATCAAAGCCGCAAAAAATGGGGTTCGGGGACGAAGTCCCCGATGAAAAGCCCCTCCCCTTGGGGAGGGGTTGGGGTGGGGCTGGCTTTGGCGTATTAACCCCAGAAAAAAGACTCTTTCTATCAATCCCCGTCCTTCACCTTAATTTTTAAGTAAAAAAAGAATAAATTAACATATTGTTCAGAAAATATCTGTAAAATCCTATTGTATTTCCATGGAAAATCGTATACAATTTATGTAATAAAAGAAGGAAATATATCCGAGCGTAAATTTGTGTGCTGCGGTCGTGCAGCCAAAGCGTCACAAGCGAGGATCCCTTAGGAAAAGGAGTAGAGAGCTATGAAATTCTGGAAAAGAGCAGCGGCGGCGGCAGTCAGCGCAGCCATGCTGTGCAGCGGCTTTGCCGTGTGCAGCGATGCGGCAAAGACTGCGGAAAAAACGACCGACCCCTACGAATGGGGTGCGTTGAAGATCGGCGGCGGCGGCTTCGTTTCGGGCATCATCGCCGGACAGAAGGCAATGTATGCAAGAACGGACGTTGGCGGTGCCTACCGCTATGACTACGAAAAGCGTGAATGGGTGCAGCTGATGGATTTCGTCAACGACACCGACAGGGGCTTTCTGAGCATTGATGCGCTCTGCATCGACCCGACGGACGATGATACCATCTATCTGCTGGCAGGCTGTGCGTATTTCAGCAGCGAGAGAACCTCGGTGTTCAAATCCACCGACGGCGGCGAAACCTTCACGGAATATGAGGTGACAGACCTCATCAAGGTACACGGCAACGGCTACGGCAGACAGTGCGGCGAATCCATTGCTGTTGACCCCGACAACCCCAACATCCTCTACTGCGGCGGCGACACCGACGGTCTGATCATGAGTGAGGACGGCGGCGAAACCTGGACGTTCGTGGAGAGCTTCGACAAGCTGGGGCTGTTCACAAACGAAATCAAGTGGCCGACATGGACGGAAACGATTGAAAAGACAACCGTCGGCACGGACTATGTCAGCGTCAACGGTATCGGCACGATTGCCATTCAGGATGGCAAGGTGTATGTGGGTGTTTCCGACAACACCATCGGTGCCAACATCTATGTGGCAGATGTCGGCAAGGACAACTGGAAGCCCCTGAGCGAGGATCTTCCCACGGATTCCTTCCCGTCAAGAATCAACAAGGACGCAGACGGCAACCTGCTGATCAGCTATGTCGGCGGTCTGATGTTCAACGGCACGGGCGGCGGCGTTTACAAGTACGACACCAAGAAGGGTACCGTTACCGATATCTCCCCGACGGGCAACAGCTTCGGCGGCTGCGTGAGCGACCCGAAGGATGCAAGCAAGCTCGTGGCAACCACCTGCGGCGTGTGGTCTTCCCAGCTCTGGACGGAAGATGCTTGGGAAACTGACACCGTATGCTGGGGCGACCAGTTCTATCGTTCCAATGACGGCGGTGCCACATGGGAATCCATCACCCCCGGCAACGCAAAGTCCTGGGGCGGCCCCCTGCAGGCGGATTATCTGAAGGATTCCGGCTACAGCTGGATTCAGGGCAAGGCAATTCACTGGTGCGGCACCGTGACGCTCGACCCGAGAGACAGCAACAGAATCCTGCTGGTTTCCGGTAACGGCGTATTTGCATGCGACAATGTCTGGGATGAGCTTCCCGTTTATTACTTCCACCCCGACGGCATTGAGGAAGTCGTTTGCCTCGATTTCATCAGTGTTCCCGGCGGCGATGAATTCTCCGCAATCGGCGACTATGACGGCTTCAGACACACAAGTGTGTACGAGCCGGGCGAGCAGCATTATCCGAATATGGGCTCCACAGGTGCCATCGCTTACTGTCCGCAGAACACCGACGTGATGGTGCGTATCTCCGAAAATCAGGCAGGCGGCTACTACACACTCGACGGCGGCAAGAAGTGGGAGAAGATGGCAAACATGACCGGCGGCGGCAAGGCTGCCATTACAGAACTGAAGGAAGGCAAGTACCGCATTTTCAAGTCCAACAAGGATGACGGCAATGTGAGCTACTCCGACGACCTCGGTTCCACATGGACACCCTGCGAGGGCATTCCGAGTGCATACGGCTCCAAGCCCACCTTTATGCTCGTTGAGCCGAAGAAACCCAATGTGGTTTATGCTTATGCAACCTATTATAACTCTTCCTGGTTCTACTCCAAGGATGAACCCGATATCACCGATGCAAAGTATGTGCTTTGCGTGAGTGACGACTACGGCGCAACCTTTACGGCAACGGATATCTGCATGTACGATATCTGCGACAGTGCGGCAAGAATCGGTTATCTTGGCGAGGACGATCTGGCACTGGCTGCCGGCTGGAACGGCTTGTACCGTGTAACAAACGGCGGCAAGGACAAGGAAAAGCTGGATGTATTCTACTGCAAGACCGTAGGCTACGGCGCACCGAAGAAGGCCGGCGACGTGAACGTTCTGTACATGTACGGCAAGCCTGCTGAGAGCGATGCTGAGGGCATCTACCGTTCCGAGGATGCCGGCAAGACATGGGTGCTGATCAACTCCGACCACCTCTACGGCGGCACGGGCAACGGCAACTTCATTGTCGGCGACATGAACGAATACGGCACAATGTACATGTCCACCGTTGGCTGCGGTATCATCTACGGAAAAATTTCCGACGGCACAGAGCCGCCCACCACAAAGCCTACTGAGAAGCCCACAGAACCCACGACCAAGCCCACCACAAAGCCCACCGACAGCGACAGCACGGATGTGCTTTACGGTGATGCGGACTGCAGCGGCGAGGTGGATATTCTGGACGTTATCGTTCTCAACCGCAACCTGCTGGGTATGGAAGAACTGAGTCCCGAAGGCAAGGCGAATGCCGATGTTGACCTTGACGGCAAGCCCTCACCGGCTGACTCACTGAGTATTCTCAAGTTTGTTGTAAAGGTGATCTCAAAGCTTCCTGTAAAATAAGATGGCAAAAGCCCGAAGCGTGAGTGCTTCGGGCTTTTCTTCTGTAACGCATTTTAAAATTGAAGCTGCACTTCAGTATGTGGGTGGAGAAAACATATACTATTATGTTTCCGCTTGACAGCGAAGCTGTCAAAGGAAACGACTCACCGGCGGCGGTTCGCCGCTATTTCATATCAATATACTTCCAGTACCCCTTGAGATACACCCAGCCGGAGATCACCGTCAGCAGGACGGAGATCCACACGAGCAGGAGATTGACCACATACAGGAAAAATTCTGCATCCGCTGAGAGAATGCCGAAATCCATGGAAAGCACCTGCGAGAGCAGGATGACAACGATCGCCGCCATTGTGAACGCCGTTTTCAGCTTGCCCCAGATGCCTGCGGCAACCACGACACCCTTTTCTGCGGTAACAAGACGCAGACCGGATACCAGAAATTCACGGGCTGCAATGATGATCACCACAATGCCGTTAACGGGGATCGTGTCCACATCCGCAAATGCCGCCAGTGCCGCCAGCACCAGCACCTTGTCTGCAAGAGGGTCGGCGAATTTTCCAAAGGTCGTGATTAAATTGCGCTTTCTTGCAATCTGTCCGTCCAGCGCATCCGTGATGGATGCCGCCGCAAACACGAGAAGTGCAAGCGAATACTGAAAGGGCATCGGCACATACATGAACACAAGGAACACGGGCACGAGCAAAATGCGCAGAAGCGTGAGTTTATTCGGCAGATTCATCGTCACATACCTCCCCTACCAAGTCGTAATCCAGCGTATCAACGATACGGATTTTCACATATTCGCCCATTTTCAGCGGCTTTTCGGAACTGAAGAACACCTTGCCGTCAATGTCGGGCGCATCCGCTGCGGTTCGTCCGAACCAGCATTCCGCCCACTTGTCAAAGCCCTCCACAACGGCGGTTTTCACTTTGCCGAGCTGCATTTCATTGTGCCTTGCACTGATTTCCATTTGCTGTTCCATGATGATGTCCGCACGGTGCGCCCTGACATCCTCATCCACCTGATCGGGGAAATCCGCTGCCTTAGTGCCGTCCTCCTGCGAGTAGGCAAAGCAGCCCAGACGGTCAAATTCCATCTCCTGCACAAATTCCGCAAGGCGGTCGAACTGCTCATCCGTTTCGCCCGGAAAGCCCGTAATCAGTGTCGTTCTGATGGTGATATCGGGCATTTTTTCACGCATTTTCGCCACAACTTCACGAATCTGTGCTTCCGAGCTTCGGCGGTTCATGCGCTTGAGAATTGCATCATCGCAGTGCTGAATAGGCATGTCGATGTATTTCACGATCTTTTCCTCCCGTGCCATCACATCGAGAAGCTCGTCCGTGATGCGCTCGGGGTAGCAGTACAGCACACGGATCCACCGCAGACCGTCAATTCTGCAAAGCTCCGTCAAAAGCTGCGGCAGGCGGTTTTCACCGTAGAGATCCTCGCCGTAGCGTGTGGTATCCTGTGCGATCACATTCAGCTCCGTCACGCTGTTTTCCGCAAGGCTGCGTGCTTCAGAGAGAAGCTCCTCCATCGGAACACTGCGAAATCCGCCACGGATCATGGGAATTGCACAGTAGGTGCAGCAGTTGCTGCAGCCCTCGGAAATTTTCAGATAGGAGAAGAACGGCAGCGTGGAAATGATGCGCTCACCCGTCAGTTCCGCTTCCTTTTTGGAAGAAAACCGCACCACACGTTCACCTTTCAGCACACGGTCAAGGATATCCACAATATCCTTGTTGTCGCCGATGCCGATGACAGCATCCGCTTCGGGGAATTCCTCGGCGCATTCCTTCCGGTAACGCTCCGTCAGACAGCCCGTCATGATGAGCTTTTTCACTGTGCCCTCATCTTTGAGTCGGGCGATTTCCAGCACGGTTTCGATTGCCTCTTCCTTCGCCGACTGAATAAAGCCGCAGGTGTTGACCACGGCAACATCGGATTCTCCGAATTCCGTCACAAGCTCATAGCCGTGCGCACGCAGCTTGTACAGCATGCGCTCGGAATCCACAAGGTTCTTGCTGCATCCGAGCGATACCATTGCAACCTTGATTGACATAGCTTCTCCTCCTTGTCTATTCCTCGTCCCAATCTGCAAAATACTCCTCAATTGCCGCTTTCACATCACGGTAATTGTACCCAAGCCGTGCCATGCCGGCAACGACCTTTTCCCTTGCCTTCCAGTCCTTGGGATCGGTGAGATAACGTGCATATTTTTTCTCCAGCACCGCCGGAATATTCTCCTCGGCGGCATCCTCCCAGCCGTCGAGCGCATCCTCCACAAGGTTCTTTTCCAGTCCCCTGCGCAGCATTTCCTGCCTTGCCCGGAAGATTCCGTAGCGTTTGGACACCACCAGATATTCCGCAAGACGCTCGGCATAGCGGCGATCATTGATGCTGCCGCACTGCACAAGCTGCTGCATCACGGAATTGCAAAGCTCCCTGTCCTGATAGGTGCGCATGAGCTTCTGGTACATCATGCTGTAGGAATAATCACGCTCGTCGAGCAGATAGCACGCACGGCGGTAGGCACGGCGGAATCTGGACTTTTGGTGCAGCTCCTCCAGAAGCTGCGCATCGAACTCCATTCCCTCCTGCATGCCGTAACGCCGCAGAAGCTCCCCGTCGATCTCATACACGCCATCACCGGCAGATACGGCATAGAACGTCTTTTCCTTGTGAATCTCCCTGATCTTCATCATTGCACCGCCTGCTCCATAAACCGATGTAAACGCATAGCTCCGCCTTTGTGGGAGCTATGCGTTGATCTGTCACAAAATTTTTTCGGGGGATCGGCAGTCTTTCGCTGCCCTAAGCCCTTTTTTATTCGGTCGGATCGAATTCCTCAAAATCATCATCCGCATCAATGTCCTCGCTCACAGCGGAAGTCATTGCGGAGAGATCCTCGGCAGCCTCCAGTGCAGCCTTTGCATCCTCGGCACCCTGCTCCTCCTCGGATTCCTGCGAGCTGAGGTCGATTTCCTCGATGTGCTCAAGAATCTTCGCTTCCACTTCCTTGCGGAATTCCTCGTTCTCCAGCAGCGCCTGCTTGACGTTGTCACGTCCCTGTCCGAGCTTCTGACCGTTGTAGCTGAACCAGGAGCCGCTTTTCTTGATGATGTCCAGATCCACCGCAAGATCGAGCACTTCGCCATCACGGGAGATACCCTTGCCGTAGATGTTGTCGAATTCGCACTCACGGAACGGCGGTGCCACCTTATTCTTGACAACCTTGACCTTCATACGGTTGCCGATCGGCACGCCGCCCTCCTTGATGGTTTCGCCCTTGCGCACATCCATGCGGACTGTCGCATAGAATTTCAGCGCACGGCCGCCGGGGGTGGTTTCGGGGTTGCCGTACATCACGCCGATTTTCTCACGGATCTGGTTGATGAAGATCGCAACGCAGCCCGTCTTGGAAACAACGGATGTCAGCTTTCTCATTGCCTGCGACATCAGTCTTGCAAGCTGACCGACGTGGTTGTCGCCCATTTCGCCGTCAATTTCCGCCTTGGTGGTCATTGCCGCAACGGAGTCCACGACCAGTACGTCGATCGCACCGGAACGTACCAGAGCTTCGGCAATTTCCAGTGCCTGCTCACCGCTGTCGGGCTGTGCCACCAGCAGATTGTCGATGTCAACGCCCAGTGCCTTGGCGTATTTCGGGTCAAGCGCATGCTCTACGTCAATGAACGCAGCCTCGCCCCCCATCTTCTGTGCCTCTGCAATGATGTGCAGCGCAACCGTGGTCTTACCGGAGCTTTCCGGACCGTACAGCTCCACGATTCTTCCTCTCGGAACGCCGCCCACGCCAAGCGCAAGGTCAAGCGTCATGGAGCCTGTCGGAATGCTCTGGATATTCATCTTCTTCTGCTGACCAAGACGCATGATCGCACCTGCGCCATAGGTCTTTTCAATCATGGAAAGCGCATGCTCCAGCGCCTTCTTCTTCTCCTCCGTGGTAGCAGGTGCCTGATACACACCGGATTTCTTCTTCTTTACATCTGCCTTTGCCTTTGCTGCCATAGCTGCACCTCCATATGTGTGGAATCCCCGATATACCGCAGATTCCGACGGGGACTTGCGTCCTCTTTCCTTATCTTACATATACATGATAACATACCAGTTGTTCAGAATCTATCATTCTGCAAAAATTTTCCGTCCCGTGACCACTCGCTCAAGACCTGCAAGATCGGGGATGATCTTCAGGTCGGAAAACGCCTGTTCTTCGAGGATTTTGCAGACATCCTGTGCCTGCCCGTCCCCCACCTCATAGGCGAGCATGCCGCCGCAGCGCAGGGCGGATTTCCAGATGCGGGTGATTTCCCGATAGAAATGCAGTCCGTCCTCACCGCCGAGCAGTGCCATTTCCGGCTCATGCCGCACCTCCGTCTGAAGCTCACGCATCTCCTGCGCCGTCAGATAGGGGGGGTTGCTCACAATCAGGTCAAGCTGTGAAAACTGCCGTGCAAAGCCCTCATTGAGCACATCCGCATGATGGATGGTAATGTCCGAACCGTGCAGTGCGGCATTTTTCCGCAGAAAATGCAGTGCCTGTTCGCTCCATTCAGCGGCATGCACCTGCGCTTGCGGCAGATTTGCACGCAGTGCGATCGGGATGCAGCCGCTTCCGCTGCAAAGGTCGATGATGCGTGGGTTTTCAAGCCCCTTGCAAAATTCCAGTGCCGTATCCACAAGGGCTTCCGTATCGGCTCTCGGGATCAGCACGCCCTTGCCCACAAACAGGCGCAGACCGTAAAATTCCCATTCGCCGAGCAGATACTGCAAGGGGCGTCCCTTGCATCGTCCTGCGCCATGGCAAGAAGGCTGTCTGCCTGTTCCTGCGTGAGGGAATCGTGCAGCATCAGCTGCGGTAAGGAAGCTCCGCCGACCTGCTCGATCATGCAGCGTGCGTCAAACGCCGCATCAGGAATATTTGCCTCGCAAAGCTGCGCCGTCAGCATTTCGTAAAGCTGCCGTGTGCTTACCATTTGTCATCCTCCGGATTTTCCGGAATACACGGCTTCATTGCCGCAATGGCAACTTCGATCTGCTTGTCATCGGGTTCCTTGGTGGTGATTCTCTGGATCTGAAGTCCCGGCCATGACAGAATTTTAGCGATGAATCCGTCACTTCTGCCTGCAAACTGGATGCTTTCAAAGGAAATACCCATTGTCAGCGGCAAAAGGCAGATGCTGCACAGGAATCTCTGCCACGGAATCGTGAACGGCACCAGACACATCGCAAGGATGTTGATGAACAGCACAAGGAAAATGAAGCTTGTGCCGCATCTCGGATGCAGGCGCACCTGCTTTCTGACGTTCTCGACCGTCAGTTCCAGACCTGCCTCATGGCAGGCAATCGTTTTATGCTCCGCACCGTGGTATTCGTAGGTGCGGCGGATATCCTTCATCAGTCCCGTGAACGCCATGTAGGCGATAAAAACGACGATTTTCACAACGCCCTCGGCAAAGGACTGGATAATGCGGTTTGCCGTGAGAGGCTTGATGAGCGCTACGATCCACTTCGGGAGGAAGAAGAAGAGCGCAATTGCCATGACCATACCCAGCACCATACCGGCAACCATAATGCCGTTCATGAGCTTTTCGCCGCATTTTTCTTCCAGCCACTGCTCGAATTTCGTCTGCTGTTCCTCTTCGGCAAGCTCCTCCTCGGTCATCTGCTTTTCGGCAGATTTCATCAGGCAGCTGTAGCCCTCCTTCATCGAAACGATGAAGCTGTAAACGCCACGGATGAACGGTGTTTTGCGGTACCACGCCTTTTTGCTGCTGATGTCCCATGTTTCCAGATCAATCGTGCCATCGGGCAGGCGGCACGCCATTGCCCCTTTGTGGGGGCCTTTCATCATAACGCCCTCGATCAGCGCCTGTCCGCCGATCTTGGAACGCTTCACAGGGCAGCTGCCCTGCTGTTTTTCGTCCATATTACGCATCCCTTTCTGAGCGATCCTCGGGCGGCAGGATGATGGTAACCTTGGTGCCCTCGGATTCCTTGCTCTGAATTTCCAGCTTGCCGCCGTGTGCGGCAATGATTTCATCCGCAACGGCAAGTCCGATGCCGGAGCCTCTGCGGGTGTGATTCGCCTTGTAGAATTTGGTCTTGATCTTCGGAAGATCGGATTCCTTGATGCCGCAGCCCGTATCCTGCACCTCGACGTAAATCTTGCCGTCCTTTTCATAGGTACGGATGCTCACCTTGCCGCCCGCATCGGAATATTTGATGGCATTGTCGATGATATTGATGAACACCTGACGGATGCGGTTTTTGTCGCCGTACACAAACGGCAGCATTTCCGGCTCGTCATAGGTGATTTCAATATGTTCCCTTGCCGCCTTGTCCTGATAGATCAGCACGGCGTCGCCAAGCTCTGCGAGAATATCCATCGTACTCTGCTGGAGGGTGAAATGTCCGCTTTGCATACGGGAGAAGTCCAGCAGTTCCTCCACCATGCGGGAAAGTCGCTCCGTTTCGTTGATGATCACGCCCATCCCCTTGTGGATGGTTTCGGGATCATTCTCCATGTAGATCGTTTCCGCCCAGCCCTTGATAGCGGTCAGGGGCGTGCGAAGCTCATGGGAC
The DNA here is from genome assembly GCA_017521325.1 of Oscillospiraceae bacterium. GTDB lineage: Bacteria > Bacillota > Clostridia > Oscillospirales > Ruminococcaceae > UBA3855. Next base: position 104,075 of record JAFXCV010000058.1, on the reverse strand, counting down.
ACGGAGGAAATAAATTCATTTTTCATTGCTTCCGCATTGGAAAGCTCGTCCGCCATGTGGTTGATGGCAGTGACAAGATCGCCGATCTCGTCGTTGCCGGGGTAGCGGATGCGGAAAGAGAAATCGCCCTTCGCAAATTTTCCTGCGGTATTGCTCAGCTGCGTGATGGGGCGGATGATGGAACCGATGAAGTAGATGCCCGTCACCACCAGCAGCAGGAGAATGGCGATGCAGACGATCGTTGCACCCAGCGTAATGGTGTTGATGCTCTCGTCAAGCTTTGTCAGGGAAACCACCACACGCACGGCACTGTATTCCGCACTGATTGCGGAGATATTGGCACTGAGCGCCATGATTTTTTCGCCGTTTTCCGCCTTGCCGATCCAGTAGCCGTCGCCGCCGTCCATAACATTGTCATAATCGGGCATGGCAAGGTCGGCAGCTGGTGAGAATCCGGAGGATGTCAGCACCACTCTGCCCTTGGAATTGACTGCCATCAATTCCATCTTATCCTTTGCCGAAAAGCTTTCCAGCGTGTTGCGCATTTCCGAGGAGAGATTGGTTCCCGAATCCTGCGCATAGCGGCTGAGGATGTTGACCACCGAGGTCAATTCCGAAGTCAGCGTCTGCCTTGCACTGGAATAATAAAAGGTCTGGATGGCATAGACAAAGGCAAGCTCCACGACCAGAATAATGAGGATCATCACGCCAAGGTTGTTGGTGATCCATCGCTTGGTGATGGAACGCTTGCGCTGCGTCCTTGTGTTCGGAAGGGGCGGCTTTTTTTCCGTTTTCTTTTCGGATTTTTCGTCCTTTTTATGCCTTATCATTCCACTTGTAACCATAGCCCCAGATGGTAACGATGTACTGGGGATTTGAGGGTTCGTCCTCGATCTTCAGGCGGATGCGGCGGATATTGACATCCACGATCTTGTAATCGCCGTAGTAATTCTCCCCCCAGATGTGGTTGAGAATGCTCGCACGGTCGAGGGCGGTATTCTTGTTGTTCATGAAGTATTCGAGAATCTGATATTCCACCTGCGTCAGGTCAATGAGCTGTCCGTTCTTGGAAACGGTGCGGCTCTTGAGATTCAGCGTAAAGGGTCCCGATTCGATCACAGGGCTTTTCTCATCATGGATAAAGCTCATGCAGACACGGCGGTAGATGGCATCCACACGGGCAGTCAGCTCAGAGGGAGAAAAGGGCTTGGTAATATAATCATCCGCCCCGATCATCAGACCGCTGACCTTGTCCATCTCCTGTGTTCTTGCCGTGAGCATGATGATGCCGAGCGTGGAGCTTTTCTCACGCAGACGCTTGCAGACGGTGAAGCCGTCAATGCCGGGCATCATGATATCGAGCAGCACGATGTCAAAATTGCCGTTTTCTTCATCAAATTTCTGCAATGCGCTTTCGCCGCAGTTGACATCCGTGACATCATAGCCTGCACGCTTGAGGTTGATGACGACGAAATCACGGATGACGTCCTCATCCTCACATACTAAAATACGTTTCATGGTTCTGTTCCTCCGTTCTGTCAGAATCAGCTGTTCAGGAAGTGGAAGCAAAGCAGAAGCTCCGCTGCGGAAACCTCCATGCCCTCCACCTGTTCGGATTTCATCATATAAACTGCCATACCCTTGGAATGGATCAGCTGATAGCCTGCCGCCAGATGCTCACGGATATCCGCTTCATCCTCGGAAATATAGATGCGCAGCAGTACCGGGGCGTCCTCCTGCCCGTCGTTATACAGCCGCACCTGCACCTCGTCAAGTGTTGTATCGTTGACGATCGTGGCTTTTCCACGCCATTTCGGCGGCATCATAAAGGTATAGCCGTCATTGGATCTGTAATAGCTGCTGTATTCGCTGTAGAGCAGACCATCCCTGAGCGTCAGCCAGTCGGTCTGCAGGATCTGTTCGGATTCCGCCATTTCCTCATAGCCCAGAAATGCCTTCTGCACGGGAATTTCGGGTGTGCCGTCCTTGTCGATGTCACGGCTGTAGAGACCTGCAGGGCGCACGGTTTCCTTGGAGCTTCTGCCGATCACATCGAGGAGATTGAGCAGACGTTCTCCGTCATGGCTGAGGATCTCCGTCTGCAGACCTGCCGCACCCGTGGCAGTGCCGGTTGCCGCATCCACATACAGGGCAATGCCCCCGTCGGGGAGGCTGCCGTAGATCAGCTGGCTGAAATCGGTGTAGCTGTCCTTGAACTGGGAAAGATACTCGTGGTACTTGCCCTCTGCGTCAAGCTGGTAAACCCCGGCGGATGCCTGCGGCTGCGTGGTCGTTGCGGGAAAGAGCAGCACAAGATCGGGATTCTCCGAATTGCGGGTATTTCCCACATCGAACAGTGCATAATTCTTGGAAAATGTCAGCTCCAGATAATTGTCCTCATACGAATAGACGGAAACAAATTTTTCCGACTGGTTTGCCGTACTGTAGCCGACAATGACGTTCATGCGTTCGTTGTCACCGAGTCTTGAGATGACCACCTTTTCGATCTCCGAGCCTTCCGCACTGCGGTCGCACACGGATTTCCACACGCCGTCAATACTGTCAAGGACGTTAATGCGCAGACCGCTTCCGGCATTGGCAACGCCCGTTTTTTCATAGAATACAATTGCCTCGTTCTGCCCGTCGCCGTCGATATCCACAACCAGAAAGGCGGACAGGTAGCTGCCGCCCTTGGGATATTTCAGGCTGATGGCAGAGCCCGTTGTACTGCGCAGCGCCTGATAGATCTGCTCCTGCTCTCCGCTGAGCTTCGGGGGGGTGAGCATGTTATCCACATTCACGCCGATGGAGCATCCGCACAGGCACAGCACCGCAAGCAGGCTCACAAGGCAAAGCCGAATTTTCTGTTTCATGATTCTCAGCGTTCTGCAATCGGCACATATGCCTTCTTCTTGGGAAGCGCCTTGTATGCCGGACGGATGATACGCTTGCCCGTCAGCAGTTCCTCCATACGGTGTGCGGACCAGCCTGCCATACGGGATACCGCAAACAGCGGCGTGTACAGATCCTGCGGAATATCCAGCATACGGTACACAAGACCCGAATACATATCCACATTTGCGCAGACGGTTTTCTCAATGCCACGCTCCTCCTTCATGAGGACGGGCGTCAGACGCTCAATCGTATCGAGCAGGTGGAATTCCTTTTCGATCTCCTTGCCCTCGGCAAGCTTGAATGCCTTCTTCTTCAGAATTACCGCACGGGGGTCGGACAGGGTATAGACCGCATGACCCATGCCATAAACCAGACCGCTGCGGTCACATGCCTCACGGCGCAGCACCTTGCGGACATAATCGGCGACCTCGCCCTCGTTGTCCCAGTGCTGAATGCTTGCCTTTGCATCCTCCAGCATTGCAGAAACCTTGATGTTGGCACCGCCGTGCTTGGGACCCTTGAGGGAGCAGACAGCACCGGAATATGCCGAATATGCGTCAGTTCCGGAGGATGTCAGCACACGGCAGGTGAAGGTGGAGTTGTTGCCGCCGCCATGCTCCGCATGCAGCATGAGCAGACAGTCGAGAAGCTGTGCCTCTTCCTTTGTAAACTGTCTGTCGGGACGCAGCATGGAAAGAATGGTTTCTGCCGTGCTTTCGTCCTTTCTCAGGGGATGCAGGAAGAGTGTCTGGTTATCAAAATGCTTGCGCTTGACCTGGTAGGCATTGACCATAATAATGGGCAGCTTTGCCAGCAGGTTGACAGCGGTTGCCATTTCATTTTCAAGGGAAGTGTCCTCGCAGGACTCATCATAGTAGGAATACAGTGCCAGAATCGAGCGTGCCAGCTTGTTCATGATGTTGCGGGACGGCGCCTTCATCATCATATCGACGATGAATCCCGGCGGCAGCTCACGATGCATGGAAAGATAGTGATTGAAGCCCTCCAGCTCAGAAGCTGTCGGAAGCTTGCCGAACAGCAGCAGATAGGCGGTTTCCTCATAGCCATAGCGGTTTTCCTTTTCCGCATTATGTACCAGATCGTAGATATTGTAGCCACGGTAGATCAGCTCGCCAGGAATCGGCTCCATTTCGCCCTCGTTGACAACATAGCCGTGCACATTGCAGATATTGGTAATGCCCGCAAGCACGCCGGTGCCGTCGCTGCGGCGCAGTCCCCTCTTAACGTGGAATTTCTGATACAGATTCGGGTCAATGTTGGAATAATTTCTCAGGTCATCACATAAATTTGCCATATCGGCATTCGAAATAAAATTGCTCATGTGCAGTACCTCCAGTTTCTCTTTCTTACAATTCGTTTATCTATTATTATAGCATTTTTTTGCATTGAAGTCAAGATAAAGTGAGTATTTTCCGCACAAATCAATTTACATCATGAAGGCGCAAGAAAACTGCCCCGCAGCCCTCCGAAGGGGAAGGGGATTTCACACTGTCAAAGGAGAACCACCATGAAAAAATACCTGCTTCCCGCAATCACCTACTGCCTGCTCCTCACCCTCCTGCCGGCACTGCCGTCACTTGCCGTGCAAAAAACACCGTCCGAGCCTGCGGACATGCAGGTGCAGTCATCGGAAATGCCCGTATTTGTGGAATTCACCATGCCGCCGACGGAGCAGGAAACTATGGCGGCGCCTTCTTCCCCGACCGTATACTACCCCGTGCTGGATACGCAGTCGGGGGAAGTCATGCAGATTTCCGAGCGTGACTACGTCATCGGGGCAGTCTGTGCGGAAATGCCTGCAAGCTTTGAACCGGAAGCCCTCAAGGCACAGGCGGTTGCCGCCCACACCTATGCGCACAGGATTGCACTGTATGCGGAAAGTCACCCCGACAAATCCCTGAACGGTGCGTATTTTTCGGACGATCCGAACAAATATCAGGCGTTTTACACAAACGAGGAGATCCGTGAGCGTTTCGGCAGCGACTATGCCCTCTACTACAACAAGGTGGCGGATGCCGTGGATGCGGTGCTGTCCGAAATTCTCACCTACGAGGGGGAGCCGATCGTTGCGGCATTCCACGCCATGTCCAGCGGCAGGACGGAGAGTGCGGAGCATGTCTGGGGAACGCAGACCGCCTATCTGATGCCCGTGGACAGCACGGGCGATAAGGATGCGCCACGCTATGAGCAGGATGCGGTTTTCACACAGGATGTAACAAAAAAACGCCTGACAGGCGCAAGAAAGGGGCTGACGCTTCCCGAAGATCCGCAGGAATGGTTTTCGGATTTGAAGCTGTCGGAATCCGGCACGGTGCTGAAGCTCCGTGTCGGCGATGCCGCTTTCACGGGGCAGGAGATCCGCAGTCTGTTTTCTCTGCGTTCTGCGGCATTTTCCGTAAAATTTGCCGACGGAGCGTTCACCTTCACCACAAGGGGCTACGGGCATAATGTGGGGATGAGCCAGTATGGAGCAAACGCCATGGCGAAGGAGGGCAAGAATTATCGGGAAATCCTCGCCTACTACTACACGGGGGCGGAGATTACGGAGGTTGCATAAAAGCACTCCGCAGGAGGGCGGGGGAGGGCAAATTTAACCGTAACAATACTTTTTTGACAGACTGAGAGCCGATGCGGATGCATCGGCTCTTTTAGGCTGTAGAAAAATCCTTTTTCTTCGTGAAAGTTTGCTTGAAACTGCCCCAACCCCTCCCCGAGGGGTTGGGGCTATATTTCGATTATTACGCAATCCCCACGATTCTCTTGAGCATGCCGAGAGAATCATCTGCGTCGATTCTGCCGTTGCCGTTGAAATCCGCCTGACCAAGCTCACCCGGCGCACGCTTTGCGGCAGGTAATTCCGCAGCGCCGAGGATGTGGCGGTTGATAACGATGACATCCAGAATATCCAGACTGCCGCTGCCGTCTGCGTCGCCAAGAGGATCGACAGAAATAGGAATGCACGGAACATTATTGTAGATCAGCATCTCTGCCTTGTCGCCGTCCCTGATGTCCTTCCAGGAGATTGCACCCGGCATCTGGTAGGTTTCGGTAAAGTCCATGAAGGTGCGGATGGTATTGAAGCCCTCCTTCTGCATTTTGAGCAGATTTCCAAGCGAGCTGGGGCTGATTGTGTATACTTCCGTCAGCGGATCGTCAAAAACGGAATCAGTTTTTTCAATGACGGTGTAATCCGCAAAGGATGTGAAATGCTGCGTCGTTGCCCTTCCGTCCGCTTCAAATTTACCCTGAAACCGCAGAACATCGCCAAATTTAATCGGCTCAGCTCCCTTGTAAAATTCTTCGATGATGTCAGCGTCCAGATAGTAGGTGCCGGGGTTATAGGCACCTCCAAAATCTGCCATCATCAGAACAAAATTCTGCGGATTCTCTGCATCATCCACGCCCACGACCACGAAATACTTGGTATATACTTCCTTGACCTCAATGTAGATCGGAAGAATGGGCTTATCCTCATAAGTAAGCATATCCACATAGGTGCCGAGCTTGAGCGCCGACCAGTCAAAGCCCTCGGGCTGAAGATATGCATCCGTATATCCAAGTTCATAGTTGTAGACCTTCCGAACGTCCTCGCCCAGATAAGTCAGCGTGCAGAAGCTTTCGTTCTGTTCCTTCCAGTAGCGGAATTTCTGGACAAGATTGTCCTCCGTCACGGAAGCCAGCGTCTGCATTTCTCCGCCGTCCTTGGTTCTTTTGTAGTCAAGGTAAAAGCTGATGCTGTCCGTATCTGTCACGGATGGATACCCCATAATTTTCAGAATATCGCCGTATTTCGGTGCGTTCTGCCCGTCAGGCAGGAGCTCCGCCGCATCCTCCGCCGAGAGAAAATGCACGGTATCCTCACGCAGATGCATGATTGCAAAGTCATCATCCTTGATGCCGACAACGGCGTATTCATTCACGGGAAGAATGGTCTGTTCTACAGGGAATTGCGGCTTTCCCTGATAGGTGTACATTTCGATCTTTTCACCGAGCTTTGCATCGTACAGAGGATCGCCCTCCTCCAGATAATCGGTGCAGATCCGGTGGCTTTGTCCGTCTGCATCCTCCAGCACAACCGTTTTGTCTTTATATGTCTGAACGATTTCAAAGACTGCGGTTTCGCCGTTTTCAATCACGGAACCGTGATTCTTCATCACGCCGGGTGCTTCCCATTCATTGGTTTTCGGAGAAATGAAATTCACCGACATCCAGTTGGTTCCATCTTTTTCGGTCGCTTCCATCATTCCCTGCAGACCGAGAATATCGCCGTATTCGGGATATTTTTCACCTTTGAGCAGATAGTCCAAAACCTGCTCTTCAGAAAGCGTGTAGGTATATCCATCGCCGTCCATGAGGACGAAGCCGCAATTGCCGCTGTCGTATTCATACTGATCGACTACCACAAACATCTGGGGTTCGAAAATGGGCGTTTCTGCTTTTCCGATCGGCTCCACGGCACGATCCTTGTACACCCAGAAATCTACGGAATCGCCTGCGGTGAATGCATCCATCATGTAGTTTTCCAGATAATCGTTGGCACCGTCGTAAAAGCTGTAGACCACGTTTTCTTCATCCTGCAGGTAAAACAGCAATCCTGCATCCCTTGAAATGACCAGCGTTTTCTTCTCGGCGATGTCCTGCTTATTTCCCATGTTTTTCACGACCGTATCTTCGGCAAGATGAATGCAGCAAGGGTAGATCTCCGCAATGGAATCAATGTGGCTGATCCACAGAATATCGCCGTCCTCCAAGGGCTTTTGCCCTGCAAGGCGCTCATCGAGATTGGCAAAACATCCAAGATGTCCGAAGCCTACAAAGGCTCCGCCGTCGGAATTTCTGAGCTGATTGATCAGCTGGGTTTCGGCATCAACAACAAGACAGTACATGCCGGATGTTTCCATTGATTCTTCAAGCGGAATGTCCTGCGCAAACACCGCCGTCGGCAGACAGCCTGCCATGCAGGCAAGTGCAGCTGCAATTGCAAGAACTCTTCGTTTCATCATCATATACCCCTCCTTCGTTTGGTTCTTTGGTGTTCGAATCGTGGGGGATCATACGATCCCCACAATTCTTTTGAGCATGCCGAGAGAATCATCTGCGTCGATTCTGCCATTGCCGTTGAAATCCGCCTGACCAAGCTCACCCGGCGCACGCTTTGCGGCAGGTAATTCCGCAGCGCCGAGGATGTGGCGGTTGATGACGATGACATCCAGAATATCCAGACTGCCGCTGCCGTCCGTATCGCCAAGGGGATCGACTGCATACGGAAGAACGGGATGGCCCTCAAAGGTCAGCATGGTTACCCGATCGCCCTCACGCAGGGAGAGAATGTCCGTTTCACAGCTCTGGATGTAGCTGCGTTTGACGTCGCTCCAGATACCATCGGCGTATTTGAGATAATCCACAAGATGCGTGGTGGTTCCCTCATCGTTTGTAAGGCGCAGATGCCGCAGCGTCTGTCTTTGTTGTGTGACCGTAAACTCTGCATATTGCGGCTCGTCATAGAGAGAGCCTGCGTAGACCACCTCGCTGCCCGTGCCGTCCAGAGCAAACACCAGATTTCGGGTTTCGTATCCCGCTGTCACAAAGGTCTTGGTATCACATCGGAGAATATCTCCGCATACCAGGGTGCGTTCCTCCGTCATGTATTCTCCTAAGGTTTCCGCACTGACATAGCAGGTCCCCTCTCCCGGCTTATACAGCACATAATGCTCGGGGTTTTCCGTCCGATCTGCGGCAACGACAATGAATGTGCTGAAGCGTCCCGTAAGTTCCGGCACTACCACATATTCCCCGTACACCAGACAATCCAGCACGGTGCCCACCGTCGCTTCCACAAGAACATGGGTGTTGTCCCGATAGGAATAGACGTTCCCTTCTTTGTCCGTCATCGTGTAGCTGTAGCCGTTTTCTTCCGTAACGGTCAGGGAGATGCGTTTGCAGAGATCCTCTGTTTTGCTGAGATTTTCAAGCACCGCAGGTTCCTCCTTGTAGAAATGCAGACAGCCCGGAACGACTTCTGCAACATATCCCGGCTTGGAAAGCCGCACGATGTCGCCGACCTCTGCCATTTCCTGCGTTGCCCAGATTGCATCCATATCCGCACCGCAGCTTGAAAGTGTGTATGTCGAACCGCCAAGCTGCTCCAGCGTCAGATTACCTTTTTCATCCACCTCCAGAACACGGTAGACCGCATCCTCATCCCAAGGACTGGCCGCAAAAGCCGCCATCGGCAGACAGCCTGCCATGCAGGCAAGTGCAGCTGCAATTGCAAGAACTCTTCGTTTCATCATAACACTCTCTCCTTTCAAAGTCATTTTACGGGGGAACGGAAGCTCTCTGCAAGCTGCAGGAGTACCTCCCTGTTTTCATCCGTACTTGTTACCGTAAATGTATAGTCGCCGTCATCCCAGTAAAGGGCGCAGTATTTCGCCTTGTAGGCCGTGTAAATCGCCAGAAATGCGGGATCTCCGTTGATATCGCATGCGAGCAGCTCGGCATCGCTCTGGCACGCCGCACGGAATTGTTCACGCCTTGACTGATACACGGTGAACGTTTCGCCCGTTTCCTGATGGAGGATCCTGTATTTTCTGCGATCCCTTTTGCTATCATAAGCAGAAGTGGACACGATCGTAAATCGGTCGTCTGCCATTTTGTAGGGACGAAGCTGCATGGGCGAGGCCGGAACCTCCTGCTGATAAACCACCTGCAGCTGTCCGTTCTCAAGCGTTACGTCATATCCGGGGAGTGTCGGCAAAGTCGTGGCTTCCGTGGGCTCTGTCGGCTCCTCGGGGCTTTCCGTGGGCTCTGTCGGCTCCTCGGGGCTTTCCGTGTGCGGCGGACGGGCGGTTTCTTTATGCTCCTCCTGCTCCTCTTCCGTCGGAATCACAGGATTTTCCGTGGAAATCGCAGGGATATCTGTAGCTGCTTCCGTCATCCATGTCGGATCCGTTGCCGCTATCTCCGGCTGCGTTGTGGAAACCGGTTTTTCCGTCGGTTCTATCGGTTCCATCGTGATATCCGTCTGCGTTTCAACGATCGGCTCCGTAGGATCGGTCGCCACGGGCTGCGGCGTTGTTGCAGGAAGCGCAGCTGTCGTTTCCGCTGTGGACGGAATCACCACAGCCACGCCCGTCTGCGTTTGTGTTCCTGTTTCGGAAACGGCGGCAGTCGTCTGCGCTGCTGTGGTTTCCGTAGGATTTGTATGCTTTGTATTCTCGGTTTGTACCGTATTCTCGGTTTGTTCCGTATGTTCGGTATGCACCGTAGTTTCCGTATTTTCCTGCGTCGGTTTTGCGGCAGCATGTGTTTCGGTCGTGCTTTCCTCCGGAATGGAGGGAATCTGTCTTGGCGCAATGCCGATGGCATATGCTGCACCGAGCACCAAAACACAACAGGCGGCAGCCGCCGCAATATGCACTGCATGGCGTCTGATGGGGGACTTTGGTTCTGCGGATTTCTCCAGATAGGCATGGTATGCCCTTTCAAAAATATCCTCTTTCCCGAAGTCGATGGGGAATTCCTCAGCGATGCGCTGCAGTGTGATTTCATCCGCCTGTTTCAGAATATTCATATTGATCTGTTGGTTCATCATTTCCCTCCGTTATAAAGAGATACCCTCGTCAGAAAGCAGCTCCTGCAGGCGTTTCATCGCACGGTGCAGGCGTTGTCTGACGGCGGCATGGTTCATGTGAACAACCCTTGCAATCTCATCGGATTTGCAATCATAGAAATACTTCATCATGACAATGGTTGTGTCGGGTTCCCCAAGCAGTCGGATCTTGTCGAGCAGGATCTGCCGCAGGGCAGTCCTCTCATAGTCCTGCTCGACATTGGTATCCGAAGCTGCTTGTATGGCTTCTTCCTCATCCTCCATGGACGATGAGGGCGGTTTTGCGGAAAGCCTGCGGAAGCAATCGACGGCTTTGCGTTTGGCAACCGTCCGTATGTAGCTTTGCAGCCTGCCTTCTTCGATCTTGTCGAAGTGCAGGAACACATCCGTGAATACATCGGCAAGGCATTCGTCCGCATCCTCATGCGTTCCGACGCTGCGGATGTGATCCCATACAATTGCATAGACATAACCATTGTAATGCTGAAACAGTGAACGAAAACCATCCTTTCTCGACCCGTCGATCAGAGAACGCAGTTCACGTTCGGTCATTATTTCACCTCAAATTTGAAAACAGATTTGCGCAAATGTTGCTTTCATAATAGTAATCGTTGGAAAGGGTGAAGGTGTGACAGGATTTTCCAAAAAATTTTTACTCCGGAAAAAATAACAGGTACTTTTTCGGAGGCAGCACTCTAAGACTGCCCCAACCCACCCCCTCCCCTTGGGAGGGGCTATATTGTGTGGGCACTGCGTGGCTTACTGCCACCGTCCCCTCTGTCACTTTGTGACGTCTCCCCACCCCGTGGGGAGCAGCCCACGCCCGCCTATTCACGGCTAACGCAGCGTGATTTTCAACAGTTCGCCGCCACAAAATCAATTCTTCCCGAATTGACATCCGCCTTGGCACAGACAACCTCAATTTCATCGCCCAGACGGTAGAATCTGCCCGTGTATTCCTCTTTCAGGTACCAGCCCTCCTCGATCTCGTAGCTGCCCTCGGGCAGCTCGTGGATGTGCAGCAGTCCCTCCACGAGATTGGAAAGCGTCACATACACGCCGAACTCCGTCACGCTCGTGATGATGCCACGGAACACCTCGCCCACATGGGACTGCATGAATTCCGCCGCATAGCAAGCATCCGCATCACGCTCGACATTGACCGCACGCACCTCCATATCGGAGGAGTGCGCTGCTGTATTTTCTGCAAATTTCGCATACCGCTTTTCCATCCACTCACGGCTGCCGCCCTCCAGATAATCCGAGAGGATGCGATGCACCACAAGGTCGGGATAACGGCGGATGGGGGACGTGAAATGCGCATAATCCCGCAGCGCAAGTCCAAAATGTCCCAATGCCTCATGGCTGTATCTCGCCTTTGCCATCGCACGCAGCGTAAGCTTGTTGACCACGGGGAAATACGCCTTATCCCTTGCATCGTCCAGAATTTTCTGAATATCACGGGGGCTTGCTTCCTCAAAAATCGGACGCTCCTGCCCCAGCTTTTCCAGCATTTCCTTGAGTGCGGCGATGCGTTCGGGGGACGGGTTTTCGTGGACACGGTAGACAAGCGGAATTTCCGCTTCTCTTGCAAGCCGTGCCGCAGCCTGATTTGCCAGCAGCATGCATGCTTCAATGATGCACTCGCTCCTGCCACGCTCCCTCGGCGCAAGCCCCACGCAGATGCCACGTTCATCCACGAGAACTGCCGTTTCCGTGCTTTCGAGCGTCGGTGCGCCACGGTCGATGCGCCGTTTCTCCAGAACCTCCGTCAGTGCGTCAAGCATCCGCAGGCTCTCTGCAACGGGTGCATATTTCTCCGAAATTTCCGCATCCGCACTGCCGTCAAGCACGGCGTTGCATTCGCTGTACACACCACGAACGGAGGAACGAATGACGGATTTGCAGAATCTTGCCGTAAGCAGATCGCCCTCGGGCGAAACCTGCATGATCGCCGACATTGCAAGCCTGTCCACACCGCCATTGAGCGAACAGATGCCGTTCGAAAGTGCAGGCGGCAGCATCGGAATTACCTTGTCCGCATAGTAGATGCTCGTTCCACGCTCAAATGCGTCTGCATCCAGCTTGCTGTTCGGGCGGACATAATGCGATACATCCGCAATATGCACGCCAAGCTCCCAGCCGCCGTCCGCCGTTTTCTTCACCGAAACCGCATCGTCCAGATCCTTCGAATGCGCTCCGTCAATGGTGAAGATCACCTCGTCACGCAGATCCTCCCTGCCCTCGATGTCGAACGCCGTCACGCCCATTGCAGCACATTTTTCCGCTTCACGCAGCACATCCGCAGGAAATTCCACGGGGATCCCCTGTCCTGCGATTTTCGCCGCCATGCAGTTTTCCGCACTGTCGGCACTGCCGAAATTGAGGATGACCTTCACACGATGCTCCATGTGCCGCTTTCCACGCTTTGTCAGCACCGCAAGCACCTTATCCCCCACCGTATAGGGAATACTTTCCCGATAGTCGATCCGCAGCGGCGTGCTGCTCATCGTATCGGGCAGCAGGCAGAGTCCCTCCTCCTCGGGAACGATTTTGCCGGTGAGCTGAAACTCCTCACACTCCTGTAAAACCGACACAACCTCCGCTTCGGGGGAGCCTGTGCGGGATTCGATATGCGATGCCAGTACCCGATCGCCGGGCATGCTGCCCATGAGGAATTTGCCGGGAACGAAATATTCCACGTCGTTTTCGTCCTTGATGAACCCGAACGAATGCGAAAGCCGCATCACCTGTGCAGGGAAACAGCCTCGCTTTTCGCTCAGCACATAGCCGCCCCTGCGTTCGAGGATCACGCCCTCACGCATAAGCTTTTCCATCGCAAGACGGAACACCTCCGGCGCACGGCGGCTGTGACATTTTCGGGAAAGATCCGCTGCCGTCATTGCCTTTCTGCCGTTCTGATTCAAAAATGTGCGGATTTTGTTGCAGCAGGCTGTCAGTTCCTCCTTGTTAACGCTGACCGCCCTTTTATGGCGAGGTGCAGCCTTCTTTTCGGCATTCCGTTTTCTTTGCTCATGTTTTCTGTTATGTCTTGCCATGGTATTCTCCTTTATGCTTCATTTCTGTGAATATTGTGTCCCATATCCGTCGGAACACATCATGTGCGGATAAAAAAAGATGACCCCGTGTTCGTCGGAACGCAGGGTCATGTGGCAGTTATTTACTTTGCGGAAGATTCAATGAGTGTCATGATATAGGGAATCACGATATTCATTGCAATGATCGTCACAAACGCAAGAATCGCAATATTTCTTGTCGTTTTCTGAAGAATTGCTTCTCTGGTTCTGCCCTCGTTCTTTCCGTAGAAAGACTCGTTGCTGCCGCCTGTAATTGCAGAAGTCATGTTCTGCTGGGACTTTTCATCCTGCATCAGGCAGAGAACAATAATCAGAAGGCACAGCAGCAGTACAATCGAACCGCAGATAATTTCATAAATACCCATAAACGTTTTTTCGCTCCTTTTTCTATCAAATATTCGGAATTAGTTTTATTATAGCACATATCCCACGGATTGTCAATAGTTTTTCTGCGATATTTGAGAAATTTCACCGCAAGGAATGAGCTGCGCTCCGCAGGAGGGGGTTAGGGGCACCCGAAGGGCGTGCTTTAGCTGTGGGGCAAATTTAAGCGAAATACTACTTTGTGAAAAGCTGAAACAGCACCGCAGATGCGGTGCTGTTCGGATTTTTGTTATTGTGCCATGCTCTGCGCCAGACGTCGTTCCTCACGCTGTGCAGCAAGGGTTGCGTTGTATTCGGCAATCTCCTTGGTGTACTTCGGAAGCGGTTCGAAGATAATATTCTCCCAAAGCGGCTTCAGACCTGCGCCTCTTTCGGCTGCGTATGCCAGAATGCATGCAGCATCCAGTGCATTCATATCCGAGCCGTCCTCACCGTAGGTTTCGGATTCGCCCGTAACATCACCCAGGAAGTATGCGAAGTATTCCAGCGTCATGTCGTTGCCGTCATACAGCCAAGCTTCGTTGCCTGCACCTCTCTCGGCAGCGTATACCAGAATTGTCGCAGCGTCAAGTGCATTCGGAATACCGTCGAGTGTTACGTCACCCTTAACGGCAATGTATGCATGCGAATCGGTTTCCGTGCGTACGCCTTCGATCGTTACCGGAACGGAACCTCTGTAGCAAGCGAAGAATTCGAGTTCCTTCTTCACATCGCCGTTTTCATCCAGAATCTGCGTTTCGTAAATCTCCTCCGCATTTCTGAAGCCCACGATGTCGAACGCAATATCCACTGTTGTCCAGTCGGATACAAGCTCGCCGGCACTTTCTGTACCATTCGTGTAGAGCGTGTAGCGTGTGATGGTGTTGATCAGATCCTCTGCCTTGAACGGTCTCGGATCATGTGCAAAGTAGAACTTATCCTTGCCCGTTACTTCGTATCTGTAGCCCGCGATCTCCGGCGGCAGGATGTTGATGTAGCCACCCTGTTCCGTGATGTTCAGCGGCAGACCATCCGCTGTGTAAGCTGTCACATCGCCTGCAAATTCAATCGGGTACTTGCCCGGCTGTACATCCACAGGAATGTCAAAGATGAGGTTAATGATGATGGAACCGTCCTCGGCAATGATGTTCTCGCCGATCTTGACATTGGTTCCGCCGAACTGTGCGGCTACGAGATCTGCCAGCATATCCAGCGGCTCGTATGCGTCGCCTTCCTCTGCACCCTTCAGAATCGGACCGTCGCCGATCTTCAGATCGAACAGATAGGAAATCAGACCTGTGTCATCGCTTACCCTGATCGGTACAACGACGCCCGTATCACCCGGATGTGCGTCAACCTTACCGATCGTCCATGTTGCGGCAGGCTCGGTGGTTGTGGTAGCTTCCGTCGTAGTTGTGGTTTCCGTTGTTGTCTCCGTGGTCGTCGTGGATTCCGTAGTTGTGGATTCCTTGGTTGTAGTTTCCTTGGTTGTGGACTCCTTGGTAGTTGTGGATTCCTTGGTCGTAGTTTCCTTGGTTGTGGATTCCTTGGTTGTGGTTTCCTTAGTTGTGGACTCCTTGGTTGTTGTGGATTCCTTGGTCGTAGTTTCCTTAGTTGTGGACTCCTTGGTAGTTGTGGATTCCTTGGTTGTAGTTTCCTTAGTTGTGGACTCCTTGGTAGTTGTGGTATCCTTAGTTGTTGTAGACTCCTTGGTTGTGGATTCCTCAGTTGTATCCGTTGTGGTGGTTTCCGTGCCGGAAGTTGTGGTTTCGGTATCGGTCACCGTATCGGAGCCGGTGGTTGTCGTGGTGGACTCGCCTGTAGTTGTGGATTCCGTTGTGGTGGTTTCCTCAGGCTGTTTGTAGATGTTCCGGAAGGTCATATTTGCCTCGTAGGAACCATCCGGCTGCGTCAAAACCGTAACATTCTTATCAGCAGTCACGTTTCTGAACTCCATGTAGCCGTCCATATCCACATCGGTAATCACAATCGAAAATTCAGCGGCTTTGTCGTCATAGGTCAGGTGTTCAATATCACCCTGCACCTCGGTAATACGGAATGTATGGGAGCCGATGGTGTTGATCTGCAGATTTTCGAGTACTTCAAGGAAGTCAAAGGTATTGAAATCGGGAGTGTCTTCGGTATAGGTCACCATGTCGGTGCCGAGGGTGATCCACTCACCGTTTTCGTCCTGCATTTCAAACAGGAGTTCGAAGGTATCGCCTGTCTGCCAATCTCTGCCCTCAAGCAGCACCAGACCGGAAACCGACACAGGCGGAGTAATCGGTTCGGGGGTATAGCGGTTGACGAACTCAACCGTTACAAAATCATTGGGAGAAATCACTGCATTCTGTGTTGCTTCGCTTTGCGCAGTAAATCCGCCGCCCGTTTCAAGCTCAGTGATGGTCACTTCCATGCCTTCGTCGATGCCCTCGATTCCAAACAGGACATCGGGTTTGACGGAAACGGTGATGGTACCGTTTTCATCGGCAAGGACATCGCCCTCGGAGGTTTTGACGGTGTATCCGGCATAGAGCTTACCGAGCTTGACTTCAAAGTCAAAGTCCACGTTCGGGGGGATGTTGTAGTCCCGACCGTAGGGATGCTCAAGTGTTTTGCGGATCACCAGACCACCCTCGATACTGTCGAAGGGCTTGAAGGTGTTAACGGCGGGCTGTGTCTGTGCAACGATAAACGCTACCGTTGACTGCACCGCCACGGGTACTGCAATCAGCAAAGAAAGCGGCAAAGCGAGCATTTTTTTACGATTCAATTTTTTCAAGTTGCTTCGTCCTTTCTTGGTAAGATTTTTGGTGGTTCATTCGGCAATCCAAACACGCAGATGCGCTGTGTGCTTGGATCGCCGCCCCGACTGTGGAGTCGGGGGACGGAATGTGTAAAGTTAAGGTTCAAGGATTACAGAACCACCTGTTACAGTTACCTTATCAGCGTATGCCTCTGTAGCGTCATCAATCCATACAGGATTTACAGAATCAGCAGCTACACCGCTAATATCAACATTGTCGAGTGTAATATCTGCACCTGCAACAGATTTTACAAGAATTGCAGACTTCTCTTCTGTCATGAACACTGTGTCAGATACATTGAGTGTAACCTTAGCTTCTTCAGCAGCATCTACATACTGATTATCAATCTTAAGGCCACGACCATCTGTACAAGCAATCATATCAATGGTACAGCCATTGAGAGAAACCGTCTGTCCCTTGGGCTGGATCCAGATTGCATATGTATCACTTGTGTTTGCATCAGAAATCGTTACATTTGTCAGCTCAGCATTAGCCTTGAATGCCATTGCCTTATCGGATGTGACATTATTCAGAACAACATCACATGCAAAATTCAGATCATGTCTGTTCCAAGGCCCATCATTATGGCCGGAATTTGTAATCTTTGCATCATAAATACAAAGTTTAGCACCATTATTGGTTACAATGTTACTCCAATCGCTATTTGTCTGATTGAATGTAATCGTATGACCATTGCCATTGATGATAATTTCTTCAGTAACAGAACCGCCCAAGCCATTCACAGCCCAAGCTGTAACATCGTATGTTACATCAGCGTCAAGATTGATGACAATCTGCTTCTTTTCAGCTGTAGCAGCATCCTTGAATGCTTCTTTTACTTCTGCTTCATCAGTACCGGTAATTTTCTCAGGCAGGAGTTCTTCATCAAGCCACGGATGGTTTGTTGCGGAGATGGGACCGCCGAATGCATTATCAAGAAGTGCCTGTGCAAGGCTCTTTCCTTCCGGTATTTCAGAAAGAGAACCTGTCTGAACTGCCTGTGTTGCTACCAGAATATTAACCTCATCACCAAACATTTCATAGGTTTCATTATCCACTTCAGAATCCATATACACCTGAAGCAAACTGGGTCTGGAAACCTCGTTAGGAGCTAGTTCATTGATGTAGGTTGCAACCAACAAATAATATCGAACGCCGTCTATATAAACATTCTCAATTTTCTCTATTTCTGAGGATTTAAGATTTTGATTGCCAGGCATTTCCTGATTCCAGTCAAATCTTGTGTTGCTGTTTGTAAGTGTTGAGATTCCTCCTTTTGCATTTTCGGGGGACTCAACTGCAATAACCGTACGGTAGTAGCAAGGATTAGAACCTGTATTCTTCACAAATACAAACTTATCCTGTACACCGGCGATATTTTCATCAAACAGCTGATTAGAACCCGGTGCGCCTACCTGCGTCCAGGACTGCTGATGGCTGCCATCACCAGAAGCCTTCGTATTACCGTTTCTATTATCAAAATACACAGACTCAGTAACAGGGAGCATTGCTTTCAACTGCTTGAAAGGCTCAACCTTATCCTCATAATACGTATCATTTCCAAATGTTGCTGAATATTCCGTTCTGATAAATTTACCATTTGCGTCAACAACACGCTGGTATTCATCCTGTGAAATAGAAATATCACCCGCAACAAATGTGTTGGCATCTGCCTGAACATCAGTCAATCCAGCCAATGTTCCTGCAACACCAGCCGCAACCGCACCAACGAGTGCATAACTTGCAATACCCGCAAGTGTCTTTTTAATATTCATAATAGATTTCCTCTTATATTTTCAGGTTTTCCCGCCCGGAAAGGGCGGGAAAGGAAAGATTCTTACTTGACTGTTACAGCAGCAGTACCGCTAACCTGAGAAGCCTCAGTGATTGCAACGCCGCCGATTTTGCAGTTTTCGAATGTTACAGTATCGCCTGCACCGAGCATGTCCCACAGGAATGTATAACCGGTTTCAAACTCACAGTTTTTGAATACGGTAGTGTCATAAGGACGGACGGTCTTGTAGATTTCTGCATTGGAGTTTTCACCGAATTTGCAATTTGTAAAGTATGCAGAAGCGAAGCCTGTGTAGCTTACCCAGCCCTTGAGTTCTGTATCGGAAACAACAAGTTCTGCACCGGAACCACTAACTGCATAAAGGTTCATTGCATAGGTACCGTCAAGATGAGAATTCATGATAACGATATCTTCCTTTGTATAATCGCTCTTGCTTTCGCCGTTGTACAGCGCACGGAGGTTTGTGCCTGCATCGGATTCGTCCTTGATAACGAGATGATTGATAACTTCACCTTCAGTGGAAATTTCATAACCAACAGGACGAACTGCATTAGCTGCTGGCTTAGCAGTTACAGTATCATCAGCTTCAAACCAAGCCTTTACATTGGCGGCATTAGCAGCACCAAAAGAAGTTTCAAAAGCAGTTTTTGCATCCTCAAAGCCGTCAGCCTGTACAGCCTGAGAAAGAACACGGATATCAAGTCTGCCATTACCATCGCCATCAATTGCCACTACATCTTCGTTGGTAGCTATAGCCTTCATGTAAACCTGAGAAAGGTTGGGATAAGAGGTATCGCCTGCCGGCAGAACGCCATTCTTGTGTCTCCATGTTCCGTCAGACAGCAAACCGCCATCATATGTGAATTCATAGACATAATAATTGTATCCATCAATCTTAGCAGCGCCAACCTCATTCTTCGTCCAGGTACTATGGTAACTGATACCAATAAGATCCGGATTTGCAGAACCTACTTCGATAGCAACAAGTGTACGAATGTACGCATCGTTTCTGCCGGTGTTCTCAACAGTTACAAACTTGTCCTGTGCGTTGGGAGCTTCAAATACCTGCATGCCGCCATACGAATCAACCTGAGACATTCTGACTGTGGTAGCATCCCAATCACCACCTGCTGAGGGATCCTTGGTTGTCGGGATCAGGGGCTTACCCTGTGTGAATTCCTTAAGAAGGTAGCTGTCATATTCTTTTCCATTATCCGTAATTTTACCGGACTCATAAGCACCGTCATCATTCACTTTACGCTCATACTCATGCTGATCAATGGAAACATTACCCAGTGTCATAACGTTTACATCATTGTCTGTGTCTGTCAGATAAGCCACAGTACCGCCGATTGCCAGAGCTGCTACCATTACATAACTTGCAGCTGCCAGTGCCTTTTTCTTCATGCTCATAATAAATACTCTCCTTTAAATTTAATTTGGTTTTACATTTTTAACGGCTGTGCCGTTTGTTACTTAAGTTTTACTTTGCCTGTGCCCATGCATCGGCAGCTGTTGCAAAGCCTTCATACTGTACTGCATATGCAGTTACTGTCAGCTCCGGATAAGATTTGCCTGCATCCAGATCGTTCAGATCCTTCTTGGTAACGTCGCTCTTAACGCTTACCGTGTCGTTCAGAAGAACGCCGAACTTCTGATCATCTGCGGAATATGCGGTCTTGCGATACCACACACCATCCTCCAGCTCTGTCCAGCCTGCTGCCATTTCATAAGTCATGAAATCAGCAAAGTTTGCAGACTCGCCCAGTTCCACGAACAGCCAACAAGGTTCGCTGTCGCCCAAAACCGTAACAGTAGGATCCTTCTTGATGTCCGTTCCCGGAACCATTTCGTAGGTGTTGGTGTTGGGATCATTGTCATCGTCGCCCTGATCAGTTTCATCACCGGGAATCTTGCTGGTATCAGTTTCCTCAAGTGTAATGTCGATATCACCATAGGTGAATGTGTTGGTTACTGTCTTTGTGGAAGCTACTAGCCATGCCACAGTGCCGCCAACGGTAGCTGTCATCGCCATCGTCAGTGCGCTCACCAGAATCAAGGCCTTTTTGCCATAGCGCTTTTCTTCTTTATGCATTTGGTTTTCCATCCTTTCATTTGGATTTGTGGTTTATTTCACCGGATCCTTCCGGCAGAAATCATGTTATTCGGATTGCTCCTGTGCTTTGAATGCCGTCCATGCCGCATCTGCCGTATCAAAGCCGACAGCCTGAATTGCATGTCCCTCAACAATGACCTTGAAATCATTGTCGTCATTGCCGTCATTCGTGTAAAGCTCGTTCATCTGCTCGCCCGTGATGCTTCCGGGTGCCACAAGCTCTGTGAACAGCGGTGCAAGCTTCTGCTCACCTGCCATGCCGCTGACCTTGTTCGCATAACGGAATTCAAAGGTGATCGAGTCTTCACTCTTATTTTCTGTAAAGCCCTTGTACAACCACACTGTATCATCCCATCCGTCGAACAGATCTGCGTAATCCTCGAGCGCAGCATCATTGTCGATAATTTCCTGAATAATGCTTGCCTTGGTAACTGTCAGCATCATGCGCACATAAGCTTCTTCACTGTCCTCGGACACGGTAATCGTGGGATCCTTGTCGTATCTCTTGCCGGGAACCAGATGATACTCATTTCCCTCGTCACTGCGCTGGTTTTCCGCATCCACAGCCTTGCCGTCGCTGTCCACAACTGCTTCGTCCAATGTGAGGGCTACCTTACCAATGGTAAACACGTTGGTAACCGAATCGGAAGCAGTCAAGAATGCGAGCGTTCCGGCAACGGAACCTGCCACCAGCAGCAGTGCGCCGGAAATTCCGAGCAGCACCTTGCTTTTTGTCTTCATGTGACCAATTCTCCTTTTTTCATGATATTTATATTTTACTTTCCATCCGCATCGCCATCCGTCTTTTCTGCGGGCTTTTTCTTCTTGTCATTCGTGAACGAATCCGTCACGAACACAAACAGAATCAGCGCCGCACCAACGGCAATGGCGTAATTCCTGCCGGGTGGATTTTGAATATACGAAATAAAATAACCTGCCTTCGGAATCGTCAGAACGGGCGTTCCAATGACATCGTCACTGCTGACAAAACCGCCGTCCTCGTGTTCGTTTGCATCGCCCTTTGTGCGGTAGAGGAATTTTCCGGGATGCTCCTCATCCTCGAGCACCTCAATAATGCGGTGTGTTGCGATGGTGGAGCCTGAGATCCGGAAGGTAATGACATCACGCTCCTGAAGCTCTGTGACATCCTTTTCGACAACGTAGATGATCGCCCCCGTCGGGTAATCCGGTTCCATCGAGCCGGAAAGCACCGCATAGAGCTTTACGCCGAAGAGTCTGACGCCGACAAATGCAATTGCAAGCACAACTGCCGCAAGGACGATCAGGGTATTGATGGTTTTTATGATAATTTTGATTGCCTTCATTGTTCGAAGTTCCTTTAATATAGTAAATTGCAATATTGCTTACCCCTCACCGTCCAACAGCACCACTATGCATTTATTATACAACAATAAAATTTCGCTGTCAACGCAAATTAAGTAAATTACAGCCTGTTATTGGAAAAATCAGCTATCTCCATAGAATTGATGTAAATTAATTGTGCATTTTGCCAATTGCATTTTGTTTTTCAACAAATGTTCTGGCGTTTTCAACAGAAATTTTTGATTCGATATGGATGTACGGATTCCGCACCGTTTTTTGCCTCCTATTTATTACAGATAGTATTATTGCATATTTATGTCGAAGAGCAAAACAAATGCCCCTCTGCATTTGCAGAAGGGCATTGAAATTCATATAAAAAACAGATTAGCCGAGAACGATGGCGATCTCGTTTACATCCGCAAGGTCGGAAGCCTTGATATAGCTGCCGTCGAGCTTTGTGCCGTTGAGCGTTACGGAAGCAACGCCGCTCTGAACGTGACTGGGGTTCTGCACGTCGATATTCAGCTGCTTGCCACGGAAGTTCTTCTTCATCTTAAAGCCATCCCAAGCCGCCGGAATGGACGGTGCAATGGTGATGCCGTCAGCATCCGGACGGATACCGCAGATACCCTCTGTGCAGCCTACCATAACGGTGGATGCCGTACCTGTCAGCCAGTGAACGTGGGATCTTCCCTCAAAAGGAGATGCCTTGGATTCGGTGAACTGACCGTGTACATAGGGTTCCAGAACACGGATCTCTGCCTTGTCATTCATGGCAGCCGGTGCGGATTCCATGAAGTATTCAAATGCTCTGTCGCCGTGACCGAGCAGACCTTCCGCAAGGATCAGCCAGCCCTGGGACTGGGAGAAGATACCGCCGTTTTCCTTGGTATCTGCATTGAAAATGTGCATCAGTGCGCCGTCGAAGTAATGCTCCTTGTAGGGCGGCTCCAGAAGCTTTGCGCCGTAGGGAGTATTCAGAATCTCATGCACGGAATTCATTGCCTTTTCAGCCTGCTCCTCGCTTGCAAATCTGGAAACAACCGACCAGCTCTGGGGGTTGAGCCACATATTTGCCTCGGGATCCTTCTTTGCACCAACGATCACGCCGTCTTCACGGATGCCACGGATGAATCTGTCCTCATCCCAGCACTTTTCGAGAGTTTCGCCGAGCTTTGCCTGTACTTCGTCGATATATGCCACATAATCCGTGTCGTTCTTGTCCTTTGCCATGTCACGGATCACGCTCATTGCGTAGTAGAGCTGGAATGCCACGAATGTGGATTCGCCCTTTGCACCCAGACGCAGGCAGTCGTTCCAGTCCGCATGCAGACCTGCGGGCATGTCATGATCGCCCAGACGCTCCATGGAGAAGCGGATTGCATTCTTCAGATGCTCGTATACGGTAGCCTCGCCGCCGCCTTCTTCTGCATAGGTGATCACTTCATCGAGGAAGCCCTTGTTGCCGCTTTCGCCGATATACTTCACGATCGTCGGGAACAGCCACAGCGCATCGTCCGCACGGTAGGACGGATGTCCTGTTTCCTTTGCATAAGCGCTGTTTTCATTCTGCTCATCGGGGCAGTTCTCGTGACCTGCGTTGTGGTTGAACTTAACCAGAGGCAGACCGCCGCCGTTGCTGACCTGTGCGGAGAGCATGAAGCGGATCTTCTCTGCTGCCATTTCGGGATCAAGATGGATGATACCCTGAATATCCTGTACGGTATCTCTGTAGCCGTAGCCGTTACGCAGACCGCAGTATACGAAGGATGCTGCTCTTGACCAGATGAAGGTAATGAAGCACTGGTATGCATTCCACACGTTCATCATGTTGTTGAATTCCTCGGAGGGTGTTTCTACCTCAAAATTGGAAAGCTTGCCGTGCCAGTAGGACTTGAGGGCATTCAGTTCCTCGTCCACCTTGCCTGCCTGCTCGTAGGAAGCCAGAATTTCCGCAGATTCTGCGTCATTCTTCTGACCGAGCACATAGATGATCTCCTTTGTTTCGCCGGCAGCGAGGGTGATCTCGGAGCGCAGTGCTGCACATGCGTTGGAGTTGAAGTTCATGGAATCATCGCACTTGCCCTCTTCCACCATGATGGGGTTGGAGTAGGTTCTGTAGGAGCCGATGAACTTGTCCAGATTGCCGCAGCCGTCGAGAACCTCTGCGCCTGCCACGCCGAAGAAACGCTCCTTGTGGTTGGAACCTGTTGCGTCCTTGCCGGAATTCTCGTTGATGTGCTGCAGGATCTTGTTGCCCTTGCGCTCTGTGCGTGTGATGAACAGAGTGTACTGCAGGTTTACCTGATCCTGCTCGTAGTTGTTGTCGTTTGTAAATTCAATGAAACCGAATGCGGAGAGTGTTCTTTCCTTGGAATCGTTGTTTGTCACCTTCATGCGCCATACTTCGTAGGTCTGACCTGCGGGGACATAGTAGGTGGTTTCAGTCTTGATGCCTGCATATTCGGAAGTCATCACGGAATATGCGGTACCGTGACGGCATTCGGACTTGTAGGAATCAAGGGGCTTGCCGACGGGCTGCCATGTTGCAGACCAGAAATCGCCGTTTTCTGCGTCACGCAGATAGATGTATCTGCCCGGCAGTGCCATCATGGAATTGAAGCGGAATCTTGCGATTCTGCCGTTTGCGCCGGACTGTACAAAGCTGTAGCCGGCAGCGTTGTTGGAAACAATTGCACCATATTCGGGAGATCCGAGATAGTTGACCCACGGTGCGGGGGTATCGGGTCTTGTGATGACATACTCTTTGTTCGCAAGGTCAAAATAACCGTACTGCATGGTAAAACTCTCCTTTTCGGGGGATTTATATTTCGGTGTAACCTTCCTCCATTCGTTTTGGTGCTGACTCCTTTGAATGGCATACACTTATTCTTATTATATCACATTACTAATTGTATTGCAAGGGGTAATTGCAATTTTTTTGCACGAATCCGTATGCAGAAAATCCGCACCCGAAGGTGCGGATCTCAAATTGCTTATGAATTTCCGTACTTGTCGTACATGCTGATATGCTCGCTCGTTGTCATCACAAAGCAGCATACGCCGCTCAGCAGAAGTGCAGCGGCATACAGCAGACCGTTGAGCAGTCCATGACCTGCCTCTTTCTGGATCAGCAGCGGAATGCCGGGGAACAGCATCAGAACAAACGCAAGCCCATGGATGAATTTCATGAATCCACGGATTGCCGGAAGGGGCAATGCAAGCATCAGAGAACCTGCCGCTGCCACAACACCGACATACATGCCGTATTCCTTGGCGAATTTCAGCCAGCCAAGTTCTTCTTCCATCCTGTAGCCGGCACCGAATGCACCGGAAATAAACAGCGAAAATGCAGCGCCGGCAATCACGCCGAGAATCGTCAGCACGATCAGCAGACGCAGTCCCTTCTTTGCGGATTCACGCTCACGCTCCTCACGGAACTGATTCATGATGCGGACATTTTCTCTGCGCTTTTCCTCCGTCATTTCCTGTACGGGGGGTGTGTATTTCTGGGGTTTCTTGGATTCTTCCTTTGCACGCTCCAGATCTTCATCCTTGAACTTCGGCACATATGCCTGCGGCTTCGGAGCTTCCTCCAGTACCACATCCTGCGATGCATCGCCCTCGGACTGCGCAGGAGCCTCCAGCTTCGGACGAAGCTCTCTCGGAATGGGCGGTACGGGAATGCCCATCTGCTTTGCACGCATCTCTACCACCTGTACCTGCTTTTCGGCATCAAGTCCTGCAAATGCGGTTTTCAGCTCCGGTGTAAACTGCATCTTGCCGTAAAATTCCTCTACGGGATCATATGCTCCGCTGTCACCCAGAATGTCTGCCTGCAGATCCTCTGCCGACGGCAGGGGGGCAGCAGCAGCCTTCGGTGCAGTGTACACCGGCATATCATCCAGCTCGGGTGCTTCAATCTGCGGCGCACCCTTCTTTTCGCCCTGCCATACCGGGGCAGGATCATCCAGCAGAACCGGCTCCTCCACCTGCGGCGCACCAAGCTTTGCCTGTGTGCCTGCATTCCATGTGGGCGCCTCCAGACCATCGAGTACGGGTGCCTCCACCTGCGGCGCACCCTTCTTCTCGGGGGCAGTATAGGTCGGATTCTCAAGACCCGTCAGACCATCAAATTCCGGCATTGTATTCACCTCATTTTTGTGATATAGTTGTGGCAAGGAACTTTTCCTGTCGCTTGCCAAGCTGTGTTCCGGTTGCAATCTTAACGTTTTGCCTTTGCTCCCGCAGGGGGCAATGGAAAAACGGCATGGGATTCCAAAGGGATGTACATCCCTTTGGCAGGGGGTCAGGGGGACGGCGTCCCCCTGTTATTACTGTTTAACATCTCGCCAGCGGCGGCTCGCCGCCTTAACAACTGCACATAAGCTGCCTTCGGCAGCGGCCGATTAATCGAAATCAGCTTTGCTCCGCTTGCCGCAGGCAAAGGAGCATTGCGTCAGGGGCGCCAAGGGCATCCCCTAACAGGACATCTCGCCAGCGGTGGCTCACCGCTCGATCATCTGGTCACGATCGGGGCCTACGCCGACCATGGCAACTCTGCACTCGCACAGTTCTTCCAGACGCTCAATGTATGCCTGACAAGCACGGGGAAGCTCCTCGAACTTGCGGCAGCCTGTGATATCCTCGTCAAAGCCTTCAATTTCCTCATAGATCGGCGCACATTCTGCCAGCTCCTCCAGAGAGGACGGGAAGTCGTGAAGCTTTGTGCCGTCGGGCTTGACATAGCCCACGCAAACCTTCAGCGTGCCCAGACCGCAGAGTGTATCCAGCTTGTTGATTGCCAGACCGTCCAGACCGTTGACACGAACGGAATGACGCACGATCACAGCATCAAACCAGCCTGTGCGGCGGGGACGGCCTGTGGTGGTGCCGTATTCTCCGCCGTTCTCACGGATCGTATCACCGATCTCGTCAAACAGCTCCGTCGGGAACGGTCCCTTGCCCACTCTTGTGGTGTATGCCTTTGCAACACCGATGATGTTGTCAATCATACGAGGGCCTACGCCTGTGCCGACGCATACGCCTGCGGATACAGGATGGGAGCTTGTAACATAAGGATATGTACCAAAATCAATGTCCAGCAGTGTTGCCTGCGCACCTTCGAACAGGATGGTCTTTCCTGCCTTGTATGCTTCGTATGTCAGTACGGAAACATCTGCCACATAGGGACGCAGACGCTCGCCGTATGCAGTGTATTCTGCAATTACAGCGTCAAGGTCATGTGCCTGACCACCGTATACCGCAGTAATAATCTTATTCTTGAGATTGCCTGTTGCTCTTGCCTTTTCCGCAAATACAGCAGGATTTACCAGATCGCAGATGCGGATGCCGCAGCGCTCGTATTTGTCCATATAAGTCGGGCCGATGCCACGCTTGGTCGTGCCGATATCGCTGTTGCCACGGAACTGCTCGGACAGTCCGTCAAGTGTGATGTGCCAGGGCATTACCACATGCGCACGGGGATCAATCTTCAGATTTGCGGTGGATACGCCACGCTTTTCCATTTCATCAAGCTCACCGATGAAATCCTTGGGATCAAGTACAACGCCGGCGCCGATCAGGCACTGTGTATCGGGATAGAGAATACCGGAAGGTACAAGATGCAGCTTGTACACCTGACCACCGCTGACAACGGTGTGACCGGCATTGTTGCCGCCCTGAGAACGTACTACAACCTCTGCACGGGATGCCATAATATCAATGACCTTACCCTTACCTTCATCGCCCCACTGGGTTCCGATTACAATATTTGCAGGCATGAATGTTCCTCTTTTCTTTTTTGATAATTTGTTCCGCACCACAAGGGCAGTGCAGACACACACATTTATTATACCAGAAACTTTTCCGCATTGCAAGCCTTTTTTCAAAAATTCACGCAAATCACCTTACGGAGAAAAAATGCGGCAACGATTACCAGTTGCAAAACGAGAATTTTTGCATAGAATAACATTAGCAGTGAAATTGCCTTTGCCGGAGAGGGTGATATCTCCTGCGGCGCCGGGGAGATGTCCGCAGAACCGCCCGATCATCACGCATCCGCATGCCCTGCTTTCAGATAAAGGACCCCCTGCAGATGCAGGGGGTCGCATTTTGAATGTATTGGCTATTCTTCATTCGTTATTCTTTTACAACATCCCGTTTACCTGTGACGTCCGCCGCCGCCGTGACCGCCGGAACTGCGTCCGCCGCCTCTGCTGCCGCCGCTTCGTCCGCCGCCGGAGCTGGATTCAATCTTCACTCTGGTGGTGTAGGTGCGGATGAAATTGTCGTGCTGACGGTGAATCACCAGATTCTTGCGGTTGATGTACGCCGTCGGGGAAAGCGAAACCTTGAACTTGTAGTGGCTCTTGACGCAGAAGAATACGATTACAGCCACGATAAGCCCCGCTCCGATGCCGAAAAACGCCAGCATCACAAGCTTTGCGATAATCGCCGACAGATCCACATGGCTCAGGGGAAGCGTCGATGACATGACAATCTTGCCGTCCTCCAAATACATATACTGTTCATACACATCGTCGTAGACATAGTATCTGTCCGGAACGCCTGCTTCATAATAGTAAACGATATCCTCTGCAAGCATCTCCACTGCCGCCGGAACATCCTCACTGCCTGCGGGTGTCATGTAGGGGAATACATCGTCAAAAATCGCATTGATGCGGTCAACCTTTTCGGAATTGGTATAGTAGAACTGTCCCATTCCGCTGGTCGAAATGTAGTCGTAAGGCGAGTAGGCACCGCTTAAATCCATGTAATACAGCAAACCGTCCGTGTTCTTGCCGAACATCGTGTCATAGGAGGAATCCGCAAGACTCCGAATGGTGTATTCCGAGCGAACTTGTGCGCCAAGCACCAGTCCCACGTTCATGCCTGTTTTGTCTGCTGCGTCCTGCAGAAGCGCAAGGCAGTAGTCATATTCGTCACCGCTCAGGAATTTTTGTTCCTCATAGATGAGTGCAACGCCTTTTTCGTCTGTCTGAGGAAGTCCCTTTTCAGACTCGTCGTCCGTTTCAGGCTCGTCTTCCTCGTTAATATTGGCATCATCGCCGTCATCCGCAGAAAGCGGCTCGTCGGAAATCATGACTTCGCCGTCTTCCTCATAATAATACACATCGTTGACGTTGTCATAAATCGCCATGCCCTCGACAGCACCCTCGTTGTACCAGTATTCAAGATCTGTGGCGAACACCTCGGTGGCAGTCACCGGATCGCTTGTGTCTTTACCGTACATGTGGTACCGAAGGTTGTCTTTGATCATATTCAGACGTGCATCGTCAAGGTAGTACATGCCTGCAATACCGCCCGTATTGAAGATGATCTCAGCAGTTTCATCCGAACGGTGAACGTAGCAGACCACAGCGTCCGAGCCGTCATAGACAGGCTCCGTATAATAGTCATCGGCGTAGATGTAAAGAAGCTCTCCGTCCTCCACTTTTCCATCATAGAAATACAGCGAAATATCCATGCCAATCTCATCCGCAGCTTCCTGCAGACGTGCTTTGCAGGTATCATATCTCTCATCATCGTACAGCATGATCCTGCAATAATCGTACAGCGTCACCTCCGCTGCCGATGCGGACAATGCACCGCCTGTCAGCAGAACGCCGGCAGCAAGGACTGCTGCAAACCATTTCTTCATCATGCTACAAACCACCCCACTAACATTACCACTAACATCACGCAGAATGCAACCAGTGCACAGGTTGCGATCAGTTTTTTCGTATCCAGCGGCGGAGTGCCTGCCTGCTTTCCGGTCTGTCCGTTGATGGCAAAGGAATACCGCTGCCCCTTGTACTGATAGGTCATGAACCACACGGGGAGCAGCATATACTGCCATTTTGTGCCGAGAATGTGCATGTTTGAGCTTGTCACACGGATGGAATTATACCCCGTCATGGACGCACGCAGCAGCTGGTCGCTGCCGTTGACCGCACGGTTCTTGATACGGGGGAAGACATTTGCCTTGTTCACGTCGTATTTGTCGGAGAGGAAGCCGCTGAGGTAGGTCATTTCAAAATCCACCGTATCGTTATAGTCAAACGGCTCGATCGCCTCCATCAGCGCATCCTCGATCTTGCTTGCACCGTCCGCAGGAATTCCCAGAAACTGAATGGACGCATCACGGAAGAGGTCGTATTCCTTCGTTTCCGTATAGCGGTAGCTGCCCGTTGACCAGCTGCGGATCTTCTTGCCCACCGCATGCATTTCACCACGGACATCGCAGTCGGCAACCCAGAAAGGTACATACACGCCCTGCATATGCAGCAGCTGGCTGTCACTTGAGAAGGACTTGGGCAGGAACTTTCGCTTGCTGCACCATGTCTTGAAGATATTGTGCGCCCCTGCACGGTCGATCTTGAACGGAATGACCTTGGACGGGCGGAATCTTCCCGACAGTCGTCCCTGCAGCACCACCGGATTATGGCAGTAGTAGCATTCCGTTGCGGAGGTATTCTGATCGGTCACCAGCTCCGCCCCGCAGGAGGGACAGCTGTAAAGCTGTGCATTTTCCTCAAATTCTTCCCTCTTTGCCGCAAGCTCCTGCTCCTCGGCGTCTTCCTTTTCATTTGCCGCCTTGCATTCCTCGGGCGTAAAAAAGCTCATGCAGTATTCGCAGCCGAAGCCCTGACGCTTCGGATCAAAACGCAGTTCGCCGCTGCAGTTCGGGCAGCGGTACAGATGCACGCCCTTTTCGGTAGGCGTAACATCGACGGGTCTGCCTGCCATATCTGCAAGGATCTGCGATGTATTCATACCGGCATTGATGCCGGAATCCATGCCGCCGGGCATGTTCAGATTTCCGGTTTCCATAATTCCCCCCTGATATTGATGATGTGAGAACGCCCCGTCCTCGGACAGGGCATCCACTTGTGGAAAAATCGTTTTTCGGGGAAGCTCGCCCCCTCCCCCGAGGGGAGGGAGATTATTCGGGGACTTCGTCCCCGAACCCCTTCTGCGGGGCTGATGCCCCACACGCACTTCCGTTTAAAATGGACGCCCCGTCCTCGGACAGGGCGTTTTGTGATTAAAGCTTACGATTGTCGATGACACGCTTCGCCTTGCCCTCGGATCTGGGCAGGCTCTTGGGCGGGCAAATAGTGATCTTTGCCATAACGCCGACAACGGACTTGATTTCCGAAGCGATCTCCTTCTGGAGTCTCTGCATATTTGCAAGGCTGTCGGTGAATGCTTCTTCGGTCATTTCCACCTGAACCTCCAGTGTATCGGCATTGTTCACACGGTCAACCACCAGCAGATAATGCGGTGCAACGCCCTTGGTTCTGACAAGAACGGTTTCAATCTGGGACGGGAATACGTTGACGCCACGGACGATGATCATGTCATCCGTTCTGCCTGTGATTCTGCCCATACGCACGGTTGTTCTGCCGCATGCGCACTTTTCGGGATTGAGCGTGCAGATGTCGTGCGTTCTGTAGCGCAGCATCGGCATGCCCTTCTTTGTGATGGTGGTGAACACAAGCTCGCCGGACGTTCCATAAGGAAGCGGCTCGCCGGTTTCGGGGTCAATGATCTCTGCGATCACATGATCCTCGTTAACATGGGAACCGTTCTTTTCCAGACACTCGAATGCAACGCCGGGGCCTGCGATTTCCGTCAGACCGTAGATGTCACATGCTTCAATGCCCAGCAGCTCCTCGATTTTCAGGCGCATCTCCTGTGTCCACGGCTCGGCACCGAACAGACCTGCCTTGAGCTTGAGCTCCGACGGGTCAATGCCCATATCGTGGATGGCTTCGCCAAGATAAGTTGCATAGGACGGTGTGCAGCAAAGAATGGTGGATCCCAGCTCACGCATCATCATGATCTGGCGCTGTGTGTTGCCGCTGGACATGGGAATGACCATGGCGCCAATCTTGCTTGCGCCCTGATGCGCACCCAGACCGCCTGTGAACAGACCGTAGCCGTAGCACACCTGTACCACGTCATCCTTGCCTGCGCCGACAGCTGTCATGGAACGTGCCACCATTTCTGTCCACACGTCCACGTCACCCTGTGTATAGCCCGAAACGATGGGCTTTCCGGTTGTACCGGAGGAACCCTGAATGCGGACGATCTCCTCATTGGGAACCGCAAACAGACCAAAGGGGAAGGTATCTCTCAGATCGGTCTTTTCGGTAAACGGCAGCAGACGGATGTCATCCACTGTCTTGATATCCTCGGGCTTGACACCCTTTGCATCCATACGCTCACGGTAAAGCGGAACATTCTTATAAACATGCTCCACAGTTTCACGCAGGCGCTCGCCCTGCAGCTTGCGGCGGCTTTCAATGTCCATGCACTCCATTTCAGGATTATAAATATGATGTACTTTCATGAAAGAAAACTCCCTTTTCACACAAATTCGATGATAAAATTATACCACATCCGACTTTGTGTTGTCAAGAGTTATGGACAATTTAATGCTTTGATTGGGTAAATTTTTTCATAAAATGGCACCCCTCAAAAAGTAAATATCAATTGAACACCGTCAAATATTGTATATAGTATTTACTATCATACTGCTTTCTCAGAAAAAAGCAAGGGGTTGGAAGCATTTTCTTCAACTTTGTAGAAACGCACAATTCCAGTCTTTGAATTTTATACGTTTTCTCCAAAACCCTGCTGTGCAACCCAGCGTTTAAGAACCGCAAGGTCAAATGCATTCACCTTGCCGTCGTCATTGAAATCCAGCTCCGCAATCAGCGTCTGCGGCAGCATGAGTCTGCCGAGGATGTATTTCTGCATGACGATGACATCCACATTATTCATCACGCCATCCCCCGTCAGATCTCCGACCACCTTTGCAGGAACATCGGTGTCCGCCTGCACCTGTGCACCCGAAGAAAGCAGCAGGGCTGCGCACAGGAGTGCGGCATGGATTCTGTTTCGTTTCATTCCGTTCACCTCACGAAAAATTCAGATACTTTCATTATAACATAATCCGCCCTGCGCCGCAAGGCAAAAAAAGAGGACAGAGTAACGACTCTGTCCGGAAATTAGATAAAAGCATTTTTTGTGTAGAACAAAAGAAAGGAGACAACAAAACGAGTGTTAAAAATACGTAAGCCGTATATAACACCACTATCATTATAGTGTAAAAATACGGTTTCGTCAAGAGAGTTTTATGAAAAAGATGCCGCTTTCCTGCATTTTTAGTTGATTTGTACAAAAAGCGTTGTTTTTCCTTATGAAATTTTACAGCGGTCAATCAATAAAAAAATCCCGATATTTTCACAATCGGGGCTGCTGCGTAAAAATTGCCTTTAAAATTTACAAAAAAACTATTTACAAACGCTTTGAATTGTGGTATGATATATTATGTACGGTCATGTGCTGAAATCACGGTGCATGGTACCACACAGAAAATACATTATTTAGGAGGAAAAATCCCATGGCAAGAAAAATGAAAACCATGGACGGTAACAACGCCGCTGCTTGGGCGTCTTATCCGTTTACAGACCTGTCTGCGATCTACCCGATCACACCCTCTTCTGTAATGGCTGAAGTTACCGACCAGTGGTCCGCAAAGGGCCAGACTAACTTGTTCGGTGATCCCGTAACAGTTGTTGAAATGCAGTCCGAGGCAGGTGCAGCAGGTACCGTTCACGGTTCTCTGTCCGCAGGTGCTCTGACTACTACATACACCGCTTCTCAGGGTCTGCTCCTGATGATCCCGAACATGTACAAGATTGCAGGTGAGCTGCTGCCGAACGTTATCCACGTTTCCGCACGCTGCGTATCCTCCCACGCTCTGAACATCTTCGGCGACCACTCCGACGTATATGCATGCCGTCAGACCGGTTATGCAATGCTCTGCTCCTCCAATCCTCAGGAAGTAATGGATCTGGCTGCAGTTGCACATCTGTCCACAATCGAAGGCAGAGTTCCGTTCCTGCACTTCTTCGACGGTTTCCGTACATCCCACGAGATCCAGAAGATCGAGGTTTGGGACAAGGCTGACCTCGATGAGATGCTGAACAAGGAAGCTGCACAGGCATTCCGTGATCAGGCTCTCAACCCCAACCATCCGGTTCTCAGAGGTACTGCACAGAACCCTGACATCTTCTTCCAGGCTCGTGAGGCTTGCAACCAGTACTACGATGCACTGCCGGCAGTTGTTGAGAAGTACATGGACAAGGTGAACGCAAAGATCGGCACAAACTACAAGCTGTTCAACTACTACGGCGCAGCTGACGCTGAGCATGTAATCGTTGCTATGGGCTCTGTAAACGATACAATCGAAGAAACTGTTGATTACCTGAACGCAAACGGCGGCAAGTATGGTATGGTTCGTGTACGTCTGTACAGACCTTTCGTTG
Organism: Oscillospiraceae bacterium; assembly: GCA_017521325.1. Classification (GTDB taxonomy): domain Bacteria; phylum Bacillota; class Clostridia; order Oscillospirales; family Ruminococcaceae; genus UBA3855. The sequence goes on along the minus strand of JAFXCV010000058.1, from coordinate 69,701 downwards.
CTGAAAAGCTCGTTGAGGCTCTGCCGGAAACTGTTAAGCAGATCTCCGTTCTCGACAGAACAAAGGAACCCGGCTCTCTGGGCGAACCGCTGTATCTGGACGTTGTTGCTGCTCTCAAGGGCACAAAGTTCGACAGCGTAAAGGTATTCGCAGGCCGTTATGGTCTGGGCTCCAAGGATACAACTCCCAACCAGATCATCGCTGTATACAAGAACACCGAGAAGAAGAAGTTCACTATCGGCATTGAGGATGATGTAACAAATCTGTCTCTGGATGCTTCCTTCAGCCCCGATACTGCTCCTGCAGGCACAATCTCCTGCAAGTTCTGGGGTCTTGGCTCCGACGGTACTGTTGGTGCAAACAAGAACTCCATCAAGATCATCGGCGACCACACCGATATGTATGCACAGGCATACTTCTCCTATGACTCCAAGAAGTCCGGCGGTGTTACCGTTTCCCACCTGCGTTTCGGTAAGACTCCGATCAAGTCCACATACCTGATCAACAAGGCTGACTTCGTTGCATGTCACAACCAGAGCTATATTGACAAGTACGATATGGTTTCCGATATCAAGCCCGGCGGTACTTTCCTGCTCAACACCATCTGGGATATGGAAGGTCTGGAGGCAAACCTCCCCGGTCAGGTGAAGCGTTACCTCGCTCAGAACAATATCAACTTCTACACTGTAGACGGTGTAAAGCTCGGTCAGGAAACAGGCATGGGCACAAGAATCAACACCATCCTGCAGTCCGCTTTCTTCAAGCTTGCAAATGTCATTCCTTTCGAGGATGCTCTGCAGTACATGAAGGACGCTGCAACTGCTTCCTACAGCAAGAAGGGTGAGGACGTAGTTAAGAAGAATCACGCTGCAATCGACGCAGGCTATCAGGGTCTGGTAAAGATCGAAATTCCTGCTGAGTGGGCAAACGCTGCTGATACTCAGATGGGTATGGGCAAGGTTACCTGCGACAACAAGGTTCTGGAAGACTTTGTAAACAACATCCAGATCCCCTGCAACGCTCAGAAGGGTGATACTCTGCCGGTTTCCACATTCGTACACATGGCAGACGGTACATTCCCGCAGGGCTCTGCTGCATTTGAAAAGCGTGGTATCGCTGTAAACGTTCCTTGCTGGAACCCCGATACATGTATCCAGTGCAACCAGTGCGCATATGTATGTCCGCACGCTGTTCTGCGTCCGGTAACTCTGACAGCTGAAGAGGCTGCAGCAGCTCCGTCCGCAATGAAGCTGGCTGACATGAAGCCTGCAATCGGCGATCTGAAGTTCGGTATGACCGTTTCCGTTCTCGACTGCACAGGCTGCGGTGTATGCTCCAACGTATGTCCTGGAAACAAGAAGGCTGAAACTCTGGTAATGAAGCCCATCGCTTCCCAGATGGATCAGCAGGAATGCTTCAATTACGGCAGAACCAAGGACATCAAGCCCGAGGTTACTGCAAAGTTCACAGAAGCTACTGTTAAGGGCTCCCAGTTCAAGCAGCCCCTGCTCGAATTCTCCGGCGCATGCGCAGGCTGCGGTGAGACTCCTTATGCAAAGCTCGTAACACAGCTGTTCGGTGACAGAATGTACATTGCAAATGCAACTGGCTGCTCCTCTATCTGGGGTGGTTCTGCACCGTCCACACCTTATACATTCAACAAGAAGGGCTACGGTCCGGCATGGTCCAACTCCCTGTTCGAAGACAACGCAGAGTTCGGTTACGGTATGTTCCTCGGTCAGGAAACACTGAGAAAGCGTGCAATCGCTAAGGTTGAGGCTCTCGTTGAGACTGCTTGCAACGAAGAAGTTAAGGCAGCAGCTGAGGAATTCCTCGCTACCAAGAACGACGGCGCTGCAAACACACCTGCATCCGAGAAGCTCATCGCTGCTCTGGAAGCTTGCGGCTGTGACGCAGGCAAGGCAATCCTGGCTGAAAAGGATTACCTGCGCAAGAAGAGCCAGTGGATCTTCGGCGGCGACGGCTGGGCATATGACATCGGCTTCGGCGGTCTGGACCACGTTCTGGCATCCGGCAAGAATGTAAACGTAATGGTATTCGATACCGAGGTTTACTCCAACACCGGCGGTCAGGCTTCCAAGTCCACTCCTACAGGTGCTATCGCACAGTTCGCAGCAGCCGGTAAGGTTGTAAAGAAGAAGGATCTGGCAGGCATCGCAATGAGCTACGGCTATGTATATGTTGCACACATCGCTATGGGTGCTGACATGAACCAGTGCCTGAAGGCAATCCGTGAGGCTGAGGCTTACGATGGCCCGTCCCTCGTTATTGCATATGCTCCGTGTATCAACCACGGTATCAAGACAGGTATGGCTACTGCACAGGCTGAAGAGAAGAAGGCTGTACAGGCTGGCTACTGGCACCTGTTCCGTTACAATCCTGAGCTGAAGGCTGCCGGTCAGAATCCGTTCGTAATGGATTCCAAGGCTCCGAACACCGACGAGTTCAAGAACTTCCTGATGGGCGAAGTACGTTACAACGCACTGGCTCGCCAGAATCCTGAGAGAGCAGAGGCTCTGTTCGATGCAGCTGTTGCAAATGCAAAGGATCGTTACGATTATCTGACAAGACTGTCCACACTGTATAACGACTAATTTATAGTTATTAAGGGAGGGTATCTGCCCCGATGGCGGATACCGATCCCTGAATATCCGCTGCAGCGGAAGAAAACAGCCGTATGCGAAGGCTGCGGCAAATCAGGTAAAACTATCAGGGACGTTCGAAGCGGTTCCCAGTGTTACGTCGGCAAGTACACGGAATGCAGTGACGTCCGTGCCCCGATATGTTTTATATGTAGAGCATAAGAGATATATGTAGAGCTTTTTTATGGTATCCGTAAAGATAACGTAAAAAAAGCGAAGCCCCCAAACCTCGTTGACAAGAGGGATGGGGGCTTCGTGTTTTTTCTGTTATTAAAGAGGGGGTCTCGCAGTCATCTGTCAAAAATAGAGAGTTCGTATAAAATTGCCCCACCCCCTGACCCCCTCCCCAAAGGGGAGGGGGAAAGAAGGAGGGTGCTGCGCACCCAAACCCGCCAAAGGACTTCGTCCTTTGAACCTAAAAAGGCTTTGGCGCTTTCTGTTATTTAATCGTAATCGTGCCGTCCGTCCATGTGACGTCGTCGGACTGCACCCAGTCTTCCTTGGTGTTCAGATTGCTCCAGATATGGGGCTTGTCCGCCTTTGACCAGTCGGCATACTCAATGGTGAAGCTGTCGCCTGCTACAGCTGTGCGGGGAAGTGTGACATTCAGCCAGATGAGATTGCCCGTTTTGGTGTTGACCTCACTTCCCGATGCCCATGCCGTCCACATGAAGCTCTCCTTCTCGTTGATGGAGTGATAAACGGTGAACGCAAGATCCTCCGTTTCCTCATCCACCGTGAAGGTGCAGCGCTTGTCCACGTTCACGCCCCATTCACTGTAGGTGATGCCTGCGTTTTTGTCAAGGCTCACGCAGACGGGAACGGTGTAATTCTTCGCCTTCAGTTCCGAAAGTGACAGCTCCACGCTGTGAACAGTAATATGATGCTTGCCCTGTTCTGCCTGCTGCTGTGTCGAAGTCTCGGTCTTGCTCTCCGCAGCGGAGGATGCAGGATCCTTCTGCGTGCCGCCGCAGCCCGTCATGGCTGCCGCAAGCAGGAGCAATGCAAGGCAAATCCCTGTGTTTCTGTATTTCATCGTCATTCTCCTTACTTATCAAATCTCATCGAAATATCAAAGCACTTGACCGAATGTGTCAGCGCACCGAGGGAAATGATATCCACACCCGTTTTTGCCACATCCGCAATATTCTCAAGTGTCACGTTGCCCGAAGCTTCCAGAAGCGCTCTGCCTGCGGTGATTTCCACTGCCTTTGCCATGTCCTCGCAGCTCATGTTGTCAAGCATGATCAGCTCACAGCCGACGTTCAGTGCCTCCTGCAGCTCGTCAAGGTTGCGCACCTCGACCTCAATCTTTGTCATGTGTCCGATCTTCTCACGCAGCGCCGTCACCGCAGCGGTGATGCCGCCGTACACGTCGATGTGGTTATCCTTGAGCATTGCACCCTCGGAGAGGTTGTAGCGGTGATTCTTGCCGCCGCCCACGATGACCGCATATTTCTGCAGTCTGCGAAGTCCCGGCAGCGTCTTTCTTGTATCCGTGATCTTTGCTCTTGTGCCCTGTGCAAGAGCCACGCATTCCGCCGTTGCGCTTGCAATGCCCGACATGTGCTGGAGGATGTTCAGCGCCGTGCGCTCACCCTTCAGGAGTGTCTTTGTATCGCCCGACATCGTGGCGATGATGTCGCCGTTTTTCACCCTGTCGCCGTCTTTCAGCTTTGCATCAAACGTAACGCCGCCGCCCACAAGCTCAAACACACGCTTTGCAATGTCCAGACCGCACACAACGCCCTCCGCCTTTGCGATATAATAGGCGCTGCTCGTGTGTCCGTCGGGGAGCAGGTAATCGGTTGTTACATCCACATAATGGATGTCCTCCTCCAGTGCGGTGTTGATGATGCTGTCGATATAGCTCTGTAATAACTGCATGCTTATGCTCCTTTCTGTTCGATCATGGCTTCATTCAGAATCAGGAATGCCATGGTTGCGGTTGCCTTTGCCTCTACATAGTCGGCGTTGATCAGATAATTGCCATCCTCCAGATCACGAAGAATCGCACAGACCTTGCTGAAATTATCATGCGTCTTTTCCTTGTTCGGAATGACAAAATAGCTCTCCTGCAGAATATGCCGCAGCTGCGTGCGGATTCCCTGCGGCACGGGCGGTGCTTCGGGATCAATATCAAACGGAACCTGTGCAAATTCCGTCGGTGCATCCTGCAGACGCTTTGCAATATCGGCTGCTGCACGGCGGGAAAATACCAGTGCCTCGAGCAGGGAATTGCTTGCAAGGCGGTTGTTGCCATGCACGCCCGTGTGGGAGCATTCGCCTGCGGCGTACAGTCCCCCGACATTGGTGCAGCCGTTGGCATTCACATGAATGCCGCCCATGAGATAATGCTGACAGGGATAGATCGGCACTCTGTCCTTTGTCAGGTCATAGCCCTGCTCCAAGAGATTTTGATAGATCATGGGGAAGCGATTTCTGATGAAATCCGCATCCTTGTGGGAAATATCCAAGTAAAAATCGGAGGATCCGGTGCGTCTGGATTCCAGCACGATGGCATTGGAAACAACGTCACGGGGCGCAAGCTCCAGACGGTCGTCGTAGTGCTGCATAAACCGTTCGCCATCGCAGTTGAGCAGATACGCTCCCTCCCCTCGCACTGCCTCGGAAATGAGGAAGCACTCACGGGTATGGTGGTTATTAAAGGCAGTCGGGTGGAACTGAATCAGCGACAGTCCACGGATCATCGCTCCCATATTATAGGCGAACATGATGCCGTCACCCGTTGCAATGGCGGAATTTGTGGTGTACTCGTACACACGCCCGATGCCGCCGGTTGCCATGATGAAGAAGTGACTGTGCACGATGCGGAAGAACTCCTTGCCCATGGTCAGGGCAGAAAAGCCCGTGGATGTTTTCTTTACGTCACAAAGCAGCGTGTTCTCACAAATTTCGACATTCGGAAGCGTCTGTACATGCGCCAGAAGCTTGCGTGCGATCTCCGCACCCGTTGCGTCCTTGTGATGGAAAATGCGCCGTCTGCTGTGACCGCCCTCGAGCGTGCGGTGGTAATCGCCGTCGGGCTTTTTGTCAAAATCCACGCCAAGCTCGATGATGCGTTCGATATCCTGCGCCGCTTCTTCTACCAGAATGTGGACGGTTTCGGGGTTGTTCTGAAATCCCCCGGCAATGTAGGTGTCGTTCTCATGCAGCGACGTGCGGTCCTCGGGGGAATTGTACACGCCTGCAATGCCGCCCTGCGCAAGGGCTGTGTTGCAAAGCCCCAGCTCACGCTTGGTCAGCAGCAGGATTTTTGCCGTACTCGGCAGGTTGATGGCGGCATAAAGCCCCGCCGCACCTGCACCTGCAATAATGACATCGTAGTTATTTGTCATAGGATACATCTCCTTGTTTGTGCTGTTTGTTTCCGCACTGATAGGGTGGGGTGTCCTCTGCTCCCCGCCCAAGAATGGATTGCTTGCAATCCTAACGTTTCGCCTTTGTCCCCGTAGGGGGCAATGGCGAAACGCCATGGGATGCCAAAGGGATGTACATCCCTTTGGCAGGGGGTCAGGGGGACAGCGTCCCCCTGTTAGTTCTGAAAGGAAACAGGCTCAATCTGCCAGATTTCCTGTGCATACTCACGGATGGTTCTGTCAGAGCTGAATTTACCTGCGCCGCAGATATTGTGCCACTGTTTTTTGGCGAACGCCATGCGGTCATTTTGATAATCCTGCAAAGCCTGTACCTTTGCCTTGACGTAGCTGTCAAGATCGCCCAGTACGTAATAATGATCGGGGGCATGCCAGCTTGCGCCCTCGGTGAGGGCATCGTAAAGCTCCTTGAAATCGCCGCTGCCGCCGTCATCGAACGTGCCGTCCATGAGGGTCTGCACGACTCTGCGGATCTTGTCATCCTTTGCAAGAACTGCACGGCTGTCGTAGTTCGGAACGATTTCTTTGAGCTCCTCGACTCTTGCGCCGAAGATGTAGTTGTTTTCCTCGCCTGCCTCCTGCACGATCTCCACATTCGCACCGTCATAGGTGCCAAGGGTTACCGCACCGTTGAGCATGAGCTTCATGTTGCCCGTACCGGATGCCTCCGTGCCTGCGGTGGAGATCTGCTCGGAAATATCCGCCGCCGCAACCAGCTTTTCAGCATAGGATACGTTGTAATCGGATACGAAGAATACCTTGATTTTGCCGCAGATTTCCTCATCACTTGCGATCATCTGCGCAATTTCGTTGATGAACTTGATAATTGCCTTGGCTCTGCGGTAGCCGGGAGCCGCCTTTGCGCCGAAGAAGAAGGTCACAGGCGGAATATCCGTGATGCTGCCGTCCTTCAGTCCGTAGTAGAGATACAGAATCGAGAACGCCGCCAAGAGCTGACGCTTGTATTCATGCAGGCGCTTGATCTGAATGTCGAACACGCTGTCCGTGTTGAAATATGCCTTTTCTTCAATGCGGTCCTCACGCTCAAAGATCAGATCGCAAAGCTGCTGTTTCTTTTCCTGCTTGATGGAGATAAAGCGATTCATGACCTCTGTATCTTCCGCATATTTGTCAAGTTGCTTGAGAAGATCGAGGTTTGTCACCCAGTCCTCACTGCCGAGAAGCTCCGTCAGAAGTGCGGAAAGCTCACGGTTGCAAAGGCGCAGCCATCTTCTCTGGGTAATGCCGTTTGTCTTGTTCGAGAAACGCTCGGGGTAGTACTTGTACCAGTCGGAAAGGGCGGTATCCTTGAGAATCTGCGTGTGGATTTCCGCAACGCCGTTGACAAAGCTGCCCATGAAAATCGCCATGTGCGCCATGTGGATCATGCCGTCCTGAATGATGCGCATCTTATTGATTTCTGCCTTTTCTGCGCCCTTATTGTAAAGCTCGGCAATGAGCATTTCGTGGAGTCTGACGATGATCTGATAGATTTCAGGGAGAAGCTCACGCACAAGGTCGCATCTCCATTTTTCCAGTGCCTCCGCCATGATGGTGTGGTTTGTGTAGCGGAAGATCTTTCTCGCCATCTCCGCTGCATCCTCAAACGCAGCGTCGTACTGCGTTGTCAGCAGACGAATCAGCTCCGGAATGGAAATCACAGGATGCGTGTCGTTGAGCTGAACGGCAATGGCATCGGGGAGATTCTCCATCGTTTCGTTGTCTTCAAAATGCTTTTTCAGCAGATCCTGCAGCGATGCCGAACAGAAGAAATACTGCTGTTTTAAGCGCAGTTTCTTGCCCTCGTCCGTGTCATCGTTCGGATACAGGCAGCGGGAAATATTCTCCGCATAGATCTGTTCAGCGCATGCCTCCAGATAGTGCTGACTGTTGAAGGTGTGGAAATCGAACTGCTTCAGAGGTTCCGCCTGCCACAGGCGCAGTGTGCCGATATTCTTCGTACCATAGCCGATGATCGGCATATCATAGGGAACTGCCTTTACCACCTGATCGCTGAATGTGATCAGCTGTGCATCCTCCTCGCAGCGAACCGACCACGCATCGCCGAAGCGTGTCCAGTCGTCGGCATCCTCCCTCTGAAAGCCGTCCTCAATGCTCTGCTTAAAGAGTCCGTATTTGTAGCGGATGCCGTAGCCGTCAAGCGGCAGGTCGAGTGCTGCCGCACTGTCAAGGAAGCACGCCGCAAGTCTGCCAAGACCGCCGTTTCCGAGGGCGGCATCCTCGATGCATTCGAGTTCCGTCAGCGATGTGCCAAGCTCCTGCATGGCAGCTTCCACTTCATCATAAATGCCAAGGCAGAGGAGATTGTTGAAAATGCTCCTGCCCATGAGAAATTCCATGGAGAAATAGCACGCATGCCGTGTATTTCTGTGCGCAGCCCTGCTGTCCTCCCAGTCCTCGGTCATGAGGTTCATGACCATTTCGCCGAGAATGTTGTGCAGCTCCTGCGGTGTGGTTTCTTCCACAGGCTTTGTCAGGGAGCCTTCGATGAAGCTCAGAAAAATGTCCTTACTGTAATGCATCATTCGCTTGTTTCCTCCGTGTTTTCGGTATTTTCTGCCTGCGGCACATTTCTGCCGTAGGTGCGGTTGAGCTTTCGGATCTGCATCGCAAGCTCCTCTGTAAAATCTGCTGCGTCCGTGCGGAACTGCCAGTTGCCGCCAAGCACCGAGGGGGTATTCATGCGGCAGCTCTTGTCCGCATGCAGGAAATCCTGCATCTGCGCCACTGCAAGCTCCGCAATGCTCTGCCATGCACAGGCAACAATCGCATCGGGAATGTGGGATTTTTTGGCTACACGCAGGTATTTTTTTGCGTATTTGATTGTCTTTTTATTGGCAGATTCCAGCCACCCACGCAGTGTTTCGTTGTCATGCGTTCCGGTGTAGGCAACGCAGTTGGGCGTCTGGAAATTATGCGGCAGGTGTTCGTTTGTCGGGTCGCTGTCAAATCCGAATTGCAGCACCTTCATGCCGGGGTATTTGAGCGACTTGACCATTCTGCGCACGCCGGGCGTAATAAAGCCCAAGTCCTCGGCGATGATCCGAAGCTCGCCGAGTTCCTTCTTTGCCGCAAGGAACAGCGCTTTGTTCGGCCCCTTGCGCCATCTGCCCTGTTCGGCGGTTTCGTTGCCGAAGGGGATTGCATAGTAGCTCTCAAAGCCACGGAAATGGTCGATGCGGATGATATCATAGAGGGATGCGGCGAATTTCAGACGCTCGATCCACCATTTGTATTCGGTTTTCTTGTGGTATTCCCAGTCATAGAGGGGATTTCCCCACAGCTGCCCCGTCGGAGAAAAGGGGTCGGGCGGACAGCCTGCCACTTCAATGGGGCGTTTGTTTTCGTCCAGTGCGAAAAGCTGCGGAGATACCCACACATCCGCACTGTCGTAGGCAACGTAGATGGGCATATCGCCGATGATCTCCACGGAATTCTGATTCGCATAGGCTTTCAGCGCCTGCCACTGCTGCGTGAAGATGAACTGAATGAAGCTGTGCAGCTCGATTTCCTCCGAAAGTTCCTTTTTTGCGGCATCGAGTGCCTTTTTGTCACGCATCGCAAGCTCGGGTTCCCACTCGTACCACGGCTTTCCGTCATGTTTTTCTTTCAGCGCCATAAAAAGGGCATATTCGGGCAGCCAGTGCTTCTGGTTTTTTTTGTAGGAAGCATAGCCCTTTTTCTGGGTGCTTTGGAATTTCACGAACGCCCTGCGCAGGACGGTGATATTGTTTCTGTACAAAAGCTCATAATCCACGCTGTCAAGCGTTCTCTGCCAGAGCATGGAGGCATAGTCCTCGTGCGTGAGCAGTCCCTGTTCCTCTAAAAGCGTAAAGTCGATGAAATAGGGGTTTCCTGCATGTACGGAGAACGACTGATAGGGAGAATCCCCGTAGCTTGTGGGTGAAAGCGGAAGGATCTGCCAGCAGGCAGTTTCACTTGCCTTCAGAAAATCTACAAAATCGTAAGCAGCCTTGCCCATCCGTCCGATGCCGAATCGGGATGGAAGGCTGGAAATGTGCATGAGTATGCCGCTTTTTCTCATGGTGTAAAGCCTCCTTAATGTTCATAATATATCATTGTCAAATGGACAGGGGATTTTGTTCCCTGTTCACCTCGCCAAAGAATGGATTGCTTGCAATCTTAACGTTTCGCCTTTGTCCCCCACAGGGGGCAATGGCGAAACGCTAAGGGATTCCAAAGGGATGTACATCCCTTTGGCAGGGGGTCAGGGGGACAGCGTCCCCCTGTTCGTTAGTCAGTGAGATAATTCTGTACATTATCCAGCCTTTTCACCATCTGTCTTGTTCTCACGCCCACAAGCTTATCCAGCTCGTCGCTGGCACTCTGCATTTTGTCCTGCGTTCTGGCAAGTGCGTCGGCGAACTTATGGAATTCCGTGCGCACCTCGGCAAGAAGCTTCCAGACCTCTCCGCTTGATTTCTGCACGGCAATGCTCTGAAAGCCCATCTGCAATGTGCAGAGGATCGCCGTAATCGTTGTCGGGCCTGTGATGAATACTCTGTGCCTGCGGAACACTTCGTCCGGCAGTCCCAAACGTACCGCCTCCGTATAAAGCCCCTCCGTGGGGAGGAACAAAATGCCGAAATCCATCGTCATCGGCGGATCCACATATTTTTCTGCGATATCCTGCGCTTCGCTGCGGATGCGTGATGCAAGCTGTTTTTGCGCCTGTGCAATCGCCGTTTTGTCGCCCGATTCGTAGGCATCCTGCAAATGTGCATAGGTGTCGCCTGCAAATTTTGCGTCGATCGGCAGGAGTGCTTCGCCGCCCGTGCTGTCGGGCATACGCACGGCGAATTCCACAACGCCCTTGCCAAGCTTTGCGTTCTGCACATACTGCCCCTCGCTCAGGACATCCGCAAGGAGCGATGCAAGCTGGATCTCTCCGATCTCTCCCCTTGTTTTCACGTTTGTCAGGATCTTCTTGAGATCCCCCACGCCAACCGCAAGTGTCTGCATTTCGCCCAGTCCCTTATGCACCTGCTCCAGACGCTCATTGACTGCGGAAAACGCCTGCTTCATGCGCTCATCGAGCACACGCTGCATCTTCTCATCCACGACCTTGCGCATTTCGCTGAGCTGTCGTTCCTGCTCCTGCTGCATCTGCTGCAAGCCCTGCTGCACGGTCTGCCGTACTGCACCGAGCTTCTGCTCATTCTCTGCCGCAAACGTCCGCAGACGTTCCTCGGTGCGCAGTGTCAGCGCCTCGTTGGAGGTGCGGATCTCTGCCAGATTCTGTATGGTCTGTTTTCCGAGCAGCACCTGCTTTTCTTCAAGGGACACCGCCGCACGGCGCTGATCCTCCTGCAGGATGCCTGCCATTTTCTCAAAATACTGCGATGCCGTCTGCTGTGTTGCCTGCATGGACACGCCAAGCTCTGTGAGCTTCTGACGGAGTGCTTCGTAATCGTCCTGCACGGCAGGCTGTTTTCCGCCATCCTTCATAAGCCGCCACAGCATCACACCCTGCACGATGCACAGGATGCCGATGAGGATGCAGACGACAAGTAAAATCCACAATAATGTTTCCTGCATGTTGCTTTCCTTTCTGTTTTTCTGTATGGGTGTGGGCAGCCTTGGAGTGCTGCCCCCAAAAGTAGCTATATTTATTTGCCGGAATAATAAATGACTTCAAATGCCTCCCTCACTGTATAAACACCTGAAAATCGGGCAAACTTCCGGCAGGAGGCGATGGAATGAAGCTTGCAAGATTGTGCATTCCCTTTTTTCTGGGATATTTTCTCTATGCCATGATCGAGATCGTAGCAAGGGGCTACACCCACTGGACAATGGCGCTGACAGGCGGTCTTGTCCTGACAATGCTGTTTCAGCTCTTTACGGGAGCGCCGTCAAAAATGCCGGTATCCCTGCAATATCTGCTCGGTGCGATCATCATCACCGCCGCCGAGCTTCTCGTGGGACTCTGGGTAAACCGCCGCATGCAGTGGGATGTATGGGATTACAGCGATCTGCCGCTGAATTTCCACGGACAGATCAGCCTGCTCTACAGCGTATTCTGGTTCTTTCTTTGCGTGCCTGCACGCATCGTATGCCTGAAGCTCAATGCGTACCTCAGCACCTGACATTTCGCACGCACTACCTTTTATTATACCACGGAAATATGAACGATACAAGCATTTTTGCAATTTTTTTGGATGTCTTCCCGACTGCGCTCGTATCTTTACACAAAATACGCTTGTCGGAACAGGGGAAATTTTACAAATGCATAGGAATCCTTCGGAATACCTTGACTTCAATAGAAAAAAATAGTATAATATGTAAGGAGTCCGTACACCCTGCTACAGGAGGGCGGACGGATATTACAAATCAATTTTCATATTATATTTTTTGATTACATTGGAGGTATTCAAAATGGGCAGAGTTTATAATTTCAGCGCAGGTCCGGCTGTCCTGCCGGAGGAAGTCCTGAGAGAAGCAGCAGAGGAAATGATGGATTACCGTGGATGCGGTATGTCCGTTATGGAAATGTCCCACCGTTCCAAGATGTACCAGCAGATCATTGATGATGCAGAGCAGGATCTGCGTGATCTGATGAACATTCCGGACAACTATAAGGTTCTGTTCCTGCAGGGCGGTGCATCCCAGCAGTTCGCAGCAGTTCCGATGAACCTGATGAAGAACAAGAAGGCTGCTTACGTTGTAACAGGCCAGTGGGCTAAGAAGGCATACCAGGAAGCACAGATCTACGGTGAGGCTGTAGCAGTTGCATCCTCCGCTGACAAGACCTTCTCCTACATTCCGGACTGCTCCGATCTGGATATTCCGGAAGATGCAGACTATGTATACATCTGCGAGAACAACACCATCTACGGTACAAAGTTCTGGACTCTGCCGAATACCAAGGGCAAGGTTCTGGTTTCTGACCAGTCCTCCTGCTTCCTGTCCGAACCGGTTGACGTAACAAAGTACGGTGTCATCTACGGCGGTGTACAGAAGAACGTAGGCCCTGCAGGTGTGGTAATTGCCATCGTTCGTGAGGATCTGATTCCGGATGAGTGCCTGCCGGGTACACCCACCATGCTCAAGTGGAAGACACAGTCCGAGAATGGCTCCATGTACAATACACCTCCCTGCTACGGCATCTACATCTGCGGCAAGGTATTCAAGTGGCTCAAGAAGATGGGCGGTCTGGAAGCAATGAAGGCTCACAACGAAAAGAAGGCTGCAATCCTGTACGATTTCCTCGACCAGAGCGAAATGTTCAAGGGCACTGTTGAGAAGAAGGATCGTTCTCTGATGAACGTACCGTTCGTAACAGGCAATGATGAGCTGGATGCCAAGTTCGTTGCAGCTGCAAAGGCAGCAGGCTTTGAGAACCTCAAGGGCCACAGAAGCGTTGGCGGTATGAGAGCTTCCATCTACAACGCAATGCCGATCGAGGGCGTTGAGGCTCTGGTAGAGTTCATGAAGAAGTTCGAGGCTGAAAACAAGTAAGTGCGGAACCCGCACCGGCAATTTGTTTCCTTTGTGCTGCGCATAAGCGGAAACAGCACATTCGGTAGTTTCTGCGAAACTGCCCCACCCCCTGCCCCCTCCCCGGAGGGGAGGGGGTGTTAGTGCAGGGGCTTCGCCCCTGCACCCCATTTCCGCCTTGCGGCGGCTTTGGGGGACTTCGTTCCCCTTGCCCCCTTGTCGGCTAACGGATTGGTTTTACAGAAGCTCCACTAAAAATAATACATAACTGGAGGTATATCCCATGTACAATATCAAGACTCTGAACAAGATCGCTGCATGCGGCACCGATCTGTTTGACAAGGCAAAGTACAATGTTGCTGATTCTCCTGAGAATCCGGTTGCAATCATGGTTCGTTCCGCATCCATGCACGAAATGGATTTCGGCAAGGATCTGCTGGCAATCGGCAGAGCAGGCGCAGGCGTAAACAACATTCCCGTTGACCGCTGCGCAGAAGAGGGTATCGTTGTATTCAACACACCCGGTGCAAACGCAAATGCAGTAAAGGAGCTGGTTCTGGCAGGACTGCTGCTGTCCAGCCGTAAGATCACCGCTGCAATTGAGTGGGCAAAGACACTCAAGGATGAGGGCGATCAGGTTGGCAAGCTCGTAGAAAAAGGCAAGAGCAGCTTCGCAGGCCCTGAGATCCAGGGCAAGACACTCGGCGTTATCGGTCTGGGTGCCATCGGTGCAAAGGTTGCTAATGCTGCAATCCACCTGGGTATGAAGGTTGTGGGTACTGACCCGTTCCTGTCCGTTGAAGGCGCACAGCAGCTCAACCACCACATCAAGGTTGTAAAGACCAGAGAAGAAGTATATGCACAGGCTGACTACCTGACACTGCACCTGCCGTTCAATGCAGAAACCAAGGGCATGCTCAATGCTGATGTATTTGCACAGATGAACGACGGCGCAAGAGTGCTGAACTTCGCAAGAGGTGAGCTGGTAAACGATGACGATATGCAGGCAGCACTCGAAAGCGGCAAGATCGCTTGCTATGTGACAGACTTCCCGAATGCAAAGACCGTTGCAATGGACGGTGTGATTGCAATTCCTCATCTGGGTGCATCCTCTCCCGAGAGCGAGGACAACTGCGCAATCATGGCTGCAAAGGAACTGATCGACTACATCGAAAACGGCAACATCAAGAACAGCGTGAACTTCCCGAATGCAGTGATGAATGCAAACGGCACAAAGCTCTGCATCCTGCACAAGAATGTTCCTGCAATCATCTCCACCATCACAAGCGAGCTGGCTGCTGCAGGTCTGAACATCGACAACATGGTAAACGCTTCCAAGAAGGATTATGCATACACCATGGTTGACGTTGCAGGCGAGGTAACTGCTGACGTTGCTGCAAAGTTCGAGGCAATGGAGAATGTGATCCGTGTTCGTGTGATCACAAAGTAAGTCTGTACGGACGATATACAACATGATAACAGGACGGCATTTTGCCGTCCTGTATTTTTCAAGGGGAGGAACCTATGAATCCTAAACGCATCACCGCTGCGCTCTGCGCCTGCCTGCTGCTTGCAGGGGTATCGGGCTGCGGCAATTCCGCTGCGGAATCCTCCGTCACGCAGGAAACCACCGCAAGCACGAAGTTCACCAATGCCATTGTCGTGCCTGCCACAAAGGTTTCCGAAACGGAAACTTCCACAAAAATTGACATTCTGAGCAAATACACCAAAACCACCGAAACCAAAACGGAAACCATCACCGAAACCTCGGCATTTGACAAGGAGGCGGAGAAATTCTATGTGACGGAATCCTCCGACAGCCGCTATATGGCGGTTGCCTATCCGCAGTTCCCCGACAGCCGTGAGAATGCAAATGCGCTCAACACGGCGATCCGTGATTTTGTCAAGGCATCCGTTCTGGAGCATACCCCCGGCACCATCACCCCCGACGGCAAGCCCGTTGAGAAGAAATTCAACGGCACATGGGGAGAAACCTCTGCACCCGAGCAGCCCAAGGGAATCAAATTTCCCATGACGGGGGATTACACCATCACCCGACTTGACGGCGAGTACATCAGCCTTCTGCTCAAGGGCAATACCTCCGGCAGGAGCGTGGCGTTCGGTATCGGACTCTTTTCGGAGGGGCTGATTCTGGATGCAAAAACGGGAAAGACCGTGACGCTCTCCGATCTCTACAACGTGGATGCGTCATTTGCAAAGCTTGTGCGTGATAAATACGAGGCGCAGGAAGGCGAAAAGCTGAATATGCTGGATGACTTTCTGCTCGAAAGCCTGAAGGAATACGACACGAAGCAGGGCAGACTCACGGCATTCCTTGCGGAGGATGCGGTGGTGCTGCATCTGCCGGCAGCCAAGATCACCAAGAGCGATGCGGAAATCCGCATTCCGTATGCGGAGCTTGCAGCGTACAAAAAATAACAAAAGGACGGCATGAGCCGTCCTTTTTCTTTGTGAAGGTTTACTTGAAACTGCCCCCACCCCTGCCCCTCCCCAAAGGGGAGGGGGATACCTCGGGGGCTTCGCCCCCGATCCCCCCAGCTATGTGCTGACGCAGCATACTGCACAGCAAAAAGGACGGCTTTACGCCGTCCTTTTTTATCATCAGTGTCTTAAATATCTCGAAACTCTCTTGCGCTTCTTCTCCTCGTACATCTTCTTGTCCGCAGCCGTGATCAGCGGATAGAGGGAGGAATCCGCATCCACCTGACAAATGTACCAGCCGATGCTCGCTGCAACGGGATAGGGCTTGCCGGAGGTGCTGTTGTATTCGTCCATCCATGCCTGAATGCGGTTTGCCAGATCCTGTGCATGTGCTTCGTCAAAATCCGGTCCGAAGATGATGAACTCATCACCGCCGAATCTTGCGTAAATTTCACCGCTCCTGCAGCTGAGCTTGATCGCCCTCGCCAGCTGCTTGAGACCGTTGTCGCCTTCCTCGTGGCTGTAGGTATCGTTGATCATCTTCAGTCCGTCCATGTCGATGAACATCATCATGACCTGCTTGTTCAGGCGGCGGCATTCGTCAAAAATATCCGCCGAGAATTTGTTGAAGCCGTTGCGGTTGTTGATCTTGCAAAGCGGATCCATCACATACAGCTGATCCAGCTCGTACATCGCCCTGTCAAGGTACTCCGTCTTGCGCACGCTTTCAAGGGAGTTGGCAATGTTCATCACCCACGAATGCAGCAGCGGATTTTCCATATCCAGTTCGTCGTTGCAGATCACGCAGTAGCCGAAGCAGCGGTCACGGAAATGCAGCGGCAGCATATAATACATCATTGTTTCGTCAAATTCCGCCTCACAGTCAGGCAGCATTTTCTCGGAAGAGAACGCCGGAAGTGACGTGAATTCGCCGTTTACATACGCAAGCGGAACGATTATGCGCTCTGTGTAGCCGCCCGTGACATAGGTATCCACAAGCTTGAGCTTCTGACCGCCCACTTCCCTGTCCTGACGGATCTCGTTCCAGTTCTCGTTCAGGCAGAGATAAAAACGATCGCAGTCGATCTTTTGGATAAACGGCTTGAGAATGTCCAGATTATGGGAAAAATTATTACTTTCCGCCAGATTGCAGGACATGCGGTTGACCATGGGGATATTCACCTGATAGAAATCCAGAATTCTGTAATTGGTCTTGCGGAAGGAACGGTTGCTGTCACGCTCCTCCTCGGAGCCACGCTCTGCCACCTCGCAGCCGCAGCTGCTGCGGAACACGCTCTCGGTTTCGAGTATCACGCTGCGTGGCATTTCCTTGGTATCCGCATTCAGAAGCTTCTCGCCTGCAAGATAGCCCGACTGGTACAGAGGGCGTTTTACCGAAGAAATCGCCGGATCAAAATTTCGTGCGGCATAGATATTGTCAAAGCCCGTCACGATCACATCCTCCGGCACACGGATGCCGCATTCCTCCAGCGTGAGGACGGTTGCCAGTGCCATGGCGTCGTTGGCGCAGATGATCGCCTCGGGAAGTCCGTTTTCGTTTTTCAGGAAATACTCCGCACCCTCACGTCCGTCACAGCTGCGGAAGCTTCCGTAATAGATCATATCCTCCGTCAGGGCAATGCCATGTTCACGCATCACCTGCTCGAAGGCATTGAAGCGCATGATGCTCTCGGGATTGGTTTCGGGACCGGAAATATAGCCGATCTTTCGGCATTTGTGGAATTCCGTCACATGGCGCACCATCTGTTCCATTGCTTTGAAATTGTCGATTCCCACATGGTGGAACTTCACATCCAGATCATTGTCCACGCAGACCACGGGGATGTCAAATTTCTGGATCTCCTCCACGATGGACGCTGTGACGCTTACGTCCGCAATGGTGTTGGTCAGGAGCACAACGCCGTCAAATTCCGCATAATTGCACAGCTTGTAGATGTTGTACTCGCCGATGTCGTGATTTTCGTTGTGCAGAACGCCGCCGAATGCGACGAAATGCACAAGCTTAGCGCCGTGCTTTCTTGCACTGTCACGCAATCCCGCAAGGATCGTGCTCTGGTATTCCTCATCAATACCCGACACGATGACTGCTATTTTCTTCAGCATGAATGGTTTTCCTCCTTTATATCACTGATTACACCCCTAAAATTATCCGATGCATATGTTATTTCACTATACATTATAACGGATTCTTCCAAAAAAATCAATAGTTTTTTGGATGTTTTTCTGTGTTTTTGAAAAAATTGAACTTATTTTGTTGATTCCGCAGTCAAAAATGGGGTGGGTTTCTCTAAACTTGCCCCCAGCCCAACCCCTGCCCCAAAGGGGGAGGGGTTATCGTTCGGGGACTGCGTCCCTGTACCCGCTTTTCGTGTTTCATAAGAACAAAAATCCCCCTGTCACAACAGGGGGATTTGTCAGTTTAAGAAAGCACATCGTTTGCAATTTCAATTTCGCAGTGATCGCCGATATAGTGGGGAACGGAAACGCTCAGGATAATGCCGTTTTCCGTCAGACACACAGGACGTCCCCAGCCGAATTCGGTGCCGCTTTGCAGAAGATCGTCAAGTGACACGCTGCTTGTGATCTCCGAAACTTCATCCGTGGAAACGTCGAATTTCTCCGCAAGTGCACCGTGAAGCTTTGCATCGACCTGCGCCTGCACTTTCTGCACGAGTGCCTCGTCAACGGTGTACAGATCGCTGAACTTTACTTCCTTCAAGCTCTCCTTGTCGATGATGATCGACTGTGCAAAATTGTTCGGATGGGCGGCATAGCTGACGTACCAGTCACCCGTCCAGAGAATGCTCAGGTATTTGTCATCATCCCTTGTGATCTCGTAGTTTCCGACATAGAGATTGCAAGTCCATTCCATATCGGGCACGTCAAGATCCTCGTCGTGGATGGAAGCGAGCATCTCATCCACCCTTGCTTTGATCAGCGCATTGACAGCATCCGCATCCTTGCCGCCCTCCTGCATCGGATAGCGGACGTAGGAATCGGGATTCTGCGAATCATATGCCGTCATTTCTTTGTATCCGACAGAGGACTGTGATTCGGTGGTTGTTTCCGTGGGAGCCTCTGTTTCGGCGGTTGTTTCTGTTTCGGTGGGAGCCTCTGTTTCAGCGGCTGTTTCCGCTTCGGTGGAAGCCTGTGTATCCGTCGTTGTTTCTGTTTCCGTGGCAGCCTGCGTTGTCTGTGCTGCTGTGGTTTCCGTGGCGGATTCTGCCGGTGTCTGGGGCTTGCTGCCGCATGCCGTCAGGCAAAGCGAAAGTGCAAGGGCGGAGCATACAGCCATACATCTGAATAACTTCATAAAAAATTAGCCTCCTTGGGATTTCTGTATCTATATGATACTACAGAACCTGCTTCATTGCAATAAACAAAGGATGACATTCCGTATCAATTATATTACAAATTGAGGGAGATATGACAGATTGGGGTGGGGCAGGATTCAGGGATGCCGATAAGCTGAGAAAGAAAAAGAATCGTTTTTGGCATGAACCTCCCTGCCCCTGCATAGAATCTACCAACAGCGGAGCCGCCCGATGGCAGCTTCGGACAAAGCAAGGAGGTCATTTATGGAACTGAAAACCAAACGGGCTGTCATTACTGCCGCCATGCCTGCACAGACTTCGGTACAGGAACAGGGACTGGAGCTGGATTATGTCCTGCCGGACTACTATCCCGATGTCTGCAAGCTTGTCAGATGCATGGTCACCCCGACCATCACCGCCGAAACCATCAGCGGCGGACGGATTACCTACGAGCTGCGTGCGCAGATCCGCATTCTCTATTGCAGTGAGGACAGCCATCTGCTGCAGTGCGTAACCCAGACGCTGCATTTCAGCCGCACATTGGAAACGGAGCTTCCCGATGAGGGCTGCTGCGTGGAAATTACGCCCGTGACGGATTATGTCAACTGCCGTGCCGTGAGCCGCCGCCGTCTGGATGTGCGTGGGGCTGTGACGGTACGCATCCGCATGCAGCCCTGCAGCAGGCAGGAGGCAATCTGCGACATCCCCGAAAAAAGCGTGCAGTGCAGGCAGATTCCCGTGGAATACCCTGAAAGCACAGTGCAGACCACAGGAAACGTGGTGCTTTCGGAGGATCTGGAGCTTGGAACACAGAAGCCCCCCGTTCTTCACGTCGTCCGCTGTGATGCGGTCACGCTGGAGGAATCTCACAAGCAGGTTTCGGGCAAGCTTATGACGCAGGGAACACTGGAAGTGCGCCTGCTCTACGCCTGTGAAAAGGATGGCGAGAGCAGTCTGGAGCCGATGTCCTTCCGCATTCCCTACAGCAAACTCCTCGAAACCGAAAATCTACAGGAGGACGATCACTGCCATGTGCGCACGACGGTTGCCGCCTGCGACATCAAGCCCGTGACGGATGCCGAGGGGAATGTCCATATCCTGCGTCTGGAGGCGGAGCTTCGCATCTGCTGCACAGCGGTGCGCATGGCAACACAGATGCTTGTCTGCGATGCATTTTCCACCGAGCATCAGAGCGTTTGCAGCACCACTGCTCTCCACACGGGCGGTGTTCCGGAAGTATTTGCCGAGCCTGTGACCGTCAGCACAAGGCTTTCCTGCGAGGACTGCGAGCCGGTGTGCGTGTATGACGCATGGTGCGAGGTGAAGAATCTTTCAAGCCGCACGGACGAACAAAGCGGCGAACTGCTGCTGGGCGGCATGCTCTGCTGCAATGTTCTGGTGCGTGAGGGCGGCGGCATGCCAAGGCTTCTTGAGCATGAGGAACCCTTTGAACACCGTATGACGGTAAAGCCTCACATGCACGACAGCGTGCAGTTTTCTGCGGTGATCGAGGATTGCTCCTACACACTGACGGGGCAGTCGGAGGTTTCTCTGAAAACACATCTTCGTCTGGAGGGCACACTCTGTTGCAGCAGGCTGTGCGAGGTGCTGACGGATTTTGAGGTGCAGGAGGATGCGGCGCATCCGAGAAACCACGCACTCAAGCTGTATTTCGGCAAGGTGCAGGAGGAGATCTGGGAGATCGCCAAGCGCTGCCGCACGAGTGTTTCCGCCATCATGGAGGAGAACGACCTGACGGGCGATTCCCTCACAGAGGACGGCATGCTGCTTATCCCGATCGTGAACTGACGATATATGGTGGAACAACTTAAAAGTTTTCGCTCAAGCCTTTTTCAAAAGGCTTGCGGGGTCAAGGGGCGGCGCCCCTTGTCGCTCACCGCAGTGAGCGAAATCCTATAACATCCGTAGGGAGCTCTGCACGGGGGTGAATTTCAAAAACAGTCCGGTGGACTGTTTTTGAAAGAGGGGCGTGCTCTGCGATAGAGAGCCGCCCCTACCCTGCCGTATTGCAGTACTTTTCTTTCCGCTTCAGCGGAAATACATTTCTTTCCACCCAACACCACAAATCAGGAGGAACCCATGAAAGACATCTACACCGACATTGCAAGGCGGACGGGCGGCGATATTTACATCGGCGTGGTCGGGCCCGTGCGCACAGGAAAATCCACGCTCATCAAGCGTTTTATGGAAACGCTTGTGATCCCCAATATCGAAAGCGACTACAAAAAGGAACGTGCCGTCGATGAGCTGCCGCAGTCCGCAGCAGGCAAGACCATCATGACGACCGAACCCAAATTCATCCCCGAGGAAGCCGTTCCCGTGCATCTTGCCGACGGTGCGCAGTTCCGTGCAAGGATGATCGACTGCGTGGGCTACATCGTGCCGAGTGCCCTCGGCTACATCGAAAACGAAATGCCACGCATGGTCATGACGCCGTGGTTTGAGGAGGAAATCCCCTTCAACATGGCAGCCGAGCTTGGCACGCAGAAGGTCATCACGGAGCATTCCACCATCGGACTTGTGGTGACAACGGACGGCAGCATTTCCGACATTCCGAGAGAGGAATACGCCGAGGCGGAGGCAAGGGTCATCACAGAGCTGCAGGCACTGGGCAAGCCCTTTGTCGTCCTGCTCAACTGCGTGGATCCCGACAGCGAGGAAGCAAGAACACTCGCCGCACAGCTGCAGGAAAGCTACGGCACGACAGTACTCCCCGTGAGCTGCACGCAGCTGTCACAGGAGGATATCCGTGAAATCCTCACTGCTTTATTGTATGCATTCCCCATCCGTGAGGTGAATTTCGCCATGCCCGGCTGGATCTCCATGCTTGAAAAGGGACATCACGTCAAGCAGGAGGTGTTCGGCGCCATCCGTGAGGCGGCGCAGGGGCTGTCCACCGTGCAGGATGCCGCAGCGCTTGCAAAGCCCATCTGCAAATGCCGCCACATCCTGTGCGCTGAGCCGACAGCAATCGACCTCGGTACGGGTACGGTCACGATCGGCGTCACGCTTGACGGCAGCCTGTTTTTCAAGATTCTCGGGGAAGCGACGGGGCTGGAGATCCGTGACGAGGGCAGCCTTCTGGAACTCCTGCGTGAGCTGACAGCCGTCAGAAAGGCATATGCAAGACTGGAGCCTGCCCTGCGTGAAGTGGAGGCTACGGGCTACGGCATTGTCATGCCGGAGATGGAGGAGCTGCATCTGGAAGAGCCGGAAATCATCCGACAGGGCGGCAAATACGGTCTGCGCCTGAAGGCATCCGCACCGTCGATTCACATGATGAAGGCAGGCATCAACACCACGGTCAGCCCCATTGTCGGAACGGAAAAACAGAGTGAGGAGCTGGTGATGTACCTGCTGCAGGGCTTTGAGGAGGATCCGACAAAGATCTGGGAATCCAATATTTTCGGAAAATCCCTTCACGAGCTGGTAAACGAAGGACTGCACAACAAGCTGTTCAAAATGCCTGTGGAGGCACGCATGAAGCTGCAGGAAACACTCGAACGTGTCATCAACGAGGGCTGCAGCGGACTGATCTGCTTTATTCTCTGATGCTAATCCCCTTAACTCGAATAGACAAAAGTCTATTCGAGTTTAGCCGCCAGAGGCGGCGTAGGGGATTGCATGAGACGGGATTTGAACGCAAAGCG
Organism: Oscillospiraceae bacterium; assembly: GCA_017521325.1. Classification (GTDB taxonomy): domain Bacteria; phylum Bacillota; class Clostridia; order Oscillospirales; family Ruminococcaceae; genus UBA3855. The sequence continues at coordinate 46,713 of JAFXCV010000058.1, read as the reverse complement.
TTCAAATCGGCGGATGACGCAGTCAGCCGCCCCCAAAACCCCAATTGTCTATTGGGGTTTTGGGGATTAGTATGAGATATTGTTTTTCTGACTGAGGGAGGGTGCTTTGTACCCCCCTTTTTGCTTTTATGCAAAAAAATCCCCCATACCCCTTGAAAAACGCTTTGAAATTTGCTATAATATAAGATGGACTATCAAAAAGGAGGAATCAGTCATGGGGGATACCATCAGCACTGCGCAGATCGTACAGTTTGCACTCACGACGCTCTGCATATTTGCGGCGATTTTTGCACTTGCAGTGCTTACGCCCTGGATGGCAAAAAAGGTGGATGCATGGATCGCACGATACCGTGAGAACCATTCACCGTCCCGTGACGAAACCTATTCCGTGCGTTCCATCTACGAGCTGCCGCCGAAAAAGCCGGCAAAGCAGGAAGAACAGACGGAATCCGAAACTTCTCCTGAGGAACAATAAATCTCGATCGAAAGGATACGAAATTATGGCTAAGAACGACAAGAAAATGGTGGATGCCATTACTTCCATGGATGTGGATTTTGCACAGTGGTACACCGACATCTGCAAGAAGGCGGAGCTGATCGCCTACACCAGCGTTAAGGGCTGCATGGTCATCCGTCCCTACGGCTATGCGATCTGGGAGAACATCCAGCGCATCCTCGACGGCATGTTCAAGGAAACAGGTCACGAGAATGTGAACATGCCCATGTTCATCCCCGAAAGCCTGCTGCAGAAGGAAAAGGATCATGTTGAGGGCTTTGCGCCTGAGGTTGCATGGGTAACCCACGGCGGTCACGACAGACTGGAGGAAAAGCTCTGCGTGCGCCCGACATCTGAAACACTGTTCTGTGAGCATTATGCAAATATCGTACATTCCTACAGAGATCTGCCGAAGCTCTACAACCAGTGGGTTTCCGTTGTCAGATGGGAAAAGACCACCCGTCCGTTCCTGCGCTCCAGAGAATTCCTCTGGCAGGAGGGTCACACCATCCACGCAACCGCAGAGGAGGCAATTGAAGAAACCGAGCGCATGCTCAATGTCTATACGAAGTTCTGCGAGGATTCCCTTGCAATGCCCGTAGTTCAGGGAAAAAAGACAGAATCCGACAAGTTCGCAGGTGCCGTTTCCACCTATGCCATCGAAGCACTGATGCACGACGGCAAGGCACTGCAGGCAGGTACTTCCCACTATTTCGGCGATGGCTTTGCTAAGGCATTCGATATTGAATACACCGACAAGGAGAACAAGAGAGTGCGTCCGCACCAGACAAGCTGGGGTGTGACGACCCGTCTCATCGGTGCGATCATCATGACCCACGGCGATGACAACGGTCTGGTGCTGCCGCCGGCAGTTGCACCCATTCAGGCAGTGATCGTTCCGGTTGCAATGCACAAGGAAGGCGTGCTTGAAAAGGCAAATGAGCTGAAGGAGCGTCTGAAGAATGCAGGCATTCGTGTGAAGCTTGACGATACGGATAATTCCCCCGGCTGGAAGTTTGCAGAATACGAGATGAAGGGCGTACCGGTTCGTATTGAGATCGGCCCGAAGGATATCGAGGCAAATCAGTGCGTCATCGTAACACGTCACAACCGTGAAAAGACCTTTGTTTCTCTGGATGAATTCGAGGCAATGGTTGCACAGAAGCTGCAGGATGTGCATGACGGCATGTTCGCAAAGGCGCTCGCAAACCGTGAGAACAAGACCTACCAGTGCACAACAATTGAGGAAATCAATAAGGCGCTCGAAGAAAAGGGCGACGGCTTTATTGAAGCAATGTGGTGCGGCGAGGAAGCCTGCGAGGATGAAGTAAAGGCACAGACCGGCGCAGGTTCCAGATGCATTCCGCTGAACCAGAAGAATCTCTCCGACAAGTGCGTATGCTGCGGCAAGCCCGCACAGCACATGGTTCTCTGGGGCAAGGCTTATTAAGTGCGGCGTGCGGCGTGCGGAGCCCGCACTGGCGAGACGAACTGTCAGGGAATGCCTTTTCAGCACTAACCGCAATGCTCCTTTGCTTGCAGCAAGCGGAGCAAAGCTGATTTGGCAGTGCAGTAAAAACAAAAACTCACAAGCGGCGGTAATCCGCCGCTTGTAAACCTCTTGCTCACTTCCGATTCCACGCATCAAAGGGGTAGGGATCGGGAAGGGGGAGTGGGGGAAAACGAAAGGGAAGGGGGAACGAGTCTCCCTTCCCTTTGGGTTTCCCCCGCACAATGAAGTGCAGTATGAAAAATTACAGGAGAATCAATATGAAAAGTGTGAAACGATTATCATTCATCCTTCTATCGGCAGTTCTCCTCTGCGGATGCACCAATCAGAACACAAAGCCGGTGGACAACTCCGCACAGCCGATTCCCGTGACAACGGTTCCTGCAGGAACGGCACAGGAGGGCAATCAGCAGACGGAGGAAACTTCCGTCTGCACGGAAATTCTTGCCTCGATGACGCTCGAAGAAAAGGTATGGCAGCTTTTTATGGTCACCCCCGAACAGCTCACGGGCGTGGGCTGTGCAACCGTTGCGGGCGAACGCACGAGAAGTGCGCTGATGAATTACCCCGTCGGCGGCATCATCTACTTTGCGCAGAATCTGGAGGATGTCGAGCAGACACGCTCCCTGCTTTCGGGAACACAGACTTTCGCAAAGGGAAGCAGCGGCATCGGATTGTTTCTGGCTGTCGATGAGGAGGGCGGCACGGTTGCCCGTGTGGCAAACTCCCTTGGAACGACAGAGTTTGAAGATATGGCGCACTATGGCGCAAAAAATGATGCACAGGAGGCATACGGCATCGGAAAAACGATCGGCACGGACATCGGGGCGCTCGGCTTTAATGTGGACTTTGCCCCCGTTGCGGATGTGGATCTGTGTGACGGAAACGAACTGGGCGACCGTATTTTCAGCAGTGATCCCAAGGTCGTTGCAAATATGGTGTCCTCCGTTGTAAAGGGCTTGCAGGAAACGGGCGTTTCCGCAACGCTCAAGCATTTCCCAGGACTTGGTGCCGAGGACGGCAACTCCCATGACGATGACAAGGTGATCATTGACCGCACGCCGGAACAGCTGAAAAATGCGGAATTCATCCCCTTCTCAGCAGGCATCGACGCAGGTGCGGATTTTGTGATGGTCGGTCACCAGATCATGACGTTTGATGAAAAATCCCTTCCCTCCGACCTTTCCTATACGATTGTGACGGAGTATCTGAGAAACGAACTCGGCTTTGAGGGCATTGCCATCACCGATTCCCATGTGATGAACACGATTTCGGGAAGCTACACTTCCGCCGAGGCTTCCGTTCTTGCGATCGAAGCAGGCATGGATATGATTCTCATGCCGCAGAACGTGAGCGAGGCGGCGGCAGGCGTTCTGGATGCCGTGAGAAGCGGCAGAATTCCCGAAAGCCGCATTGACGAGAGCGTCACACGCATTCTGCGTGAAAAGGAAGAAAAGGGACTGCTTGTATACAGTAAGGAGGCGGAAAACAATGAATAACGCACGTTTTGAACAGCAGATTGCATTCATTCTGGAGCTGGACAAGCTCAAGAATGTCTACCGCCGCAGCCTTGTGCTGCACGAGGACAGGGCGGAGAACGATGCGGAGCATAGCTTTCATCTGGCAATTATGGCGGCACTGCTTGCCGAGCATGCCAACGAGCCTGTGGATGTGCTGCATGTCATGAAGATGGTGCTGGTGCACGATGTCGTGGAAATTGACGCAGGCGACACCTATTGCTACGATCTGAAGGGCTATGAGGACAAGGCGGAGCGTGAGCTGAAAGCCGCAGACCGCCTGTTTGCGTTGCTCCCCGAGGAGCAGGCAGCGGAATACCGCAGGTTGTGGGATGAATTTGAAGCAAGGGAAACACCCGAATCGAAATTTGCCAACGCCCTTGACCGCATGCAGCCGATGCTGCTCAATTACGCAAAGGGCGGCGTTTCATGGATGCGCCACGGCATTACCGAGGAACAGGTCACATGCCGCAACGTCCCGACAGTGGCGGAAGGCTCCGACACCATCGGACAATACGCCAAGGAACTCATCGCCGCTGCAAAGGCAGAGGGCATGCTCAAATAACAACGGCGAAGGTACGCCGCATCCTACACCGAAATGATCACAGGAGGAAAATTCCCATGAAAGAAATGACCATTGGCTATAAAGGCACAGCGGAAACAACCGCATCGGAGGACAAGCTTGCCGTTTCCGTCGGCAGCGGTTCTCTGCGGGTATTTGCAACGCCCATGATGGCGGCACTGATGGAAGCAGCCGCATGCGACGCAGTTTCGCCCTTTCTGGAGGATGGAGAAACCACCGTCGGCACGCAGCTTTGCATCGACCATGCTGCGGCAACGCCCGAGGGCATGAGCGTCAGAGCCGAAGCGGAAATCACGGCTGTCAATGGACGTGAGATTTCCCTGAATGTCCGTGCATTCGACGAAGCAGGCGAGATCGGCAGCGGCACGCACAAGCGCTTTGTGGTGTTTGCAGAGAAATTCCAGAGCAAGACAAACCAGAAGGGAAAGGCATGAGCGAAATGAAAAACGGCGATATGCCGAGAGAAATTGAAAGAAAATATCTGATTGCATACCCCGATATGGTAAAGCTGTCATTGATTCCCGGATGTGAGGCAACGCAGATCGAGCAGATCTACCTGACGGACGAGGACGGCATGAGCCGCCGTGTGCGCAAGCGTGGCAATCCGCAGAGGGGGTATGCCTACACGCTGACGAAGAAGCGGCATGTGGGATTCGGTGAGCGCATTGAGCTTGAGGAGAAAATTACTCCCGAACAGTTCGATGCATTGCTCAGCGAAGCGCACCCCGACAAGCAGCCCGTACGCAAGGTGCGGTACTGCTTTACGTTCCGCAGGCAGGTGTTTGAACTGGATGTGTATGCGTTCAGCGATACGCTTGCAACGCTCGAAATCGAGCTTCCGAGCATTGACAGCCCTGTGAATCTGCCGTCCTTTGTGCAGATTATCCGTGATGTGACGGATGATGAGCGATTCAGCAATTATGCGCTCTCGGAACAGCTGGCGTTTCCGCAGCTTAATTGATACTATGACACCCCTGTCTAAAGACAGGGGTGCTTTTTTAATCAAAGTAGAAAAGCTCTTCAATTTTCTTACGAAAAACTTTATCAGGTTCAAAGGACGAAGTCCTTTGGCGGGTGTGGGTACGCAGTACCCACGCAATATTGCCCCTCCCCCTCTGGGGGAGGGGTTGGGGTGGGGGTAAGTTTAGAGTAACCTACACCTTTTTAATCAAAGTAGAAAAGCTCTTCAAATTTCTTATCCAGTGCAATGCACAAGATCAGTGCAAGCTTAGCAGTTGGCTGGTACTGTCCGGTTTCGATGGAACTAATGGTGTTGCGGGACACACCCACACTTTTCGCAAGTTCTGCCTGCGAAATTTTCTGCTCCGTCCTCACTTCTTTCAGACGGTTTCTTAAAATCAATGCGTCATTCATAATTGCAGCTCTCAGAACAAATCAAAAAGAACCAGTGCATCCAAAGCGATGAATAAAAGTGACTCAGTGATTGCTTTCTTGGTTCTCAGCTTGAATGCCGTGTAAATATACATAACTGCATCGCCGGTAAGCATGATAAGCCAGAGTCCTACATCCGGTTCACCTGTCTTCAGAAATCTGATAGTTGTCAGAAGAATTGTAAGTGCATGCATGACGTACAATGCGATGCGTTCAGCGGTAATGTCTACGCTTTTTTCGTAAGGATCCCGTTCTTTGTTCTCCTGTCTGCTCTTTTCCAGAATTTCTTCTCTTGTCATCATCGTTTCCTCCTGTATTGTTTGCAGTGTTTGCCAAGTTCGCTTGGCGTTCTCTATGTTTCTATTATAGCATTGCCAAGTGTACTTGTCAAGTAATTTGCCAAGTTTGCTTTGCAATTTGGACGGATGCACAAATTTAAAGCACATTTTTGTACAGATAAAATAAAATCCGGAGGGGGTATCCCCTCCGGATGGAAGCTGCAGATGTGCCATAGAAGCATTACAGTCCCAGCACCCTCTTTGCATTCTCCGCAAAGATCATGCGCTGCTCATCCTCAGAAAGCCCGATATTGCGAAGCTTTTCGATGGTATTGGCGGCATTGTCCCACGGACAGTCGCTGCCGAGGAGGATTTTGTCCGCACCGTGCTTGCGGATGATCCGCAGACACTGCTCCCCCGTCATCGCCTTGGCACACAGGGAGGTGTCCAGATAGAGATTTTGGAACTTTCCGCAGAGGACTTCCTCCACCTCATCCCAGCGTTCATTGCCGCCCATATGCGCCATGATCATGGTGGTTTCGGGGGCTGCCGCAAGCGCCCTTGCTGCCCCCTGCGGCGTGCAGTGGACGAGATCGGGGCTCAGCGGATCAAAGCCTGCGTGGAACAGGATGGGAAGTCCCAGTTCCCCGCATCTGCGGTAGATGGGGAACATTCTCTCCTCATCCACCATAAAATTCTGGTAATCGGGATGGAGCTTGATGCCGTAAAGTCCGAGTGCCTTGATGCGCTCCAGCTCCTCCATCACATCCTCGCCGTCGGGATGAACGCTGCCGAAGGGGAAGATATGCGGTGCTTTGACAGATGCCGCCCAGTTGTTGCAGACGAGGTGCTGCGAGGGCTTTGTGGCGATGCTGTGGATGACAAAGCCATCCACGCCCCACTCCTTCATCACACGCTCCGTATCGGCGAGCGTGCCGTTTGTTTCGGGCGTTTCGCCGCAGATTGCGGCAAGCGAGGCGATGGTTCTCTCTGCAATTTTATCCGAAAATGCATGTGCGTGAAAGTCGATGTACTGCATGCTGCTGCTCCTTTCGGGATATAAGATTCCCCTGTCAAAGACAGGGGAAAGTCATAAAAATTATGAAAAATCCGCTTATCTCAGCTTTGCGCCGCACGGATAAGCGTCATCCGCAAACTGTACCTTTGCGCTGCCGTCGGGCATATCTGCCGCACAGATCATGCCGCAGCTTTCCACGCCGCAGAGCTTGACGGGCTTGAGATTTGCCACGATGATAACCTTTTTGCCGATCAGATCCTCGGGCGCATACCACTGCGCAATGCCCGAAACCACCTGTCTGCCGCCCATGCCGTCATCCAGCTGCAGGCACAGGAGCTTCTTGGATTTCTTCACCTTTTCGCACGCCGTCACCTTTGCCACACGCAGGTCAACCTTCATGAAATCATCAAATTCGATTTCCTCTGCCTGCGGCTGGGGTGTGTAGGCAGGCTCCTCTTCCTTCGGCTCTGCATTCTTGATGATCTGGTTGAGTTCCTCAATTTCCTTCTCCACGTCAATACGGGGGAAGAGCATGTCGCCCTTGTGTACCGTCACATTTGCAGGGAGAACGCCGAATTTTCCTGCATTTTCATAAGTCACATCGCCTTCGGCAGCACCGATCTGCTCCCAAACCTTGGGCATGGTCGTCGGCATGAAGCACGACAGCAGTGTGGAGGCAATACGGATGCTTTCGAGCAGGTTGTACAGCACGCTTGCAAGTCTTGCCTTCTTGCTCTCGTCCTTGCCCAGCACCCACGGTGCGGTTTCGTCAATGTATTTGTTGGCTCTGTCCACGAGCTTGAAAATTTCCGTCAGTGCGAGGTTCAGCTGCGTATTGTCCATATAGCCGTCCACTGCATCACGAACGGAGGATGCAACGGAAATCAGCTCGTCGTCAAATTCGCCTGCCTCACGCTCCTCGGGGAGTGTGCCGCCGAAATACTTGTCCGCCATGGCAACGGTACGGGAAACGAGATTGCCGAAGCCGTTTGCAAGGTCGGAGTTGATGCGGTTGATCATGATCTCATTCGAGAAGGAGCTGTCAGCGCCGAGTGCCATTTCACGCAGGATGTGGTAGCGGATCGCATCGGGGCTGTAACGCTGTCCGAGTACGAAGGGATCGACCACGTTGCCGAGGGACTTGGACATTTTCTGTCCGTTGAAGGTGATCCAGCCGTGTACGGCAAGATGCTTGGGCAGCGGAAGATCGAGTGCCATGAGCATTGCCGGCCAGATGATCGCATGGAAACGCATGATGTCCTTTGCAACCATGTGGACATCCGCAGGCCAGAATTTGTCGAAATCTGCATAGGCACCGTTCTCATAGCCGAGTGCCGTGATGTAGTTGGAAAGTGCGTCGATCCACACATACACAACATGCTTTTCGTCGAAGGAAACCGGAACGCCCCATGTGAAGGAGGTTCTGGAAACGCACAGATCCTCAAGACCGGGCTTGATGAAGTTGTTGACAAGCTCTGTTGCACGGGTGCGGGGCTGCAGATAGTCGGTTTCCGTCAGCAGCTTCTCCAGACGCTCTGCAAAGGGGGACATCTTGAAGAAATATGCCTCTTCCTTGGCATCGCTCACCTCACGGCCGCAGTCGGGGCATTTGCCGTCCTTGAGCTGGGAAGAAGTCCAGAAGCTCTCGCAGGGCGTGCAGTATTTGCCCGTGTATTCGCCCTTGTAGATGTAGCCCTTGTCATAGAGCGCCTTGAAGATCTTCTGCACGGATTCCACATGATAATCATCCGTTGTGCGAATGTAGCGGTCGTAGTTGATGTTCATGTATTCCCAGAGCTTCTTGAAGATCTCCACGATCTCGTCAACGTACTCCTTGGGGGTGACACCTGCCTCGGCAGCCTTCTTTTCGATCTTCAGACCATGCTCGTCCGTTCCTGTCAGGAACATGACATCATAGCCCTGCATGCGGCGGTAACGTGCAATGGAATCGCACGCAACGGTTGTATAGCAATGGCCGATATGGGGATTACCCGACGGGTAATAAATCGGCGTGGTGATATAATACGGTTTGGACATGGGGAAATTCCTCCTTTTTTTGTCTGCCGCAAAGCGGCGTTATTCTTATTATAGCACAGTTTTTTGCATTTGTAAACACCGAAAATGAATTTTATCGGGATCGCTGTCCCCCCTCCCCCTTTCGGGCGCTGTCTCATAAAAGGTGCGGATTTTTCCGCTCTTTTCTTTCAAAATTCCGCATTTTTCGTCAATTTCTCATTGACTTTCAAAAATTCGTGTGCTATAATGAAACTAATAAACAGTTTTTGGCAAATCATGTTTACAAAACAGAAAAAATAATATCGGGGGAAGAAACATGAAAATGCGCATTTTTGACACCTACCTGTACAACATTGCCGACAAAGTAAGCTTCGGACAGACCACGCCCTACCTCGAACAGATGCTGGAGGAACTGGGATTTTCCTATTCCCACCTCGCCTTTTCTCTGCACACCGTCAACAACAGCGAGGTGTTTGAGAAAATGCTGCAGCAGTTCCCGATGCTTGAAAAGTATTACTACACCGAGGATTTTGACGGCTCTGCCGACCCTTACCTGAGCAGCTTTTCGGAGGACTGGCGAAACGGTGTGATCCACGCCGAGCGTGGGGATGAGGACGACATCATTGCACTGTTCTCCAAGATTCCACGGCAGTATGAGGTTCCCTTCGGAACGCTCATTCTTGACGGCATCAACTGGTTTTCCGACAGCAATCCGAGTCTTGCGGTGGAATTCCGCAAACAGCAGGGCAAGCACCCGACGCTGACCGATCCGCCGTTCAAGTCCAACCGCATCATGCATCTGCGTGATTTCGACGACGGACAGAAATACAACACCATCAAGGTCTGCGTGGAGGCGACGGACGATCCGTCACCACGTTCCACGGCGGAGATCATCCACAAGCTGCGCCCCTATCTGGGCGATCCGAAATGGTCGGGCAGAAGCTGCGTCTTTCCGCAGGAAATGCAGGAACACTTCATGCAGTGCAGTCTGAAGCACACCGAGCGTCTGTGTGCGCTTGCGGATGAAGCAATCCCGTGCGTGCAGACAAACGCCGCACCGTCCGCATCGGCACAGCTGTTTGCACATCTGATGGATAAGCGGCTGGTCAGACGTGCATTTGCATCCACCCGCTACGAGCTGCAGAAGAATGCCGCAGGCTGTGAGAATGTCCTCACCTGTGTGGATGCACACGGCTACCTGTACAAGGTGACGGTGTACCGCAATCCGGCGTTCAACGAATTCCAGATGGAGCTGCAGATTTCCGGCTGTAATTTCACGATCTCGTGCGCAAAGACCTGTGCGGTTTCGCAGGAGAGCGAAACACAGGACATCATCAGAGCATTTGCGGCGTTCTGTGTGAAAACGCTGGATTCCTACGGCGAGGCGCTTTTCGCTGATTTCGGCGATACTCCGGACTGGTTCCGCAAAAGTATATGAGAAAAACCCCCGAGGCTGAGGCTTCGGGGGTTTTGTGTATCATTTATTTGCTGTAGCAGGCAAATACTTTTTCTACCTGCTTTTCATCCTTGACCTTGGTAAACAGGCTTACCACATAGCAGATCACAATGGAGAACAGCATGCAGAATGCACCTGCATTCAGAGGAGAAGTGATGGTCACGGGAATCGGCAGACTATTTGCAGCCTTGGCGATCTCCGGGAACCAGCCCATGCAGAACAGTGCCGTGTGTCCGAGTGTGAAGATCACGGCAAAGCCGAAGCATGCCCAGACAGATGCAGGGGTGATCTTCTTTGAGAAGAGTCCCAGCATGAAGGGCGCAAGGAAGGAGCCGGACAGCGCACCCCATGAAATCGACATAAGTGTCGTAATATAGGCATTCTTGTTTGCCGCCATGATGACGGAAATCAGCAGGAACACTGCAATGAAAATACGCATGATCAGCACCTGCTGCTTCTCGGACATGTTCTTCTTCATGGCAGGCTTGATCAGGTCAAGCGTCAGCGTGGAGCTGGAGGTCAGCACGAGAGAGGAGAGCGTGGACATGGATGCGGAAAGCACCAGAACCACCACAAGCGCAATCAGAAATTCCGGAAGTGCGGATTCGAGCATTGCCGGAATGATCGCATCGTATTCCAGCTTGCCGTTTACAACATTGATCAGCGTCTTGGAAATATCCGCTGCATCCGTTGTTGCAAACAGTCTGCCAAAGCCGCCGAGGAAATAGCAGCCGCCCGATACGATCAGGGCAAATACCGTGGAAATGATCGTGCCACGCTTGATGGCATTGTCATCGGAAATCGAGTAGAACTTCTGGATCATCTGCGGCAGTCCCCATGTGCCGAGGGAGGTAAGTACCACAACGCCCAAAAGATCCGCAGGATACGGGCCGAATGTGCTGTTGAGCGTTCCCGTGTTGCCGCTGTCGTCGGCGATCTTGCCGAGGTTCTGCATTGCTTCGCCCATGCCGCCCTGCGCATTCACAACAGTGATAACCACGGCGATAATGCCTGCGAGCATGATCATACCCTGAATGAAGTCATTGAGTGCCGTTGCGTGGAAGCCACCTGCAATGACATAAATCGCCGTAAACACCGCCATGATGATGATGCAGTAGATATAGGGAATGCCCAGTGAGCTTTCAAAGAGTCGGGACAGTCCGTTGTAAACGGACGCTGTGTAGGGAATCAGGAAAATAAACACGATCAGGGATGCTGCGATCTTCAGCGCTTTGCTGTCGTAGCGCTTTTCGAAAAATTCCGGCATCGTCTTGCAGTCGAGATGCTTTGTCATGATTCTCGTGCGTCTGCCCAGTACCATCCACGCCAAGAGCGAGCCGATCAGAGCATTGCCAAGACCGATCCATGTGGCGGAAATGCCGTATTTCCAGCCGAACTGTCCTGCGTAGCCGATGAATACCACCGCCGAGAAATAGGACGTGCCGAATGCAAATGCCGAAAACCACGGGCCGATGCTTCTGCCGCCCAGTACGAAATCACTGACATTCTTTGTCTTTTTGCTGCAGTAAAATCCGATGCCCACCATGCTCAGCAGGTAGCACACCAGAATGATCCACTTAATCATAATTCTGCCTTCCTTTCACTTTTGCGCTTTGATGCTTTGATGCTTTTAAGCTTTTATGCATTAAATCACATTACTTATTATAACGGATTGGAGGGCTTTTGTCAAGGGGTGGAATGGGATTTTTCGATAAAAATTTCTTTTTTTAGGAATATCAGGGTAAAAAATTGCCATAATGCGGATTGGATGGGGCATGGCATTCGTAAAAAACGCCATATTTCTGAAGAAACCTTGCATTCAGCGAAAAATTGTGATATACTGATAAATGCGAACAATGAACAGAAAACCAAAGGAAGGTAGCTTTATGATCAGAGAGAATTTGAGAAATGTCGCCATTATTGCCCACGTTGACCACGGCAAGACCACGCTTGTGGATGAGATGCTCAAGCAGGGCGGCGTATTCCGTGAAAACCAGAACGTTGCGGATCGTGTCATGGACTCGAACGACATTGAGCGTGAGCGTGGCATCACGATCCTTGCAAAAAATACAGCGGTGCAGTACAAGGACATCAAGATCAACATCATTGACACCCCCGGACATGCCGATTTCGGCGGCGAGGTGGAGCGTGTTCTGAGCATGGTGGACGGCGTCATCCTCCTTGTGGATGCAGCCGAAGGCCCGATGCCGCAGACAAGATTCGTTCTTTCCAGAGCGCTGGAGATGGGACACAAGATCATCATCGTGGTGAACAAGATTGACCGTCCCGATGCACGTCTTGACGAGATCGGTGACGAGGTGCTCGAACTCCTGCTTGACCTTGACGCAGATGAGGAGCAGCTCGAAAGCCCCATTCTCTTCTGCTCCGGCAGAGCAGGCACGGCTTCCCTGAGCCAGTATGAGGCAGGCACGGATCTCAAGCCGCTTTTTGAAACGATCATCAGCTACATTGAGCCGCCCAAGGGCGAACCGGATGAGCCGCTGCAGATGCTCATTTCCTCGATCGACTATAATGATTATGTCGGAAGAATCGCCATCGGCAGAATTCAGCGTGGTACGATGACGGTGAATCAGCCCGTTGTGGTTTGCAACGCCAATTCCGACAAGAATCCCAGACCTGCGAGAATTGTAACGCTTGCGCAGATGCAGGGCTTGGGTCAGGTGAATGTGGAGAAATCCACCGTCGGCGACATTGTCTGCATCAGCGGCATTGCGGACATCACCATCGGCGATACCCTCTGCGCACCCGATGCCCCCGAAGCACTGCCCTTTGCGCACATCAGCGAACCGACAATGGAAATGACATTCTCCGTCAACGACAGCCCCTTTGCAGGGCAGGAGGGCAAGTATGTGACCTCCCGTCAGCTGCGTGAACGCCTGTTCAAGGAGCTGCTGAAGGACGTTTCCCTGCGTGTGACGGAAACCGACAACACCGATTCCTTCAGCGTAGCGGGCAGAGGTGAAATGCACCTGTCGATCCTCGTAGAGAACATGCGCCGTGAGGGCTATGAGCTGGCGGTTTCCACCCCCAGAGTACTGTACAAGGAAATCGACGGCAAGCTGTATGAACCGCAGGAACGTCTGGTTGTGGATGTTCCCGAGGAATGCGTGGGCACCGTTATGGAAAAGATGGGTACCCGTAAGGGCGAGCTGCAGACGATGCATCCGCAGGGCAGCCGCATGCGTCTGGAATTCCTCGTTCCCTCCAGAGGTCTGTTCGGCTACAAGGGAGAATTCCTCACGAACACCCGTGGCGAGGGCATCATGAGCAGCGTATTTGACAGCTACATCCCGTATAAGGGTGATATTCCGAGAAGAAGCTCGGGTTCCCTGATCTGTCATGAATCGGGCGAGGCAGTGACCTACGGACTTTACAATGCGCAGGAGCGTGGTACGCTCTTTATCGGCGCAGGCGTGCCCGTGTATGAGGGCATGGTCGTGGGTGTTTCCCCGAAGGCGGATGACATGGTCGTGAATGTCTGCAAGAGAAAGCACCTGACAAACACAAGAGCCAGCGGCTCGGATGACGCACTGCGTCTGGTGCCGCCGAGAATCATGAGCCTTGAGGATTGTCTGGAATTTCTGGCGGACGACGAGCTGCTGGAGGTGACTCCCGAATCCCTGCGTATCCGCAAGCGCATTCTGGACAACTCCCTGCGTGCAAAGCAGAAGAGCAAGAAGGCGTAACAATACCTGAAAAGGAGAGAGCATCATGAAAAAACTGCTCTATTTCATTTCCACATTTGCTCTGCACATTCTGTTTGGCTACCTGGCATTCAAACACATCTATGTCGGCATCGTCATGGAAAATTCCCAATTTCTCTCCACACCCTCCGCATCCGAGCAGGCGGCAAGCAATTTCTGGTTCTTCCTGCCCCTTGTGATCTTTGTCATCGTGCAGGCAGCAGCATTTGTCATCTGCCGAAGGATTGCCGACAGCTGGGGTTGGAAGGAAGGCGTGCTTTCCGTTCTGTTTTCCGCAGCAGGAATGATTTTCTCATTCTTCCTGTTTGTGATGATGAATCCTTAAAAGGAGCAGCGATATGAAAAGACTTGCAATCACCGCCGCACTTCTGGCTGCGGCATTACTGACGGGCTGCGGCACACAGCCGCAGGAAAACGGCAGTTCCAAGGCAGAAACAGAGCCTGCGACACAGGTTTCCACCGAAGAAACCACGCAGGCAAGCGAAGAAGCGACCACGGAGCCTTTGTTTGATGAAAATGCAACACCGCCCGAAAGCTTTGCCTATGAGATCAAGGACGGCTATGCCGTCATCACGGATTTCAAGGGCAAGGAAACGGAAGTCATCGTTCCCTCCCGTCTGGAGGGGGTTCCCGTGACGCAGATCGGGCAGTATGCCTTTGAGGCGTGCTGGAACGTGATTTCGGTCGAGATCCCCGAAACCGTGGATTTCATCGGAGAACAGGCGTTTCTTGACTGTGAGAGTCTGGAATCTGTGAACATTCCCTCCAAGGTCACAACACTTCGCCGTGCGACCTTTGCGGGCTGCACAGCGCTCATGGAAATGACCATTCCCGAAACCGTCACCGTAACGGATGAGGAGCTTTTCATCGGCTGTCCGCTGGAAGTCCTCTATGTAGAAAACCCCGACCTCCCCTATGCAAGCTGGGGATTGGAGGAACTGGAAGTTCCCTGCACGATCTGCGCTCCCGAGGGTGCAAAGATTCTGACGTGGGCGGAGAAAAACGGCTTCCCGACGGAGATTCTTTCCTAATGTATAAAAGCCCGAAGCTTTGCTGCTTCGGGCTTTTTCTATCATTGCACCAGAATTTCTCCTGCATCCTGCCTGCGAAGGGCAATTACGGCGCCACGGATGCGGTATGCCGCAAGTCCGCCTGCGTGACTTTTTTGCAGGCAATGCACAAGGGTTCCTTCAATCAGCCCCATGTCGGCAAGCCGATTCGAAAGCGCACCGCCCATGCACAGGCTGCGGACCCTTGCGCATTCGCCCTCCTCAAGCATGGCAAGCGTGCGTATTGTTTCTTCCATGCACTGCTCCTGTCTGAGGATGATGGTGGGATTTCGGGGTGGGCAGCCATTCAGAGGACTGCCCACCCCATCCCTCATTCACAGTATATGCCGCACGAAGAAAAGCGTTACTGCGCCTGCCCGATGCGGTAGAAGCCGTCATCATACGCCCAGAGCCTTGTCCGCACACCGCTGCCGCTGAAGGTCATGCGTACACGGCAGATATAGGATTCCGGCAGGAATTCGCCGAAACTCACCCTGTCGCAGATTTCCTCATTGGCAAATCCGCTGTATTCGACATACCTCGCACGATAGCCCCTCTGCGAAAAACGGTTGCGGAATTCCAGTGCCTGTTCCGGCTCCGACAGATACTGCCTGTCAAGCAGAATCTGCTTGTGACGGACGATCTCCGCTGCCGTTGCCGCCATGTTTTCCAGACGGTAGGCATCATAATTGTCATTCAGATCCGCCATGTGGTACATGCTCACGATCCTCGTCATGTCATGCGCCGTGCCGTATTCCAGCACGCTTCCGCTGTCGGGGGAAATGACCTTCGGATTCTCATGGGGCGTGAGCCGCACCGTGTTCATGTGGATATACGGGTATTTCCCCGACAGCTTGTAGCCGAAATTCACCACACTGTCCCAGACGCTTGAACCGTCCTTGACAAAAATATACCCCGAACCTGCGTAATCTTCGTAATACACATTCGGAAATGTGTAGAACCCCGTCATGATTCTCGCCATCGTCATGTCAAAATGCAGTCCCGGCACAAATTCATTCTGCGCAAGCACCGAGGTAAAGCTCTTCGATCGCACACGCACAAAGCATTTTCCGTCACGGCGGTACTGCCGCACGCTGTCCACAAGTCCGAGGAAGATGCGGGCGTTTCGGTAATACAGCTGCACCGAGGTCACATTTCCGTAGTCCTCCCCCTGTGAAAGGAATGTCGCCGTCACCTGCGTGTAGGGCGTGTACGCCTCACGCTCCAGCGTGACCGCAAGGCATTGCGCTTCAAACACATAGCTTTCTCCCGATTGGATGCGGAGCATAAATTTGTTGATCATTCCGCCTCACCCTCCGACTTCATCGGTGCAAGCGGCGAATAAAACGTCAGCGTTACCGCCGTATGCTCCTGATTCTCATTGACCGTGTAGGCACAGAGCCTTGCGTTCTGAAAACAAAGTCCACACACCGTCATATCCTCCTCGGATGCGTCAAACAGCCTTGCTGCAAATGCGGCGATCACTGCCTGCGCATCCTGCGCAGGCGCAAGCCATCCCTCCAGCGTCACCCTCGTTCCTTTCGGGCAGCTTGCCGTGACTGCCGCCGTATTGTCCGCCGTGCACTGCTCACGCAGCACGCTCGTCCCGACCGTCCTGCACGAGGAAAGATACAGCGTAATGCCCCCGACCGTCACGGGAAAACGCCTGATCGGGCGCAGTTTCAATTCCGTCATGCCGCATCATCCTCCTTCTGTGTGCAAAGTACCCCCAGCAGGCAGAAAGTGCCGCCGTATACCATGCGTCCGAGCCTGAGATCGGGCTTGGGCGCACCTGCATCAAAACGCAGAAGGCTGCATTCCTCCTGCGCCATGGCGGGCACGATGCTTTCGAAGAAAATCCGCTGTGATTCCTGCGGATTTTCCGTCATAGGCGTGAGAATATCCACCCGCAGCTGCGCCGCAAACGGATATGCAACGCCCCTTTCCACAGGGTATCCCTCCCCCGTTTTCACCTGTTCAAGACCGACCACCGTAAAGCAGCTGTGGGATTTCTTCTCCACCGGCAGCGCATCGAAGGAGGCATACACCTCCCCCACGCCGCTGCTTTGCAGTCTTTCGAGCAGTCCTTGTAAGAGTTCCTGCATGCCACCCCTCCTATACGCCGACAAATACGAACGCCTCGTCACGCAGCAGATCGCAGCACAGTGCCTGATAGGAGCGTACGAGCTGCCTTGCAAAGCGCAGCTGCTGTTCCCCGTCCGACTGACGGGCGATTGTGCCTGCATAAGTCGCCAGTGCCTTCTCCCTTGCACCGTACATCTGCGTGTAGCGAAGATTTGCGATGGCTGCGGCAAGATAACAAAGCCGCACTTCGCCCGTGTCCCCATCGCTGCGCAGCTTTGCCGTTACCTCATGAATTGCCGTCATCAGCAGCGGCATGTGCAGCTGCACATCGCTCTCTCCCGAAAAAAGGGAAAAGAGCGAACCGATCATTTGCATGTTCATGTTTCCGCCTCCTTCTCCGTCCGCTTAGCAGCAGAATTCCTCCACTGCCGTCATACATTCGCCCATGAGCTGTACCTGCGGCACGCCGCTTTCCTCGGCAAGCAGTGCCTGCTTGAAATCAAGCAGCTCCTGCAGCCCCATCTTTTCCGCCGCCATGCACAGTGCCTTGGAAACCGCTGCACTCTTTGTACGGCTGCAAAGCTGCATGACCTCATGTCTTACGCTGTATTCCACCTGAGCGAGGAGCTTTTCCTGCTGCTCAAAACGTTTTTCCATCTCCATGACAGTATCCTCCTTTGCAGAAAAATGCTTTGTCACGCCTGCCGCAACCTGCGCAGGCACCGCCACAAAGCTCCATTCATAGGCATCTCTGATATCATCGAGGATCGTGTGGCACTGCTTTTCGCCGTACATCCTGCCGTCAATATGACCGCAGGCGGATTCACGTCTGTCCGCACCGCAGACCGAGCAGATGCGTTTTGCCGCACAGCACGAAACGCTCACTTCCTTCTTGATGCCGCCCTCGATTTCCGCAATCAGCGCCTCGTTCGCCTGCGTGCGCACCATATAGGCGTGCGCCTTAAGGCACACATAGGAGCGGCCGTCTGTGGTTTTCTTTTCCGCATCCTGCACGATCTCCGTATCGAAGATTCTTGCCGTCTGACCGCTGCTTCTGGGATCGTGGTCAAAGATGCCTGTTTTTCCGATGAAAAGTCCCTTCATCTGTTCAAGCGCCGCTTCCGAAAAGCATTCCCCGTCCCTGTCGATGTCGTTGTCACACAGGATCACATCGAACAGGTAGACTTCCTCCGCAGTCAGTTCTCTGCGAGTGAAGCGGTTGATCTTGCTGAGTTTGTCTTTCATATGGTTCCCTCCTCATTTATACAATCGAACACTGCCCATATCGGGCAAGAGCAATTGCTCAGTTTTTGAGGGTTTGCGTTGCAATACTTGCCCACCCCCTAACCCCCTCCCAGAGGGAGGGGGAATCAAATGGGGGGTCTGCGACCCCTCCACCCCGCCAAGGACTGCGTCCCTTGACCCTGCTGTGGGGGACAGTGTCCCCCACATGCGACCTTTGCGGCGAAGCCGCATTGGGAGCAAATTGTCAGCGGCGACTCGCCGCTTACAGCTTCAGCATCTGCACGGCATCCGCAATGAGGGTACGGAAGCCTGCGTTGACGGAAACGGTGATGCAGTCAAGCTGGCGGTCGATGAGCTTGTCGGTTTCCAGCACCACGTCGCTGCTCTGAATCTGTTCAAGGGCAAAATCCTTATCCAGTCCCAGCAGCACCGTATCCTCCAGCTGCGGACACTTGACAAGCTTTGCGCCGAACGGCAGACGGATCTCCGCTGCCTCCTCGGAGGATGCCTCGAGCATCTGGTTCATTACGAGGATCTCCGCCATCACCGCAGGAGAAGCCAGAATCGTTGTCAGACTGCATGTGGTGAATTTGCCATAAAGTGCCGCCAGATCGGAATAGGACAGCTCACTGCCTGCCTTTGTAATGGCAGCTGCATTTGCTGCCGTTTTCAGCACGTCGAGCGCCTTGCCGACAATGCTTTCCGCAAGCTGTCTGCCCACACGGCGCAGCATCAGCGCAAAGACATCCAGACGCTGCTGACGCACTGCCTCGTAGGATGCCTGAATCACTCTGCCGTACTTGGAAAGCGTCACAATTTCGCTGCTTTCCATGATCGTGGATGCAGGAATTTCGCCGCCCTCCTGTGTGGTGCTGTATTCTGCGGAATCCGTCAGCGTGCAGCCCTGATAACGATTGGATTCACTTCTGGAAACCACCGCCACCATGTCCGAAAGCACTGCCTCCTGCATGCCCTGCAGCACAGAGCGTCTGATGAATTCCGGGAACAGCACGGCACTTTCCGTTGTCGTAAAGAATTTCTCCACTCTGTCACAGCCTGCGCCGTTCACACGGATGTCGAAGCGCTTGAGCTGACGCTCGTAGGCATCGAGCTTTGCAAGCGGAGTCTGCGCATACTGCGCCGCAGGATCCTGCTCCTCAAGTGCCTGCAGAAAGCTCTTGTTTGCCAGATGATACATACCCTTTTCCAGTTTTACATCATTATACATCAATTTTTCCTCCTTTGATTGGTTGAAATAAGCGGATAACAGTGTCCCCTGCTATCCCAGCCTGCTCTCGATCTCCATCGCCTGTGCGTTGTGAAGTCTTGCCAGTGCAAGCTCCGCTTCATCCTGCAGGTTGATGGAATCCCATACGATTTTTACCCTTGCCTGCGAGCCGTTCAGCTGCAAAAACATCCGTGCAATTCTGCTGATCACCGGTTCCAGAATGCGCCTGTAATACTCCAGCTCCGATGTCAGGATATCCGCCTGCTGGGCGGACATGCGCTCTGTGGATGACCAGTTCAGCCCCAGCAGGAAGGGCGGCACCGACAGCTTCGAAAGAATCTGCTCCAGAAGCTGTCTGACGGGAACTTCCGTTTCGGGCATCCGGCAGTCGGCACCGATCACCTTGATGCCCACATCGCCCACCGCCACAAAATCACGGACTTCTCCGCACTTTGCCGCACGCATGCCGTCCGACCATTCCTTTGCGATCTGCTTTGCACGTTCTCCTGCATATGCCATCTCCGCAGGATCCTCCGACGGATGGTACGTCACCGCATAGCGCACATTGCCTGCACGGTCAAAATTCTGCCCCACCGATTCGTAGATCCGCAGAAGAATTCTTGCAAATACAGGAATCCCCTGCAACAGCGATACGCCGTAAACACCGCCGTCCGGCGGCTTGAGTGCGGAAAACAGGATGCGCTCAGGATACGGAAGCAGTATTTCCTCCTCCCCACGGCGCAGCACATACTGCCGTGTCATCGGGGAATCCCCCGCCCTTACCGCAACATCCGTAATCCTGCCATTCCAAAGCCCTGCCACATAACGCCCCTCACGGTCAAGCACGATTTCGCCCACCGCATTGCCGTAGACCAAGAGACTGTCCAGATAACTGTCAATAAAGCTGTAGACCGACTGTCCCGTCAGTCCCACCGGCACATCCTCCAGAAATGCGTCAAGGCGTTTCTGCATATCCCTGTCCGCACATTCCACCCTGAATGAGCCGATCAGGCGGACAAGCTTTGAAATTGCCGCATCCACCAGCGGCACCGTGCGGCGCACCTTTTCAAACAGCTCGTAGGTGTACAGCTGTACGGGGTATTCCTCCGCCGCCCTGCACCCCTGCGTCTGAATTGCCGCCACCGGCGGCGTTTCCTTTTCTTTTCTTCGTTTTCTCAATTGCATTCCATCACCTCGCCAGACTCATTGCCACAAATTCTTCCTCCTGCTTCCTGCCAAGCACCGTGGAAACAAAATACCGCATGTCATCCATCGCATGGTCATGCTCCTTCCTCGGCGCATCCCCCACCGCACTGTCATTCCAGCAGTACTGCGAAAATTCCCGCAGAATATCGCTGCACTGATTGCCAATGCGGAGCTTTCCGCACTGCAGCGCATCGCTCACCAGACGGATGCCCGACAGCACGTCATTCTTTGCCTTCATCACACGGAATTTCCCGTGCCTTGCGATGCACGCAATAAAGCTTGCCGCCGATGGATCGACCACCACGCACTCAATGTCAAGCTCCCCTGCAAGCGCCGCAAGTCCTGCATAATGCTCCTCGTCCGTGCGGGAGATTCCCTCACGCCTTGCCGCATAGTAGTACTCCCGAATGCGGTACCATACCCCGTCCGCTTCGCCCCATAATCCCATGGAAGTGGGATTCACCGTGCCGTAGTCGCAGGAAATCACAAAGCGTGAGCATTGCGGAATTTCCGCTGCCACATGCCGCACCTTGTCAAACATCGGATAAACCAGCCCCTCCGAGACTGTCCATTTCCCAAGCACGAAGCGGTCGTAGAACACACCGCCGTACATGCGGCGGTAACGTTCCTTTACACGCTCCGAAAGGGAGGGGTTGTCATCCATTGTGAAATGCAGGTACAGCACACGCTTTTCCTCACATTTTTTGATCCACTCACGGTAGAACCAGTGCTGCGGATGTTCCGGATTGCAGTTGAACCAGAGCTTCGCTCCATTCACCGAGCATCTCGCCAGTGCCTGCTCCACAAAGGAACGTGGCATGAGCGCTGCCTCGTCAAACAGCACGCCGCACAGCGTCATGCCCTGAATCAGTGCCGCCGAGCCTTCGTCCTTGCCGCCGAACAGATAGAAACGGTTGGTTCTGCCCAGTGCCGTGATATCCACATAATGCCTGCTCACACGGGACACGCACTCAAAGCCCACATCCTCCAGCACCTGCAAAAGGGGACGCACAAGATTGCGTTCCAGCGAGGTGATGGTCTTGCCGCAGATGGCGAACGTCCCCCTGTCAAAGCAGGTCATCGCCCAGCACACAAACCCCAGCGACATGCACAGCGTCTTTCCGCTTCTTACCGCACCGTCGCAGATGAGTGCATCCTTCGTGCGGTATTCCGGCAGCGTCCACCACCGCAGGGCAAGGCGCTGTTTCGGGGAAAACCGACTAAAGTTCATGCGTCTGCGCCCCCGTCAGTGCCTCAAGCAGGCTTGCCGCCGCGGCACCGTTTTCTCCTGCGTGGGCGTAGTCATACAGCTTTTCGATCGCCTTGAGCCTGTCGAAGAACCGCACCTCCACGCCGCCGCCCTTGTCCCTCTTGATTTCGGAAACAAGGAACAGGTTCATTCCTGCAAGCGTTTCCGCCGACGGCATCTCATCGCAGAACGCAAGCCGCACAGCGTCGTTGACCTCCCCGAAGGCAAGCCTGCGAAGCCCGTCGTAAACCAGCTCCGTATCCGTTTTCTTCCTCGCCATGCTTTGCACCTCCCTTCAGACAAGGGCGTAAAAAAAGAAAGGTTGCACGTTTGCGTGCAACCTTTCACAGCTTGTCGAAAAAAGTCCCGTCCAGTCACTGCGTGACATCTCCCCCCCGTGAGGAGTCACCCTACTACCCCCGGTATATAGCCCAAAAGTACTCCGCAGGAGGGCGGGGGAGGGGCAAATTTAACCGTAATAACACTTTTTTGACAGACTGAAAAAGGCTGCACGTTTGCGTGCAGCCTTTTAGAAATGATTTCAAAAAAAGCACCGCCAAAGCGGTGCTTCTTATCTCAATGAATATACTCCCTCACATCCAGCGTGATTCCCAGAGAATCCGCAGTTTCCTGCGCCTGTGCAATTTCCTCGGGGGAAATCACATCCACCACCGTGAACAGCACGTCCATTCCCAGTTCCTTGCAGGTTTTCGCAAAGTGCAGCATCGTTTCATACGGCGCATCCCCACCGCCCTGCGGTCTTGTCACACGGTTGTAAACCTCCGCATTGCCGCCGTTAAGACTGATGGATACCTTGTCAAATACCGCCGCCACCTGCTGTGCCGCCGTGCCGTTTGCTTCGCTCGCATTGTACAGATCCGCAAGGCCGTTCGTGTTCAGCCGCAGATTGACATCGGGCTTGATTTCACGTAGGTATTTTGCAAGCTTGCAGACAAATTCCAGCCGCATCAGCGGCTCGCCGTAGCCGCAGAATACGATACTTTTGTACTTCGACAGATCACGCTTTGCAAAATCCGCCTGCATTTCCTCCATATCCGGCTCATGCTCCAGCCACAGCGGATCCGAACCGTAGGCACCGTCGCCGTTGTTGCGGATGCAGAACGTGCATCTGCAAGGACAGCGGTTGGTCACATTCACATATAAATTTTCGCCTGCTTCATACGTCAGCGTCATTGCTTTTGCCATGAAAATTTCCTCCTGATCGTTCTTTTAAACTGCACGCAAGCCGCCTTCGGCGGCGGTCAATTGATTGAAACCAGCTTTGCACCGCTTGCCAAAGGCAAAGGTGCATTGCGGTTGGGGATGCAAAGGCAAACCCGAACCGGAAAATCGCCGGCGGAGGCTCTCCGCCGATTACTTATGATACCCCGTATTCCTGTCGATCTGATATGCCCTGTAAACCTGCTCCATGAGCATCACCGATGCCAGCGCATGCGGAAATGTCATCTCCGACATCGAAAGCCGCCTGTACGCTTCTTTTTTGATACTCTCCGCAAGCCCGAAGGAGCTGCCGATCACAAATGTCACCGCACTTTCACGCATCGGGATCTCCTCCGTCAGGAGCCTTGCAAAGGCTTCGCTCCCCATCTGCTTTCCCTCAATGCACATGGCAATCATCACGCCACGGCTTGCCTTGCGGATCGCCGCTGCCTCCTGCTCAAGTGCAGCCGCAATTTCCTTTTCCGACGGCTTGTCGGAAAGCCGCACGGCAGGCAGCTGTGTAAACTGAAATTTGCAGAAGGGCGTCAGTCGTTTCTGATAAACCTCCTGCGCCGCCGTCAGATGCGGCTCCTTCTGCTTGCCAACCGTCAGAAGCTGTACCAGCATCAGAAAATCACTGCTCCTCCCTGTGTTTCCACGGGCGCAATGCCCAGCAGATAATCCAGACCGTTCGTAAATTCACGCAGCCCCTCGGCAGCCGCCTGTGCCGCCCTCTGCGGCGTGTTGTTGTGGGGGCTTAAATGCCCGAGCAGAATCCTCGTCGTGCCGCTGCGCACCAGAAATTCCGCAAGGGACGCACTCTCCTCGTTCGATAAATGCCCGTATTCCGACGCAATTCTGCGTTTCAGCTCCGGAGGATACGGGCCGTTGCGCAGCATCGTGGGATCATAGTTCGATTCGAGCAGCACCATCTCGCAGCCCTGCAGCGCCTCACGCACCTCGGGGGTCACCACCCCCAGATCCGTGCATGCCGCACAGAATCGGTCGTCCGCCGTATGTATCCTGTAGCCGCAGCTCCCCTTTGCATCATGCATCGTCGGGAATGCCGTAATTTCGCAGTCACCGCAGCAAATCGCCCCCGTATCCACAGGAATCGTCCTGATGCCTGCCGGAATGTGTCCGCCCTGCTCCAGCGTTTCAAGGCTGCTTTGCGTTGCATACACCGGAACGCCCAGCTTTCCTGCCAGCACCCGCAGCCCCTTGATGTGGTCGGAATGCGTGTGCGTGATGAAAATGCCCTGCACGCACTGTTTTTGCAGTCCGTTTCTGTCGAGTGCCTCCAGAATTTTCTTGCAGCTTGCGCCTGCATCCACGAGAATTCCGGCATTTCTGCCGCCCACATAGGACGCATTTGCGCTGCTGGAACTGAACAATGGGTAAAATTTAGCCATACCATCCCTCCCAAAGCGGAGCAGTCTGAAAAGTTTTCGCACAAGCCTTTTTCAAAAGGCTTGCGGGGTCAAGGGGCGGCGCCCCTTGGCGCTCACAAAGTGAGCGAAATATTACAACGTGAGCTCTGCACGGGGGTGAATTTCAAAAACAGTCCGGCGGACTGTTTTTGAAAGAGGGGCGTGCTCTGCGATAGAGAGCCGCCCCTACCCTGCCGTATTGCTTTGCTTCCCTTTCCGCTTCAGCGGAAACAAAGTTCATATACCAAAAGCCCGCCCGCATCCGCAGGCAGGCTTTCTGTCACCCAATTATAACGCCTTCTTCATCGCCGTGGGCGGTGTGGATACCTTGCAGATATCGCCGCCAATGCCACGCAGCTTGGTTTCAATATTGCCGTAGCCACGCTCAATGTGGTGGATATCCTCGATCTCCGTCACGCCATGTGCCGCAAGACCTGCAATGATCAGTGCCGCACCTGCACGCAGATCGCATGCCTTCACAGGCGCACCCATCAGCTTGCCCGTGCCGGTAATAATCGCCACCTTGTCATTGACCGCAATGTCCGCACCCATGCGGCGCAGCTCGTCCACATAACGGAATCTCTGTTCCCAGACGCCCTCCGTCACGATGCTCGTTCCCTCCGCAAGCGTCAGGAGCGTTGCCATCTGCGGCTGCATGTCCGTCGGGAAGCCCGGATGCGGCTGTGTCTTGATGCTTGCCTTCACCAGAGGGCCTTCCACCCAGACACGCACAGCGTCATCGTATTCGTCAATGTTTACGCCGATTTTGCGCATTTTCTTTGTGATCGGCTCCAGATGCTTCGGGATCACGCCCTTTACCAGCACGTCGCCCCCCGTTGCCGCAGCAGCCACCATGAAAGTGCCTGCCTCGATCTGATCGGGAATCACCGAATAGGTCGTTCCATGCAGATACGAAACACCACGCACCTTGATCACATCCGTGCCGGCACCTCGGATATCCGCACCCATGGAATTAAGGAAATTCGCAAGATCTACGATATGCGGCTCCTTTGCCGCATTTTCAATAATTGTCAGCCCCTCTGTCTTGACCGCAGCGAGCATTGCATTCATCGTTGCACCCACCGTAACCACGTCAAAGTAGATCTGACCGCCACGCAGCTTGTCCGCATGCAGGTCGATCATGCCGTGATCGTTGCAGGAATTTGCCCCCAGTGCATTGAACGCCTTGAGATGCTGGTCGATCGGTCTGTCGCCCAGCGGACATCCGCCCGGCATCGAAACTCTCGCTCTTCCCGTTCTTCCCAGCAGCGCACCCAGAAAATAATAGGATGCACGCATCTGCTTTGCGCTCTCATAGGGAACACTGAAGCTTCTGACACCCTTGCAGGAAATGCGGTAGGTGTCGCTCTTGAGCATCTCCACCTCTGCGCCCAGCTCGTACAGGATGCGCAGACAGATGGATACGTCACTGATATCCGGAACATTCTCAATGACGCACGGCTCATCGCACAGCAGAACTGCCGGAATGAGCGCAACTGCGGCATTCTTTGCACCGCTGACCTGGATTTCTCCCATCAGACGATTGCCGCCCCGTATTACAAATTTATCCACGTTATTCTCTCCTTAGTCGCAGCCTTCTATCTCTGCTGCCATTTATTGAATACCGTAATCGCTCTTGTACCAGCGGATTGTGCTGCCGTCATAGCTTTCTACAGTAATGCTGTCAATATATACCGCCTCTTTCGGCTTGCTTGAGCCGTTCACGGGAACCTGTGAAATTTCAAATACAATGTCAAGTCCGTCAATGACCTGACCGAATACCGTGTAGCCGCCGTCCAGATGGGGCGCACCGCCGTTCTGAATGTACAGCTCCTCGGCTTCTTTTGTGAAGTTGATGTCATACGTCACACGAGGATCCTGATCATAAACCTCCTCGTAATACTTCAGCGTTTCCGCATCCGTCTTGTCGCCCGTTACAATATAGAACTGGCTGCCGTCCGTTGCAGGGCCTGCGCTGTTTGCATACGCAAGCGCACCCGGAACATGGATGAGCTGCTCGGTCACACCGCCGTTGAACTTGCCGCCCCAGCAGCTCTCGCCGCCCGTGCCGTCGCCCTTGGGGTCGCCGCCCTGAATCATAAAGCCCTCGATCACACGATGGAAGATCAGCTCGTCATAGTAGCCGTTCTTTGCGTGCGTCGTGAAATTCTCGCAAGCCTCCGGCAGAAGCTCGGGGAACAGCCTGATCTTGACATCGCCACGATCACGCACATGGATCACCACGATCTCCTCACCCTCTGCTGGTGCAGTGTAGTTGAGGATGGGCTTTTCCGTAATCTCAATTTCCTTCTTGCAGCCTGTTACTGCCGTCAGCATCATCGCACTGACAAGCGCTGCCATTACTCTATATCTCATACGATTCCTCTCTCGCATCCGATTTTTCTGCATACACACATCCCCAAAAGGGCATAACAACCCCTTTGAGAACCTATCCCAATTATTATACAACATTCTCCTGCATTTGTAAAGACAAAATCCCATTTTTTCGGATGTATTTAGCGAAACTGTTGAGTTTTTCATGCAGGAAACCTTAAACCTTGTGGAAATTCACACGAAAATCATAATTCTGCAAACATTTTTTCGTCATTCTGCATGGTATTCTTCCATCGTGATCTTCAGAATTTTGCATTCCTTCACCGGCGGCGTATAGCCTGCAACATTGGTTTCCGCCTGAATTTCGGCGGCGCAGATCTCCTCGATCACGTCGATCCCCTCGTATGCCTGCCCGAACACCGTCAGCTGCTGTGCAAAGTTCGGCACACCGCCCCTTGACACAAATGCATCCGCCAGCTCCTCGCTGCCCGATGCCTCACGGAACTGCGTGACGAATTCCTCATCGGAAAAATCCACGCTGCCCAGCACCATAAAACGGCTGCCCGTGTAGGTTTTCACATTCTGAAAGAGCCTGTCGAAGAATCCGCCGTCAACGGTCGTATTCATCACGCAAAGCGCACCCTTGAACGGCCAGAGGTTCTGGTGGGTTTCCAGCGGAACCAGCTCGTTGGTTTCTCTGTTTCCCGACAGGGAGCCATCGGCATTCGGCGTACCTGCGGCAAAATACACATCCTCTTTCTGCTCAAACACATAGGTATCGTCGTAGTAGCCGTCATTGACAAGGGCAATGAAATTTTCCACGGTTTTCGGGGCATATTCCGGATACAGCACCGCACGGATCTCCCCGTAGGTAGTTTCGATCACTGCAACCGGCGCACCCTCTTTGATTTCCTGCGTCTGCACAAGCTCCATCGTTTCCACATCCACATAGGTGTAGCCCTGACTGGAGAGCATGACCACCAGATAGAACACGATAAAGCTGATGACCGAGGTCAGAACGAGGAAAATTCCCAGACGGGAGAGAGTTTTGCTTTTTTTGTACATAAACGACCGACCTTTCAGACGCTTCTGCGCCGTCATATTCTTTGGGGAAGCACGCAGCTGCGTACTTCCCCCGGATTGTCAAAAAGTCCTTTATGGGGATCAGCAGGCTAAAATTGCCCCCACCCCAACTCCTCCCCCATCGGGGGAGGGGCTATATTAGGAGGGTACTGCGTACCCTCCACCCGCTCTCAGACTTTCTTGATCTCCACGCCCTGACGTGTTTCACGCACGGAATAGCCCAGTGCCGCAATTGCATCACGGAGTCTGTCAGCCTCTGCAAAATCCTTTGCCTTTCTTGCAGCCGCACGCTGTTCTACGAGATCGAGCACCTCCTGCGGAATCTCCTCCTCCTTGCGCTCATAGAGAAGTCCCAGAACGGAAATCAGCTCCTCAAATACCGCAGAGCCTGCCAGCAGCTGCTCCTTAGAGGTATTGGCATCCGATGCCATGATATTCAGCTCACGCACCAGCTCAAATACCGCTGTCAGCGCATCCGCTGTGTTCAGATCATCCTCCAGTGCCTCGATAAACTGCGCTCTGTACTTGTCAAAGATTTCCTGTGCCGCAGCGGAAACTTCGCCATTCTTTGCGTTTTCTGCCGCACGCTTCACCGTATCACGGCACTCGTAGAGTCTGTCAAGAGAAGCCTTGCAAGCGTCCAGCAGCTCCACGCTGTAGTTCATGGGCGCTCTGTACTGCGCCTGAATCATCAGATAGCGGATGACCTCATAGCCGTATTTTGCCGCAACATCACGGGTAAGGAAGAAATTTCCTGCGGATTTGGACATCTTCTTGTTGTCCACCGTAATATGCCCGTTGTGCATCCAGTAATTCGCAAACGGCGCACCGTTTGCAGCCTCGGACTGTGCAATTTCATTCTCGTGATGGGGGAAGATCAGGTCATGACCGCCGCAGTGCAGGTCGATCGTGTCGCCAAGGCAGTCCTTTGCCATAGCGGAGCATTCGATATGCCAGCCCGGACGTCCCGGACCCCACGGGGAATCCCAGTGCTGCTCGTCCGTGCCGCAGGATTTCCAGAGTGCAAAGTCCAGCGGATCCTCCTTGATGTCGTTGATCTCCACTCTCGCACCGGCATTCAGATCGTCGATGGACTGTCCCGAAAGCTTGCCGTAGCCGTCGAATTTTCTGGTTCTGTAGTACACATCTCCCTGCACCTCATACGCATAGCCGTTGTCCACGAGCTTCTGGATGAAGCCGATGATTTTGTCCATATACAGGGAAACCTTCGGATGAATCGTTGCAGGCAGAACATTCAGCCCCTTTGCATCCGTCTGATATTCGGCAATGTACTTCTCCGCACAAGCCTCGGGGGAAATCCCCTCCTTCTCGCCCTGCTTGATGATCTTGTCGTTGACATCCGTGTAATTCTGCACGAAAGTCACGTCATAGCCACGATACTGCAAGAATCTGCGGAACACGTCAAATACGCAGATCGGGCGTGAATTGCCCACATGAATGAAATTGTAAACCGTCGGGCCGCACACATACATGCGCACCTTGTTTGGCTCAAGCGTCCTGAATTCTTCCTTCTTGTTGGTAAGGGTGTTGAATACCTGCATTTCATTTTCCTCCATATAACTTAATGATAATAAATAGAACAAGGGGGTGCAGGGGGCAAAGCCCCCGCTTTAAAAGCCCCTCCCCTCGGGGAGGGGTTTGGGGTGGGGGCAGTCCTTCGAAGACCATCCCACAGTAATATCATTTTTCTTCCAGTGACTTCTCCAGTCTTTCCAGCCTTGCACGCAAAGCACAAATCTCCATCGAAACCGGATCGGGAATATGCACCTGATCGAGATTCTTCACAACCGGCTCCTCCACACGCACGCCGTCACGCTTGATGATCCTTGCCGGAACGCCCACCGCCGTGCAGTTGTCGGGAATCGCCTCAAGCACCACGGCATTCGCCGCAATCTTCACGTTGTTTCCCACCGTAAAGGGGCCGAGCACCTTCGCACCGGAGCCGACCATCACGTTGTTGCCGAGCGTCGGATGACGCTTGCCTTTGTCCTTGCCCGTACCGCCGAGCGTCACGCCCTGATAAATCAGGCAGTTATCGCCGATCACCGCCGTTTCACCGATCACCACGCCCATACCGTGGTCAATGAAAAATCCCTTGCCGATCGTCGCACCGGGGTGAATCTCAATGCCCGTGAAAAATCTGGATGTCTGCGAAATAATCCTCGCCATCATGAACATCCTGTGCTTGTAGAACCAGTGCGCCATCCGATAATGATGAATCGCATGCAGCCCCGAATACGTCAGCAGAATCTCAAAGCTGCTCCTTGCCGCAGGATCTCGCTCCTTGACAAGGGCAATATCCTCCCTGAGCTGTCGGAACATGGACATTCCTCCTCTCAATAAAAAAGTCCCTCTTGCGGCAAAACGCAAGAGAGACGTTAATACGCTGTTCCACTCTGAAACTTACGATGATTCGTAACGTGAATCCCACGTCTGCGGATACTGAGAAACCTCCGTTCCCCGCAGAGGCTGACAGCCGCACTTCACATAAACCGCCCATGCCGTCGCACCAACCCGACACTCTCTGAAAAGCTGCGTTCATCCTACTCTGACTGCTACGCCTTTGTCATATGCTGTTCCCTACTATTATATACAATTTTTTCGGAAATGTCAAGCCGCAGGTTATTTTTTCTCCTGCTTTTCCTGCTTTCTGTGCTTTTCGAGCATGCCCCTGAATTTCTCCTTCAGCTCCTGCGAACGCTGTTCACGTTCCTGTTCACGGCGCTGCTCCTCAAGCTCCTGCGTTTCCTCATAGAGCATATCCGCAATGAATTCCTCGTCAAGCTCCGCAAAGTCCTCAAAATCCTCCTCGGGCGAGATGTGGAAGAGTTCGTGCAGATGCTTTGCACGCAGGCGATCCTCCGACCATTCGCTGATGATCTCATAGATGAACGCAAACATGGGCGGACCGATGACAAAACCCGGAACGCCGAACATGCCGCTGAACAGCAAACATGCGAAAATCGACCAGAACGGACGCAGTCCGATGGAGCCTCCGACAATGTGGGGATCGAGATAGTTGCAGTCAAACTGCTGCAGCACCAGAATCCAGAGCAGATACGGAATTACCATGCCCGGATTATCAAACAGCACCAGCACGCCCGTGATGAATGCACCGACGAACGGCCCGAAGAACGGCACCACATTCGTCACGCCCACGATTACCGAGAGCAGCACAGGGTACGGGAATTCCAGAAACGGCAGCATGTTGAGAAACGTCAGTACAATAAAGCAGATCATGCCGATGATCAGCGAGTCGAGCATCTTGCCACGGATGGCTGCGCTGAATTTCTTGTTGCCCCTGCTCATCACACGGCACAGGCGCCCTGCGGTAGTGGTGGGTAAAATGCTGTAGGTCATCTGCTTGACCTGACGCAGCAGACGGCTCTTGTCAATGGTAACATAGACGGAAAGAATCATGCCGATGAGCAGATTGGACGCAAAGCTGAACACGCCCTTCACGCCCGTATAGAAATAGCCGAACAGCAGGTCAGCCTGCGAAGGAATATCCGTCATCAGCCAGCTTTCAAAGCTTTCGAGGGCACCGAGCAGCGCATCGTTTGCGTACTCTCCGAATGCCGTGTCATTGTCAAAAATCGTTTTGGTCTCCAGCTGCAGCATCAGCTCGTCAACCTGCGAGGGCAGCTCCTTGACAAGCCCCGAAACGCTTGACGTGATCTGCGGCTCGATCAGCCACAGCAAAAGCGACACAAAGCCGATCGCCGTAAACAGCGAGAGAAAGGCTGCGATCACACGGGAGGTTTTCCGCATGCGTTCGGGATGCTTCGTTTTCTCCGTCAGGATTTTCGATACATATTTTTCATAGAAACGTGCAACGGGATCGAGCAGATATGCAATCACCAGACCCCACAGAATGGGGCTGAGGGAGCTGAGCACCGTGCCGATGAATGATGAGATCTGTCCGAGATACTGAATGATGTAAAAGAATAAAATTGACGCTGCAATTGTCAGAAACGTCCACAGAAATCTGCTTGCACGGCTCTGCCACGTTTCCTTCTGCGGTTCAAAGATGGGATTCTGCAAAATAGTCTCCTTTCCGGTTATTGCCTTACGATTTCTTATCCTGTGCGGCATCACATGCCTGTGCGTAGAGCGTTTCCTGTGCATTCACGGGCGTTTCGCCTGCTGCACATTGCAGATGGCGGAAGCTTCCGTCGGGCATTCCCTCACGTCCCTTGACGTTGTCCGACAGGCACAGTGCGAGCATCGCCGCCACCCTGTCTTTCAGCTTCTCGTCAAGAATGGGAGCTGCCACTTCCACACGATGCATGGTGTTTCTTGTCATGAAATCCGCCGAACTGATGTAGATTCTGCGGCGTTCCGGCGTTCCGAACAGGTAGATACGGCTGTGCTCCAGATACCTGCCCACGATGCTCACGATACGAATGTTGTCCGTGTAGCCCTTCACGCCTGCCTTCAGACAGCAGATACCACGCACGACAAGCTCAATCTTCACGCCTGCCTGCGAAGCCTCTGCAAGCTTGTCCATCACATCACGGTCGGAGATGGAATTGACCTTTGCGGAAAAGTACGCTTCTTCGCCGTTTTTCGCATGTTCGATCTCTTCGTCCAGCATTTCAAGGATCCTGCTTTTCAGGCAAAGTGGCGCCACCAGCAGCGCCTTGGTATCCTGCACAAGGCTGTCCGTAGACAGCGCATCAAACACATGCCGTGCATCCTCCGCAATATCGGGATTTGCCGTCATCAGCGTCAGATCCGTGTAGAGCCTTGAGGTTTTCTCGTTGTAATTGCCCGTGCCGATCTGTACGAAATTCTGCACGCCCTCCTCCGTCCTGCGAGTGATCAGCAGGAGCTTGGAATGCACCTTCATATTGTGCGGTCCGTAGATGACCGTGCAGCCTGCATCCAGCAGACGCTCCGCCCAGTGGATGTTGTTTTCCTCGTCAAATCTTGCACGAAGCTCCACCATAACCAGCACTTCCTTGCCGTTTTCGGCAGCCTGACAGAGCGATTCGATCACACGGCTGTTGGAGGCAAGGCGGTAGAGGGTGATCTTGATGGACACCACGTCCGGATCAAGCGCCGCCTCATGCAGCAGCCGCAGGAAGGGCGTGATGGATTCGTAAGGGTACGACAGCAGGATGTCACGCTCTGCGATCTGTGAGAACATGTCCTGTCTTGTCGAAATATCATTGCGGCTCTGCGGCCTGTGCGGCGCAAAGCGCAGTGCAGGGTCGGAATTGAAATCCCCGAGCTTGTAGACAAAGGAAAGGTCGAGGGGTGTTTCCTCAAAAAACAGGTGTTTTTTCTTCAGCTTCAGCTGCGAGAGGAGGTATTCCATTGCCTCCGCATTCAGGCTGCTGTTCATCTGTAAGCGCACAGGCTCACGCTTCTTGCGCTTTTTGAGCAGGGTTTCCATCTCGTCACGGAAATCCGTTTCCTCATCTGCTGCCATTGCAGAGAACTGCATGTCGGAATTTCGTGTAATGCGCATCACGGCAGCATCAAGCACCTTGTAATTCTTGAATGCCGCAGGCGCAAAATGCAGCAGCAGGTCTTCGAGCAGCATAAATCTGCCCTTCTTGTCCAGACGGATCACACGGTCATGGAATCCCGCCGTCGGAATGACACCGAGCTTCACGCCCGATTTCGACTGGAGATGCACGACAATGTAGATCTCCTTGTTGCGCAGAAACGGAAACGGCTGGCGCTTGTCAATGATCACGGGCGAGAGCAGGGGCTTGATCTCACGCTTGAAATACAGCTCCAGAAATGCCTTTTCCTCGGCAGTTGCATCCGCAAAGCCGACATGCGCAATGCCGTAATCCTTCAGCTGTGCCATCGTGCGGAAATACGCTGCATCCTTGCGTGGAAGCAGCTTTGCAATCGCACCGAGCATGGCATTCACCTGCTCCTTGGGCTTCATGCCCGTTCTGGAATCCCGTTCCTTGGGGGTTTCCTGCATGCGGTCGAGCATCTTGCCAATACGCACCATCACAAATTCATCGAGGTTGCTTTGATAAATTGCCGAAAAACTCAGCTGTTCCA
Source organism: Oscillospiraceae bacterium (assembly GCA_017521325.1). Lineage (GTDB taxonomy): Bacteria > Bacillota > Clostridia > Oscillospirales > Ruminococcaceae > UBA3855. The sequence goes on along the minus strand of JAFXCV010000058.1, from coordinate 12,541 downwards.
GCAGCGGAACCGAGGGATCCTCCGCTTCTTCGAGTACTCTGGTATTAAATCCGATCCAGGATAATTCACGGTTTTCATAATAAGGCTGCGGCATATTCCCAAAACCTCCGTTCTATAATATTCCGCATCTGCGGATGAATGTACTTACCTATTATTATATCACATCTTTTCATGGATTGGAATAGGTTTTGCAAAATTTTACCCGAATTTAATATTTCGATGTCGCCCTGCGGTTGCACATTATCGTGCAACCACGGCTGCCGCAGCATGCTTTTGCGGAGGGGTATCCTCCGGAAAGGAGCATGGATATGTTACTCAAAGCAATCGGAAAATGCATCGACACACTCCCCATTGCCGATCTGTTGTCGCAGGAGGAGGTGCTGGCGGATACAGTCGTATTCGAGGTTGACCGTTTTCATGATGGGCTGGATCTTGCGGAATTCTCCTTCTGCCTGCGTGGCGTGACGCAGTCGGGGGGCGAGGTCATGGCGGAGCTTCCCACGGAAATTCAGGAGCAGACCATCCGTCTGTTCTGGGCGGTGGGACAGGGCTTCACCGCCGAAGCAGGCACGCTGTCGCTTGACCTGTTTGCAAGCGTCTTTGAAAAGAATGCGGATCCCACGCAGGATACACCGACGCATGTCATCCGCTACCAGCTTGCGCCCGTGCAGGTCAGACCCCTGCCCGAAAGCGATACGATTCTGGAAACGCACAGCTACACGGATTTTCTCATGCAGGTCAAGGAAACCGCAAACACCGCCATTTCCGTGATCGAAGCGATGGTCTTGGATTTTGAAAATGAGATCGTCAATTACGAGAACGCCATCCGCAAGCTTGAAAATGACGTCAGCGCAAACACCGCAGCCATCGCTGCCCTCACCCCCATCGTCACGCTCACGCAGAGCGAATACGATGCACTCGAAGCCCCGCAGGACGGCACGCTGTATCTCATCAAAGAGGATGCGTGATACAAAAGAAGCCTCGCCGTATGGCGGGGCTTTTTGCGCCCTCCTCCATCCTTAACCCCTCCGTCACGCCTTTCAGGGGAAACGAAGAAAAACTCACCGTTTCCGCTTGACAGCAAAGCTGTCAAAGGAAACATCTCACCTGCGGCGGTTCGCCGCCTTCCCTTTGGGTCTTCCACCCACATGCGAAGTGCAGCTTCAAAATTATAATGCGTTTTAGAAGAATAAAGAATAAACATTCTCACTGGCGGCAGTTCGCCGCCCCGTAATTTTTCCGCAAATTATTACATAGCTCTTGACTTTTCCCCGCATATATGGCATAATTAGGATATCAATACTGCGGAAGAACTGCGCATCTTCCGAATTTATGAGAGGAGCTAACATTATGCTGAAAAGAATGACAGGCGGCATTGTCGCAGCCGTGATGCTCACCGCATCCCTCGGTACCGTCGGATTTTCCGATGCCGTACAGAATGCAAATGCTGCGGATAACCCCAATTATGCCGAAGCGCTGCAGAAAGGTCTGTACTTCTACGAGTGCCAGCAGGCAGGTCCCCTACCCGAATGGAACCGAGTAGAATGGCGTGCAGATTCCACCATGATCGACGAGATCAAGGGCGGCTGGTACGACGCCGGCGACCATGTGAAATTCAACCTGCCCATGGCATTCACTGCATCCATGATGGCATGGGGTCTGTATCAGTATCCCGATGGTCTGGAAAAATGCGGCGAGCTGGATACTTATGTCAACAACCTCGAATTTGTCATGGACTACCTCAAGGCATGCGACCTCGGCGATGAGATCGTGTTCCAGGTCGGCAACGGTACCATGGACCATACCTGGTGGGGCCCTGTTGAGATGTATGAGTACGGCATGACCGATCAGGGCAATTCCTATGAAGCATCCCGTGCCATCCTCAAATCCTCCGACGGATGCTCCGCTGTATTCGGCGGCATGGCAGCTGCACTTGCAGCAGGCTACTGCGCACTCGAAGGCAAGGTGGATGACGCAAAGCGTGAAGGATATCTCGCTTCTGCGGAAAATATGTTCAAGCTTGCGGATGCTTCCAAGAGCGACGCTGTGTACAACGACAGCAACGCCTCCGGATTCTATCGCTCCAGCCACTTCTATGATGAGCTGTTCTATTCTTCCAACTGGCTGTACATCGCAACAGGCGATAAGGCATATCTCGACAAGGCAACCGGCTACATCCCGAACCTCGACAAGGAGCTTGGACAGGATGTTCTCAAGTATACATGGGCGCACTGCTGGGATGATACCATGCAGGGTGCAATGCTGCTGTATGCAATCAACACGAAGGAAGCAAATTACATCAACCATGTCGAAAAGCACCTGAAATACTGGCTCAATGACGTATCCGAGCTGCCCGGCGGCCTGCGCTGGAACACCACATGGGGCTGCCTGCGTTATCCGCTGAACACCGGATTCCTTGCAGCAGTTGCATGCGATACCATCCTTGCCGATAAGGATACCGCAGCTTATGAGGAATTCTACAAGGAACAGATGGACTATGTTCTGGGCAATAACCCCCTCAACCTCAGCTATATGGTAGGATACGGCGATAAGTATCCGCTGAATCCCCACCACAGAACCGCACACGGCAGCTGGAAAAACGACCTTGCAATTCCCGAAAAGAACCGCCACATCCTCTACGGCGCACTTGCAGGCGGCCCGAACCAGGACGGCAGCTATGAGGATGACCGTCAGAACTACATCAACAACGAGGTTGCCGATGACTACAACGCTGGTCTGACAGCACTGCTTTGCAAGATGGTGGATGTCTACGGCGGCGAAACCGACCCGAACTTCCCCGAGAAGGAAGCGCACGACGGCCCCGAGATCTTCGTAGAAGCACTCGCTAAGGACAATACCTCCGGCGGCGTGACGCTCAGCCTGAAGATCACCAACCACACCGCATGGCCGGCAAGAGTGGTGGACAATGTTTCTTATCGTTATTACATGGATCTCTCCGAAATGATCGAAGCAGGGCATGCCGCAAGCGATCTGGTCGTTCGTGTCGATCGTGACCAGGCGGCAATGTACTCCGGTGACGGCATCAAGCCCGTGGAAATTTCCAAGCCGATCCAGTACGACGGCAACATCTATTACATCGAGGTGACCTACCCCGACGGACGTGTGGCACTGCCGATCTCCGAGGGCAGACACCAGTGCGAACTGATGCTGGCACTTGTTTATCCGAATTACGGTACCGGCTGGGATGCAACCAACGACTTCTCCAATGAGGGACTCCTTGATGCGGAAGATCCGATCGTGACAAAGAACATCCCCGTTTACATCGACGGCAAGCTGTACTATGGCACCGAACCCGACGGCACAACTGCAAACGGCGATTCGGATATCACTCCCGAACCCGACAAGCCTACAGAGAAGCCTACAGAGAAGCCTACGGAGAAGCCCACTGAGGAAACCACCGAAAAGCCTACGGAAAAGCCCTCCGAACCCGAGGCAACGAAGCCTGCCGACGAACCTGCGGATGCAGTGTACGGCGATGCAGACTGCAGCGGCACGGTGGATATCCTCGACATCATCGTACTGAACCGCAATCTGCTCGGACAGGGCGATCTGACCGCACAGGGCAAAACGAATGCCGACGTTGACCTTGACGGCAAGCCCACATCCGCAGACTCCCTGCACATTATGAAATTCCTCGTCAAACTCTACAAGAGCCTGCCTGTGAAATAACAAACTCATACTCCGCTGTGCTTTTTGCACGGCGGAGTTTTTTGTCGCAAAGCGAGAAGCCCCCTGCGGCGAACCGCCGCCGGTGAGCTGTTTCCATAATCTCTCAAACAGGACGGTGGTCGCAAGACCACTCGTCCCCCCTCGCCCGAAGGGTTGGCACCATCCGCATCCACTCATCAAAGAGGATGGGAATCGGGAAGGGGGGTGTGGGGGGAAACCGAAAGGGAAGGGGAAATGAGTTCCCCTTCCCTTTGGGTTCTCCACCCACATGCTGAAGTGCAGCTTCAATTTCAAAATGCGTTTCAGAAGAATAAAGAATGAAGAATATTGAAGAAAGAATAAATAATCTCACCTGCGGCGAACCGCCGCACCCCACTGTATGAACCTCCCCATTTCCGTGCATACTGTCAAGGAAATCACAAAGGAGGTACACGCTATGGCATATCACAAGGTCGTCATATCCGGTATCAACACCTCTGAACTGACAGTTATGAAAGAAGACGAAAAAATGGCACTGCTGCGTGAATTCAAGGAAACCGGCAGCAAGGCGGCAAGGGACAGGCTCATTCAGGGCAATCTGCGGCTCGTCCTCAGCGTCATTCAGCGTTTCGCAGGACGTGGCGAGGATGTGGATGACCTCTTCCAGATCGGCGTGGTGGGGCTGATCAAGGCGATCAACAATTTTGATCTGACCAAGGAAGTGCGCTTTTCCACCTACTGCGTGCCGATGATCAGCGGCGAGCTGCGCAGGCACCTGCGTGACTACAACCAGATCAAGGTCAGCCGTTCCCTGCGTGACCTTGCCTACCGTGCCATTCAGGCAAAGGAACAGCTGACGTATGATTTGCAGCGTGACCCGACCATGGATGAAATTGCTCAGAAAATCGGGGAAAATCGTGCAGATGTGGTCATTGCCCTCGAAAGCATCAGCGACCCCGTTTCCCTCTATGAGCCGGTGTATTCGGATTCGGGCGATACGCTCTATGTCCTCGATCAGCTCAGCGACAAGAGCAGCGCCGAAAACTGGCTCTCCCGTTTTGCGATGCGTGACGCCATGAAATCTCTCGATGAACGTGAAAAAAACATCCTCTACCTGCGCTTTCTCTGCGGCAAAACACAGGTGGAGGTCGCAGGGGAAATCGGAATTTCCCAAGCGCAGGTTTCACGACTCGAAAAGGCAGCCATCGCCAGAATCAAGGATGCCATCTGATTTCGCACCCCCGTCCTCCCATGGTCGGGGGTGTATTTTTTAGCTATTTCTCTGCCGGTAATTGACATTTACAGCGTGGTGTGCTATAATAAAAGTGAGAGCGCATCGTACTTCCGATGCAACCATCATTACAGGAGGGACATCCATGCATTCCTGTCAGACACGCTATCCCATCCTGCTGCTGCACGGCATGGGATTTCACGATACTACACCGCATCACTGGTACTGGGGCAGAATCCCCGAAGCACTCAAGCAGCATGGTGCAGAGGTCTACTTCGGCAATCAGGACGGAAACGCTACGATCGAATTCAATGCAAGACTGCTTGTTTCCGTGGTGAAACGCATCCTCAGAGAAACAGGGGCGGAAAAGCTCAATATCATCGCCCATTCCAAGGGCGGTGCGGAGGCACGCTGCATGATCTCCACGATGGGCATGGGGGATTCCATTGCATCCGTCACCACCATCGCCACGCCCCATCACGGCTCTCCCACCATTGACTGGCTTCTGGCGCATTTTGATCCCATCATCCGCATGGGAAGCACCGTCATGGACGGCATCCGCCTGTGCTGCGGCGATTTTGATCCGCAGACCTACCTTGTCATACGGGAGCTTTCCACCGGCTACATGCAGGATTTCAATCAGCGCAACCTCGATGATCCGAGGGTTTACTACCAGAGCTTCGCATTCCTCATGAAGCGTCCCCTGAGCGATCCGCTGATGAGCATTCCCAATGCCATTGTCAGCTGCTTTGAGGGCAAAAATGACGGAATGGTATCCCCCCAAAACGCTCGCTGGACGAATTTCCGTGGCATTTATAGCGGCACCTCGCAGCGTGGTGTTTCGCATCCGGATGAGATCGACTACATGCGCCTGCCGTTCACACGCAAAAATTCCGACGAGGACAGGAAGATTTCCGATATTACGAATTTCTACCTCGGCGTTGTGCGGGAATTGAAAAGGAGAGGATTTTAATGACAACAATGCAGTTGATCGCCTGCATTCTGCTTGCAGCCTACGCACTCCTGAGCGTGATTGCATTCTGCTTTTATGCAGCGGACAAGAAAAAAGCCAAAAAAGGCGCATGGCGCATTCCGGAAAAGGTACTGCTGGGACTTGGATTTCTCGGCGGAGCCATCGGCGCACTGCTCGGCATGAAGCTTCTGCGCCACAAAACAAAGCACTGGTATTTCTGGGCAGTCAATATTGCGGGGCTTCTGTGGCAGATCGCCCTGCCCGTCTGGCTTCTGCTGAAATAACACATCTACATATCGGAGGAACTACATATGAAAATGATCACAAACTACCCCATGGTTGACCGCATCCGCAGTCTTGAGAAATTCAACACGCCCAAAAATCACGTCCTGCAGATCCTGATTTTCATTGCTGTATTTATGGCGGCAAGCATCGTCCAGAGCGTCATCGTGACCATCGGCATCATGCCCAAGCTCATGAAATGGACGTATGAACTGATGGAATCGAACGGCGGCAGCCTCGATTATGACGAGGCAATGAAGCTCGTGACGGAATTCATGATGGATCCGTCCCTGACCGTGCTGACCCTGTTCAGCACCCTTGCCATCACACTCACCGTATTTTTCTACTGCCGTGTGTTCGAGGGCAGAAAGCTCTCCACAATCGGACTTTCCAAAAAGGGCGCATTCCCCCAGTATCTCTTAGGTCTTGGCGTCGGCTTTGCCATGTTCAGCGCCGTTGTGGGCATTTCCTACCTCATGGGGGGACTTACCGCAAACGGACTTGCAAACGGCAAGATTTCGGGCATTCTCCTTGCTCTTCTGGGCTTCGGCATTCAGGGCATGAGCGAAGAAGTCCTCTGCCGTGGCTACTTCATGACAACCACACTGCGCCATCACAAGCCATGGGTTGCCATCGTTTCCAACTCCGTTATCTTTGCCATCCTGCATGGCGCAAACCCCGGCATCAGCCTGCTTGCACTTGTCAATCTCTTCCTCTGCGGCGTGATGTTCTCCCTGTATGTGCTGCGCACGGACAATCTCTGGGGCGCATGCGCACTGCACAGCATCTGGAATTTCGTGCAGGGCAATTTCTTCGGTCTGCCCGTCAGCGGCATAGATTCGGGCGATTCCGTGTTCTCCTTCTCCCTCAATGAGGGCATGAACCTCGCAAACGGCGGCACATTCGGCGCAGAAGCAGGACTTCCCACAACCATTGTACTTTCCGCTGTCATTGCAATTCTCCTGTTCGTTCCCTTCGGCAAAAAGCAGGAGGCAGCCGCATGAAAACGGCACTGATTACGGGCGCCAGCGGCGGCATCGGTGCGGCAATTGCCGCAGCACTTGCAAAGGACGGATTCCTCCCTGTGCTGCACTACTGCTCGCATGGCGAGGGCATGGAGGAAATGGCACAAAAGCTTGGCGGCTTTGCCGTGCAGGCGGATCTGGGAGATGTCACCTCCATTGAAGCCATGGCGGAAACCGTACTTTCCCGCACAGGTCGTGTGGATGTGCTCGTGAACAACGCCGCATTCTCCCTGTCGGGGCTTCTCACGGACATATCTCCCTTGCAGCGCAGGCGGCTGTTTGATGTGAATGTGCTGGGTACGATCGAATGCACCCGAGTATTCCTGCCGCAGATGGTACACCGCAAAAGCGGCTGTATTCTGAACATCAGCTCCATGTGGGGGCAGGTCGGCGCTTCCTGCGAGGTGGATTATTCCGCAGGAAAGGCGGCGGTCATCGGCTTTACCAAGGCACTTGCACAGGAGGTCGCCCCAAGCGGCATCCGTGTCAACTGCATCGCCCCCGGCGTCATCCGCACGCCCATGCTTGACTACTATGATGCAAAAACCCTCGATTCCCTTGCACAGGAAACCCCTCTGGGCAGACTCGGCACGCCCGAGGATATCGCCAAGGCTGCGGTATTTCTCTGCGGTGAGAATGCGGATTTCATCACGGGGCAGGTGCTGGGTGTGAACGGCGGTTTTGTGATGGGGTAAGGCGGCGAACCGCCGCCGGTGAGATGTTTCCTTTGACAGCTTCGCTGTCAAGCGGAAACGGTGAGTTTTATTTTCCTCATTCTTTATTCTTTTCAAACGCATTTTGAATTTGAAGCTGCACCTCATCCATAAGGCTTTTGAAAAAACGAACGGACGGCAAACGCCGTCCGTTTTTTGTTTATCGCCGAGGTTTAAGAAATCTCGGAAACGTAGTTGTAATGAATCACAGGAGCGGGAGGCTCTTCATCTTCACCTTCATTGGCAATCACGATTTCCTTCCATTCCTCCTCCGTACCGGTATAGTAGATATCGGTGAGGTTTACGCAGCAGTCGAATGCACGTGTCTCCACGCTCTTGACCGTGGTCGGGATGATGACTGCATTCAGATTTTTGCAGGAGAAAAACGCATAACCCCTAACAGTTGTCACGCCATCCGGAATGATGTAGGAAGTACATGTTTTTGCCATCGGGAATACAAGAAGCGCTGTTCCGTCCTTACTGAACAAAACGCCGTCAACCGACTTAAAGAACTTGTTGTTTTCGGAAACATGGATGCTCTCCAGTCTGTCGGAATTACTGAATGCAGCTTCCCCAATATTTTCAATACTATCGGGAAGAGTGATAGAGGTCAGACCTGAACAGTTCCAGAATGCAAAGTCGCCAATACTCGTTACACCGTCGGCAATGCTGACAGAAACCAGATCTGCATATTGTTGAAACGCCTCGTTTGCAATGCTCTTCACCGGAACTCCGTCGATTTCCGCAGGGATCACCAGTTCCGTAATGTCATTTGTTTGGCAGCCGGTAATCTCAATGTAACCGCCTTTGTTTTCATAACACAGTTGTGCCACGATCGGATTATCCGATTCGGTCGGTACCTCCGGTTCGGTCGGTACATCCGGTTCAACCAGACTTTCAAGGAACTCATCAAGCGAATCCGCTCCGCCCGCACCCGTGTATGCCGCATACGCAAGGATATAGGATGCATCGCTTGCGTCGAACGAACCGTTTCCGTCAACGTCGGCAGCCTTCATCTGCTCCTCGGTCAGTCCGCTGTCAACGCCTGCACCTACTGCCGCTGCTGCGGAAAGCACCATTGCAGCGTCGGTTGCGTTGATGGCATCATTGCCGTCGAGGTCGCCGAGGGGAACTTCCGGTTCTGTGGGATTTTCGCCATCCTTTACGGTAACCTCAAAAGATTCTACATCGTCATAAGCGTCGTAACGGATATAGATCGTGTAGGTGCCGGGCTTTGTGTTGTCAAACTCGGATGCGTCGAGCGTGATCGCGCCTCGCTCTATGCCGTCATCGAGCGAAGTCGGGAAAATGTCACCGTGCTCTTCACTTCCATACAAATCTATTCTATTATAGCTGCCGCTAAATCTTCCGCCCGTCAGATCCAGCTCTTCGCCGATCAGATATTCTGTTTTGTCGGGAACGCTCAAAAGCGCAATGCCGCCTTCGTCTACGATATAATAGAATGCGTCAATATCAAAAAAAATATCAGCGTTTTTGACAGCGTCGTTTCCGTCCCCTGTCACCACGTCGCCCCATGATTCTTCATTGCCGCCATCGTAGCAAATTCTTCTGAGGTTCTCACAGCCGGAAAATGCATCCTCTTCGATGGTTTTCACACCACAATCAAAGTAAAGATAATTCAGATTCTTGCAGCCCTTGAACATGTCGGCACTGATCTTGTCGATTACACACGACAAAAAAATTAATTCAAGACTTTCACAGTTTTCAAATGCACCACGCCCGATGGACGTGATGTAATAACCATCCATGTCAATTGATACAAGCTTTGTGCAGTCCTTGAATGCTTCATCGCCGATTGCTGTTACCGGAATATCATCAATATCCCAAGGGATACTTGCATATTTCAGTGTTTCATCACAGTCTGTGATCTCAATATGATCCCCATAATTGCGGTAGGTAAGCGCTTCATAGGTGCCTTCGGTGTAGTCTGATGCTTCGCCTTCCTTCACGGTAACTTCAAAGGAATCAGTCAGATCGCCTGTCGTACCGTGGAATATCAGGGTAATTTTGTAGGTACCGGGCTTTGTGTTGTCAAATTCAGAATCGTCAATCGTGATGCTGCCGTCTTCAATGCTGCCCTCTACGGGAACAAAGTTTCCACAGCCTTCAGTTGTTTCACCGTCATCAAACACACAAGAGTAGTATGCGTCATACTGTGCGCCCGTCATATCAAGATTCTCGCCGATTGCATACTGCGTTTTATCCGGAAGTTTTGTAATGCTGAACTCCTCCGATTCATCGACGATCCCCGATGCATTCGCAGTAACACTAAAATCCACCGCAGACTCCGGCACAACGCCGAATCCGCCTGAAACCATGACTGCAAGTGCTGACAATCCTGCAATCGTTTTTCTGACTCTGTTCATATCCATTCCTCTTTTCCTTTTCCACGCCAAACGTGGCATATTTGATAATTCTATTATACAACACCAAATTGTATAAAGCAAGCGCATTCTGTAAATTGCATTTACATTCTCTATTGTACACAAATTACGGACGGGTATTTGTACGAATTGTACAAGGGCGGCGGTACGCCGTTTCCGCTTGACGGCGAAGCCGTCAAAGGAAACAGATCACCTGCGGCGGTTCGCCGCCCGCTTGACGGCGAAAGCCGTCAAAGGAAACAGATCACCTGCGGCGGTTCGCCGCCCGCTTGACGGCGAAGCCGTCAAAGGAAACAGATCACCTGCGGCGGTTCGCCGTTTCCGCTTGACGGCGAAAGCCGTCAAAGGAAACAAATCACCTGCGGCGGTTCGCCGCCCGCATCTGACATAATCCGCAGGACAAACGGTGTATAATGGAAGTGAACAGAAGGAAAGGCGGTGGCGGTATGCAGGCGATCTATCTCGATGTGCTGCTCGTGTTCAATCTTTATGTCAATTACATATTGCTGCGCATGACGGCAAGGCTGACGCACTGCCGGCTGCGGTTCGGCAGATGTCTTGCCGTTTCGGCACTCGGAAGCCTCTCGACGCTGATGATTCTCCTGCCGCCCCTGCCCCTCTTCCTCTCCGTTCTTTGCAAGCTGCTCGTGGCAGTGCTGCTGTGCCTGTGCGCATTCGGTGTGAAAGATCCGATGCGCCTGTGCTGGAGCAGCATCTGTCTGTTCGGCAGCAGCTTTCTGCTGGCAGGAATCCTGCTTGCCCTGTCGCTGCTTTGCGGTGTTCGGGTGCTGCATGGCAACTCCTGCTGGTATCCGGATGTATCCCTCCTGCATCTGGTTCTGTTTACCATTGCTGCGTATCTGCTCCTGCATGCCGTGCAGTATCTGCATGATCGGACGCATGCAGCGGACGGAGGGTATCGGGTCTGTATCCGATACCGCTGCTGCACGGCACAGCTGGAGGGGCTTGCGGATACGGGAAATTCTCTGGTGGATTTCTTCACCGGAAAGCCCGTAATTATCTGTGACGCCACGCAGCTTGGCGGAATTCCGATTCCGGACATGGAAACGCCCGTGAAGGGCTTCCGTCTGCTGCCATGCTCGACGGTTTCGGGCAGCGGCGTGATTCCGGTATTCCGTCCGGACGAGGTGGTGATCCGTTCGGAGCAGGACGGACGCTGCAAAAAGGTGGATGTCCTGATCGGCATCGGGGAACGTGAAAACCGCAAGGCAATTTTCAATCCCAAGCTCCTGCGTATGTAGGGGCTTTCGCAGATAAAACTACCGAAGGAGGAGTCTTTATGAAATTATTGTCACAGCTTCGCCGATGGATCGGCAGCATTCTGCCGCCCTGCTCCGTGGATTACATCAACGGACCCGACACCCTGCCGCCCCCTCTGACGAAGGAGGAGGAGGATGCAGTATTCTGCCGATTGCGGCAGGGGGAAAACGAGGCGAGGGAGCTTCTGATCACGCACAATCTGCGGCTTGTGGTGTACATATCCAGAAAATTTGAAACCTCGGGGATCTGTCTGGAGGATCTGATTTCCATCGGGACGATCGGACTAATTAAGGCGGTCAACACCTTCTGTCCCGAAAAGAACATCAAGCTTGCGACCTATGCGTCACGCTGCATTGAAAATGAAATTCTCATGTTTCTGCGCAAGGCGTCGCAGTATCGTGGGGAAATTTCCATTGACGAGCCGCTGAACGTGGACTGGGACGGGAACGAACTGCTGCTTTCGGACATCCTCGGCACGGATGAGGACGTGGTGAACCGTGGCATCGAAATGGAATCGGAACGGGAGATGCTGCGTGCGGCGGTACGCAGCCTGCCCGATCGGGAGCGTGAGATCATGGAAATGCGATTCGGCTTGTACGGCGGCAGGGAGCTGACACAGAAGGAGGTTGCGGAGAAAATCGGCATTTCGCAGTCATATATTTCAAGACTGGAAAAGAAGATCATCAAAAAACTGCGGCTTGTGCTGGAACAGACCGTGTAGCGGCGAACCGCCGCAGGTGAGATGTTTCCTTTGACAGCTTTGCTGTCAAGCGGAAACGGTGTGCGGCGAAGCGCTGCCGTGACGGAGAGGTTAATTTTTATTCTTTCTTCATTATTCTTCATTCTATATTCTTTTAAAACGCATTTTAAATTTAAAACTGCACTTCAGTATGTGGGTGGAGAACCCAAAGGGAAGGGGAACTCATTTCCCCTTCCCTTTCGGTTTCCCCCCACACCCCCCT
>JAFXCV010000057.1 GCA_017521325.1 Oscillospiraceae bacterium | reverse complement strand
TGCTTACTATCTATATTTTGAGAATCATATGAAGCAGGGATGCGCAGATGAATTATCTGCTGTTGTCAACAGCATAGTCCAAATATTTAACCATTATCCGCAGGTTTATTACCCGCCGTTTGATAATCATGCCGGCATATTAACGATGCTGTATCGCCTTTTTGATCGACTTGATAGATCAGAGGAGGTTATTGGCTTACTGAATAAGCTTTGCTTCTACATGGAAGTATCCTATTGTAAGTTTAAAAAGTACCCGTCACCAGTGGATTCATTTGAAGATGCTGTAAATATTGATATTGGCTTACCTACAGAGGAATATAATGTCTCCGGCTTTTGGGGAACAATGATCGAATGGATCGTTCTTTTGGATCAAAAAGAGTTGTATCAGAAAATACAGCCGTTTCTTTCTGAAGATTTATCAAACGTCACAAAATGTGGATGGTTTTTAAAAGCCGAGGAAGAGGCGAAATTATATGATGCAAATGTAATGCACTCTTCCGGAACTGGTGTTGCTTTTGAAACATATGAAGATTTTGAAAAAGTGAAAGAAGAAGTGAATATGGTTATGAAACAATACGAATCAGAGTGCTTCAGTTTTGAAGAATATGGATTTCCTGCGTTGGAATTTATTGTAAGCAGATATTACGGAACGTTGCCTCGAGTTAAAAAAAGAAACTAAAGTGGAGTAACGTAAAACTTTTTCTGATAAGATGCTGATATTTACTGATTGACTTCTCCGGAAAATCATTATTTTTCAATGTCATCTATTTTGAGCAAGACTGACAGAACAAAAAACCTGTATTTAGCGAAAAACGCTATATACAGGCTTTTTTGTTATCTATCCAAATGCAGTCAGAACTGCGTGTGTGACGCTGAAACTGCATAGAATCACACGAAAATGCAGTGCAAACAGATATGAAAAGAACTACCGAAGGATACAAAAAGGATATATCTGCATGATAGAATGTAAATGAACGGAGGACAAACGATGAAATACCGTATTTTGCTTGTCGAGGATGAAGTGAAACTTCTGGAAATTATCGAAGATTATCTCACAACACGCCCCGACCACGAAATCACACTCATCTGTGCGCAGGATGGAGCAACTGCACTGGAATATTTACAGACGCAGCAGTTTGATCTGGTCATTCTGGACGTTATGCTTCCCGATATCGACGGATTTTCGATCTGCCGTGAACTGCGTGCGTACAGTGATGTTCCGATTCTGTTTCTGACGGCACGATGCCGTGAAGAGGATCAGCTTTACGGCTATGCACTGGGATGTGACGATTATCTTCTGAAACCCTTTTCACTGGCGGTACTTTATGCAAAGATTACCGCCCTGCTCAAACGGTCAAAGGAAACGGCAATTCTCAAACAGCTGCAATATGGTGCAATTGCAATTGATCTGCTGGCAATGGAGGTCACCGTAAACGGAGAGATCATCACGCTTGCTCCGAAGGAATATGCACTTTTGAAATATCTGATGGAGCATAAAAACTGGGTCGTGAGCCGTGACACCTTGCTCGAAAAGGTATGGGGCTATGACTATTACGGCGGTGAGCGTGTGGTGGATAATCACATCAAAAAACTGCGTCATGCGCTCGGTCCCGCAGGCAATCAGATCAAAACCGTCATCGGAAAAGGGTATCGGTTCGTCGAAGCTCCGTAACACTGTTATCAGGAGGAATCAAAATGAAAAAACGTACCAAACTCTCATTTTACCTGCCCAGAATTCTCGCCTCTGTGCTGATCACATGGGTGCTGACCGCAGTGATCACACTGCAGACGACATACAGTGGGATGGATGCACAGCAAAGGGAACTCACACAGACCTTCAATCTCTATAGCTCCGTATCAAAAGAGGGACTTCCCGGAAAGTTTTGGGAATCCTTAGGACAGCACGAAAGGGGACATGCATTTACGGAACTCCTTCTGAATTATCATGCATATCCTTCCATTCTCTACAGTAAAGGATTGTTTTTGATGCTGTCCAGACCTGACATACTCTATCCCCATGTAGATGTACTCAACTACCATGATACCGCAGTTCGTGTTGTGGATTGTGAAACCGGAAAGGAGTATACGAACGAATACGGAATTATTCTGTATTTTTTATCCGATGATGTGCGAGGTATGCAATATGCCGAACAGTTCGGTGAAAGGTGGCAGCATCTCGAAACCGATAACATGATGGAAGATCTGCAAGTATACTGCTCGGAGCAGAAACGGCTGATGGGCTATTTCAGCTACTATCTGTTCGGCAAGCTCTTATCTCCCGCAGTTCAGATTGAAACCGTATATGAGAAAGACGGCCTGTTTTATCCCGGTATCGTCAAATACGGATATTACATCAGCGGCGATGTGGATCAAATCGACGAATTCGTATTGAAAAAAACGACTGACCTCACGCCTGTGTGGGCGACTGCGGACGACATGCTGGCAAGAGGATCCTACACTCTTTTTGAAGTCGCCACGCTCCCCGACTCCAAAACATGGGAGATATTTCGGACAGAAGAAAACGACAAGCGTGACGAGCAGAACGAAACCTTACTGTCTGCCTCTATAACGACAGAGGATGGAAAAGAATATCAGTTGTACTGCTATGACCGCTATCCTTTCTGGACGGCCTTTTGGTTTCAATTTACAATCCCTGCGCTCCTGTTCGGCATCATTGCCGCACTGCTGGCACTGCCGTTTGGCGCACGGGCGCACCGTCGGTATCAGATGGAGGAACATCTGCGCAATCTCACGGATATGCTGGCACATGATCTGAAAACACCGCTTGCGATCATCAGCGGCAGTGCAGAAAATCTGTGCAATCACGTTCACACGGAAAAACGTGAAATGTACGCAGCGTCAATTTTAGAAAGCACGGAAAATATCAACTCGCTGATCAATTCGGTGCTTCATTTCTCCAAGCTGGAGTATGCCGAATGCAAGAAGAAAGAAACGCCGTATGATTGCATTGCCCTCATCAGAGAACTGCTTCCCGCGCTTCAGACGGACGAAAAACAGTGCAATGTACGAATTGAAGGTACATGCATGATTCGTGCGGACAAAGACATGATGCGGCATGTGTTTACGAATCTGTTGGAAAACGCCTTAAAGTACAGCCCCGAGGGTGCAGAAATTTTGATTTCTGCGGAAAAGAAACGATTGACGATTCGGAATCCTTTTCAGGGTACGCTCAAATCTGACGGCAAGACGCTTTGCAAGCCGTTTGAAAAGGGAGACACCGCCCGTACCGATCGCAGCGGACACGGTCTGGGACTTGCAATTGCACAGCGGATTCTGCAGCAGTACCGATATCAATTGAAAGTACAGCACGCCGATGGTGTGTTCACGGTTATCATCCGATTCTGATGCGAAGCCCCTCCCCCGATTGAGAATTTTGGGAAAGGCAGCGAAAAGCAAAGCCCACGCATAAGCGTGGGTTTTCTTGTATTTATGCTTCCTGTGCAAACACTTGCTCCAATGCCTCTCCTGCGGAAAGACTGCCGCTGAGAAAACCTGCAATGGCAGCGTAGTTTTCATCCATAAAGGAAATCGGATACATGAACGCATCCTCCACAACCTTTGCCGTCGGTGCCTGATCAATGCAGTTCTGACCGACACGGAAGAACAGCACGCCGGTTTCGGAATCCAGTACCAGACAGCCCAGCAGCAGTCTTGCATTGATCTCATTGAGAAACGCTGCAACCTCCACATAATTTTCGGGATTGACCTCAACATCGGATGCGGCAGTTACCGTAAAGGCAGCTTCTCCGATGATGGCATGTACCATCAGACCCGAGGTTTCATCGATCTGCACTCCGCTCTGGAATACGCAGTCCTCCTCAAAGTAATCATAGTGCCACTTCTGGGTGTCAAAAAATTCCTTAACCTTTGTTACGATCTCGTTCATTCCAAATTTCTTCCTTTCAAAAAAATCAGTCCTACTTGCGGTTTCCACAAGAGAACACAAATACGATGCCGCCTTCCGGCAGCACCGTATTGTAAAATATCGTTGTTATTCAGCTTCTGCAACTGCACCGGCAGCCTCAACGACACCGGCAGCCTCGACAGCTTCCGCAGCATCCGCAACAGCGGCAGCCTCAGCAGCTTCCGCAGCATCCGCAGCAGCGGCAGCCTCAGCAGCTTCCGCAGCATCCGCAGCAGCGGCAGCCTCAGCAGCAGCAATCTGCTCCTCCAGACTTGCAGCTTCAGCAGCAGGTGTGCTCATGCCCATCTCTGCCATCAGACGCTGCAGCTCATTGTCAACCTTCTGGTTTGCCTGCAGCTGCTCAAAAGTCTCCATCTCGTCGGAGCTTACGCCGTTGGACTGCGCAATCTCAGCAAATGCCTCAGCCTCTGCTTCCTTGCGTGCTACCTTTTCTTCCATGCGGTTGAACTTCTCCAGAGAGCTGCTGGAATCAATTCCGCCGAGGGACTGTGCCAGATTCTTCTGGGTGTCAGCCATCTGAGAACGAGCGATCAGCATTGCCTGACGGCTCTTTGCCTCATCCAGCTTGGACTTGAGCGTCTCAACCTGCTCACGGATTGCATCTGTCTGATCGGAAATCGTTTCGTACATCTGCTGATAGGTTGCGGTTTCTTCGTCTGCCTTCACCTTCTCCTGCAGCGCACGCTTCGCAAGGTCGGTGTTGCCGGCAGCCAGAGCAGCCTTTGCCTTTGCCTCCCAGACAGCGGACTTGCGTGCAGCGTCCTTGTACTGCTTCTCAGCCATACGCTCGCTTGCAACTGCCTTGCCCAGTGCCTGTGTGGACTTGTTCAGCTCCTTCTGCATGTCAATAATAATCTGCTTTACCATCTTCTCCGGATCCTCCGCACGGTCGATAAGGTCGTTTACGTTAGACTTAAAGATATCACTGATTCTCTGAAAAATTCCCATTGTTCTTTCCTCCGTTTCAGGTTTGATCGTCGTCAGCCACTCTCGGGCCGCTCTTTTCCGCAGTCTTTCTGACTACATTCTTATCATACCATACTTTCACAAAAATGTCAAGGGGTATTACGAAAATTTTCTCTGTAAATTTTGTTTACTTAAATTATGAACGGCATGTTCATTGACTTTGCATTGCCGATGTGGTATACTATGTATATAAAACAGACAGTTTTCGGAGGTGAAACACATGATCATCTGCACCGGCACAGCTCCATGCAAGGTATGACGGATTGCATGGAGAAGGAATTCCGTCACGCCTTGCCCCGTTCATGATCCCGCAGTATCGGGAAATACAAATCAATTCTAAAGGAGCAAGGTACTATGCATACAATCAAAGAACTCAGAGCATTTATCATTTTATGGCTGACGCAGACATTTTCTGCACTGGGAAGTTCCATGACGAGCTTTGCGCTGTCGATCTGGCTGTATCAGGACAGCGGCTCGGCATTGCAGACGGCACTGCTGACGGTGTGTTCCTATGCGCCATATGTCATCATGAGCATTTTTGCCGGTGCCATCAGCGACAAATGGAACAAGAAATCCATCATGCTCATCTGCGACAGCTTTGCGGCACTCTGCACGATCACAGCACTGGTTCTGCTGCGGACGGGAACGCTTGCGGTCTGGCATCTGTACGTTCTCAATGCCCTCAACGGGCTGATGAACACGGTGCAGTCGCCCGCTTCGGATGTTGCGGCAACACTGCTCACACCCGAAAAGCACTATCAGAAAACGAGTGCGATGCGGTATTTTTCCAATTCGGTCGTATCCATCCTGACGCCGGTTCTTGCGGCGGCAATCGTATCCCTCGCAGGAATTGAGGCGGTCATTGCATTTGATCTGCTGACCTTTGCGGCGGCATTTTTGGTGCTGCTGCTGTTTATCAGAATCCCCCCGATTGAGCAGAAAAACAAAGCTTCCGAAACGCTGCTGCAATCGGCACGCAGCGGACTTTCCTATCTCAGACAGAACAAGGGCATCCTCTGGCTGATTCTGTTTCTGTCGTCGATCAATCTGATCTCATCCTTCAACAACGCCGCACTTCCTGCGATGGTGCTTTCCAAAACGGACGAAACGACGCTTGGCATCGTCAGCAGCTGCACAGGAATCGCAACGCTCATCGGAAGTGTAATCGCCACATTCTTCCCAAAGCCCCAAAGCAGGAGCCGTGTCATCTGCAACTGCCTGCTGTTTTCGATGGGGACGGAGAATTTCATTCTTGCACTTTCCACAGGCGTTCTGCCGTGGAGCATTGCAGTCGTATGCGGCTGGATTCTGATTCCGCTGATGGGTGCAAATTACGATGTACTGTTCCGCAGCAATGTCCCGAAGGAAATGCAGGGGCGTGTGTATTCCGTGCGCAATACACTGCAATTCTTTACGATTCCCCTCGGCTATTTCCTCGGCGGTCTGCTCGTGGACAAGGTGTTTGAGCCGCTGATGGCAAGAATTTCGGCAGAGCACCCTCTGACGATACTCTTCGGCAGCGGAAAAGGTTCGGGAGCAGCGATGCTGTTTTTCCTGCTTGGCATTGCAGGAACGCTTTCCTGCCTGCTGTTCCGCAGGATTCGGGCGATCAGAGAGCTTGGGTAAAGATAAATCCCCGTCATTCGACGGGGATTTTTTCTGACACATCACCTGCAAGAAAGCTCGCCATCCTTGCAGACAATCTGCGTAAAGGGGGCGTTGGTGTTCCAGCTGCTGCCAAGCTGCACGTTCTCCCACTGTGCCATTGTCCCTCTGTAGCGGAATTCCCGAAGTTCTGCTGCATTTGCAAAGCAGCCAAACGGCGGCAGCGATGCAGACAAGGGAATAAACGGCAGCATTCCTCTTCTTCCCTTCCAGAGCGTCAGGGGCGTGGGGGCAGTGAGGATCCCTTGCATCACCGCAGCACCCTCGGGATACGGGATGCTCCCGTTTTTCATTTTCCAGCCCATCTTCTCACCTCCTTTAAAAAGGCGGCGTAAGAAGCGGGGTTGTATTTTTTGGTACAACTGCAAAAGGACTCCGCAGCATCCGCTGCAGAGTCCATTTTTTTATTCTTCCGGCGGCGGAATCAATACCGCACGCACTGCCACTCGTGTCTGTCCGCTCAGGGTACATGTGAACAGCGTCAGATCCCAGCCATCCTGCGAACCTGCCAGCATTGAAGGAATGTCCCTTCCGCCGACCATGTCCGTCTGGATGACCTCGTAGATATACTTTTCGCCGTCTGCATTCAGAAATACGATCTGATCGCCGGAATTGAGCGACTGGATATTTCCGAAATGTGAGCGGAAATTATGCGCAGCAATGATCAGGTCCCCCGTCACTGCATTGCCCTGATAGCGGCAGGGCGCACGGCGCAGCTTCGGATAGCTCCAATCCTTCATGACCGGAAGTTCCACACTCAGGCATGGAATGCTGATAATGCCGATATACTGCGAACCGTCGATCTCCACAACCGGATCCTCCAAGGGATCGGCAGGCTCCGTGGTTTCCTGTGTTTCCTCCGTCGCATACTCCGAGAACAAGTCGTTCGTCGGGATGTACTGCATCAGATCCGGCTCCGTTGTCGGTGGTTCTGTTTGCTGCTGAGAAATATGCTGGCGCAGATCGCTCAGAATCAATGCGGATTCCTTTCCGCTTCCTTCGTCCTGACGCATGTTGTAAACAATAAGGAGCAATGCTGCAATCAGCAGCATTGCCCCTATTACAATCAAGCACCATGCATGTGTTTTTTTCATGCTATACGGTTACTCCTTTGTACGCAGTTTAAATCCAACGCCCATCATGATCAGACCTGAAAGTGCAAGCACCGGTACCGGCCACCAAAGCTGTCCGGTCTGGGGCAATTTTTCGGGCTTTTTCGTGGTGGATGTGGTAGTTGTGGTGGTTGCTGTTGTTGTTGTTGTATCGGATGAGGAGGTTTCTGTTGATGTTTCGGTCACTGTATCCGATGAGATTACAGTAGTAGTAGTTTCTGTCGTGGTAGATTCGGTCGTGGTTTCCGTCTGTACATCCACGGTGGGTTCGGTTGTTTCCGTCTGCTCGCCACCCGTAGGCTGTGTAGTATCCTCAATCGAGCTTGATGTGTTGAAGCTGTTGACAACGACATACTGTGTTTCGTTGTGACGGAAGATAACGTAGTAATTCTCCGGAATCTCTACCTCAACAACCTTCCAGTCGTAGGGCTTATCAGAAAACCAGGAATAGCTCCAGTCGTTGGAATCATCCAGTCTGACAGTTTCATACAGAACCTCATTGCGGTAGATCTCTACCGTAACGTAGGGGGTTCTCGTAAAGGTATGTGCCTCGTCCTTTTCCCACACCTTCTTGACGGTGTAAGCGTCCTGATCCTCTGCATTTTTATAGATGTACTTCGGATGTGCCGTCAGGTCATAAACCTGATTGGTGCCGCCGAATTCCGTGATTTCCATCAGGAAAGCTGCCGGGAAGTAGTAGGTATCGCCGATTTTGACATGATCACCGGCTACCAGATACAGACCAACACCGAGATCTTCGAATTTGAGAACGCCGTTTGCATCTGCTCTCTGGGTATCAAGCGGTCTTGTCTTGTAAACCGTCGTGAAGGTATCCAGCGTATCCGCTGCAAAGGCAAGTGCAGAAGTAGAGGTATCCTCAAGAGAAACAGGGAAATTTGCAAATTCACCCTGAAGCTCGTACTTTCCTTCGGAATTTCTGCCGCCGATCTTGAAAATATCCCACTGCATGCCCACAAGCTTAACGCCTTCCTCCGTTTCACTGAGGATCGTCAGCGAGCCTTTGGCATCTGCTGCGGTAGTATGAATCAGAACACAGGCTGCCATCCAGAACACCATGCCAATCAGGCAGAAAACAGCACCGAGTCTGCGAATTGCTTTTGTGCGCATATCAACCACTTCCTTTCAAAAGTATTGTTATTCATCCAAATTAAGTGATAAATCATAAACAGGATTTCGATACGGCAAGGGCTTTTTCTTCTTGTCGCTGAACATCCAGAAGCAGAGCATCACGATGACAAGAGGGGAAGCCAGAATCGGCACGACCAGAAGCGGATCGACCTGTACCGCATCGGATGTTACCTTTACAGCAACTGCCGGAACTTCCTCGCCGTCCTCATTGATAATATTGGCAACTCTCTTGGATCTTAACAGCATTCTGTGAGAATTAACGCCGTAGGGGGTGCATGTCATCAGCGTCACATAATCACCGTCGGGGATGATCGCAAGCTTGCTGATTTCGTGCGGTTCTACAATCAGGATTTCCTCCACCTCATAGGTGTAGATCTGACCGAGGATGTGAATGGTGAAATAGTCACCGACAACAAGCTTGTCAAGGTCGGTAAAGAGCTTTGCGGACGGCAGACCTCTGTGTGCGGAAATAACGCTGTGCGTGTTCTTGCCGCCCACGGGAATGGCACTTCCCTCCAGATGACCTGCGGCGATCTGGAGAACGCCCTCGCTTGTACCGTGATAGATCGGAATCTTCACCTGAATCAGGGGGATATCGACATATCCCATAATGCCCGTTCCGGAAACATCCAGAATGTCATAGTAGCCTGCGATAAAGTCATAATCCTTATAGGGATCGGACAGCTTTGCAAGCTGCTTGTTGTAGGCATTCGCCTCTTCGATCATTTCCAGCAGCTTGGAATTGTCCATTTGCTCGACTACAGTTTCGTAACTCGCAACAACACCACTCTGGACTTTGGAATTCCACCAATTGCTGAACATGGGGTAGAACATCACGGAGAGTCCCACAAGGAAAATAATGGTAAAAATGATGGTTGAAATGATATTTGACTTTTTGCTCATGGGATCCTCCCTAATGGCTGCCGGCGGCGGAAAACCGCCGGCAGCAAGATTAGGTTAATTAGAATTTACTGAAATTATGTTTTGCGTGAAGAATATGTATGAACGTTAATTATTCTTCGTCCTTCTTCATGCGCTTCTTGGAAATCAGGTATACGCCTGCGCCAGCTGCCATTGTACCGCCGACTACGTAGAAGATTGTGGTACCGATACCACCGGTGGACGGGAGGAGGCTACCGGGCTTGTTCTCTACTGTTGTTCCCAGTGTACCATTTGTCTGATTAGATGTGAAGATAAAGCCTGCTTCTGTATCAGAAGAGATCACTGTTTCACCCTGCTTTGCTGTCAGTGTACCAAACTCAGGAGCATCATCTTCGGTGTCATAAGTTGCATCTACAGTAAATTCAAGATCTTCAGCCTTTGTATAGCCACCAGGAACAGTTGTTTCAACGAGCTTATACTTACCAGCATCAAGACGCTTCCAAGTAAATGTAGTCATTGTTTCGCCAGCTGCTGCCTTCTGCTCTGCACCAACTGCTACATACTTATCTTCACCTTCAACACTTGCATCCCACTTGTACAGTGTAAATCCAGCACCAGCCAGGGGAGCCTTCTTATCGTCAACCTTGTTAACATCTACCTGGTATGTATAAACACGAACTTCATCCTTGGGTGTTTCGCTGGTTGTCTCTTCGCCGGTTTCGCCTTCTTCGTCTACTTCACCATCGCCGTCATTGTCGATACCGTCCTTGTCGCTGCCAGACTCACTGCCATCGTCCTTGCCATCGGTATCAGCATCAGTGCCATTACCTACAAAGTAAGGATTGTTGGAGTATTCAAGGTATGCAACGTTTTCGTTACCCTCAGAACCGATTACTGCATTTTCATTCAGTGTTGCAGTATATTCTACAACAACTACGCTATCTCCATCAATTGCCAGATCTGCAATAGCAGTATCAACATCCTTAAGGTCCTTGAAACGTACTTCAAACGTTCCTGCGCCTTCAACTACTTCATAGAGAGACTTATCAATCTCCACCTCATCAATAGTAACCTTTACAGAGTCTTTATTAAATGTCAGACCTGCGCAGTATGTATCATGGAAAGCATAGAAATACTCTTCATACTCAGCGTACTTGCCAGAAATCGAACCTGTCAGCTTGAAAGGAATGGCATCTCCCAAATCATAGTCAGCACCATCCTGCCAATTCGATTCAACACCTGTAGAATCATTCTTTTCCTTCAGTTTCTTTTCAAGAGACGGTGTATCTTCCTTTGTCTCAACCTCGATATTTGTGCCACCGTTGGTATCAAGCATTACCAAAGAGAAGGTGTCATCATCAGTGCCCAGTACAGACTCAGCAATCAGGTAATAACCCTGAGCTACGCCTGCAAATACACCATCAGTAGATGTAGCGTCAACCGCCATTGTTCTTACCTCTGCATACATAGCATCAGCAAAATCTCTGACTTTAGTTGCACTACCCTTGATGCTTTCCAGATAAGCAATGATTTCCTTTTCTGTAGTTTTACCGGTTACAGACTTAAGTGCAGCTTCATACTTTGTGTTGAGTGTGTAAGCGTAGTTGTCAGGCGTAAGATCCCCATTGGTATCACTTGTTGTCAGATTGAGCAGCTTATATGCTACATACACTGAATCTGCTGCACCCTGTGTCATTGTGATGTTTGCAGTCTCAGCTGCGGAAGCAGTCATAGCTGCCATGGGCATTGCCACGCAAGAAGCGATCATTGCGATAGCTGCGATTGTTGCGAATCTCTTCATTTTTCTTGTACTCATAATAATTCTCCTTTTAATTTAGATTGTTCCGCCGGTGCGGTGCGTCCGCACCGGTCGGATAGGGTTTTTGAATTATATACTCAGCGGCGGCTTCTCTGCCTACGCTTCATACCGTAACATCCGGCGATACCGCAAAGCATCAGTGCGACACCTGCGACATAGAACCATGTCTTACCCTCGCCGCCGGAGGAGGGCATAATTACCAGACCGTTTTCATCATCCGTAGTGGTATTGAGGAAGCTCGTCTGTGTTCCGTCCTTTTCGAGAATTACGCCGTCGGGATGTTCGTAGCTCACCAGCTGGTAGCGGTCAGCGCCTTCACCGTAAACGTTCTTCTCAACGATCACATACTCGTATGCATTGCCCTGACCATCCGTTACCGGAAGTCCTTTGAGCGCTGCCTGCCAATTGTTTTCCTTGGTCAGATCAAGTGTTGTGATGAATACGAAATCACTGCCAAGTGCGGGCTGATTGCCGATTGCGGGAACGTCAGGCTCTGCCTTCGGGCTGTAATCTGTGTTGTAGATTGTGTAAGTGGAATTTTCACCGTCAACATTGGTGTCGCTGTCCTTATAGAACAATTTCACTTCTTTGATGTCCGCCAGCGTGAAATTATCGCTGGCATCTTCAATGATTTTCAACACACCCGGATTTTCGATTTGATTAGTAAACGTGTGCGTGATTGAAATATCACCAATGCTTGGGTTGGATGCATTTCCGTCATAGTTGAGCAGATCTCTCGGAATGGAGAGGAACTCATCGCCGTCCTCACCGTAGGTTACTACGATGTAGTCAAGCTTTCTGCCCTCATAACGGTCGATCAGTTCGGAGTCTGCGAACAGGTTTGTTGCGCCATTTTCAACGAACGATGTCTTGTGGCTGTAATGCAGTACGCCGTCTTCCGTACCTAAGTAGTTCATGTTCCATACGGTGTAGGTTGTGCCGTCATCGAAGGTTAAAACTACTCTGGAAATATCCGTAGGATTCTTTGTCTGAATATTGAGTCGATCACCTGTCCACTTGTCAGTTGCATTTGCTCCATGGAAGGCTGCGTCTGCAATGCCATCATAGGTGTCAACGATCTTGTAATCGAAAACATTACACATACCATAGGCACCGCTCACTGTCTGACATTTTTCCTTGGATGTTCCGATATTACCAACACATGTAAGCTTGCCGTTCGTATCACCGCTTTCGTAATCCTGCAGGAATGTGTTAGTACCCATTCCGCCGGGAGTTGTAGTGCCCGGTGTAACTTTTGCATTGATATACATCTGCAAAGATTCAATCTTCTTGCCGTAAAAATCTCTGCCGAGGTCATCAATTGTGAGGAAAACGTTATTGACTCTGTCAACACCATCAATAACACCGTCGGACTGAGTAAACGGATACCACTTTTCGAACTGATCGGCGGTGGTGTTGTAGTCGTTGTTCTCAGCATAAGCTGTGTTAACAATGACGAACTTACTGCCCCAGTTGCTTGTGAGAACGATCATCTTAATCGCATTGGGAACACCTGTCTTACCATTGATCGTTTGACTAATCTGATCCTTTGGTACGTTATTGTTTGTGTATGAGTATCTTGCAATATCATATACTGCATCGCTTACATCAAATGTTCCGCTGACATTACCGGGATTATAGAATTCGAGGTTACTGCTCAGGGTTGAGCTGTTAACTACGCCCTTCTTGAAGTACACTTCAATTTCATCAAGCTTTTCATCATTGTTTGGCCATCTCTGCGAAATCGAATCACCATCGCTGCTGCTATTGTAATTGAAATCCTGCACAAACTCGTAATAACGTGTATCAGTTGTTACACCTGCCACATGAGAATACTCGGTGTTGTTAATAACGTAGGATTGGCCGTTATTGCATTTGAGAACTACGGCTTTTACCTTGAGCTTATCTCCTGTTTTGATGATCAACGAGCTGATGTTGTTGTTAGAAGATGCTGACAGCTGAGGTGAATTCGTGAAGGTGTAGTTTGCTACAACATAGTCACTTCCGGTTGTAACAGAATTGGAATCCAACGCAGCGTAAACCTCATGACCGTTCCAGTCTCTATTGCTTCCGTTGATAACACCGTTGATCAGCAGATACATACCGAACTTCGTGACATCTGCACTTCCCTGATTTGCTTTGATCGCTTCGTTATCGGTATTCAGATTGGTGTAATCAACACCATAATCCTTTGCAAAATATACATCAGCGGAGTTGATTGTCTGATTTGCCCATTTCTGGTTCAGTTCTTCACCCGAGTTCCAGATATCCCACGCATTTGCCCAATCGCCACCATCCAAATATGCAATGTCCTTGGAATAAGTACCACTTACTGTGGGGGCTTCAGTTCCTGCGCTTGACTCGACTCTCGCTGCGTCTGCAATGGATTTCGTGTTGTTGATTGTCAGCGTTGTACCGTTCGTAAATGTCAGGACAAGACGCTTAACAAGCTCTGGTTTCTTTGTGAAAACTCGCAGATAAGTATTTTCTTTAACGAGAATATTCTTCGCAAACGTGTGGATCAGACCATCAGAGCTGGTTTTCCAATTCGAACCGCCAAAGTCACCGCTGCCCTGCAGCCATACGTTAATCTCAGACGGGAAAGAAACCCTGTCATAAAACTGAACTTCGAGATGCTTTACAGTATCGCCTACGAATGTATTGCCGTTTCTTGTAAATGAGTCGAATTCAATAAGTGTTGGTGCCTGATTTTCGTTATCACTGTATACGATCTCTGTGTCATACCAGTAGTCTTTGCAAGCGGTAGAGGCTCTTGCGAGCTTAACAGCTTCCATCTTCTGAACGTTCAGCTGGCGCTTTGTCAGCGTGTTGCTGCCACTGAAGAAGGTTTCGACGTTGCGGGGTTTGCTGTTGCTTGACGGGTAGGGACCGGTGATTGTGATGTCGTCAACCATGAATTGAGTACCTGCACCATTCACTACGAGTTTTACATTCGTTGCATTTGCTGGAATAGTAGCACTGCCTTTCAATTCTGCGCCGTCAAGGGTTGAGGTACTGTCAATTATTATGGGAGATCCAGTTGCCCCTTCGTAATGCAATTCCAGACTTGCATTAACACTGCTATTACCACCCCAGACATATGCGCTAAAGCTGTACTGGTAACCTGTCGAGAAATCGCTCGAACTTAAATCATGTGCAGCGGAACCATTACCAATCTGAAGACTATATTGTCCATTCTTTTTCCAATTGGTGAGGTTTGCCCAACCACCATTATATCCGCTCCAACCCTGATTTGAGTTATCCTCAAAGTCATAGGTAACGGTAGTTACATCGGTTCCTGTATTGCCGCCGCCCTGGCTACCACCATTATACGTCGGCTCACTGTAACCATTCAGCTGGGAACCGTTTGTTGCAGCAAATGCCTTTACCTCGTCAATGTAGAAGTTATCCGTATTGTTCTTGGTATAGATGCAAAGCTGAACGTTTGTTGCACCCTGCGGAATCTGCACTGCCGGGCTTTCAATGGGAGAATCCGGCCAGCCGCCGCCGATTGTCTTGGATGCGATATCTGCACGATATGTCTGACCGTTGAGTGTGTATCTCAGACCCAGTACAAATGTGTCCTCACCACCACCCGATCTTGCATATGCGCTGAACTTGTAGGAATTGCCGGGTACAAACTGACTGGAATCAAGAGGCTTGTATGCACCGTCAGATGCGAGGACTCTACCGGAATATACGGTACTGCCATTTGTTCTGCCGCCAACGCCAAGGGATGCGCCCTCACCGCCGTACTGTGCGTTACCACTCGTCCAAACGTCCACTGTACCGTTCTGTACCTGCAAAGGCTGCCAGCCATTAGTATCATTGAACTGATTGTAGAAAATGGGTTCGGGTTCGTTGCTGCCGGTTGATACCAGTTCAACCTTGACATCGTCAACATACATCATCGTACCCATGTAACCGCTGTTCGTAATCGGCACGATCTGCAGTTTCACATTTGTAGTTCCAGCAGGTACTGTGAAGTCGCCTGCCAGTTCCTTCCAATCAATCTTATTTGCAGTTGTCTGCACTCTTGCAATTTCAACGGGCGTTCCATCGTTATATACGGCACGAAGTGCCACATACACTGGATCACCGGTTGTTCTTGTTACCTTTGTGCTGAAATTGTAAGTAGAACCAGCAGTCAGGTCTGTGAATTCCTTCTGAATGTAAGAACAGTAATAGTATCCGGAAAGATCACTAACTGCACCATTCGCTGTTCCATTCTGAGAAATCAATCCATAGGAATAAGCAGAACTATCATATGTGGGACTTGACTGTAAACCAGATTGTGTAGTATCATTTTTGTGATTACCAACCTGCGTCCAACCCTCTGTTGTGTTGTTGTCAAAGGAGTTGATGTAGGGCTTAGGGGTAACCTGAGTGCCTGCTGTCAGCTGGGTTACTGTGATGTCGTCAAAATCTGCACCATAGTTAGCTTGACCTGTGACTCCCACCTGAAGTGTTACAGATGTTACGCCTTCGGGTACTGTAAACTCACCCTTTACTTCTGCACTTGTGAAGTTTGCAGCAGTAGAATCGCCTTGAGCTACGATTTCCGGAGCATCATTACCATAAGCGACCTTCAAAACGGTGATTTCCGAACGACTTGACTGAGTGCTGAAGCTGTATTTTGCACCGGGCACTACGTTTAAGGTGTAGCTGATATAAGACGGGGAGTCAGAATTGCCACAACAGAGGTGATATTGACCATTTTGAATGCCTGTTGTCTGACCTTGCGAACTGCTGGTGTTACCATGCACTGTCCATTTGTCCTTGGTAGTGTCATTATCCTCAAATGTCGTTTTCAGTACTTCTACCGGAGTGAAAGTTTCGGGAGTATCGCCGCCTGTATTGCCGCCATTACCACCACTGATCGTACCATCCGGATTAATACCCAGATCGGGCTTCTTATTGGTTGTTCTGCGGTAGATCTCAACAACGACCTTGTCAACGCCATCATTGATGTTGTTGTACCAATTCTTCTTGACGTTGAGCGTGCGCTTGAGCAGCGTGTTCTTCAGCTCAACCTCGGGCATTGCCTGACCCTTTTGAATTTCGCTTGCGTTGATATTGGACTTACCATCCGGATATTTGTACTCAGTTACATAACCGTAGTTGTAGCTTTCCACAACTCTGTAGTAATAGGGGCTTCCGGTATTGTTAGCACCTGTCGTTTTGGGAAGATTGGTGAATGTGTAAGTTGTGTAGAACTCTACGTCCTTGTAACGTTCGTAATCCGTCCAGTTCGTGCCATCCGTTGAATACTGCAGCGTAACCTTGATGGGATCTGCCCACTGCTCAACGGGGTTTACGGAGTCCTGAACGTAATAATCGTTCGGAGGATCCATTGTGCCGTCTTTGTCGAAATCGTAGAAGAAGTCTTCAACATCCCAGTCCTTATTAACGGTAATGGAAATTTCAGTTGCCGCCTTCTCCTTGTTAGTGATTGTCTTATCGTATGTGTCAGGCTGATTGGGATCAGCAAGCTGTCCGCTTTCTTCGGGACCATAGATCACATCAAAGTTCTTGGTGATTTCTGCGTCATCCGCTTCCTTGACGTAATAGAACAGCTTGTAGCCGTTTTCTTCTATGGGGAGATTGTCGAACGTTACCTTACCGCCGTTTGCGTTGATCGTTTTGGTTTCTACCAGCTCTGCACCAACCGGAATAAAGGTGGACGGCCAATAGCTCATTTCACCCTCAGCAGGAACGTGCTTGTACTTGTACAACTCAACGGTGATTTGCTTACTGCTTACTGTTCCGGTGTTGATACTCCAGTTCTTTGTAACGTTAATGCTGATCATCTTTGTGTTCGTGATCGTAACTTCCTTATCGGCGCCGTAAACCGGATTCTTGGAATAGCTCGGCTTGTAGCCGGAAACGTTGCTTTCACGAACGTAGTAGTAGTACATTGTGCCGTTTTCATTGTAAACGGGGAGATTTGTGAAGTGCGGGGTTTCTCCTGCCGTAAATGTGACGGAGGATTTGCCGGTGTTCTTTTCGTCACTGTATTTCCAGAGCTTGTTGCTGTTCAGAAGCTGCTGGAAATCCGAGTCGCTCACTGTCATGTCCAGATTACGTTCTGTGGACTGATAGAGCGTTACGGTAATGTTTTCGTTATTGGGCTTGCCGCCTACCCATTCCTTGTCAAGGGTGATGTTGAGCATCTTTTCCTTGGTGTTGGTAACTACGACTGTACCGTCGTTATTGTTAACAGCATTGTTGGAATAGGTTACGGTGTAGTGCTTCGGAACGTTTTCTTCCACAATGTAGTAGTAGAGTGTGCTGCCGTTTTCCATTGCGGGAAGGCCTTCGAACTTGCCTGTCCAGCCGTTGTCGCTGTTGAGCGTTGCATCTTGAACATAGGTCATCTGATCTACGTCAGTCTGCTTTTCAGCGTCGAGATAAGGATTCGTAGACTTGTAGAGTCTTACGTTGATGGGCTCTCTCGTTTCAGCCGGAACGGATGAAACGGGCTGTAATTCCTGGATGTAGGAGTCGATGACGGTTGCCCAGTTTTTACCCATTTTTTCGTAGCCGGATTCACTGGGATGAATTTTGTCACTGAGATCAGCAAGTTTAATGAATGCTGCTACATCAACAAATCTTACGTTCTTGCCGGAATTTGCATAGGATTGTACAACCCTCTTAACCTTGTTATTGTAATCAGTAACATCCTTATAACCATAATAGTCGAATTCTGGAATTGATGCCACGAAAACTACGCTGTCCTTAGGAAGCTCTGTCAGCATATAATCAAGAAGCGTATGGAGTCGCTGCTCATACACATCGGGGTCTACAAGTGCATTTCTATCATTTGTACCGATCATGAGCAGAACGATGTCGGGCTGTGCTGCCTTGATTGAACCGGAGTTTTCGTTATTATCTGCATTCACCAGCTGATGATAAACGCTGTTGTTTCCATCGTCAGTGTAAGATTGGTGTGCGCTGTAGCCGCCATGGTTGTTGTCGTAGGTGTAAGTAACGTTTGTGCCGTTGAAAGAGAATGTTGCGGTTATTTCATCTGCTGCACCATTATAGTCGAACGGATTTACATTGTTCTTAGGACCAACCAGATCAATGTTATAGGTCTTATCCTTGCCGAAAAATTCTTCATACTTTTCTTCAAGAATGTAGTCCAGATATTTTCTGTAGCCGCCATGTGCTCCGCCACCGCCGACGCTACCATCTGCTCCTCCCAATTCACCCTGTGTGATAGAGTCACCAATCGGCATAATCTTATACGTCTTGGTTTCCTGTGTGGTGGGAGTAGAAGCTACGGTGTCGGGATCCCAGATCTTCTTAGCGGTTACTGTGATATCCTTGACGTTGGTAATCAGAACCTCGCCGCTGTCGGATGTGATACCGTTATTCGTGTAGATCGTCGTATAACCGGAGGGAGCGTCCTGTTCCACGATGTAGTAGTAGTACTTGTTGCCGCTTGCATCCATTGCGGGATATTCGGGGAATGTGTAGCTCCAGTTATTGTAAGCAGTAAGCGTCGCTGTTTTAAGCGGTGTCAGACTGCTGAAATCACTTGCCTTTGTTGCAT
This sequence comes from Oscillospiraceae bacterium, assembly GCA_017521325.1. GTDB lineage: Bacteria > Bacillota > Clostridia > Oscillospirales > Ruminococcaceae > UBA3855. Next base: position 21,839 of record JAFXCV010000057.1, on the reverse strand, counting down.
CCAGACTGCCGTTTGTGGACTGGTAAAGATTTACCTTGACGGTTACGACAGAACCGGGAGCTGTGGGCTTCCATTCCTTCTTGGCAGTTACGGAAACCATCTTATCCTTGGAGTTGGTTACGGTAACTGTACCGCTGTTGGTGTTTACGCCGTTGCCGGTATAGCCTGCTGCGTAGTTTGCAGGAACGTTCTGCTCCACGATGTAGTAGTAGTATTTCTGACCATCATCGCTCAGTTCGGGAAGATCGGAGAATGTGTGCTTCCAGTTGTTGCCGGAATTGAGCCATACATCTCCAATCGCTGTCATACCACTGAACTGCTCCGGCTTTGTTGCGTCCAGATTTGCATTTGTGGTCTGATAGAGCTTTACGTTGATGTCGGTAGTAGAAGATCCGGAGGGATGTTCCCATTTCTTTTCAACACTTACGTTGATCTTCTTCTTTGCGACGTTGGTGATGGTGATTGTTCCGCTGTTCACGGAGATCATGTTGTTTTCGTAGGTTGCGGTGAATCCCGAAACCTCTGTTTCTTCCTTCACAAAGTAGTAAAGCTTTTCTTCCGCTTCATATGCGGGAAGATCCTTGAAAACTGTCTGCCAGCCGTTGTCGCTGCTAAGTGTTGCTTCCTTGCCGGGAACTTTATGCGGATCGGTAAGGGTCGGTGACTTGGATTTGTAAAGAACGACTTTAACGCCATTATATGAAGTGCCGCCGCTCCAGTTCTTCTTTACTGTAACTTCAAGCTTCTGCTGCTTGGGTGTTGTGGGAGTTTCTTCGCCCAGTGACCAGTCAGCGTCGTCGCCTTCTGTACCTTCCTGCTGGATGTCACATCTATGGGACTCACCGGTAGCAACAAAGTTTCTTGCAATGATGGTACCGTTGGTGTTACCTGCAACGTTGACATCAGCATTCGGTGCCAGAATGGAACCGTTACGGCGTTCGCCGAATACTGCCTTGCCTTCGAAGGGCTTGTAGTTGCCGCCGTTTCCGTCGGAGGAAACGATGTTGTAAAGGACTCTGCATCCGCCGTCTTCCAGCGGAACTTCGCCTGTGCCGTAGGTTGTTCCGTCATCCTTGTAAACCATCCAGGACTTGCTGAAGTATGCGTCGGGGTTGGTTCCTACGTCGATGTTCAGGAACAGGAACTTATCCTCTGTGATGCCCTTGATCTGGAGAACCTTCATCCATGAAGACCAAGGAGAAACCATATCAAAGTTGGTAGCATCAATTGTGTAATAGATGTACTTGTCATCAATATTAGAGAAATCGAGAGTTAGGTTTTCACCCTGAGTCTGAAGTACAACTGTACCGGGAGTTGTTGTGGACTGTCCATTGAAGTTTCCGTTCGGATCAGACTTGACCGTCGGATACTTTGTAGATACGCCCTTATCATTATCCATCGCACCTGCTTCTTCAACCAGATCCATGGACATATCAGCGAACTTATTCAGTTCCTGTGTGATGTTGATGAAGGGACGATCCTTCTTTTCGAACTTCACCTGCGGTTCTACATATTCGGGTGCGAACCACATCGGGAACTTATCCTTCGGGATGTAGTAGGTCTTTCTGTCCTTCTTGCTTCTGATCTCATATCTGTTTGAGAACCAGGGAGACGGAGGAGAAGAATAATCGGAACCCATGATCAGCTGCGTCTGATAGGCATTGTCCAGATTTCCATTCGGTCCGAGGTTTCGGATGTAGTTGATGGAGGACATGCCGTTGAGTCTGTCGTTGTAAACACCGAATGCACCGTTCTGCAGCAGCCAGTTTGTTGCAATATTACCATGAACGTGGGACTGCAGCGATACGGACTCTGCGAAAATGTGGAAATGTGTTGCAACGCCGAGAATGGAACCTGCGGGTGCCTTATACTCGGAAGGCTTATCCTTCGGGGAGTTTGCGTAACTCTGACCGTCTGCGGTAGCCTTCAGATTCTCGGGATCGTAGATCGTGCTGAACAACGCCGAAAAATCAGGCTTTGTCGGGTAGCAATTGGGCGTATGCGTATGTACGATCTTTTCACAGATCAAAGCGTAGCATCGCTCGGAATGCACATGCTCTTCTCCCTCTTCCGGAGCGCAGAATAGCTGATAGCATCCTGCCTCCTCTGTATGAACATGTTCTTCTATTCCGCACGCAGAAGCCTCTGCCATACTGTCCGCCGGCTGCATCAGAATGAACGGAACCATAAATGATACAAACAACGACAGTGCAATCAGAACTGCCAGATATTTCATCTGCCTATCACGATTCAGAACATAGTTCCGAACCAAGGCCTGCATCTCTCTCATGTACATCCCTCCTTTATATAGTACAATGTTTCGTGTGAAATTTTAATATCAGACAGCGCCGAAGCTGTCCATCGGCCATATTCTGAATACCACCTTGCCTATGATGTATTCTTCAGCAATACAGCCCACTGTTCTCGTTCTGCTGTCAATAGAAGCAGCACGATGGTCGCCCATGACAAAAATTCGGTTGTCCGGCACCTGATACGGCAGCTGGATGTCACATTCACCAAATGCCTTTGTTCTGACATAGGGTTCATCCAACACTTCGTCGTTTACATAAACCGTACCGTCGGGATCCATATTGACCCACTGACCGGATGTTGCGATCACTCGCTTGAGGAGGATCTTATTATTATAGTAGAAAGCAATGATGTCACCGCTTTCAAAGTTTGCATTTTTATTGCAGATGACCATCTGGTCGTTCTGCAGTGTCGGAGTCATACTCGAACCCGTCACTCGGAGTACGGGCAGGAACAGCATTGAGATCAATACTGCAATTGCCGCAACCACGAGCAGGGAGCTGAAGGTGCTCACCAGTGTTTTTCTGAAATTTCTTTGATATCGGATTCGCTTGACCTCTGCCGTCAGCTGTGAAAGCGTCGGCAGATCTCGTTTGATTTCCTGCTCCATCCTTATTCTCCTGTTTTTTGCTGCGTTTATTTCTTTTTCTTATTAGCCGTACCGCTCGGTGCGCCGCCCTTTAATTCATATTTGACAGCCCGTGCGATCCTTTCGATGTCTTCATCTGAAACACTGCTCGCCGCAGCAACGTTTGCCACCTGCTGCTTGAGATCTTCGTTCTCCTGACGGAGGGTTTCGTTGTCCTTTTGTAAATAAAAAAGTATTTCCAATAGTTCAGATCGTTTCAATCTTCGTAGTTCTTTGTCAGTCATATCGTTTCTCCATACTATATTTGGTTCAAAATGAATACAGCGTTTTCCTATACTTAATTATACTATCTGCCAACTCAAAAGTCAAGCAAACATGGCTTTTGTCATTCAATTTCTATCATTTTTACATTTTGATCAAAATAAATTTGTGCATTTTCACAGTTTGTGGTTTACATGGAGTATATTATTATTTCTGCAAGACTGACTGTAAATGAAATAATTTCCACTTTTGACGTATTCAGGAAATTGTTTTTTGTTCTGTTTTAGAAAAGAAATATCCAATTCAATTTTGTTTCTATTTTCTTTATTATAATAGTATATAAAATGAGATAATGCAGCATAGAACAATGCGTCCGGATCTGCGGAATATTACGAAAACCAACTGCATAAGCATGAACCAAGGGACGACACCCTATTATTTACATCAGGTGGTGCTTATGAAATCTGAAACAAAACAACTGCTGCAGCGGATTGCTGCAGTGACCGCAGCCATTGCAGCAGTCCTCGGCGGCGCATACTATGGCACAAAGAAACTTCCCCCGACATTTCCGACAAGCACGGCAGAGGACTCCGCACGGGTGATTATTCTGGATGCGGGGCATGGGGAGTGTGCTTAAACCGAGTCAGGATTTCGGCTGAAACATATATGCTCATACAATAAAAAGGTGCGTCCAATCATATGGTCGCACCTTTTATCGTTGCCCTTACTCCCCATTTCACTCCACGCTCCCCGGGTAGGGAGCGACCGAATACCATCCACATTAATCTGTATCTTTCCGCAATTTCAATCCACGCTCCCTGGGTAGGGAGCGACATGATTGACCGCTGGTACCCACTGTAATTTCCAAATTTCAATCCACGCTCCCTGGGTAGGGAGCGACGCTTGCGGACGTGCTTTTCAAGTATCCCAACGATATTTCAATCCACGCTCCCTGGGTAGGGAGCGACTACATCATCATATCCAGAATTTCGGGGCTGATTTCATCGATCTCATTCAGGGTAATTTCGTAATCTTCAAAGCTGTGCGGAACAGAAACGCCGTCCTTCAGCTTCACATTCAGTGCACGATGAATCTTTGCAGAACTATGCTTCGGCGTTTTGCAGTCATGCTCCCACCAGTAAACACGGCAGACCTCCATACTTCCCTCAGGTCTTGCAGAGGATGCGTCATTTTCAAACAATGTACACAGAGCAGTCTTGATTTTTTCAGCATCTTCTGCAGAGAATCCTGTTTTTCGGCAAGCTGGCAATTGATGCTGCCATGCACCACATACAAACCGAAAGTCACACGATGCTTCATACCCATGGTATCGGAAGCTTTGCTTTCCTTACCGCTTTCGCCGTTGACACTCTTGGTGATCTGCATGCTCACAATATCCACAGGGGATACACTCACTGCCTGCTGGATGCTGACAGGGCCACGAACACCGACAGAAACAGCATCGCCCTTGAATGCGAACACCTGTCCGAAGCTGCGCACGTCAATCCATTCCTCACATGCCGCTGCTGCAAATGCACTTCGATCGGTATTCTTTCCCTTGCTGATTGCTTTGATCTTCTCGTTCTGGCTGACACGGGCATGGAGCGAATCGCATCCGTCATCGCAGCGGTCGTCCGACTGCACAAAGATCTTCTCTCCCATATCCTGCAAACGGTTGCGAATTTTTCTCTTGATGCAGACATCGGAGATTTCGCCGCATCCGTCAAAGGCTTCACGGGGACGGTTACCATTCAGGGGATCACCGTTGGGATTCGCATTTGTGGCAGTGATGATCACTGAAAAATCAATTTTGTGGTTCAGCATAATGATTCCTCCTCAGTTTTCTTATGGTCTTTATAAATTTCAGCATTATAATGGTGATAGCCAAGCAAGTATGCGGAAGTAAGCGGACTGTTGTCCGAGAATTCACTCAGTTCAAATCTTTCCATCACAGAATTCAGCATTTTTTCAAAATAAATACTCTTCCCGCCAAGCTTTGTCATGTAAACACGCAGCTGTTTCTCAATCAATGCCCATGTTGTTGACGGACGCTTTGCAAACATAGTCCAATAGCGTTTTGCATTGGTAACACGCTTGCCCTTGTCCGCATCATCATAGGATGCATATTCTGCGGCATCTGCAATGGCAAGCAGACAGCCGAACAGATAGCTGCGGTCGGTTTCATTGGGATCATAAGCCATACTCTGAACGCCTCTCTTTCGGTCAATATTTTGTTTTCGGATCATACCGCAAGCCGTTTCTATCACGGTGCGGTGAAGATAACCATGCTCATAGGCAAGCGGATTCGATGCCTTTTTCACAAGATTCTGCACAAGATCCGCCGGTATCGCTCTCCCCTGCGTGATACAAGGCAGCAGCCGCAGGACATTTTCTTTGATGATTTCGGGCTTCGTTTCGAGATAGCCCTTACCGTTTTCCATGCCGTATGCACAATTGATGATCTCCTTAACAGCAAAGGAATTGATACGGCTCGTATGCTGCTTTGAATAAAAACGCATGACAGCGGTTTCACTATGCCATTTCACAAGCTGCTCCAGAAGACGGGAATGTGCAAGTTCCTCATAGATTGCAATCGAAAGTCGTCCGGTCGTTGCAGCATCCACACCCATCAGCATGACTTTGGATGTGATTTCGAAATCCTTATTCCCGAAGATACTTTTTCGCAGAAAATCACGGTATTTCGGTTCAGTATCGGGCGGCTCGTCTTCTGCAAAATACTCGTCGTCTTCAGAATCATAGCCGCTGCCAAGCAGATCGGGCGAATCTTCCAGAGAGCTTGTCCAGACGACAAGTGTCAATGTATCGAACAGGATTCCCTGCCGCTGAATCAGCCAACGCAGTGTATTATGCATTTTCTGGGAAAAGTCATAGCTGATAGAGATTGCCTCCGTTTTATCCGAAAAGCGTCCACGATAGGTAAAACCGCTTTCGTCATTGGAAGAAATGAGCTTGGCTTTATCGCCTGTATTTCTGATTTTTGACGGATGCTTGTAGGTGACGGGTTTCATTTCCCCAGTTGCATAACAAAGATCGTTTTCTGCCATTTCGTCGCTGTTCCATGCAATAAAGCTGTCATACAGTGTTTTATCAAGCCACGTCTCAGGATTATTTCCGTACACACGGAATCTTACAAATGCATCCTGCTGTGCGATACCTGCAATACTCACCTTTTCTTCCAGCATTTCAGTTTCCGCATTCACCTGCAATACATGACAGTCGATCAGATCCTGCATCAATGTTTTTTCTGCTAAATAGGCATAGATTGCCTTGACAGACGGATGGGAATGGGCACTGTCTTTCCAACGTGCAAGCTGTTCAATATAGGCTTTGAAATACTGCTCATTATTCTTATTGACATACTTGCTGTAATCGCCGCATAGATAAATCAGTTTGTCGGCGAGAGGCATTGCACACACTCCGCTTGTACGTCCACCCGAATCTTCTGTGACTGGGATGATCGTATTCAGCCCCTCTTCCTTCGTCAAAGCAACAGCACCCACAAACGTTCCATCCGCTTTAAGCGTGACCTCAATCTGTGCATTGGCTGTCGAATGGGAAACAGGGAGCAAAACCGTTCCATCATGAAAATCATTGCCGCACTGTTGCTCATAGACCCGATACAATTCATCTGTCCAACTCAAACTCTTCACCTCCCGAAAGCAGATCAAGTTCCGGTTCGCAAAGTCCCGTGAAGTTTCCAAGTTCACTTCCAAACGGCTTGATCTCCATAGGCTTGATATGTCGTTTTATCGTACAATCCCTCGGCGGCAGAAATTCAATAATTCCATCCTGCATAACCGGATTCCAGAAGCGTACCGTCATCTGTCCCATGTCATCGGGATTCTCAGCTTCATCAGCATAGGTAAAACCGTGAAGCATCAGACTGTACGGCATGGTTCCCGTTCCGTCATACGCACCTGCTCCCTCGCCGAATACGCAAGGTTCAACATATCCCTGACATTCCCGTGTGCCGAGGAATATATCCCGTCTGCCGCCCCGTTCGATCATTCGTCGTGCAATGTTGTGGTGCTTATGCTCATTGCGATCGTTTTCCAGCTCCGGACGATTCTCATTCCACTCAAAATGTGCCCTCACCTGATAACAGACATCCTCCAGATAGTTGTAGTACGCAAGGTCGTTTCCTCCGCTGTACTTGATCGGACGAATCCCCTTTCGCACGGTGCGTATGGGATTCATGATCCGTACGCTGTCTATGTACCATACCAACGTAGGCTTCCAGTACACGCTGTGCAGGATGCCTTTCAGCGCTTCATAGGTGGGGATCATGTAGGTGCAGCGTTCGCCTCCGGTACGGGTAAGTACATCAGTGAACATGGCATATTTTCCGTACACTTGAAATTCGACCGTGTTGCGATGTTTTGGTTTATCCATTTTATGCTCCTCCTTTTTTACAGCAGCAATACTTCATGCAATCCGCCCTCGGTTGTAATTTCGAAGTCACTGTCATAAAAATGTTCTCTCAGGATCTTTACAATGCAATGCTCAAGATCCCCGCACTTCATATCAAAGATCGCTGCTTCGTCCTCAAGTTTGTGCTGTGTTCCGGCATAAACATTGACAGAATATTTCTGCGCCTTGCCAAGCAGCTCCAAAATGCGTTTTGGATTCTGCTCACTGCCAAGATCTGCAATCAGCTGCTTCGCCTCATCGTTATACGGCACGATAACAGCTGATGTATTGTGATCAATGACCTCAAAGAGCCTGCCTGCTTTTTTAAATGCCTGTCCGCAGAATCTCAGCTTCGGTTTCGTCCGGCTGTCAACATGATGCTTGTTCAGTGACAGAAGATTGATCAGATCCTGATCCGTATGTTCTTGCAGCGGATATCGCAGCTTATCGTGTTCACTTTTGTAAAGCTTCCGGAAATACTGCACCAGAAGATGCACATTATCCAGATCATCCGCTGCATCTGCAATTTCCCGTGAGATATTTCCGGCATTCTTGATTTCCGCAAGACTGCCAAGCTTTTCCTCCCACAAATGCAGGATGTAAACAGGACAGATCTGTTCGTGTTCTCCATTTCGGTTGCAGCGTCCCGCTGCCTGCACTGCATTATCCATTCCGGCAAGAGAACGCACGACACAGCCAAAAGAAATATCCACGCCTGCCTCTATCAGCTGTGTTGTCACGCAAATGACCGGCTCATGAAGCGACAGCTTTTCTTTCATCGCATCGATGCAGTTCCGGCGATGTGCAGGGCACATATTCGTGCTGAGATGGAACACACTCGCATCTTCTGTGTTTCGCAATCGCTTGTACATTTCTATTGCAGATGACTTTGTGTTCACAATCAGAAGCAGATTTCCATGCTCCCGAAATTTTTCAGAACAAAAATCTGCCGCCTCATCGTAACTCCAGCCGCCTTTCTTTTCCATATAAATCAGATTTGTACGGCGGAACATCTCAAAATCCTCCGCAGTATCGCCCGTCATGCTGCTGTTTTCATCCAGCAGCAGCGGAAACTCCCGAAGCTCCTCAAATGGCGGCTGCGTTGCAGAACAAAGCACGATCGTGCTTTTGCATATCCGTGAGAGAAAGTTCATTGCAAGATTGAACAGATACACGCATTTCAGCGGAATGGACTGCACCTCATCAATGATGATAACCGCTTCTGAAAGGCGGTGCATCCTGCGTACCGCACTGTTTTTTCCTGAAAATAACGAATTGAGAAACTGCACCATTGTTGTTGCAATCACCGGGCTGTCCCATTTTTCAGTCCGCAATTCGTATTCATGCAGCATTTCCTTATCATCCGCAAGCTCTGCAAGCATATCGGAATGATGCTCAAGAAATGCGTCTTCACCTGCAATGCTTTTTATCACATCGCTGTTCTGCTCAAGAATTGACATAAACGGTGCGATGTAGATGATTTTCTTCTTATGATATTCTTTTGCATGCTTCACCGCAAAACGAAGTGATGACAGTGTTTTTCCGCCGCCTGTCGGAACAATCAGCTTACAAATACGGACATCATTGGTCGCAAATGCAGCACAGCGATCGGATATACTTTGACGTCGTTTCGAGATCGCATCTGTACGGGAAGAAAACGCAAGGAGTTTTTCTTCCAGCTTGTCACCCATCTCTTTCCAGAGCTGATCCGTATCAAAGCAGATTTCTGTTTGGGTATCCGACATAAAATCCGCTGTATCGGTTCTGTCAGCATCAATCAGAATGGATTGCAGCAGCCGTTCCAGCATCCCCAGATAAAAGGCAAACTGCTCTTTTGAATCCCCTGCCATATTACGCAGCTCTGCTCTGATCGCCTTTACTTCACGAACCGCATCATGCATTCCTGCATCCAGTTCCGTCTCCAGTCCCGATTCATGGAAGTTATGTAAGATCTCCGAATAGCAGCTCTCTTTCTCCGTTCGGCGGCTGTATGTATCTTTACCATCATCGTCCACCCAATCGTTCAGACCATGGTGTGACAGGATAACTCTTCCAATTAAGGATGCCGTCTTACGCAAATCCGCATCTTCTGATCGCTGTGCAAGCTCCTTAAGATATTTTGCACCTGCAAAACTGTGGTCGATCTCCCCACGTCTGCAGGAATTTTCTCCATGAATATACTCGTTGAAAGTCGCAGTCAGCTTCCCGATGTCATGCAACCATCCGGCAATCATTGCTGTTTTTTCAAGTTCAACGGAATTTCCATATTGTGCAGCAAGTATCGCAGTCTGTTTGCAATGTGATTCTACGGATTGTTCTGTACGGTCATATCCACGGATATGTGCAGTATACTTCATAGAACACCTCCATTAGAATAATAATAATTTATATATAATATCCTATCACATTAAATAGATTTTGTCAACAATTTGATTCATATTTGTTCGATCAATACAAAAGTGAGGTTCTTGCCTTTAATGAGAAGAACAGATGTATTCCGATTCAAAAAAGTACGTCCATCCATGGGCGTACTTTTTTATAATTTCCATCGAATATGTATCTCACGTTCTCCATTTTCACCCGTCATTCCTATCTCCACCGTATCAATGAACTCATCTGCAATACTGCGGTCGAGGTGATCAAAGTGGGTATATTTCTGAATCAGCGACTTCTGACTTTCCGCATTCTCCTGCCGTTTTCGGCATTCATCAAGCTGCTGCCCGATATCTGCCATCTGCACTGCAAGTGCCTGTTCCTCGGCATCCAGACTTTCACGGAATACCACAAAATCCGCATCAGAAATTATCCCGTCCAGCTTATCCTTATACATGGAAACAAGACGTTTTTTCGCTGCGTTGTGCTGCTGCGTCAGTACTGAAAGACGCTTTTCAAGTGCATTCATCTGTTCCCTGCGGATGTCCGTCAGCTGGATCTCATCGGACTCGCAGTACTGTTCGATGATCTCATTCAGTGCATCGAGGATTTTCTGTTCCAGCACCAGACCGCTGATCGACTTTCGGTTCGGACAATTCATCGCACCTGTTTTGTAAGTGGCACACTGCAGCCCATAATACCGGATTGTCTTTGCCTTATTGTAATAGACATTCCGCTTCATGGGTCTGCCGCATACAGCACACTTCACCTTGCCCGAAAGAGGTGACAGCTCCTGCGATCGCTTTCCGACTCTGGTATGGCTGTGCAGACGCTCTTGCGTTCTGTTCCATGTTTCTCTGTCTATGATCGCTTCATGCGTATTCGGAATCCGTATCCACTCATCCTCTGCAACCTTCTTGCGCTTTTTGTTTTTGTAGCTGATGTGATGCGACTTTCCCTGCACCAGTGTACCGATATACATCTCATTTGCGAGGATTTTAGCGACCGTTGACTGCGTCCAAAGTCCCTTCGCATTGCTTGCATCCGCATTGCCATTGACATAATTCGATCCCTTCTGCCGTTTGTATTCGGTTGGACTGACCACGCCTTGTTCATTCAGTGTTTGTACAATTTTACGGTAGCCATTTCCCTCAATATACATTCCAAAGATCAGCTGAACGATCGGAGCTGTTTCCGGATCAATCACAAGATGATGCTTGTCCTCCGGATCAATACCATATCCATATGGTGCAAACGAACCGATAAACTGCCCGTTCTCCCGTTTATAGGCAAGAGTGCGGCGAATCTTGGAGGAGATGTCCTTGACATACATTTCATTGTAGGCACTTGTGAAAAGCCGCATTGTGCTGTAGCTTTCGCTGTCCGTATCCGCATTGTCGGCAACACCAATGAAACGGATGCCCCATTCGAGAAATTTATCATTGATCAGCTGCTCAATGACAACGATGTCTCTTGAAAAACGTGACTGGTCCTTGCAGAGAACAATATCGATCTTCCCTGCTTCACAATCATGCAGCAGTCTGTGAAATTCCGGACGGCTGCGGTCAATGCCGCTGTAGCCATCGTCGCAGTAGATGTCATAGATTTCCCAGTTCCGTTCATGGCAGTACTCCCGAAGCATTGCCTTCTGATTCTGGATGCTCTGACTGTCATCGCATTTCATCTTCCCCTTGTCCTCAATGGACAAACGACAGTAGATGCCTACCTTCGGCATTGACCTCACCTCCTTGTTATTTTATGATACATTTACATACTGCACGCAGTCTGTTTTTTCATCTGGATGTTCACGAGCTTCTCCACTTTTGCGGTGACCGCCTTTTTGATCAGCTTCGGATCCGTTGTTCTGAATGTACTTTTGGTATGGATCTTCTCTTTCATTTCGATTCCCCCTTTCTTTGCATCCTATGCCGGACTTCGGAGTAGTATGACCACGAATGAGCAACTTGTCCGAAGTCCGAATGATTTTGAAAAGCTATTGAAAGCAGATCGAAAATGATGTAGAATGATTGTAGAACAGCGCATAATTTGCTATATTTTATTCAGCATTCAAATCATAGTAGTTTTCACATAGACAGCTCCTGCCCATGAGTTTCACTGTGCAGTTCTTTCCCCTGCTGCAGCTGTGGAAGCCGCCGACAGCGACAAGTTCTCCTTGTTCAAGACCTGCAATGTGACGCAGCAGAAAAACACCTTTGAGATGCTATTTTCCGAAGGTGTTTTCTTATGTGCTGAGTATACCTTTCCCATTAGTAAAGAAAAAATTTCGAAAAGATGTAAGATTTTGCATTCTTGCTTGTTTAGTATTATGAATGCACATAGAAGCTTCAAACCGCCGGAAAGGAGGGTGTGTATGACGGACAGTGAGCTGCTGGCACTCATTGATTCCTCCCCTGCTCAGGGACACAGAGCATTGTATGATGCATATGTAAAATATGTATACGCTATTATCTTTCACATCCTTCGGGACTGCGGAAGTGCGGAGGATGTGGAGGATTGTCTTGTGGAAACGTTTACCGATGTCATTGAGCATATTGACAATATCAATGGCAGTTACCTCAAGGCATATATTGGACAGTCCGCCCGCAACAAGGCAATGAATTACTACCACATGCTCAAACGGCACAAGCAGAATACGGTTGCCATCGACAGTGTTCCGGAACCGTCCGTGAAGCATGTGCAGGAACAATTGGAACGAAAAGAGATGCAGGAAAGACTCCTGCAGTCGATTCATGCACTCGGAGAACCTGATGCTACCATTCTCATTCAGAAATATTACTACGGCAGAAAAATGGCTGCAATCGGCAAAATGGTTGGTCTTACTGCCAATGCAGCGCAGGTACGGTGCAGCAGGGCACTCAAACGACTGCAGAAAGAACTTGCGGATTGGAGGGATTGAGATGCAAAAAAAGGATTTGATCCAAATGCTTCATGATGTGGACGAGAATACCGCTGTGAACATCGGGGAGCAGTATTCCGGCATACCGGATGCCGATCATGAACGGATCTTCCAAAGGATCGAAGAACGGCTGCAGACGGACACGGATGCACAAGTCGAAACGTTTGCCATCGGGCATGCTCCCCGTTTTTCATGGATGCAGTATGCATCCGCTGCTGCGGCGTGTGTGCTTGTGCTGTTCGGAACGTTTGCGGGGATATTTGTTCTGAAAGCACATATGCCGCCATCCGAGCAGGAAGATCCGCCCCTTCTTGTTCATGAAACAGGTGATCCCTATGCAGTCGGAAATCTTACACAGCACGGCAAGCTTCTGCTGACCGTGGAGGAGTTCGAAATGACGCAGGACGGTCTTTACCATGTCAGCATCACCCTTGAAAGCGAGAATGCGGCATCCCATGTCCCCGAACAGCCCAATGTGTTTATGGCGGATAATTTCATGCTTGCCGTCGGGCAGGACGGCAGTCTGTGGAAAGCGGTGCAGGCGTGCAAAATAGAAACGGGCGGAGAACAGAATGCACACCCCTATATGTTTACCCTGCATTCGGGCGAAACAAGACTGCTGGAGCTGTGGTACAAAATGGACAGCGAGCCATCGGAATGTTACCTCGTGACAAGCTATTCCACGGAACACCCCTATACGGAACTCATTGACAAGGAGAAATGATATGAAATGCAAACGAATTTTTGCCGCAGTCACGGCACTGTGCCTGCTGCTCTGCGGCTGTCAGAACCCCCAAAAGCCGGAAGATTCCACGGTACAGCAGGAGAATGCTGCAACAGAAGCGGACGGCAGTGTGACATCGGTCAGCAAGGGTGCTCTTACAACCAAAGCCCAAAAACAGGATTTTCCGTTTCCCGATGGGCTTAACTTTCTTTTTGACTTCAAGCGTACAGCGGACGGTATGGCATGTCTGGGCAGCGGCATGGAATCTGTGTTCCTGTGCAAATTCAATGCGGATTTTTCAAGTCCCACCACAAGTAAACTCGTGACGCCTGCCTCGTATGACGGATATTATTGTGCTGGGGTTCGCTATGTGATCGGCGAAGATCAGATCTACAGCATTGCCATTATGGAAAACCACAGCAATATGGAGCCGTATCGTGTGGGAATGGAGGACTACGACTGGGATACCTATAACGCCACATGGGAGAGCGATTACTTCCTGTGTACCAATGCAATGGACGGCACGCTGACAAGTGCAGTCCCGATCGAGAAACTGGAGAATTACCTCCAATCGGATGGGAATTCCCAGATAAATCAGCTCTGCATCGGAGATGGTGTGCTCTGGCTCACAATGATGGATGGAAGGATCCTCAAAATTGCACTGGACGGTACACTTGAAGAAGCGTATGTTCCCGAACTTCAGGGTAATGAGCATATACAACGTGCCGGTATTCTGTTTGACCGTGACGGAAAGTCCGTGTACACGCAGTATCGTATTGATACTGTACCGGGGGATGGGCACACCATCACCAAAATTCTCCTTTCGGAGTTTGACAGAAAGACCGGAGCAGTTTCCGAACCGTTCTGCACGGTGGTGGAGGATCCTGATGTTGGCTTCACCCCGATGATTAATTCCGGTGGTCAGGGCGACTATCGGATGTTTGTCTCCAGATCGGACGCTCTCTACGGCATCAAGGATGACGGTACACTGGAGGAGGTCATCAACTGGGAGGCATCCGATCTTACCGTACTGCAGGATATTGTTCCGCTGGAGGACGGTACGTTCCTTGGCACAAGCTATGAGAACGGCATAAAAATATACCGCCTGACTCGTCAATACGAATCGGAGCAGACGGAGGAGCTGACAATCACGATCGGCGTTCTCGGCTCGGGAGAAGATATTTCCGATTTTGTGCGAAAATTCAATCAAACCAATGAGAATATACGAGTGAAAATCGTTAGCTACGAAAACTCCGACGGCACCTACTATGGTGAGCCAAATGGAGCAAACGATGCCCTCCAGAACTTCAAGCTGGATATCATCAGTGACAATGCACCGGACATCATCTATATGAGAGACACCATACGAGGGAAAGACAGTCATGAAACCATTATGCAGCTTGGAAAGCGCGGAGCATTCCTTGACCTCTATGACTTCATGGAGGAGGATGCGGAAATCAACCGCAGCACGCTGGTTCCGAATGTTGTGGAGGCGGCAGAGGCAGAAAATGGTGCTTTGTATGCGATCCCGCAGGAATTTTCCATATCCACAATGGCAGTCAAGTCCCGTCTTTTCGATCGGGAAAACTGGACGGTGGATGACATGATCGACCTCTATGCCGATGCAACGGAGAACCAGTACAAATGGCTCTCACAGAACGATGCGCTGCAGATGCTGCTGTACGGTACGGATTTCACGGATGAGGAAAAGGGTACTTGCAGCTTCAATTCGCCGGAATTTATCGAGATGCTGGAGTTTTGCAGAAATTATCCTGTAAAGGTCGATGAACCCGAAAAGAATTATGATGATCCTGATGCAATGGCGAAACTGGATAAATTCCTCTATGACCAGTCAATGAAATATCTTCGTGATGAGGACTATCTCTGTCCCTTGACGCTTGGCAGGGGGGATTCGTATGCAGCAGGCGGCTATTCCTATGCAAAGTATGGGGATATGGGGGAGGAAATCACATTAGTTGGCTATCCCTCCAATAATGGCGAAGGCGGCAAGATCGTACCTTGTGCGGAAATTGCCATCTCCTCCGCCTGCAAGGATACAGCGGCAGCATGGCAGGTAGTCAAGGCATTCCTTTATCCGGAAAACTATAACGGATACTCCATCGTAGAAACAAAGTTTGAGACGCAGCTGGATGATGAAATGTACATCATGGATTTCGAAGGGCGAAGTGATGCGGAATACTATGATAATCAAGGATGGAAAATTTATCCGCTGACACAGGAGGAGCGTGACGATCTGGAGGACTATATCCGTTCCTGTGACACCGTTATGACGATGAATGAGAATGTGGTGAACATTGTCCTTGAAGAAGCGGAAATGTACTTTGCAGGTGATCTTTCTGCCGAGGATGCTGCAAAGAGAATACAGAGCAGAACGGAAATTCTGGTGAGCGAACAGAACTGACAAAGCGATACATAAACTCAAAATCGCCCTGCCGCTCGGCAGGGCAATTTTGTATATTGTACATGAGATCGGGGAAGGTGTCAGTTCTCCTGCCTTTTCTCCTTTACAACCTCTATGAAAGTAATGAATCTGCAAACAAATGGACAAAAAATCATATCAGTCATTTTCAGTACTGCACCTCGCCTTCCGATATTCCGACGGCGAAACTCCGATATGCTTATGAAACAGCCTGCTGAAATACAGGGGATTATCATATCCGACCGCTTCTGCAATCTCAGATATGTTGTATTCAGTAGATTCGAGTAAGCTCTGTGCATTCGCCATCCGCAGTGAGAGAATGTACTGCATCGGTGTGACCTTCACGATCTGTCGGAAGCTTCGGATAAACCAGCAGGTGCTCATGTGCCGTGATGCGGCATAATCGTCAATATTGATCTGTTCATTGTAGTGTTCATTGAAATAATGGGTAGCACGCTCGATCTCGTTCTGGGCGTCGCTGCCCTTTTTGCGTCCTTCTTTAATGTAGCGGTTGATCTGGATGAAGATATGCCGCAGATTCAGTGTAAGCAGCTCCTCGTAATTCGGTCGGCACAGCTGTAATTCCTGTATCATCTGGCGGTACAGCCACGCATAATCAGGGGATGTTCCCGTATAGAATACATTCGCTTTCTGCGAAAGTTCATAGTTATCCAGAATGCCCTCCACCATTCGCCCCGTAAAATGCACCCAGTACACCTCGGTTTTATCGGGGGCATGGTAGTAATAATACTGCATCTCTCCCGGACGGAACAGGATCATGTTACCTTCCGTAATAACCGTTTCTTTCCCGTCAAGTCCATCGAAATAAAAATATCCCTTGCCTTTGGCAATATACAAAAGCTGATAATCTCTTCTGCCCTGCGGACGTTCGGTCGAAACCACGGATCTGCTGTGGACACGATAGTATCCGCAGCTGGTCACGATCAGGGAACGGCTTTCATCCGCCATATCGGTCAGGGAATTATGCAGATAGGCAACGTTCGTATACATGCACAGACCTCCTTCTGTGTTCTTTTCTACATTATAGCATATCTGAATCCACATTTCAATAGCAAAGTATCATTTTGTGCATGTTTTGTCCCATTGTGTTTATGGAATTACCGCAAAACCTGTGATAGAATAGAATCAGAAAGTAAAGGTACCTTTAATCGAATTGCAGTACTCCGGATTTCAAGGAATACTGTTTCCGAAGCAGAACTCGAGAGCTGCGGCGGACATTTGCAAAAAACTGAATGAATTCTTTTAAAGGAGAGAGTAACATGACTGAAAAGAAATACCTGAAATGGTACAACAAGATCGGCTATGGATCAGGAGATATCGCAGGAAACGTTGTATACGCCTTCCTTGCCACCTTTGTTATGATCTATCTGACCGATACAGCAGGACTGAATGCAGGCATTGTCGGAACGCTGATGATGGTTTCAAAAATTTTTGACGGATTTACAGATGTCATATTCGGTTCGCTGATTGACAAAACCAAAACGAAGCTCGGCAAGGCTCGTCCTTGGATGCTGTTTCCCTACATCGGCTGCAGTGTGATGCTGGCTGCAATTTTTGCAATTCCTACAACATGGGGGGATGTCGCAAAATATGCATATTTCTTCATCACCTACACACTGCTCAATGCCGTATTCTACACCGCAAACAACATCGCCTATTCTGCACTGACCGCACTCATCACCAAAAACGGCAACGAGCGAGTACAAATGGGTTCCATCCGCTTTATCTTCGCATTCGGCACAAGCCTCCTGATCCAGTCGATAACTGTGAAAGCCGTTGACTGGTGCGGCGGCGGTGTGGAAGGTTGGAGAAATGTTGCAATCATCTACGCAGTGATCGGACTTGTGGTGAATACCATCTCCGTATTCTCCGTCAAGGAGCTTCCCGAAGAAGAACTGGAAAATGAAAATCATGCCGATGAAGAAGCTGCAAAATTCTCTGCCGATGCCTATCCCGATTTTGAGCTTGCTGACAAGGAACACCGTACCGAAGATGAAAGCAAGAAGTACTCACTGCTTGACGCTGCAAAGCTGCTCCTTGCAAACAAATACTACATCATCATCTGTGCGGTCTACATCCTGACGCAGCTTTTCTCCGCCACACTCAGTATGGGTATTTACTACATGACCTACATCCTCGGTGATGAGGATCTGCTCGGCACTTTCTCGCTTGCAATCAACATCCCCATGATCTGCGGTCTGCTGATTACTCCCTATCTTGTCAAGAAATGCAAGGGCATGTACAAGCTCAACCTCACCGGCTACCTGATTTCCACCATTGCAAGAGGACTTGTGGTTGTGGGCGGATATATGCAGAATATCCCGATGATGCTCATCTTCACAGGTGTAGCCGCAATTGCAATGAGCCCGATGCAGGGAGACCTGAACGCACTGATTGCAGCCTGCTCCGATTATACCTACCGCAC
Organism: Oscillospiraceae bacterium; assembly: GCA_017521325.1. Lineage (GTDB taxonomy): Bacteria > Bacillota > Clostridia > Oscillospirales > Ruminococcaceae > UBA3855. The sequence goes on along the minus strand of JAFXCV010000057.1, from coordinate 3,348 downwards.
AACAGGCAAGCGTATTGACGGCACCATGTATTCCTGCTCATCTCTCGGCGTAAAAATCGGAGGCGGTATCGGAACCGCACTCACAGGCTGGCTTCTTGCAGCAGGCGGCTATGTGGCAAATGCAGCTGTACAGCCGGAATCCTGCATCAATATGCTGCACTTCATGTATCTCTGGCTGCCGATGCTTCTCAATCTTTTGATTACAATTCTGCTGTCAAGGCTGACAGTTGAAAAGGCAAATGAAAACTGGGACAAAAACCACAACAAATAAGGAGGACGTTATTATGAAACCGACACTCGACTGGCTCGCAAATCCTGAAATTTTTGAAGTTAACAGAGAAAAGGCACACTCCGACCATACATATACAACAAAGGACGGAAATCTTCGTCAGAGCCTGAACGGCACTTGGAAGTTTGCATATACCGAACATCCCGTGGATAGACCTGCCGAATTCTACAAGACAGATTTTGATGTAACAAGCTTCGATGACATCATCGTCCCCGGACACATCCAGCTGCAGGGCTACGACAAACCGCAGTATGTGAACACCCAGTATCCTTGGGAAGGTCAGGAAAGTCTCGTTCCGCCGCAGATTCCGCAGATGCGTAACCCCGTGGGCAGCTATGTGAAGTTCTTTGATGTGGATGCATCCTTGTTTGGCAAGGAAACATTCATCAGCTTTCAGGGCGTGGAAACTGCCATCTATGTGTGGCTGAACGGTGAGTTTGTTGGCTATGCGGAGGACAGCTTCACTCCCTCCGAATTCAACATCACGCCCTATCTGAAAGAAAAGAACAACAAGCTTGCAGTCGAGGTTTACCGCTACAGCACGGCAAGCTGGCTGGAAGATCAGGATTTCTGGCGGTTTTCCGGTATCTTCCGTGAGGTGTATCTGTACGCTGTTCCCGAAATCCATGTTCGTGATATGAAGGTGATTGCGGATTACGACTATGAGAATGGGAATGGTATTCTGACAACTGAGCTTACTATTGTGGGTAAAAATGATTATGCAGTCAAGCTTACACTGACTGACAAGAACGGCAACAAGGTTTATGAGAGCGATGCAGCGAATGTAACTGCATCCATCCCCGATGTGATGCCGTGGAGTGCAGAAGCACCGAATCTCTACAAACTGACCGCTGAAATCATCGTAAATGGTGAAGTGATCGAAACCGCAGAAACAAAGGTTGGATTCCGTACCTTTGAGCTGAAAAATAATTTGATGTGCCTGAACGGGAAGCGTATCATTTTCAAGGGCATCAACCGCCACGAGTGGAATGCAAAGCGTGGACGTGCCATCACCGAAGAAGATATGCTCTGGGACATCCGCTTCATGAAGCAGAACAACATTAACGCTGTCCGCACCTGCCACTATCCGAATAACTCTCTCTGGTATCGTCTTTGCGATGAATATGGCATTTATCTGATTGACGAAACCAATCTGGAAACGCATGGTGCAAACGAAATCGTGCCTGCATCCGATCCGCAGTGGCTGGGAGCAGTGCTTGACAGAGCAAAGTCCATGTATGAGCGTGACAAGAACCATGCAAGCGTGCTGATCTGGTCTTGCGGCAATGAGTCGAACTGCGGCGATGATATTGCAGCAATGGCTGCGTATTTTCACGAAGCAGATTCCACCCGACTTGTCCACTACGAGGGCGTGTTCTGGAATCGAAAATATGACCACATCACCGATATGGAAAGCAGAATGTACGCAAAGCCCTGTGATGTTGAGGAATATCTGAGCAACGCTCCGAAGAAGCCCTACATCAGCTGTGAATATATGCATGCCATGGGCAACTCCCTTGGCGGTATGAAGCTGTACACTGATCTTGAGGACAAGTTTGATGCCTATCAGGGCGGCTTTATCTGGGACTACATTGATCAGGCACTGTACAAGGATGGCGTCCTTGTGTATGGTGGCGATTTTGATGACAGACAGAGCGACTACGGCTTCTGCACGAACGGCATTGTCTACGCAGACCGCAGCTATTCTCCGAAGGTCAGCGAAGCAAAACAGCTTTACTCCAACATCAGAATGAATATCACAAATGGCGTGCTGACCGTAGAAAACAGAAACCTGTTCATTGATACAAGCGGCTATTTGTTCAAGGTGACCCTTGCAAAAGAGGGCGAAATCCTCGGTACAGAGGAACATCGTCTGAACATTTCTGCTGGGGAAACAGGCAGCGTGAAAATCGGTCTTGTTGTCCCCGAACATGGCGGTGAATATGTGCTGACTGCATCCGCAGTACTTGCAGAGGATACCATCTGGGCAGAAAAGGGACACGAGATTTCCTTTGCACAGGAAATCGTGAAAATGCCCGAAATCAAGTCTGAAATAACTGCTGCAAGGGCAGAGATCGTCTATGGTGATTTCTCCGTGGGCGTGCACGGCGAAGGCTTCTCCATGCTGTTTGACAAGCGTGAGGGTGGTATCAGCTCTCTGATTTACAATGGAACGGAATACATCACAAGAGCACCGAAAATCAGCTTCTGGAGAGCGATGACCGACAACGACACCGGTGCAGGCTATCCCTTTGCAATGGCACAGTGGCAGATTGCAGGGAAATGTGCAAAACAGGTTGGATTTGATACCGAGGAACACGCAGACCGCCTTGATGTGACCTATACATTCGCCGCACCGACCGTTCCGGCGTTCGAGTACAAGGTGACATACTCCGCTTACTTTGACGGCAGACTGGGCGTAAAGGCGGACTATCCCGGTGTGAAGGGAATGGCAGATATGCCCGTATTTGCGATGGATTTCAAAATGAAACGCCAGTATGAAAACTTCACATTCTACGGACTTGGCCCCGACGAAAACTACATCGACCGTAACAACGGTGCAAGACTCGGCGTATATACATCGACTGCACAGGATAATTTCACAAAATACCTGAACCCGCAGGAATGCGGAAATCACACGGATGTGAGATATGTGAATGTTTACAACGAAAACGGCACAGGTCTTGCCTTTACATCGACAGAAACACCCTTTGAAATGAGCGTTCTGCCATATAGTACCTATGAACTCGACAACGCTCTGCATCGTGAGGAATTACCAGAACCAACCTACACATGGGTACGCATTGCCGCAAAGCAGATGGGCGTGGGCGGTGATGACAGCTGGGGTGCACCGGTGCATCAGGAATTTAAAATCAGTGCAGAAAATCCCATGACATTGCAATTTGAAATTTGCTCGCTCTGCTAGGAGGAATCAGCATGAACAGTCGTGACGTATTGCAGAAAATTGAAAATAACGCATACACAAAGACATTCCAGAAGCTGTACGGTACTTCCGAGGAGGTACTCCAGCACCAGAAACGGCGTTATCTGGACGCTGT
>JAFXCV010000056.1 GCA_017521325.1 Oscillospiraceae bacterium | reverse complement strand
GGAATATAAGGATGCCATCTATTGTATCGGTTCGGTACTTGGACCGCATCCGTTCCCGATGATGGTGCGTGATTTCCAGAGCGTTGTCGGCATTGAAGCAAGAGAGCAGTTCCTGGAAATGACGGGTGAGCTTCCGGATGCAGTCGTTGCCTGCGTGGGCGGCGGCTCCAATGCAATGGGCATGTTCTCCGGATTCCTCAATGATCCTGTTGAGATCTACGGTGTCGAGCCGCTTGGCAGAGGTACAAAGCTCGGCGATCATGCTGCAAGTCTGAAGTACGGTACTGAGGGCATTATGCACGGATTTAACAGCATTATGCTCAAGGATGAGAACGGCGAGCCTGCACCGGTGTATTCCGTTGCAAGCGGTCTGGATTACCCTTCTTCCGGTCCTGAGCATGCATATCTGCGTGATCTGGGCAGAGTTAAGTACGATGTTGTGGATGATGAAGAAACTATTGACGCATTCTTCAAGCTTTCCAGAATGGAGGGCATCATCCCCGCAATTGAAAGCTCCCATGCTGTTGCATTCGGCATGCGTCTTGCAAAGCAGATGGAGCGTGGTTCCATCCTCATTTGTCTGTCCGGCAGAGGCGACAAGGATATGGATTATATCATTGAAAATTACGGAATCCGCTGATTGGATAAATTCAAGGCTGCTGAGAATTCTCAGCAGCCTTTTTGTGTCTATTCGATTGTATCAAGCAGTTCCTGCCAGTCTGTGATTCCCCCCGTTGCGGCGATTGCAGCATAGGTGAGGACATAGGCGGCATCCGCCGCATCCGCACGATCGCCGATACCGTCTACATTTGCAAGGAATGCTGCAAATGCATCCTGTTCAGCGGCATCGTTGTTTCCGGCACCTGCTGCCGCAGCGGCAACAAGGATTTTCGCTGCATCTACAGCATTTACCGAACCGTTCATATCTGCATCGCCACGCAGACCAATGGATACCGAAACAGCATTATCCAAAGCCTGTGTACCATATTCATCGGTGATGATCACTTCTAAATCATAACTGAAATTACCGGGCGAATAGAGCAGGGCGGGGGACATTTCCGGGAAACTGATGCCACTCATGTCTGTTATGATTTCCTTTTCTGTGGCAATACTTCCATCGGAATATTTCTTGTATCTTGCAGCCTCATCAATTACATCGGAAACCTTGAAAAGAGCGTTGTCATCGGCAAAGAAGAATGCATCACTATTTTTCGAGAATTCATAAAGATAACCTACCACATCCGGCTGCGGCGGTGTTTCCGGCAGAGAGGCCACCGAAAGGATCGTTTCTGCAATCACGGCATGTCCTGCAGCATTCGGATGATAGTCGAGATTGAGGTTGTCCATGTCCGTCACAACATTTGACAGATGCTTGTCGGACTTATCAAACGCAGTGTATACATCCGCAACCGTATAGTCCAGACTTTCAGAAAGCCTGATGATTTCATCGCTGAGCATTTTTGCACCCTCGTCCATGTTGGTGTGGACATAACGAAGGGATTTGACCTTGTCAAAGGGTTTGTAGGGATTGTACTGCGTTGCAACAATGATTTCGGCTTCGGAATTACGCTGCCGCAGATATTCCATGATTTCTGTGAGGTTTTCCGTGTATTCCGAAAGCCTTTCCGTAAACGCCTCCGTCTGCGGAAATCCGTTGACTGCCTGCATCGCATAGGGCATGAGCGTGTATTTTGTCACATAATAGGATTCCCCCGCAAAGCCCTCCGCAACATCATCCACCGTAATCCGGTAGCTGTTGTATTTGTTGTAATAGAATGCCACCTGCTCGTAAAACAGCGCCATCAGGTCATTGCCGCCGCAGGTAATCGTAATCAGCTCTGCGTCCATAATCGCTTCATCAAGATTTCCCGTGGAAAGCAGGTCATGGAGCTGCGCAGAGGTCATGCCATTGACCGCAGCATTTGTCACTTCATAATCAATTTCTTCTGTTATAATGCTCACGAATCCCTCTGCATCGGGATCTGCAAGCATGCAGCCCGTGCTGATACTGTCGCCAAGTGCAAGATAGTCAAATTTTCTGTCATCTTCCCACGCCCTGCTGTTCAGCGGAGCAGAATTCAGAAAAAAGAGAAGTGCTGAGAAAGCAGCTGTAATCCTTGTTATTTTCATAGTATCCTCCTGCTTTGAATGATACAATTATTATACCACAAATTCAATCCGATTGCAATCCGAAACGCAAAAAACCCGCATATGCGGGTTTTCTGCTATCAAATTTCAATGTAAGAACATGAAGAGAACTTCTTGAAATTACTGCTTGTTGTAAGTTACCCACTGGTATCTTGCAGTCAGAGGAGTATTGCCATTGAAGGGCTTGAGCCACTCGTTTACGCCAATACCCGGCCATGCGTTCATCATGATACGGCTGGGAGTCTTGGGGATATTGTCATATGCCGTATAAACTGCCTTGCCGTCTACATACCATGTGATGTGATCGGGCTGCCAGTCAAATCCATAGGTGTGGAAGCCTTCGGAAGCGTCAAAGCCCAGATCATACATGAACTCATGATTACCAACGCCGTTGGTGTAGTAGTTGAGCTGAACCTTTGTGGTATCCTTACCAAGGATCTCAATGTCGATCTCATCCCACGGATTATCCTCGGAAGGACCTGTGTAGGTGAAGAAGGAGGAAACAACGCCGTCATTCTTGATTGCCTGCATGGATGTTTCGTAGTAACCGTAGTGATAGTGATCGGTGGTTCTGTACTCAGCGCCGGTGTAGTTATACTTACCGGAGTAATCCTTGTCAATTGTCAGGGACAGATAACCGTTGTCAAGCTTGGTGTTGTTCTTTGTCCATACGCAGTCGAAGGGGTTGCCGTTCGTCCAGCCGTCGGATGCAAAGAAGTACTTTGTGCTGTTGGTACGGAAATTGTCATACATCGTAGCGGATGCATTCGGTGCAGTACCATAATCCTTGATGTTGTTCTGGGTATTGCCGGGGTTCTGGTTGCCGGGATCTGTATTGCCGCTGCTCTTCTTCACGAGAACGATGTCATCGAGGAAGAAGGAGAGGAGATCGCCTGCGCTTGCATTTTCCTTGTATTCGGACTGAACGTAAAGGGAAATGTTAGTTGCTCCTGCAGGAATTGTAAAGGAGCTGTTCTTCAGTGCAGCCCACTGACCGTTTGTGCAGGATGCATCTGCAACTGCCTCGTAAACGGTTTCGCCGTTCAGATCATACTGCAGACCCATGCCGAAGTTTGCAGTCGGGAACTGATCGTTCTTGTATGCAATATATGCAGTCACATCGTAGGTTGCGCCTGCCTCCAGATCGCTGCCTGTAACAGCAACACCATGCCAGGATGCAGTACGGTTTGTGACGTACAGGGACTTGGCGCCTGCATGTACGAAATCGGAAGTAAAGCCGTACTTTACAGTACCACGGCCTGTCCAGTCCGTACCTGTGCCCTCAAAGTTTTCGGTAACACCCATACCGCCGCCGGAAGGTGCTGTGTACTGTACGCCGTCTGTGGAAGGCGGATCAGTCGGAGTTACAGGATCCTGTGCGGCATCGGATTTGTCATAGGTTACCCACTGATATCTTGCAGTCAGAGGTGTGTTGCCGTTGAAGGGCTTGAGCCACTCGTTCACGCCGATACCGGGCCATGTGTTCATCATGATTCTGCCGGGAGTGCTCGGAATGTTCTCACGAGCTGTGTAAACTTCCTTGCCGTCAACATACCATGTGATGTGATCGGACTGCCAGTCAAAGCCATAAGTGTGATAACCCTCGGAAGCGTCAAAGCCCAGATCATACATGAACTCGTGGTTGCCCACACCGTTGGTGTAGTAGTTGAGCTGAACCTTTGTGGTATCCTTACCAAGGATCTCGATGTCGATTTCATCCCACGGATTATCTTCGGAAGGACCCGTGTAGGTGAAGAAGGAGGAAACAACACCGTCATTCTTGATCGCCTGCATGGAAGTTTCATAATAACCGTAGTGATAATGATCTGTCGTTCTGTACTCAGCACCGGTATAGTTGTACTTGCCGGTCGGATCCTTATCAATTGTCAGCGTCAAAGCGCCGTCCTCGAACTTGGTGTTCTCCTCAACCCATCCGCAGTCAAACGGATTGCCGTTTGTCCAGCCGTCAGATGCAAAGAAGTATTCGGACTTTCCGGTTCTGAAATTGTCATACATCGTTGCATTGGTGTTCGGTGCAGTACCGAAATCCTTGATGGAGCCGGAAGAAGCAGGCTCATTTGCCTTTCTCTTCAGAATTGCAAGGTCAAAACCGTTGATTTTTCCGTCATTGTTCATATCGCCTGCGCCGGAAAGGGATACCCTTTTGCCCAGAACAAAATTCTGAACGGTTCTCACGTCATTTGCATCAAGCTTGCCGCTGTTGTCAACGTCGCCCTGCACTGCTGCAAATGCATAAAGTGCATTTACGCAAATGCATGCTGCCGCTGCAAATGCAATTGATCTGCGGAATTGTTTTTTCATAGTGATTCCTCCTCTTTTTTGGGTAATGAAGATCGTGTTCTCTTTTCTTACTCTTTTTTTCTGAAGAATTTCTGCCTGTAGGCTTTGGGCGTGTAGCCCGTGTGCTTTCTGAACGTCTGAATGAAATGACTTTCCGAACTGAAACAAAGGTAGTTGGAAATGTCAATACAGGAATGGTCTGAATATTTCAGCATGTTTTCTGCTGTTTCTAACCTCTTTTTCATGATATACTCAGATATCGTCAGACCAACTTCTCTGCGGAACAGGCGTGAAAGGTAGGACGGGCTTAACCCAACTGTTTCTGCAAGTGTATCCAGTGCAATTTTCGTGTGCAGGTTGTCATAGATGTAATCCAGACAAATAATAATCGGTTTCGGATATAATGTTTCCTTATGAAGAATCTGCATACGCTGTGCATAGTCCTCCACAAGTTCACGGTGAAGCATGTGGATTTCCTTCTCCTGTTGACATTTGTCAATACTCTGAATATAAATGTCGCTGAGATTGTACGCAGTTTCCATTTCCATTCCGCCCTCAATACAATAACGTGTAATCAGTGCGACTGAAATGATCAGATGGTATTTGAGGTTGCGCAGTGGATCCTCGCTCAGCTTTCCCATCTGTTCACAGTCAAGCGGCTTGAAAAGCTGTCTGACCATATCAAGGTTTCCAAGGCGGATGTTCTGGAAAAACTCCATTTCTCTGTCATAGGACAGATGCGTAACATTGTATTCCCTGTTCAGAAATTCTACATGAGAAAGCTTTTTTTCGATATCCATATCATCAACTCCTTAAGCTCATTTTACTACATTCTGTAGAAAAAAACAAGGGGTTTTGGAAAGAATATCGTGCATCATGAAAGACTTTCCTATAATAAAATAATAACACGATTTTCCAATCATAAATATCAAATGATTGTCATTTTTGTTATTTCATTGCCATTACTTGATATTTTCTACGTCAGATGAATGATATAAACAGCAAAATTCTGATATATTTAACGTGAAGAGCATGCTATACTTAATAAAAAACAACCGTTTCGGGAGAAAGGCGGATACTAAAATATGTTAAAAAGCAAAGGATTTTACAGAGGTGTCAATCTGGGCGGCTGGCTGTCCCAGTGTGACTACAGCAGAGAACGACTTGACAATTTCATTGCAGAAACCGACTTTGCCAAGATCTCCGTATGGGGGCTTGACCATGTCAGAATCCCGATTGATTATAATGTATTGGAAAATGAGGATGGTACATATAAGACAGAAGGCTTTGCAAGAATTGACTGGGCACTTTCGATGTGTGAAAAATACAAGCTCAAGACTGTGATTGATCTTCATAAAACGGCAGGCTTTTCATTCGACAATGCGCATAAGGAAGCAGGCTTCTTTGATTCCGAAGCACTGCAGGAGCGTTTCTACCGCCTGTGGGAGGAGATTGCAAAGCACTACGGTGCCATGACGGACGATGTTGTGTTTGAGCTTCTTAATGAAGTAACGGATGAGTGCTATATTACAAAATGGAATCAGATTGCAGAAACCTGCATTCGCAGGATCAGAGCAATTGCTCCCGACATCATGATTCTGGTCGGCAGCTACCATAATAATAGTGTGCTGACAGTTAATGCGCTTGATGCGCCTTATGACGAAAATGTCATCTATAATTTCCACTGCTATGAGCCTTTGAAGTTCACCCATCAGGGCGCATACTGGGCAGCAGAGCTCAATCCCGATGATCGCTTTGCATTTGAAGAATGCGGCATTGATACGGATTATTTCGAAGGACTGTTTGCGGATGCACTTGCTGCTGCAAAGAAGTATAACACCACGCTTTATTGCGGAGAATATGGCATGATTGACAGAGTTTGTCCGGAGGATACACTCAAGTGGTATAAGACCATTCATGCAGTGTTTGAAAAATACGGCATCGCACGCAGTGCGTGGAGCTATAAGGAAATGGACTTCGGACTTTCCGACGAGCGTCTTGATGATGTTCGCAGTGAACTTTTACAGTATTTATAATGAGAGAAGATAATGCCCACCGTGCAGGGCTTATCCAAAAACCGCTATGGAATTTCCATGGCGGTTTTGTTTATGAAAATTTTGTATACATTTGGTGAATCTGCTTGAAATCCAACAAAAAATATGCTACAATATAGTTAATTGTATGGAATTTAAATGGTTTAATTACGATGTAAGGAGCCCTTATGAAAAAATTAACCTGCTGCCTTATGGCGCTGTTCTGTCTGTGCATGTCTGTATCAGGCTGTCAGACAACAAATGATCCTCTTGAAGAATCCGTTCCCGAAACAACACAGGCAACGGAAACTGTGATTTCCGCCCCGGTGGATAAAAACTATATCTTCACAAGCAATGCCCCCGTATTTTCACTTGACCATTCCTTTTATAATGCGGATATTTCTGTGGAACTGAAAACGGCGGAGTCTGCCGAAATCTACTATACACTTGACGGTACAGATCCTGACCGAACTGCACATCTTTACAGCGAACCGCTTTTGTTTGAACGAGAGGTTACCGATTTCCCGAAGGCGCATACCGTCAGAGCAAAGGCGTATTATGCCGATGGGACGGAATCCGACGTATCCGTACATACTTATTTTATTGCCGCAGGAGCAAGTGAGCGTTTCTCGGAATATGTGTTCTCAGTCAGCGGTGACCCTGCTGTTCTGACGGAAAAGCCAGACGGCATTTTCTATGGCGAGAACTATAAAAACCGAGGAAGGGAAAGCGAGCGTGAGGTGTATCTTTCCGCTTGGAATCCGAAGGGCGAGCAAATCCTCGGACAGTACTGCGGCGTGCGTATCTATGGCGGAGCCTCCCGTGAAAGCAGTATCAAATCCATGAAGCTCTTTGCACGGAAAAGCTATCAGTCGGGTGTCGGTGCATTCCATACGGACCTCTTTCAGACGCCCCTTGCAGATAATTCCGGTGAAGTCATCACGGAATATGACAAGCTTGTCCTGCGCAACAGCGGCAACGATTTTCAGTTTGCATTTATTCGTGATGAGCTGTGCCAGACGCTTGCCATGCAGGCGGGATTTGCCGATTATGAAGCAGTCGTCCCTGCCGTGTGCTATCTCAACGGCGAATACTATGGACTTTTCTGGCTGCATGAATCCTACTGTGATGACTATTTTAAGGATAAGTATCCGAATGATGCGGCGATGGGAAAATTCATTATTTGCGAGGGTACGGATACAGAAAAAACTGTGGATGAGGAGGATTCCGAATCCGTCCATGCCGTCGAATTCAATGACATGTACAATACCTATGCAGCAGCCGATCTGACCGATGATGCGGTGTATGAACAGCTTTGTGCTTTGATGGACGTGGAGAATTATCTGGATTATTTCGCATTCAATATCTATATCAACAACCGAGACTGGCCGCAAAACAATATGCGATGCTATCGTTATGCAATTCCTGCGGAGGAAACAGCAGGCGATGGCGTCTACGACGGAAAATGGAGATTTTTGCTGCATGACATGGATTATTCCATGGGTATGTACGAACAGCCTGAGCTGCAGCCCCATTATAACAATCTCTCACATATCCTCACCGAGGGGGATGAGCGTTATTCTCCGCTTTTTGCTGCACTCATGGAGCGTGAGGACTGCCGCAGCTATTTCAGCGACAGCGTTCGCTCCCTTGCCGAAGGGGTTCTGAGCAGCGAGAATATTATTGATACCTGTTCAAAACTCAATGCTTCACGTTATACCGAGCAGCAGAAGTATTATAAGCACCTCGATTCACTCCGAAACCAGGGGGACAGAAGTATCTGGACGTATGCCGACCACCTCAACGGTCAGCTTTCTATTATCCGTTCCTTTGCGGAAAAACGTGGAAAATTCATGCTGAACTTTCTGGATAAGTGGCTGGAATCCTATGAGGTGTGAACAATATATACCTATTATAAAGGAGTCATTCTATGATCTATACACTCACCTGCAATCCTGCAATTGATTATCTGATGCATACCAAGGATATCCGTATCGGAAGTGTTAACCGCAGCAGTACCGAGGAATTCTACATCGGTGGTAAGGGAATCAACGTATCCACGGTTCTTTCCGAGCTTTCCGTTCCGAATACCGCACTCGGTTTTATAGCAGGCTTTACGGGGAATGCCATCGAACAAGGACTGCGCAATCAAGGGATTTCCTGCGATTTTATTCACCTGAAAAACGGATTTTCCCGTATCAATGTGAAAATTCGTGCCGACGAGGAAACGGAGATCAACGGTCAGGGACCGCCTGTTGTCAAGGAAGATATCAGCCGGCTTTTCCAAAAGCTTGATGCACTCGTACAGGGTGACACACTTGTCCTTGCAGGAAGTGTGCCAAATTCGTTGCCCCATGATTTTTACGAGCAGATCCTGCATCGGCTTTCCGACAGGGGAATCCGATTTGTGGTCGATGCCGAAGGGGAACTCCTGCTGCGTGTTCTCAAATACCGTCCCTTCCTCATCAAACCCAACAATCATGAGCTTGGGGCACTTTTTGGCAGGAAACTGCATGGAATCGGCGAAATCGGAGAATATGCACGCCGTCTGCAGGCAATGGGCGCAAGGAATGTGCTTGTTTCCATGGCAGGAGACGGTGCATTGCTGATCGACGAGGATGGCATACAGCATTTCTGTGCTGCATGCAAGGGAGTTGTCAGAAATTCCGTCGGTGCAGGGGATTCCATGGTTGCAGGATTCCTTGCAGGGCTGCAAAGCGGCGATTATGCACATGCGCTCATGGTCGGCACAGCAACAGGCGGTGCAACTGCATTTTCAGACGGACTTGCCGTAAAAACGGAAATCGACGCATTGCTTGAAATACTCTCGGAACGAGGAAGACGAAGCTAATGACACAATCCTTCAGTCAGGAGGTAAACGATGCAGAACATACAGAAAATAATTGTCAGCTTTTTATTTAAGATCACATTGTTTCTGATGGTTGTGATTTTGGGAATCTATCTTATCGCCCAGATTTTCCATGAACAGAAAAAAGCAAAAGAGGATACTGCCGCAATCTTTTCCCAGATTAACCAGATTCTTGCCGAAAATAAAGCGGAGCTTACGGAGATCGTATATGAATACAGCGAAACCTGCCTTCATAATGCGGAGTCCATTGCCTACATGCTCCAGAACAATCCGGAAATGCTTGAAAGTGCGGAGCAGCTGCGTGAGATTGCATACATGCTCGAAGTGGATGAAATCCATATCTTCGACACGACCGGACGCATCTTCGCAGGAACGCACCCGCAATACTATGGCTATACCTTTGATTCCGGCGAACAGATCGGCTACTTCAAGCCCATGCTCAAGGACAAATCCTTAAAGCTTGTGCAGGAGATCACCCCAAATACTGCTGAGGAAAATCTCATGCAGTATTCTGCCCTCTGGAGTGAGGACGGCAAGTTTATCGTGCAGGTGGGCATGGAGCCGACAAAGGTCATGAACATCACGGAGAAAAATGAACTTTCCTATATTTTCGGACTTCTCAGGGCGAATACGGGGGTCAATCTCTATGCGATCAATACCTTTACCGGCGAAATTGAGGGTGCAACGGCACGTGAGGATGTCGGAAAAAATCTGTCCGATATCGGACTTGATATGAATCGCATCATTCAAAAGAAAAACGTTCTGCATGCCAATGTCAAGGGCGTGGACAGCTTCTGCATTTTCATGTGGTCGGGAGATACGCTCATCGGGCGTGTGGTTTCCAATGATACCCTCTACAGCAGTATTCCGCAGAGTGCGGCGATTCTCGGACTTTGCCTTGCGATTATTGCATTCATTCTCGTTTTAGGCGTTTCCCTGTACATGAATCGTTATGTGGTCAGAAGCGTGCATCAGGTCAATGACAAGCTGCGTCTGATTTCGACGGGTAATCTTGACGAAAAGGTAGATGTGCGTACCAGCACGGAATTCTCTGAGCTGAGCGATCATATCAATACCATGGTGGAAAGCCTGCTTGCAAGTACGGAGAAAATCTCCCGTATTCTTAATCAGACTGATCTTCCCATCGGTGTTTATGAGTACAGCAAAAATATGCACAGCGTCAGATTTACGGATTATGTTCCTGAAATTCTGCATTTCGATGCGAAAACAGTACTGCAATATAAACACGACAGCGCCGCATTCAAGGAATTCATGGATGCGCTGCGAACGCAGAAGATTCCCGAAGAAAAGAATGTATATGCACTTCAGGGAGATGCCGAACATTATGTCAAGCTTGATGAAATCATTCATGGCAATGACGTTTTGGGGATTGTAATGGACGTGACGGAGGATATTCTCGCACGGCGTAAAATCGAAGCGGAGCGTGATGTGGATCTTCTGACGGGACTTTATAACAGACGAGGACTTGACGGCCGTCTGCTTGATCTCTACCGCCATCCTGAAAAACTCGGAAAGGGTGCCATGATTATGATCGACGCCGACGGACTCAAGCAGGTCAACGATCAGTACGGTCATAAAAACGGGGATATTTATCTGCAGAAAATTGCAGGTGTCATCAATAATTTCGGTATTAAAAGCAGTATTGCCGCAAGACAGGGCGGCGATGAATTTGTACTTTTCCTTTATCATTATGACGCAGAAGAGGAAATTATAGCTACCATCAAAACACTGGAATATATTCAGGATCACAGTACAGCCCATCTTAATGATGATATCGTGGTGCCATTGAGCTTTTCCTTTGGTTATGCGCTTCTGAGTGAAAGCAGTGATTATTCCGTGCTTCTTAAAAATGCCGATGAGAGAATGTATACCAATAAAAAATCAAGAAAAATGCAGCGAAGCACATGATTGTACAAATGCTCCTCCTATTATAATGGAGGAGCATTTTAGCTTGTAAAAAAGGATGAGTTTCTCCAAACCTCTCCACGTTAACTCAAAGGTGAATAATCGTAATGTGTAATTATGAACTTTTAATAGAAAAATATGCACATAAATATTGACAAATGGTAAAAACAACTGTATAATGAGGGTATGGTAGAAATATCATAAAAATCTAATACAGAAAAGGGGAACTAAATCATGAAAATGTCCGGCATGAAAAAGGCGATAGGACTGCTCGCTTCTGCCTGCATGACTTTCCAGCTCGTGGGTGGAACGGGTTCGGATCTGCTGAATTTTTCATCGCAAAAAACAAATGCGATTACAAATTTCAGCAATGCTTCTGTTTCGAGTCAGGGAAGCAAAAAAGAGGATGCTGTCATCCGTGGCGGCAGCGCTCAGGTCGTGCATGACAGTACAAGAAAGTCCGATGTATTGAGCTTAAATGGCGATGCGTTCGGTGATGGCTGGCTTCAGCTGCCGTCCCTGTTCGGGGATGGGGTTGACGATGGCTTTACCGTTTCCATGCAGTTTTGTCTTGCAGAGGATGCAGAAAACTACACAAGACTGTTTCAGTTTTCGAGCATTCCGTTCGGTACGGGTAATGCGCCGAGCTATTCCTCACCGGATATTTCGGTTGACCTTTGTGACATGAACAGCTACCGTGCAAGCATTTTTGTCGGCAAAACATCCGCAACAGTTGATGACGATGCTCACCGCAGTATTTTTAATATCCAAAGTAAGCCCGATACAGGAACATGGCATCACCTCTGTGCCGTATATTCCACTACAGGTGCAGAATATTACATTGATGGGAAGCTGCTTTCACTTGATGATACAGAAACACTTCCCGCAACGATGAAGAATCTTTTCGACGAGAATGTTCTGGGCGCATATACTTACAATGCAATCGGACATTCTCTGTATACCGATCATGATATCAGAGCAAAGTTTGACGATATTGCTTTTTATGACTACGCACTCACCAAGGCGCAGGTAAGTGACCTGCCTTCCGATGCTGCGTATCTCTACACTTTTGAAGAGGATACCCTGACAGAGGGCGATCCGACTGCTGCACCGGAAACCACCATTTCGCTTTCGGGTGCAGCACTGACAAGCATTCCGTCCCTGCAGATCACATCCCCCGATAAAACCCTGACAACCAAGATCTGGGTGGATAACAAGGGGAGCTATTATTATTCCGTTGATAAGTTCAGCGATGGAAAAACGGGTACTGTCATCCAGCCCTCAAAGCTGGGACTGACGACCACCACAGAGGATCTTTCCTCCGGCTTTTCACAGACAGCGCCTACGGCAACAAGAACCTATGTCGATCAGACCTGCACAATGCCCAACGGCAAGCACTGTGAAATTCGGGATAATTACCACGAAATGTCCTTCCCGCTGATTAAGGGCGATTCTGTTCTGACGGTGTTTGTTCGTGTCTATGATGATGGTATGGGTTTTCGCTATGCTCTCAATCACGGTGCTGATATCAAATCCGAGCAGAGTGAGGTGGTTTTTCCTGAAAACGGTACCTTCTGGGGTTCGGGTCCGAACGCTACCTATGAATGGGAGATCGGCGAATTCAATACACAAAAGATGAATGATGCATGGGCGGACTATTCTGTACCGCTTCTTGGCAATATCAATAACCGCTATTGGGTATTACTTTCCGAGGCAAGCGTATTCAATGAGGAAAATCCCTACTGCGCAGGTTATCTGCGAACTGTCGGCGGCAGCCGTGCGCTGACATGGAGAACCGGCATCAAGGTGGAAGGCGTGAGCATGTCCGGCGCATTCCATACACCGTGGCGTGCAGCAGTGATTACCGATAATCTTAACGATCTTTCCGGCAGTGACCTCATTCAGAATCTTAATCCCCCCTCCGTGCTGGAGGATACAAGCTGGGTTCGCCCCGGCAAGGTTGCATGGTCATGGTGGAGCAGCGGCGGAGATTCTCCGATTGAATATCATACACAGAAGGATTACATTGACTTTGCCGCAGATAATGGCTGGGATTATGTATGTCTGGACTTCGGCTGGGCACTCTGGGATGACAGTGCTGCGAAGGTCCGTGAGCTTTGTGAATACGGTGCAGAGCGAGGCATCGGCATCTATCTCTGGTACGGTGTTAACAACAAGGGACATTCGGGCTACAAGGACAGTGCAGGAAACCCCGCATATCCCTATTATTCTCTCCTTGATGAGGCGACCATCGTCCGTGAATTTGAGCGCATCAGCGGTCTTGGCGTACAGGGTGTCAAGGTTGACTACTATGAGAGTGATACACAGGAAACCATGAAGCAAATGCATCTGTGCGCAGAAGTTGCTGCGAAAAATAAGCTCATGGTGCTGTTCCATGGCTGTACTATGCCCAGAGGCGAAAGCAGAACCTATCCGCACGTCGTATCTTACGAGGCTGTCAATGGAACGGAGTTTTACAAGTGGTTTGAATCTCCGTCCCTCACTAACCGCATCACCTACACTTACCTGAGAAACGTGGTAGGCTCTGCGGACTTCACACCCACAGGTGTGCCGATTCCCGGTATTGCCGCAACCGCCGGCTTTGCACTTGCCGATGTAGTCAATATCGAATCCGGCGTCCAGCATTTTGCGCAGTCTGTTTATACCTATGAAGGCTCCACAGCACTTGCATTCCTCAATGATGTTCCCGTAAAGTGGGATGAACTCTACATAGTAGATGGACATCCGCTGAAATTCAATGTCACCGCAAGAAGAAGCGGCAAGGACTGGTATGTCGGCGCTGCAACCATTGATGCACGAAAGATCGAAATTCCGCTTGGTGAATTCATCACCGACGATGGCACCTACAATGCCTATATCTTCGGCGATAATGCAGATGGTTCTGCAATCGAAGTAAAGCAGCTCACAGGACTTACCAAGGACAGCGTGATTACGCACGACCTGATGAAGAACGGCGGCTGTGCAATCAAGATCACAAAGGGCAGTATGAAGCTGACCACCCCCTACAGCAATTACAAATTCTATGAAGCCGAACATGCAGCCCTTTCGGGCGAGGCAAAGGCAAGCGAGGGCAAGTATTGCTCCAACAATGCCTATGTCGGCTATGTCGGCGGCAGCAGCAATAATCATGTGACCTTCAAGAATGTCAAGGTTGACGAGGCAGGGGAGTATGTACTGCGCATCTACTACATCTCCGGCGAAACCAGAAGTCTGGATGTGACGGTCAACGGTACGCATGCGGCAACTCTGAACGGTCTGTTTGCTAACCGCAACGACTGGAAGGGTATCTGCGCTGTCAATACCACAGTAAAGCTCAATGCAGGCGAAAACGTCATTAAGCTGCACAATGACAGTAAATATGCACCCTCCATCGACAGAATCGCCATTGCAATTCCGATGGATGAAAGCCTCATTCCGGGCGATCTGAATTTTGACGGCGTTGTAAATTCTTTCGACGTTGCGCTCATGAAGCGTGGACTGCTGAACGAATACCAGAATGCAAAGCAGGAGAAGGCTGCCGATTATAACCAGAATGGAAAGGTTGAGATCATTGACCTGATCGCTATGGTGCAGTTTGTACTTGGCGCATAATTAGTGTTCATACAAATAACCCGTACAGAATCCTCCGATCCTGTACGGGTTTTGTTGTATTATTGTGTTTCTACCCTGACAAGCTCTACAGCGTCCTTGTCAAGCTTCGTACTGCCATCCATGTAATCATAGATCTGCAGTGCCACTCGTCTGA
This sequence comes from Oscillospiraceae bacterium, assembly GCA_017521325.1. GTDB lineage: Bacteria > Bacillota > Clostridia > Oscillospirales > Ruminococcaceae > UBA3855. The sequence continues at coordinate 15,465 of JAFXCV010000056.1, read as the reverse complement.
CTTCCTCAGGGATTTCCACGGTGATCTGTGCGTTCCCGTTTTCATCCAGCTCATGCTTTCCGCCGGAAAGCTGGAACCATTTACCGGCCTTTCCGGTTTCCGGATCCACATAGTTTCCGTCATAATAGCCCCATCCCGTGTTGACGGTGTGTCCTGATTCAGCATTGACGTGGAATGTCACAGTTCTGCCGCCCAGACCGTCCGTCATGCGCCATGCTCCAGGCTCTTCCTTAACAAATCCTACGGAAATGACTGCCTTTTCATCCGTTTTGCCTTCCAGCAGTTTGCGCTTGAGGATGCATAAATCAAATGCATTCAGGTTTGTATCATCTGAAAGTTCCGCATTACTTCCGGAAATGTGCGGAACCTCACGATCGAGCAGATAATCCTGCAATCTCTGTACATCCTCTGCATTTACACAGCCATCCTCCGTGCTGTCACCCTTGAGGTCAAATTCCAACACATGCATCGTCTTGCTTCCAGTGTAGGTACATTCCGCAGGATCTGCCTTGTTGCGGAACACCTGCGTTGCACAGTTCCATTCCTTAACGATCGGGATATCCGCACTGTCCAGATAAACAGTATTGTCATATACCTTGTTATTCTGTCCCCAACCGTCAAGCTGTACATTCATATCAAATGCATAGACCATTTTCTCGCATCCATTGCGCCAGCCTGTGTTATAGCGGACAGTGCATTCATTTCCCTTGACCTCGACGAAGCTGTCACCGCCGTTTTCTCCGGCGATTCCCGTACCGTCAAAGGTGCAGTATTCTACCAGATTGCCGATGGTGTATTCCTTGATATCCACATGATCTGCAGTGATGTCGGGACCGAATTTGCAGCCTCTGACCGTGTTGTAATGGCATTCATAGCCGTAGCCCTCCGTCTTGTGGGAGCTTCCGATGTACACGCCTTCGCCATATTTCGGTGTTTCCTTTCCGGTATCGTGAACGTAGCAGTTTTCTACAAGATTGTAGCTGCTGTCATCAATGATGTGAATCGCTTCCTCACCGATGTTATATACCTCGCATCCGGAAATGATGCTGTGTTCTGATTGTTCGAGGAAAATACCCTTTGACGCCGTGCAGATCGCAAGATCACGGATCTCCCAGTAGCTGCCCTTGATGCGCAGACCGACCTTTTCATCCACGGCAGCACCGCAAAGCACCGCAGGATGCTCAGGATCCTCGCTTCGGATCACAATGGGCTTGTCTGCCGTCCCGCTTGCTTCCGCATAAAAGACTGCCCAGACGCCGATCCATTTTTCGTTCAGATAGGTTCCTTCTTTGAGGATGATCTCATCGCCTTCCTTTGCGTCCGAAAGGGCTGCGTGCAGTTCCTCTGTTGTGGAAACAATGACTTCCCGTGTACCGTCCGCCATCGCCGCCTGCGGAATGCTTAATATTGAGATGATTACCGCAGTCATGGCGGCAAGAAACTTACTGTATCGTTTCATTCTTCATTACCTCCGATCAGAGTTTTCTTCAGCATTGCAAGATCAAATGCATTTATTTTTCCGTCTTTGCAGATATCTGCGTTTTCGGAACTTTCAAGGTGTATTTTTTGCCCCAGCAGCCATTTCTGCAATGCAATTGCATCCGTAACATCAAGCAAGCCGTCCAGATTGACATCACCGGGAAGTGTCGCTGTGGATAGCGGTTTCTGAAGAAGCGTGACCTTCGTGATCGTCATTTCTGTGATGAATGTTCTGACCATAATGCGTGTCATATCCGAATAGGGAACACCATATTCCTCTGCAACCGCATGCAGATCCTCCGACAGGAAGCAAGCCTTTTTTGTGTCATAGTACGCAGGTTTCACAGGAATCCAGAAGCCTTCCTCCTTGCTTTTCCATTGGTGCAGGACGATCACAGGGGGCTGCTCGCTTTCATATTCCACTTCAATCGTAAACGGATCGTTCAGTGAATCAAGCATTGCACCATCCAGCAGAATCTCCTTGTTCCAGCCTTCCCAGTCCTTGTCACCGCTTGCACTGCCCGTGTAGAGCTGCTGCGCTGCTGTATATTCCTTGCACGGATGCCGCCGCACCTCCATGTAGCAGGTGCCGTGTTCCGGAGTACGTTCCGTCCTTTCAAACAGTTCGGTGAGGGTTACAAATTCATAACCCTCCGATGCAAGCGTCGGAAGAATCGTTTTAAGTGCCTCAACGGTTTTGTCATTTCCGTAAAAATCATGCATGAGAATGATCGCACCGTCTTTTGCAGCAGAAAGTACCGCATCTGCAACATCCTGTGCAGTCTTCTCCTGATTGGAATCTCCACTGCTGTAACCGGTTATAAATGGCAGGTCTATCGTATCATACATCGTCTGATTGACGCTCAGATAGGGAGGACGGAAAAACTTCGGACGTTCTCCTGTGATGGATATAATCAGTTCTTCTGTGTATTCCATCTCCGCTTTGATTTCTTCAGGTGTCAGCTCTGTCATGTTAGAATGTGTGCGGGAGTGACTGTTGATTTCGCAGCCCATCTCATAGGCACGTCTTGCAGCCGCTGCACTCTCCTCGCTGATTTTATCACCAATCAGAAAAAAAGATGCATGCGCATCATATTCTTCTAACAAATCCAGAACCTTTGGTGTTGTATAAGTGTTAGGGCCATCATCAAAGGTCAAGGCGATCAGTTTGGAATCCGTCTGTCCTGCGGCGGGAAATGCCGGCAGTATACCGCTTCCAAGCAGTATTCCTGAAAACAGTATGCTGCACAAATATCGTATCTTCATCGCAGAATCCTCCTTTTCCTACATTATAACATATCAATTACTTGATTTCAAGATGAAAATTGAATAATTCATATATTGTTTTCATAATACAGGTTGCCCGATTGTGCAGAATGCACAATTAAACGTGGATATATCTATCAGATGATGCTTTGAAAAAATAAGAATCCCCTGCCATATGACAGGGGATTCCTACGGATTGTCTTAGTTATAATTTGAATGATTTCTCAGACATACTTATTTTTTAACGCCTTACTGTAACTGAAATAAGTATGATCCATCACGCCGTAGGGAACCTGATCGCCCCAGCTGTGATAGTAACTGCTTCTGAAAAATGTAACGTAAATCGGGAGAGTAGTTCCCGTAGTCAACACCTCATCGACAGCCTTTACACAAGACTCGGAAGGTGTTTTGGATGCGACTTTACCTGCGACAGAGAACTGATTTTTAGCATAGATGACCTCGGTCAGTGTTGAACCCGATGTCAGCATGCGGTTGATGACAAGGCTTGCAATTGCCTTCTGGCATTCATAGCTCTCTGTGCCGACCTCCAGAGTAACGAGTGCTGCAAGCAGTCGTTGTTCTTCCGAGGTCAGAGTAACGATGTTACCGGTAATTCCATCAGGCTCCTGGGGAGCTACCGGTTCTTCAAAGGGATCTGTAAACTGCTTCAGGTAATCGGTGAATTCTTCCGAGCCGCCTGCACCTACATAACAGGAGTAGGCTAGAACGATGGAAGCATCACCTGCATTGACCTCACTGTCATTGTTTACATCTGCATATTTTGTGAATTCTTCTGATGCGGTTCCTCCGCCTGTAGCGGTGAGCGCAACCTCGGAAAGAATGGCGACTGCATCCAGTGGATCAATGATACCGTTTGCATCCACATCGCCCATTGTCATTTCGACGGTTACGGGAACCTCTGTTTCATTTGCTGTGTACGCCGCTTCAGCAGTAATCATGTTTGCCATGCTCAGGTTAATTATGCAGCAACCGGCAAGCAATGCTGCCGAAAGCTTTGCAGATAATCTTTTAAGCATTAAAACACTCCTTTCTCATGCAATCCGTTGGCGTTGTAACAATGATAGCACAAACAAACGAAAAAAGCAAGCAATTTTGCGATGGATGCAAATTTTTTAGTCATTTGAACGATTTCGTCCGAGAATTTTTGGTACTTATTTAGTAACTTTGTAACAAAATTAGTACCTTCCTGTTATCGCTATGTAACCTTTCTGTAATAAATTAGGCTTTGTGTTTTCTGTTTTGTATTATTTTCGTGTTAGTACGTTAAAATGATCTGGTTTTCATGATCCGCCATGTTCAGATAAAGTCATTCATTAACGGAGGGATAACAGATTCGATTGGTAGAAATAAACAAAACCAAAGGATATACTTGCAATTTTATGGTGAATGTGGTAGAATATAGAAGAGATGCCCAAGTACATCAAAACACGGTCAAAAGGGGAGGAACCTATGAAAAGATTACGAAAGCGCCTGACAGCATTATGTTCAGCAGCTGCTGTTATGCTGACAATGACAGGTGCATTTCCATATAGAGATGTCGGTAACGATCTGCTGACTGCCGAAGCTGCCGGGATTCCGATGTGCCAAAGCTATTTTGGCAGAAATCTCAACAGCAATCATTATGCGAATTTTTCAAAGCCGATTGACTCCTATCTGCATCCGTTGGAGGATGGCGGCTATCTGCGCTTTCAGAATGGTGCGTTTGAAAGCGGCTATCTTGTGGAGTATTATGACGCAGAGTTTCAGCTGCAAAGCTATCGGCATATCGAACAGGAGCTTCCGGAATTCGGCGGCTTCTATGCCTACGGCGACTGCTACTTTATCCTGACAGGTCAGAGTGTATCCGACACATAATCCAGCGCTTGTCAGAACGTACCCGCTGATAGTCGGACACGACTATCGGGAGGGTTTCTGCATACATTGTAATTATGAGTGCGATCATAAGGACAGCGGACGCATTCCGGGTAACTGCCGGAAGGGCGAACAATGTGCGGCGTGCGGTATTGTGGTCGGCGAAAAGGATCCGAACGTACACGATACGCTTGGCACCTATGTTAAGAATGAAACTGACGATCCGAATACGCATTTTCGTTTTTATCAATGCTGTAACCATAAAGACGAAGAACCGCATGAGTACGTTTATTCGGAATATTCTGATGCGTATTACTGTGAATGCGGCGAAACGCCCCTTCTGCTTCTTGAAAACGGTGATGAAGTGATTTGTTATTCCGACTTTGCAACTGCATTTGCCGATGCAAAGACGTATTCTAATGCAACTTTCCGTTTGTCAAAGACAGCGGATATTTCTCCTGCCGTTCTTGAAGCGGGAGAAGTGACGATTGATCTAAACGGAAATTGTCTGGAATTTCAGGGAACTGAAAACAGTGCTGCGGGATTTACGATTGAAAAATCTGCAAAGCTTACGATCAAAGATTCTATTGGATTGGGTTCTGTTTCAGCTGACACGGATATGATAATTTTTGATAACAAGGGCGGTACACTCCTACTGGAGCAATTACGTGTCTCTTCGTCCTCTGAAGGTGTAAGATTGACAGGTGGTACTTTGCATGTCAATAACGGTTTTATTGACGGCGATGTCTGTATCAATGTGCTTGATGGTCAGTTAATTATGTCAGATAATCCATATTTTCAAGGACTTGATTCTGATATCCGCTTGTCAGATACGGCGACTATCCGAGTTGAAAATGATCTCGGAATCAGCCGTTTCCGACTTGATAAGGAATCACCCGGTGCATTTGTAACAATGTCGGAGGGAGTGACGGCAGATTCAAAATGGTTCGAGCCTGTTCAGAGCGGAATGCAGGTCTGTGTGAATGAGGACGGCGGACTTTCTCTGAAATACGACATTACCGATATGCCCATGCAAATTGCGTCGGACACAGCGGAATTTACAGGAAAAGCAAATCCTCCGACAGTGACCATTCTTCATGGTGATCAGGAGGCGGAAATTTCGCTTTCCTACCGTGACAGTATGGGAAATGAGGTGGATGATCCGATTGCATCGGGAACCTATACCGTAACTGTACACGGTGCCGGCGATTATACCGGCACGCAGACGTTCACCTATACGATCTCGGAACCTGCAATTTCCGTAACGGGCTATCATTACGAGATCATTCCTGCACAGCCGCAGTACCGCTATGCGGATGATTCGGAGAAGCTTTCTCCTGCGGATCTCATTGAGAAGCTTCTGCGTTATGAGGTGTATACGGACGGTACGCAATCGAAAACTGCTGTGGAAGTGAAAGATCTTTCCATCGTCAGCTTCCGGCAAACTCCCGATCAGCTTTATGCAGCAGGCACAGCAAAGTACAGTCTGACCGCAGAAATCGAGGATGCATTCGGGAAGACAACGATTGCTGATGCTGCAAGCGTGTATATAGGCGTTAAGGGTGATGCAAATCAGGACGGTACAGCGGATGCCAAGGATGCCGCAGTGCTCCTGACGTATGCAGCAAAGCAGGGTGCAGGAAATGCAGCGGTGCTGTATTCCGAATCCGATGATGCACTGGAACAGTTTGTATTTTTCCTTGCAGAGGTTGACGCAAGCGGAAAGTCGGATGCACTGGATGCAGCAGCGATTCTTCGTTATGCCGCAGCCGCAGGCTCCGGTGAAGTAAAAACATGGGAGGAAATACTGGGCATTCAGTGAACATACGAAAAAAACGGAGGACGAAAGTCCTCCGTTTTCTTTTATTCCGAAAATACCGCCCTTGTGTACAGCCGCACGCCTTCGCCTGCATTCGGATGAATATGGTCGAGCAGATAGGTTCTGTCAGGGATATTCTGCAGTGTTTCCCTGATAGTGGGGTTGGCGTTGATAAAGACAAATCCCTGCTTCTTGCAGTAGTCTTCCAGTGCAGCGCTGTATTCCTCATTCAAAGAGGTCTTTTCAGCGTAGGAAAGCTTACAGTACGGGTCGCCGTCGGTCGAGTACCACGGAGCTATGAATACGAATTTCGCATCCGCATTCCGTGCCAGCAGAGCCTTTTGGAGTGTATCAAGTGCTGAAACATAAGCATCCGCCGTCATTGCGCAGCTTGACGCATCCCGATAACGTACATCATTCGTCCCCAGTGCGATCACATACAGTGAAGCATCCGGAATTTCATTTACCCGTTCATTCATATACGAAACCGTACAGCCGCCCTTGGCGTACTGCATTACCTGTTTGTCGGGCAGATGTTCCAGAATCGGCTCATACCACGGACAGCCGCCATTCTTTGTTCCTTCCGTCACACTGTCGCCAATGAAGCATATGTCGGAATGCTCCGCAAGCACCTGCCACAGCTTACCGTTTTTCATGGAATCATCCATCACAAGTCCCGTCGCCCTTTGTCGCAGAAAGCCGTTTTGATTGAAATAATAACGGGGTGTGACCGAGGAAATATCTATACTGCTGCCGAATACGACATTTGTGATAATACTGTGTGCGGTCTGTGCCCTTTCGATATCATCGGTGCTAAGCCCACTGCGAAGTGCGGGATTATGCATGATTTCATAAATGGGCAGTGCCCTGTAATTTCCGTCAGCCGGCGCCTGTGTGTACAGCGGAACAATGCCGCCGCCGATGATCTTCTTCGTGCTGTGGTCAATGTACACATCCACAAGCATACTCGTATCACCCTGCTGCTTGCGATAGATGTTTGCAAAATTTCCCGGGCAATACGCTGTGAATACCTTTCTGCCATTGACTTCTTCAATCACCGCAGGCTCAACAACATGTGGATGATCGCCGAGAATAATATCCGCACCGCATTCTTTAAAGAGGGAGAACCACAGTTCCTGATTTTCATCGGGTGTGTTGGAGAACTGCTCGCCCATGTGCGGCAGTACCATGATCAGATCGGGCGAAAGCGCCTTCGCCTGTTCAAAGTCCTGTATTACGCAATTCTTTGCTGTTTCCAGATCGGGATCATTAATATCCGGCGTGACAGAAGTAATGTACGAAAGCTTGCCGCTGATCAGATTGCTGTTGTTGATATAGTTTGAACCGTAGGTGTAGGAGAGTATCGCAATTCTGATTCCGTCAAGTGTAAGAAGTTTGACTCTGTTCTGTTCCTTCTCTTCCTCGCTTCTGTAGGAACCCGTGTGCGCAAGTCCGATTTCATCAAGGACATCGAGCGTGCGCATTGCACCGTCCACGCCCTTGTCAAGTAAATGGTTGTTCGCTGTCGTCACAAGATCAAAGCCTGCCGCCTTGACAGCGTGTGCAAATTCATCGGGGTAATTGAGATAAAGGGATTTTCCGTCATCGAAATTACCGCTGCTGTAGCCTGCTTCCTCACCTGCAAGCGGTCCTTCAAAAACACCGATTGCGAAATCGGCAGAAGAAATATAAGGCTGTGCATGTGCAAAGACATCCGAAAAATCGAAGCTTTCGCCCTTGAATCCTCGCTTGACCTGATCTTCCAAGAGAATCAGATCGCCTGCAAAGGTGATGTGCAGCGCATCCTCAAAAGCCGACTGCTCCTCCTGCGTCATGACAGAATACAGGATATCCTCGGATGCGTTGTTTTCGGTATTTTCCTCCTCCGTGTAATTTCCTGTGAGCAGCTGTTTGAGTTCTTCCATAGACATGCCCTTATAGAAATCAAATACAACGGAGAAAATAAAGCAAAGTGCAACGCCGAGAGCTGCAAGCTTTGCAGCATTAAGTTTGCTTCCTGTTCCTGTGAAGATTTCTTTGCCGGCGTTTGCAAATTTATCCATGCATCTTGTCAGCGGATCGTTGCCAAAAAGTATGCATATCGTAAGCGAGCTGACAACGGAAAATACAATGATGAAGCCGACGCTCGTATATTGGATCAGACTGCTGAAAATCAGCGTCAGCGGCCTGTGCAGAAGGAAGATCCAGAGGGAATTTCTGCCAAACATCGTCAAAAGCGGAATTTCTTTGTTTGGCGTGAGATGTCGAAGGGCATAGATCATCAGAAAGGAAATCAGATACAAAGCAATTCGCCCTGCTGCATCTATGGGTTCTGCGTAACCGAACATCTGGAGTGCTTCATCGGAATATGCAAAGTATCCATAGGAAACAAAGGAAAGTGCGCCTGCCGCAAGCAGAGATCCGCTGCCGATTAGAATGCGCCGCAGACGGGGCTTTTCAAGTTCTGTGCGGAATTTCTCATGACTGAACAGATAGCCTGCCATGTAAAACGGATAAAATCCGATAATGCGTGCAGCTGCAAAGCTGTTGTCGATGCTCGGATAGAATCCTACGAACAGGGAAGTGACAAGCAGAATCAGCTGTATTTCTTTGAATTTTGCAATATGATGCGCCGTCAGCCGCCATGCGATCAGCGCAAGCAGATACCAGTAGGAATACATGGGTGATAGGAGGGACGTGAAACCATAAAGAAGTCCCATGATGCTGTTGAAGATAAAATACAGGAAAATCAGTTTAATAATGGCAGGGAAACTGTGCGAACGCTCACTTTTCCCGAAGTAACCCGATACGAATACAAAAACGGGCATGTGGAACATATAAATGTAATCCACCACGCTGTTGATGAGCGCCGAACCTTGCTGAAGCTGATACAAAATATGTGCAAATACCGTGAGTATCATTAAAAATCCCTTGAGATTGTCCCAGTAGGGAATACGCTGCTTTGCCTGTTCCATAGAATTCTCCTTCTGTCTGTTTTTGTCAGAATATACAATTTTATTATAGCATAGTATTTGGGGTAAATCAATATAAATTGAACAAAATCGTAAAATATTAAGCCTGAAATTGTAAAAAAACTGCATTTTTCTTGACATAGATTCGGTGTATATGGTAAAATGTAATAAATATGAGAATTCACGCTTTTGCGATGCCATATATGAAAGGATGAATGCTATGAAAAAGATCTCACAGCGATTAGCGGCTGTAATTTCCGCAGCGGCGATGATGACTTCGGCGTGCAGCGGACTGACAAGCTGTCTTGTCGGCGCTTTTCCTATGTTTGAAGTGCAGGCAGCGGTAAAGACGCAGTGCGAAACCTATACCGGCAGCAATGTCAATGCGCAGGATTATCTGGTATGGACAAATCCTATCGACTCCTATCTGGTGTCTTTGGACGACAGTGGATTCATGCGCTTTCAGAACGGTGCGGTCCAGGACAAGTATCTGGCTGAGTATTATGATACAAGCTTCAATATCGGAAGAACCGTCTTGATTGACGAGGAGCTTCCGCTGTTCGGCGGCTTCTATGCTTGGGGCAACTACTATTATCTGCTGACAGGACAGTCAAATGAGGAAGAAAGCAAAGATACGGAATGCTTTCGTATCACAAAATATGACAGGTACTGGAACAGAGTGGATTCTGTGGGACTTTATGACTGCAACACAACCGTCCCCTTTGATGCAGGTTCTGCAAGGTTTGCGGGCAGCGGCGATTATCTGTTCATCCGCACAAGTCACGAGATGTACGAAAGCAGTGATGGTCTGAATCATCAGTCAAACGTCACAATTGCAGTGGATACGGAAAACATGACCATCACCGATTCCTTTACCGAGGTTTCAAACAGCAGTTACGGATATATTTCGCATTCCTTCAACCAGTTCATTCATGTAAATGATGGAAAGCTTGTCACACTCGACCACGGTGATGCGTTTCCTCGTTCGATTGTATTGACAGAATACAAAACGGATGCAACATCGGGACTCTTCACGCCAAGCTACAGCAACCAATGTACGACAACGAGTATTGTAAGCTTTCCGGTATGTTCCAACAACCCAAATCTGACCGGTACAAGCGTCGGCGGATTTGAGATTTCGGCTTCGGGCTATCTGACTGCCTATGCCGCTGAGAATCTGGATGATGGGACACTGGACAACACCACACGCAATATCTATGTGGGCTTTGTGGATAAAGCTACGGGCGTGGTCACACGTTATCAGCTTACCGATTATGCGGATGGTGAAGATTCTGCCTCCACGCCCCACCTTGTCAAGGTGAACGATCAGATTTTTGCAGTTCTCTGGTCTTGGAACGGTTCCGTGTATTACAGCCTGCTCGATGATGAAGGAAACCCCGGAGAAATCAGTCAATTTGAGGGCGCACAGCTTTCTGACTGTGTTCCTGTCGTTATCGGACGCAGTCTTGTGTGGTATACATGGAACAACAATGTCAACACCTTCCATACAGTGGATGTAGCAACAGGAACATATATGTCAACTGTGATCGAAAACGGACACGATACGGAAATACTCAGCGAACCGACGCAGGCAGGCGGAGAATGTACAGTTCTCTGCAATCAGTGTGAGAAAGAGTTTACTTTCAAGACCCCCGATTCCGTGACGATCTGGTGGTCGAAGAAAGGTGCAGCACTTGCATCCACTGCACTTCCCATGACTTACGTTGAGGATACGGTTATCTATGAAATTGACTTTGAAGGCGAATATGATGAAGAATTCAATGCATATGAAATGACCATTTCCGATTCCGAGCATGTCGTGATGGAACAGACTGCCAACAAAGGCAGTATGACCTTTAATAAGGAAGGGAAGTACACTGTTACCTTTACGCATAAGTATAATCCTGCACTTTCCAAGAGCTTTACTCTGAGGGTTTACCACTATAAGGATCACACTCTTGTCAAGACCCCCGCTGAAGAAGGCACCAACATGGGCATCAAGGAATGTCAGGACTGCGACTATACCGAAGAGTTTTCCGTACCTTCCGATTTCAGGGTATATTTTGAGCATGAGGATGGTTATCTCTATTCTTCCATTCAGGATTCCTACTGTGTATCAACGGATTTTGAAGTGTATCCGTTGGTTGACGGAGCTTATGATGATAAGAGCATGACCGTTGAAATCGACGATCCGATGATTGCGGTCTTTGGAGAAGATGCAGATACAGTTGCTGATCGGATCACCTGCCTTTCCGAGGGAGAAACCACGATCAGGGTCTATCCGACCTATAATCCATCCGCAGTCAAAACCTATACGCTTGTTGTAAAACATGACTATGAAGAGGGAATCTGCAGCCGCTGCGGACTGCCCTGTGAGCATGATAAGGGGAATTCGTCGGATGCAAGCTGTACTGCAGCTGCAATCTGTGCAGAATGTGGTATGGAGTATGGTGATCTTGATTCTGACGCCCATACTTCCGAAGAAGTATATTATCAGCAAAATGAAGAGGATCTGAATTCACATGATGTTTATTACGCCTGCTGTGATGCGTTCCATTCAACGGAGCCGCACATGTATGCGTATGATCAGGAAACAGGTTATTATTTCTGTGTCTGCAATGTACAGGCAGCTGCAAGTGTGGATAACGGAGAAGAAGTTACCTATTTTTCAGAGTTTGAGGATGCAATAAATTATGCATGTAGTATACCTGATACAAAACTGACAGTTTTAAAGGATCTGGAGCTGAAGCCATTTTCCATGGAAATCGGTTGTTTCAGTATTGACCTGAACGGAAAGAAGCTTTCCATTTCAGGTGCAGAAGAAGATGAGTTTGCTTTGACGCTCAGTAATATTACAATTACCTTTGAGGATTCGGCAGGCGGCGGAAGTATTAGTGCAGCTGATGGTGCGGGGCTGTTTTATCTGGAAAACGGTGTAATGTCCATCATGGATGGCAGCTTCAATACCAATGGTACACTTTTTAAGCACAAAGGAGGTTCGCTCGAGTTTTACGGCGGAAGCTTCTTTGCAAATGAAGGGATTGCGGCATATGATTCCACGATTTTGTTCTATGGCGTACCGGAATTTACCTGCACAACGGCAGAGATTATACTGCGTGACGGTGCAGGGATCGTTTTGAGAACATCCCTTGGTGACAGTAAATACCGTGTCAGCGTGGACAAAGTCGGCGTTTATGCAAATAATGAATGCGATGTAGAAGCGGACCCTTCATGGTTTGAGCTTCTTGAAGAAAACAGAGTCAGCGTTCTTGAAAATAATAATACCTATATCTGTAAGTATGATTTTACAAAAGCACAGGTGACCCTGACATCATCAGAAAATCCTTACAATGGTGAAGGGAATCCGCCTGAGATTTCCGTGCTGTTCGAAGGAAATACGCCGGATTATGAAGTAACCTATTTCGATGCATCCGGTAAGCAAATCGACCTTCCGAAGGATACAGGAGAATATAAGGTTGTCATTACAGGACAGATGGATTATGAAGGAAAGCTCGAATATTCCTATCACATTACAGATGCAGTGCCGGAGCTTAGCTGGGCATCTGAAACAGAAACCCTTGTCTACACCGGAGCACCCGCTGAAATCACACCTCTTCAGGTTAAATTGCAAGGCGGAGAGGAGTACGACGGTAATATTCAATATTTCTTCCGCAAAGCAGGAACCGATGGTGCGATTATCCGAGGACTTCCTGTGAATGCAGGGGAATATGAGATCATGGCATATATCACAGCTTTCAAAAACTATACCGGCGCAGATACCCAAACACCCCTGCTTCTGACGATTGAGAAAGCCAAGGCACCGGAATATGACCCCATTAAGCTGAGTTATCCTTTTACGGATGATTCCAAGCAGACTGTGACGCTTCCCGAAATTATCGTATCACCCGAGCACATTACGGACATCGGGGTCACGCTGTATGATCCGTATGGTCTGATTGATATCGAAAATCCCATTGATTTCGATCATACCGCAATTTCCTTCAACCTCAGGGGACATGATCACACCGCATACGGCATGACCGCCGAAATCGTGCTGACCATTTCCTCGCAGAATTATGAGGATATTATCCTGACTGTTGAGGTTACCATGGATAAGGGCGTGCTTGAAGCTGAAGACCTGCATATTTCCGAAAATACTGTCGTGTATAACGGAAAAGCACAGGCACCTGTTCTTGTACCGCTTTCCGCTATGGATGGCGTGGGCAAAATCACACTTTCGTATACCGATGCAGGCGGCAAACCGGTAAATCCTGTGAATGCAGGTGAATATCTTGTTTCTGCAAATGTTGCAGAGGGTGAGTATTACCTCGGACTTGAAACAGATTTCTTATGGCAGTTTACCATTGAAACAGCACCGATCACACAGGCAGCAGTGGAAATAGCATCCCCCGTTGTCGGTGAGAAACCGCAGATGACAGCAGAGAATGGAGAATTCTGGTGCATCAAGTCCATAGAATGGAACACAGATGCAGAGGAATTCGATTACAACACGAAATACGCCGTGGAGCTGATCTTTGAAGCAGATGCAAATCATCATTTTGCAGAGGTTATTGCGGTTGATGGGTTTGTAATTACGGCAAACAGCGGAAAAACACTGACACTTAAAAAGGAATTTGACGCTACACCTAAGGCGAAGATTCTTTCAATTCCTGCCGTTCCTGCGGACAGAGTGATGGCAATGCATTGCGAAAGTGCAAAGGATGTGCTGGCGGTACTTCCGAAAAATCTCAAGGTCACTGCAGAGAATGGCACGCACACATTCCCGATCAAATGGACATTTGCCGGCGGATATGACCCGACGCCCAATGTTGTAAACCTCTTTACATGGGAGATTGATCCGGGCGAGCTGGATCCCGGCAATATCAGAATTTCAAGAACCATCAAGGTCACAAATGCCGACTATACCGATGTCAGCGATGAAATTAAGATGACGGTTTCCGATCTTGTGTATGGACAGCTGCCGGAACCCGTTTCTGAGGGATTGGAACTCGACTATACCTACAGCAAGGACGGCGAAACCTTTGTACAGCTCTATGAGCTTTACAATACCAAACGTCTGCTTTCCGTGGGAACCTATTATGTCAGAGGTATCTATCAGGCAGGAACGGACAGAGGTGTTGTTACAAAGAGCTTTACCGTTTCTCCTCTGGAAGTTATCATCACCCCCACAAAATCTCAGAGCAAGGTGTACGGGTACAATGATCCTGCATTGACCTTTACACATACGCCCCTCGTAAAATCGGATGCCATCACAGGCAAGCTGCTTCGTGAAGCAGGTGAGAATGCAGGTGAATACAGCTACGATATTTCGAAACTCAAGACAAATGCAAACTACAAGCTTCTGCTTGATCCTTCTGCCGACATGTTCTGTATTGAACGTGAAATCGGTAAAGTTCCGAATCCTGCTGCGACTTCCTTGATCTATGGACAGTCCCTGAAGGACAGTGCCCTTACCAGTGGCTGGGTATGGCAGGATGGAACGATCATTCCGACTGTGGACAATGAAGGCTATGCTGCGGTATATCAGATCACCGATGCTGCGAATTACGATTATTCGGGTGTTGAGGGATATGATGAAAAAACACAGACGGTAACACGCATAGTGCTTGTCCCGACCAAAAAGGCAGATCCCATCGTCACACCCTTGATTGTCGGTAGCGGTTTTATTGAGGGCGATGAACTTCCGGAAATCACCACATCGGATGGTGATACCGATGGCTCGATTTTCTGGGTAAGCACGGATGCTACTCTTGCAGGCGGTGAAAATGTCCTTGCATGGCAATTCACACCCGATGATGATGTGAACTACAACAATTCCAAGGGTACGCTCATCGTTGAAGCAGAAACAACCACCACAACTACAACGACGACTACCACTACAACGACTACAACAACCACTACGACTACCACAACCACAACTACAACAACCACTACGACTACAACTACAACAACCACTACGACCACCACAACAACACAGCCTACAACCACAACCACTACGACCACCACAACCACAAAGCCTACTACAACAACAAAGGC
>JAFXCV010000055.1 GCA_017521325.1 Oscillospiraceae bacterium | reverse complement strand
GCTTTATCCACTGTTTTTCATTGCCGGTGCATATTGCAAAGAGGTCCCACCCGTTCCCATTCCGAACACGGCAGTTAAGCTCTTTCACGACGAAAATACTTGGTTGGTCACGACCTGGGAAATTAGTTCTGTGCCGGCTTTTTTAATTGCTCCATCAATAGATGGAGCTTTTTTATTTTATATTGGCGTTTTGCACAATTATGTTGTTTCAATTTTCGTAAAAATACCCTATGACATTTTGTTACAAAATATGTTATAATTAGAATAGAATGTTTTAGGATGGTGATAAATATGCAACTTCAAAACGGCGAATATGTTTTTTATCGTAATAATGGTGTTTGTAAAATGCTGGATGTTGAGTCTCAATGCATGGATGGTAAAACATCCATATTGTATTACAAATTGAAGCCAATATCGGATGGGAAGTCTACATTCTATGTGCCTGTTTCTGTCTCGGATGAGAAGTTGCGTTATCTTTTGACCAGAGAGGAAGTTACCGGACTGATTGATTCTATGAATGAGTTGGAGAGTGAATCATCACAGTGGTCTTGTAATCGACGTGAACTCAGAGAGATGTATGCTAAAGTTTTGAAAAGTGATGATTATCGGGAAATATCACGCTTGATCAGCGCATTGTATTTTAAAAAACGAGCAATGGAAATACAGGGACGTAGATTTTCAACTATGGATGAAATTGCGATGCGAAATGCGGAGCGCTTGATGCTTGAAGAATTTGGTTTTGTACTTGAAATGACCGAAGCGGAGCTTCGGAAATATATTGATGACAGAATTACTATACGACAAAAGGAATAAAAATGCTGTTTCTTTCGAAACAGCATTTTTTTATTTCCTCTCTCTGATTCCCGTAATATCCTTGATCACTTCTCCTGCAATGATCAGTCCTACAACGGACGGGACAAATGCGTTACTTCCGGGAACACGTATTTTGGGTGAACCGCTACGTTCCGAATTGGCAGCTTCTTCTTTTACAAGCTGTGCGATCGCTTCGCTTGTAGCTTCAAGGGGAAGTTCCTGGGAATAAACCACTTTCAGTTTTTTGATCCCACGCTTTTTCAACTCATGACGCATGACTTTTGCAAGGGGACACACCGATGTCTGATAGATGTCCGCAACTCGGAAAGCCGTCGGATCCAGTTTATTTCCTGCACCCATGGAACTAATAATCGGTGTTCCGTATTTTGCTGCCTGCTCAACAAGCGCAAGCTTTCCGCTGACAGTGTCGATGGCATCAATGATATAATCATATCCAGAAAAATCAAATGAATCCGCATTTTCCGGCAGGAAAAACATGCAGCGTTTTTCAGCCTTGCATTCAGGATTGATGCGCAGAATATGCTCCTGTGCAACATCCACCTTATATCTGCCTACCGTATCGAGTGTTGCAACCATCTGTCTGTTCACGTTGGTCAGGCTCACCTTGTCATCATCAATCAACGTGATCGAGCCAATACCGCTTCTGGCAAGCGCATCCACCGCATGTCCGCCGACACCGCCGATGCCAAAAACAGCAACCTTTGCTGCTGACAGCTTCTGCATTCCCTCGTTGCCGAACATCAGTGCAGTTCTAGAAAACTGATCCATAGAAATCCTCTCCATTTCATGTGTTTCTATTATTATACCACAATGACACATATTTTTCAAGCAAAAAAGGCAGTGAAGAACGCTGCCTTTATGCTTATTCATTCTATGGAGTGTTTGGAGTATTTCGCAATTTCAGGCGTCCCTTTCCGTGTCGTCCCATGCTCTTCATGGTATTCATCCAGAAAATGGTGGTAGTCATCGCCCTTGTGATAGGAAATGATCGTGTCGAGATTCACATTTTCCACACTGCGGAAAATATTACTCTCCACCGCTGGATTGGTTTTCTTGAGTTCACGGATGAGATGCTTGATCTCCAGACGCTTGGATTCTCCCGTGCCGTCCTGATGGGCATTGCGTTCCGTGAAACGGCAGGCGCATTGCAGGAAATGCAGGTCATTGTGCTTTGCCCACGAAATAATTTCCTCCTCACGCACAAGATACAAGGGGCGAATCAGCTCCATCCCCTCAAAATTCTTACTGTAGAGCTTTGGCATCATCGTCTGCACCTGTGAGCCGTAAAGCATGCCCATGAGGATGGTTTCGATTACATCGTCATAATGATGTCCGAGGGCAATTTTATTGCAGCCGAGTTCCTTTGCACGGTTGTACAAATGTCCACGGCGCATTCTTGCACAGAGGTAACAGGGGTTATTCTCCACACCCACCACATAATTGAAAATGCGTGCTTCGAAGATTTCCAGCCGGAGTTCCAGCGTTGCCGCATTGTCCAGAATCCGCTGGCGGTTCACATCACTGTAGCCGGGATCCATCACCAGAAAGAGGATCTCAAACGGCACATCGCTGTATTTTTGCAGCCTTTGCATACATTTTGCCATGAGCATTGAATCCTTGCCTCCGGAAATACACACGGCAATTTTGTCGCCCTCTTCGATCATTTTGTATTCCTTGATGCCTTTGATGAACTTATTCCAGATGGTTTTCTGGTATTTTTTATAGATACTTCTCTCAATTTCTTCCGCCCTTGTCAGTTCCTTCATACAGTTCCAGTCCTTTTCTTTTGATTACTCCCTATTATATCATATTTGTTCGGATTTTGCAACTGTTATGCAGAAAACACTCGCCAAGGGATTATGTCAGTCTTTCCTTTACAAGCTTGCACAGATATGTAAGTACTTCCTCGGTTGTCGGTCTGCGATTTCCGATAAAAAGCTTGTCCCAGTGATTGCAAGCGGTGCTGTCATCTGAATACATTGCAATTGTCAGCGCCTTGAGAATTTCCTTCTGTACCTCCTGCGGGGTTGTCCCATATTGCAAAGCCACCGTTTCATAAATTCTTTCCATATTGTTCTTCCTTTCTTCAGTTTTCCCGAAATCTTTCTATCATTTTCTTAACATTGTTACACACAATAGCCGGCACATGTATGTAATTCAGTCTGTATCTATATTATATCATACATTAGTGTCGAGAAATGCAGATTTGTAGAAGCAGCGTAAAATTATTTTTCATATCAAAAGATTATTTTGTACAGTTTTTTACAAACTGTATTTTTATGCTGAAATATACAATTTTAAGGCTTGACAAATACCCCATGGGGGTATATAATAACGATAGGGGGTGAAGCTATGGAGGAAACAACAATGCAGGAATGCTGCAACAAAACCAAGATTCGTTCCGAGGAGGAATATAAAAGGCTGATCCATCGGCTCAACAGAATCGAGGGACAGATCAGAGGCATCCGCAGTATGGTGGAGAAAAATGCTTACTGTACGGATATTCTCACGCAGACCGCAGCGGCGAATGCTGCACTCAATGCATTCAGCAGGGAGCTGTTGTCCGATCATTTACGAACCTGTGTTGCAGATCATTTACGACAAGGAAATGACGAGATCATTGATGAATTGCTGACAACCTTACAAAAAATGATGCGGTAGGAGGGTTTATGAAACAATATCATGTCACGGGAATGAGCTGTGCAGCGTGCAGCGCCCGTGTGGAAAAGGCGGTCAAGGGGGTTGCGGGAGTTACGGAATGCTCGGTCAGCCTTCTGACAAATTCCATGATCGTCGAGGGTACAGCCTCGGAGGATGCGGTCATTGCAGCGGTAACTGCAGCGGGCTATGGTGCAGCATCCAAAGAAAATAAGTCAGTGGATAGGCAGGATCCGCAGGAAAACGGGCAGATGCATCTGCTCAGAAGCAGACTGATTTCCTCGCTTGTTTTTCTCATAGGATTAATGTATCTGTCGATGGGTCCGATGCTGTGGAATCTGCCGCTGCCTGCATTTCTTGAGGGAAATATTGCAGCGCAGGGATTGATGCAGCTGCTGCTGACTGTGGCAATCATGGTAATCAACGGAAAATTCTTTATCAGCGGTTCACGGAGTCTTTTGCACCGTGCGCCGAATATGGATACGCTTGTTGCACTGGGAGCATCCGCTGCATTCCTTTACAGCGTAGTACTGCTTTTTGCAGTGACAGATCCTGTACATTCTATGAATTCAGAGCATGTGCATTTCTATTTTGATTCGGCAGGCATGATTCTGACTCTCATTACAGTCGGAAAGCTTCTTGAAGAGCGCTCCAAAGGTAAAACAACGGATGCACTTAGGAGCCTGATGGATCTTGCACCGAAAACAGCGGTCGTTTTACGAAATGGAAAGGAAACAGAAATTCAGGCTGCACAGGTCCGCAAGGGGGATATTTTCTTAGTCAGACCCGGCGCTTCGATTCCAGCGGATGGCATTGTACTGGAGGGACAAAGTGCAGTGGACGAATCCGCACTGACGGGCGAGAGTATTCCGATTGACAAGGAAAAGGGCGATTCTGTTTCGGCGGCAACGCTCAACTGCTCGGGCTTTTTGAAATGTGAGGCAGTCAGAGTGGGCGAAGATACATCAATTTCCAGAATCATAGAGCTTGTAAGGGAGGCATCGGCGACGAAGGCACCCATTGCAAGAATTGCGGACAAGGCAGCAGGAATTTTTGTTCCGTGCGTGATAGGAATTGCACTGCTGACGTTCCTGATCTGGCTGGTGGTCGGTGCGCAGTTCAGCGATGCATTATCAAGGAGCATCTCAGTTCTTGTCATCAGCTGTCCATGCGCACTTGGTCTTGCAACGCCTGTAGCAATCATGGTCGGCAGCGGAAAAGGCGCAGGAAACGGTATTCTCTTCAAAACAGCGGCTTCTCTGGAACACTGCGGAAAAATTACCATTGCCGCACTTGACAAAACGGGAACGATCACGGAGGGTAAGCCCCAAGTTGTGGGAATTTATCCTTCGGATCATGTGACGGAGCAGGAGCTTCTGAGCGCAGCCTATGCGCTCGAACAACACAGCGAGCATCCGCTTGCAAGGGCGATCACTTCCTACGCTGTGGAAAAGGGGCTGGAAGCACAGGAAGTAACGGATTTCACTGCCATTACAGGAAGCGGGGTTTCCGCAATACTTGGCAATGATACGCTGCTGGGCGGCAGCAGAAAATTCATGGAAAAACAAGCAAGTATACCTGACTGTGTCTTAACTGATGCACATCGTTTAGCCGAGGAGGGATACACTCCCCTGTTTTTCAGCAGAAACAATGAATTTCTTGGAATGATTGCAGTTGCGGACACGATGAAAAACGAAAGCACGCAGGCAATCAGAGAGCTTCATAATATGGGAATCCGCACCGTGATGCTCACGGGGGATAATGAACGTACCGCTAATGCAATTGGAAATCTTGCGGGCGTGGACGAGGTCATTGCCGGAGTTCTCCCCGATGAAAAGGAAAGCGTAATCCGAAGGCTGAAGACTGAAGGCAAGGTACTCATGGTCGGCGATGGAATCAACGACGCACCTGCACTGACAAGTGCGGATGTCGGAATTGCAATCGGTGCAGGGACGGATATCGCTGTAGATGCAGCAGATGTGATACTCGTGAAAAGCCGTCTGACGGATGTTCCTGCTGCGATACGACTCAGCCGTGCCGTTCTGCGGAATATCAAGCAGAATCTGTTCTGGGCTTTTGCTTATAATATTGTCGGCATTCCGCTTGCGGCTGGTGTATGGATTCCCATCTTCGGATGGGAGATGAATCCGATGTTCTGCGCAGCGGCGATGAGTCTTTCAAGCTTTTGCGTGGTATCCAATGCACTGCGGCTGAATCTGTGTGATATTCACCGCAGCGACAAAGATAAGACAATTAAAAAATTAAGAAACAAGGAGAAAAAAATGATGACAAAAACACTCAATATCGAAGGAATGATGTGTCCGCATTGCGAAGCAACGGTCAAAAAGGCACTCGAAGCAATTGAAGGAGTGGAAAGTGCTGAGGTCAGTCACAAGGATGGTACGGCTAAGGTATCGCTTAATCTGCAAATTGACGATGCTGTACTGAAAAAGGCGGTTGAGGACAAGGATTTTACAGTGAAAGGAATTCAATAAACATTCCCGGCCTATCCGGAGGTTTTCTTTACACAATAATGCCCTCGGAATGAGAAATTCCGAGGGCATCTGTTATATTCTGTCGATTCCTGTTACAAATACACATCCATCTACCACCCGAAAATGCACATCAAATCCAGCAAACTGCATGCTGTAAATACGCTGTGCATCCTCCTGATAGGACGGTCTTGGGTCTTCTGCAAGACAGTCGATGGCGGTCTGACGCTTTTCTTCGGGGAGCATTTCCAGGAGTTCTGCCGGAAATTCTACCAAAAGTTTGTGATCATGCACCGCATCCGCATAGCCGCCCACAGCATCGGGGTGGCTCTCCACATGGGGCAGGTAGGGCTTGATGTCATAAATGGGCGTGCCATCCAAGAGATCCGCCCCCGATACGATCAGCACATCCCCCTCATCGGGCGTGTGGCGGATTTCCACAAGCTTCACGCAGGACAGCCCCAAGGGATTCGGACGGAAGGGTGAGCGGCTTGCAAATACCCCGATTCGCTTGTTTCCGCCAAGCCTTGGCGGTCGGACGGTCGGTGACCATTCCTCACGGTGGGCTTTCGAGAAATCAAAAATCAGCCAGAGATGGGAAAACCCCTCCAAGCCACGCAGTGCCTCGGATTTTCGAAATTCCGGCAGGAATACGATCCTTCCCATGAGAGAAGGAACACGTCCGCTTTGCCTCGGGATGCCGAATTTTTCCTTGAAATCTGTCTGAATATATGCGATGTGTTTGATGACCATACCATTTCCCATAGAATCATCCTTTCGGAACATCGTATAATGCAAATTCCCCCATCTTACGATGGGGGAATTTGGTGAGATATGAGGGATTCGAACCCTCGACCTCGCGCTTAAAAGGCGTGTGCTCTACCGGCTGAGCTAATATCTCATCACAACGTTTTATATTATACCACATTTTTGATTCATTGTCAAGCTTTTTTCGCTGAAAATTTCTAAAAATATTTTTCATCGGATTTTCAGTAAAATGTGTCCGCAGCCAATAGATTTTTTCAGATTTTTGTGGTATAATAATCCTGTAATAAAAAAGAAGCCGCACGCATCACCGGATCGGAGGCAGAAGGAATGAAACATGAACGTATCAGATTTATGATCAAACTTACCCTTGTTCTGCTTGTCACGGGGATTTTTGCATTTTTGTGTGTGAAATATCTCATCCCCCTGAGCCAACTGCTTGTCACCGAAGAGGGCAGGGAGGAGATCTATCGTGCAGTTGAATCCTACGGCATCTTTGCGCCCCTTGTTTTCGCAGGGCTGATGGCATTGCAGATCATCATTGCCTTTATTCCGGGCGGTCCTCTTGAACTGATCGCAGGCATGCTGTTCGGGGGGATCCGTGGAACGCTGTTTACAATGCTCGGTGCCGTATCCGGCACGGCTGTCGTCTTTTTGCTTGTCAAGTTTTTTGGCAGACCGCTTGTACATTTTTTTATTTCCGAGGAACGGATACAGAAATTTTCCGTTCTCAATGACGAACGCCGTCTGGAATTCTGGGTATTTATTTTGTTCCTGATTCCCGGCATCCCCAAGGATCTTCTGACATATATTGTACCGCTGACAAAAATGCGAGCATTACATTTTATCATTCTGTCATCCATTGCGAGATTTCCGGCAATTGCAGCCTCCGTATTCATGGGGGACAGCATCAGTGACGGCAGATACTGGCTGAGTATCGTCATTGCCTGCGCCTGTGCAATTGCCGCATTCATCGGCTTCCGTGTAAAAACACGCATTCTGAAAGACGAAGGAGAACATGCATGAAACGAATCTACTATGTTTGCAACCTCCAGGCAGGAAAAGCCACGCTCTCCAATAAAATCGGAGCAATTATAGATATGATGACCAAGGCAGGCTTTGAGGTGACCGTGCATCCGACGCAGGCGTGCTTTGATGCAACGCTCAGCACCATCGCCGCCGCAGACAGTCGGGAATATGATTATATTTTCTGCTCCGGCGGAGACGGCACACTCAACGAGGTCATGTGCGGCATGATGCAGGCAAAGCATAAGGTGCCGATCGGCTATATTCCCTGCGGCTCGACCAATGATTTTGCACGCAGCATTGGCATTCCCAGAGGAATCCTCAAAGCTGCGGCGGCTACCCTTGATGGCGTCCCGAGGGATTTTGACATCGGTATGGTCAACGAGCGCAGTTTCAATTATATCGCCGCATTCGGTGCATTCACGGACGTAACCTACGAAACCTCGCAATCGGTCAAGAATGTTTTCGGCTCGGCAGCGTACTTGTTTAACTCACTGACGAAATTCACCAATATCCGTTCTTTCCCCATGCGGATCACCTGTGACGGGGCTGTTTATGAAGATTCGTTTGCATTTGGTATGATTACCAATACTGCATCGGTCGGGGGATTTCTGACTATTAAAGATTTTTGTTACGACGACGGACTCTTTGAGGTGGCATTGCTCAAGCGGCCGCAGAATCCGATCGAAATTCAGAAAACCCTTTCCTTTCTTAAGGACATTCGTGATGTCCCCGATGATGCAGGCAGTATCTATCTGCGAGCGTCCGATATTACCATTGAACTTCTCGAAGATACAAATGTTCCTTGGACGCTCGATGGAGAATATATGGAAAATGCGTCAAAAATCCATATTGTCAACCACAAGCGTGCTGTATCCCTGCTTGTTCCGCAGAAATTTGCCAACGCATCTTTCAAAAAATAACACCATTACCTCGAAAGCCTCTGATTTTTCAGAGGCTTTCTTTTTGCCCGTTTTATGGCAGATACTTGCAAAGAGAAGAAAAATATGCTATAATAATAAAGATATTTCGGGCAGAAGCCGAAAATGCTTCTGCCCAATGGAAAGGAAGAATCCCGATATGAAAAGATCAGCCCTGATTTTCAGCATCCTGTTCCTGTTTGCCATGGCAGGATGCAGTCATACGAATGATCCTGCGTCCGTACCCGATAGCGGTACAACGCCGCAGACACAGGCACCGACAGAAACGGAAACCACCGTTTCAGAGGAAACTACAGCTGCCGCATCCGAAATCGAAGCCGAAACAACAAAGGCATCTGAAACGACCGCAGCTTCGGAAACTGCAAGTGAAACCGAATCCGAAGCCACGCAGACAACCGATACAGTGGAAGAAACCCAAATGACCGAAACAGAACCCTTTTCGATCAGTGCTGACGATCTCATCGGGAAATGGCAGTTCCCCGACGGATATTGCCTGAATTTCCTTGAAGGCGGCGTGCTTGAGCTTTCCATTGATTTCTCCTATGATCTGCAATTCAATGAAAGTACCGTGCAGTATCTCGAAAAGAACTATCCCTTCCATGTGGAGGGTAATACCGTAACTGCAACCGGCAGCGCCGGCACCATTCTGGAAATGACCGCAATGGAGGGTGCTGATGCAGAGAATCTGACGGGAAGATTCCGTCTTGGTATGTGTCAGATCTATATTGATCAGGTGATCGACCACACCGAGCAGACAAAGACTTATTACCTCGATCTCAACGGCAGCAAAACCCATCTGATCATGCCCTCCGAATACAAGGCGGAAGAAGGCGTGCTGACAATGGTTGACGAGGGCAGTGAGATGCTCTTCGATTTTAAGATCAGCGGAGATATATTGACGATCACAGATCAGGATGGCTATAAGGATATTCTGAGCAGAATAGGATGATTGCGTAATGAAAAAATTGCTTTGCTTTTTTAAGGAAGTGGTGCTTTCACTTCCACTGCTGGCATTTTCAAATATTCTGCTTCTCTGGATGGTTCTGGCGGATCTGAATCTGCCCATTAAGCTTTTGCTGTCGGCATTTCTGATGATCTGCTACCTGACTGCACTTTTGCGCATCTATCCCAAGCACGCAGGCAGCCATAGACTTGCCGCCATTTCCCATGGACTGCAGCTGCTGCGGTATCTTGCCATCTGCTCGTTTCTGGAGCCTTTGGTCGGGATCGCACTTGCAGTGACCTATCCATGGAGCATCCGGATGCCTGCTGCACTTCTTATCGCCAATTTTGCGGTATTTGCATTTTTCATGCTCTTGATGGCATTCGGGGGACTGCTCCGATTGGGCATTGCCGCACGACAGGTCAAATGGTACTGGTATCTGTTTCTCTACCTTGTCTGGTGGATGTCGCCGTTTAACCTCATCCCACTCATTTATATCTATACCACCGCCAGACGGGAATTCTACTACGAAACAGCCCGTATGGAACTGGATGTGGAGCGTAAGGAAAATGAGAGCTGCTGTACAAAATATCCGGTACTCATGGTGCATGGCATATTCTTCCGTGACTGGCAGTTTTTCAATTATTGGGGCAGAATCCCCAAAACACTGCAAAGATACGGCGCAAAGGTCTATTACGGCAAACAGCAGTCCTCCCAGACGGTGGCTGTGTGCGCACAGGAACTGGCGGAACAGATTCATGCTGTGCTTGCGGAAACGGGAGCAGAAAAACTCAATATCATCGCCCATTCCAAGGGCGGTCTTGACAGCCGCTATGCCATCTCAGAGCTTGGTATCGCCCCCTACGTTGCGAGTCTGACGACCATCAATACGCCCCACCATGGCTGTGCATGGGTCGATCATCAGCTCAAAACCCTGCCGCCCTCTTTTGTCAGACGCATTGCAAGGCATTACGACCGTATTTTCCGCAAACTTGGGGATAAAACCCCGGATTTCCTCGGCGGTGTGCGTGATCTTACAGCGGAACGCTGCAAGGAGTTCAATGAGAAATATCCCATTGATCCCACGATACCCCATCACTGCATCATGTCGGAGATGCGCTCGTTCACCGCAGCCCCCTTTCCGCTGTCGCTTGGGTATCTGTGCAACAAGCGGTATGACAAAACAACCCGCTGTGACGGGCTTGTGCCGTTGGAATCCGCAAGGCTTGAGGGCGTACCTTTTACTCTCATCCCACGCACAAAGCGCCGGGGCATTTCCCATGCGGACATGATCGACCTGAATCGTGAGAATATAGCCGATTTTGACGTCAGGGATTTTTATGTGAAGCTTCTCATTGACCTCAAGGAGAAGGGATTATAAAAAATACGGCATCCGCTCAAATGGCAGATGCCGTTAGAGTCTGTCAAAAACATAATGCTTTATGAGTTTCCCCCACCGCAGGCGGGCTGGAATAACGTGGAACATACTTTTCTACAAGAGAAATCGGCACCCGCTGTAATGGCGGATGCCGTTTGTTTATACTTATTTGTCCTGCGCCATGCGCATGAGCGCAATGATCGTAATATTGTCCTGACTTCCATTTTCCAGTGCAAGATCCGTCAGCAGCCGCAGCCGCCGCACAAGGGGCTTAGGCATTGCAAGAACCTCTTCCATTTCGTTTGTGGAAACATAATCCGACAGTCCGTCGGAACAAAGCAGGAGCAGATCTCCGTACTGGACGCATTCCTCCGTGTTGCGGATATCAAAATCCGGCGTGGAGGAGAGATTGCCAAGAACGGGGAAAATAATGTTCCTGTGCTTGTGGTTCAGCTTTTCTTCTTTCGTGATCGAGCCTTCCTCAAACAAAAGCTGTACAAGCGACTGGTCACGGGAAAGCTGGCACAGACAGCCGCTTCTGTAGCGGTATAAACGGGAATCGCCCACATTGAGCGTGTGCAGTCCCTCATATTCGTCAATGGCAACGCCGCAGAGCGTCGTCTGCATGTTGGCGGTTTCCTCACTCTGCATACTGTAAGCGGTAAGCTTTTCGTGAATCTCCAGAAGCTTGGCTTTCAGATCAAGCTTGCTGGAAAATTGCACGTCCCGCAGCAGCTCCAGACACATGGAGGATGCAAGCTCGCCGCACTGCTCACCCGAAACACCATCCGCTACCGCCGCAAGGAACGGGGCGGATACCAGACATTCCGTCACGCCCTCCGTGAGAAGGGTGCGGTGAATCAGCAGTGCATCCTCATTATTCGGGCGGATGCCCTTATCGGTAATGGCACAGCAATAGTACATAAAAAATCTCCGGAATCTTTCAAACTTCAAGTATGATTATACAACATCTGCCATAAAAATACAATGACAAATCCGCATCAAATCCTTACAACTTTATGACAAAGAAACTCAGGTTTCGCTGTAGTTGCCGAGGAATTTGAAGTATTCGAGGTTTTCGGACAGATCCGACAGCAGCGCACGAACATTCTTGTCAAGAATACTGCCGTTGAAATCCAAGTAGAACATCACCTCAAAGCTGCCGTTGCGGATCGGACGGCTTTCGAGCTTCTGCAGATTCATCCCGCAGATGACGAATTTACTCAGCAGACGGTAAAGCGTACCCTCTTCATGAGGGAGCTTAAGCATCACGGAGATGCAGTCGGCATCGGGGGAGAGCTGCATTTCCTTCGAAATGCAGATGAACCTTGTGTAGTTGGGAACATAATCCGAAATGTGATCCTGCAGGATCTCCAGACCGTACAGTGCAGCGCACGGCTCGGAGCAGATCGCAGCAATGGGCTGATCGCTCTGTGCAACCATCTGTGCGGCAGTTGCGGTGTTGCTGTGCGGAATTGCCTGCAATCCGTTTTTCGTCAGAAATTCCGAACACTGCGCCAGTGCCTGCGGATGGGAGTAGACGCTTCTGATATCGGAAAGCTTCGTTCCGGGTCTTACCGCAAGGCAGTTTGTTACCTCCACGACCGTGGTGCGATTGATGAAGAAATTATACTGCCCCATTAGATCATACGCCTGCACAACGGAACCTGCGGTGGAATTTTGCACGGGAATGACGCCGAACTGCGTTTTTCCACTCTGTACCGCTTCGAATACATCCGCAAAGGTCGCAAAATAAGTAGGTTTGCATCCCTCGCCGAAAATCTGCTTTGCGGCAGTTTCTGCATTTGCACCCTCCGTTCCCTGACATGCAACGGCAGCATCTGCCGGAAGTGTCAGTTCCTTGTATGTAGCGGGCGTATCATCGAAAATTTCACGGTATTGCAGGTGCTTGCTGATGTCGATGATATTCTTGAACAGCAGTCTTGTGCTATCGCCAAGTCCCTCCGGTGCAAGATCATACACCTTTCGGAAGATCTCCTCCTCCCGTGCCGATTGGAATACCTGCATCCCGTTTGCCTTTTTGTAGGCGGCAACACCCCTGCATAGCTCCATGCGCCTGCTGAATGCATTGATGATTTCCTTGTCGAGGCTGTCGATTTCCCGACGTAATTCTTGTAAATCCATAAAAAACTCCTTAATTTTTATGATTTATATTCTCAAAAAACCCTTACATGAATATTATACATAAAATTCAGAAAAAAATCAACAGAAAAATTGTTTTAGGTATTGAAATCGTATCCGTCTTTGTGGTATAATATAGTATGTATGAGAATGCAAAGTCGCAGGATGATCTCCGAAAGCTGTTTTCGGGATTGCCTAAAGCGCAGATGGAGTGAGAAATTGTGAGGATTCTTGGCATTGACCCCGGCTACGCAATCGTAGGCTTCGGCGTGGTGGATTATGCAGGTGCAAACTTTGCACCCATTGAATACGGAGCGATCCTGACAGAAGCACATACTCCGTTTACGCAGAGGCTGTGCAGCATTGACACGGATATGCAGGAGATCCTGCGCCGCTATCAGCCAGACTGCATGGCAATCGAACGCTTGTATTTCACAACAAACCAAAAGACCGCCATTGATGTAGCGCAGGCGAGGGGAATCCTCATCCTTGCCGCTGCACAAAAAAACATACCGGTCTATGAGTATACGCCCCTGCAGGTCAAGCAGGCGGTCGTCGGATACGGAAAAGCCGATAAGCATCAGGTGATGGATATGACACGCCGCATTCTGAAGCTTGAGCAGATTCCGAAGCCCGATGATGCTGCCGATGCGCTTGCCATTGCCATCTGCCACGGTCATTGCTGCCGTGGACGAAGATAAGGGCGGCTCACTTAGGAGTACATTATGATTTATAGCCTTTTTGGAAAACTCATTGAGAAAACGACTTCCCTTGCCGTTGTAGAATGCGGCGGTGTGGGCTATGCCTGCCGTACAACACAGACAACACTTTCGGCGATCGGCGCTGTGGGCAGTGATGTGCGGCTTTATACGCATATGTCCGTGCGTGAGGATGCCGTGGAGCTGTTCGGCTTTGCCGACAAGGAGGAGCTTTCCTGCTTTCAGATGCTTATCACGGTGTCCGGAATCGGCCCGAAGGTAGCCATTGCAATTCTCTCGGATCTTACCCCCAACCGCTTTGCACTGCTTGTCGCATCCGGCGACAGCTCGGCGCTGACGAAAATCAAGGGTGTGGGCAAAAAATCCGCAGAGCGTATTGTGGTGGATCTGAAGGATAAGCTGAATAAAACCAATCCCGCAGCACAGGGGATTACCGTTTCCGCAGGAAATGCGGCAGGCGCTGATCAGCTTTCCGAAGCACTTGCTGCACTGTGCGTGCTTGGCTATCGCCAGGAGGAGGTCATGCCCGTCCTGCTCCGGCAGAGCGATGACCTTTCAGCAGAGGAACTCATACGTCTGACCCTTCGAGAAATGGGCAGGCGGACAAAATAAATAATGGAGGAAAACAACCATGAACCTTGACGAATTATTGAAAGCAGCGATTAACGACCCCACCAAGCGTTCTGCATTTCTGCAGACCCTGATTCGCAGTGATATCTATGTAATCTGCAAGAATCCTGTTAAACATGGCGACAACAATGAGGGTGTACAGATGGAGCTGATCACCATCCAGAATCCCGAGGGCGATCTGTTCATTCCCTTCTTTACAAGCTACCGTGCATTGCAGCAGTTTGCCAAGCGTTATGTAGAATGCTACAAGCTCAACTGCCTGCGTTTCTTTGACCTGATCCAGAATGTTTCGGCAGTACTCAACCCCAACTCCTACGGTAAGGAATTCAGCTCTCCCGAAATCAAGAGCATTCTGATGATTGCAAGAAATCTCCATATCAAGGCGATTTCCTATAACGAAGCGGAAACCATCAGCTATCGTGTTCCGCAGCGCTCCGTATCCCACATCACAAGAGCTGCCAACAAGTTCTTTGCAAAGCAGCCCAATGTCGATCGTGCCTTTGTGCTGGAGATGACAAGGGGCAGCGAAAAGCCGCAGGTTCTGATTATCGTGGATATGATCGGCAATACCAGAAAGCTCTTTGTACCGCTTGCACGCCATCTTTCCCAGTCGGTAAAGAGCGGCGATCACCTGTGCTTCTTGAGCTACGAGCAGGAGAATGCAAAGAAGGCAACGGAGGATGTTGCACCGTTCTATGTACGCAAGAAGCGTTTCTTTGAAAAGTAATCAACAGGAGACAATAGCATGATAGAAACAGGCGATTTTGCCTTTGAAAAAAGACTTGTTTCACCGGTGGAGGCCGATGAGGATCATGCCCTTGAAAAGGGTCTGCGTCCGCAGACGCTGCAGGAGTACATCGGGCAGGATAAGGTCAAGGAAAACCTTGCCATCTATATTGAAGCGGCAAAACGCCGTGAGGAGGCACTTGACCATGTGCTGCTCTACGGTCCTCCCGGACTTGGCAAAACCACGCTGTCTGCGATCATTGCCCACGAAATGGGCGTGAATCTCCGCATCACAACGGGTCCTGCCATTGAGCGTCCGGGTGATCTTGCGGCAATCCTGACCAATCTTTCACCGGGTGACGTACTGTTCATTGATGAGATTCATCGTCTGAGCCGTGCCGTGGAGGAAATTCTCTATCCGGCATTGGAGGATCACGCCATTGATATCGTGGTCGGCAAGGGCCCGTCCGCACGCTCTTTGCGTGTGGATCTTCCGCAGTTCACTCTCGTGGGTGCCACCACCAGAGCAGGACAGCTCTCCGTACCGCTGCGTGACCGTTTCGGCGTCGTACAGCGTCTGGAGCTGTATACCCCCGAGCAGCTTGCGGATATCATCCGCAGAAGCAGCATGATTCTGGGCATTCCCTGCACACTTGACGGTGCGCTTGAGCTTGCAGGAAGATCCAGAGGTACGCCCCGCATTGCCAACCGCCTGCTCAAGCGTGTCAGAGATTTTGCTGATGTCATCGGCAACGGCGAGATCACCGAGGATATCGCAAGAGTGGCGCTTGACCGTCTGGAGATCGACCACCTCGGACTTGACAGCATCGACCGCAGAATGCTTGGTATGATCATCAAAGGCTACGGCGGCGGTCCCGTGGGTCTCGAAACCCTTGCGGCGGCACTTGGCGAAGAGGCAGTGACGCTTGAAGACGTGTGTGAGCCGTTCCTGATGCAGCTGGGATTTCTGGCAAGAACCCCCCGTGGCAGATGTGCAACAAGGCTTGCCTACGAGCATCTGGGTTATCCCATTCCCGAACAGTCAGCTCCCATGGACAGCGGACAGCTGCCGCTTGTGGACTGACACATACTAACAGTTATTGCTTTTGCAATCAAATATAGAGTTTAAGGAGTTAATTATTATGGGTAGATTATTCGGCACGGATGGTGCCAGAGGAATCGCAATTACGGAACTGACCTGCGAGCTTGCAATGCAGATCGGCAGAGCAGCAGCAAATGTTCTGACAAAGCACTCAAGCCATCGTCCGAAAATTCTGATCGGTAAGGATACCAGAATTTCCTCCGATATTCTGGAAGCTGCACTTTGTGCAGGTATCTGCTCCGTGGGAGCGGATGCTGAAATTCTCGGTGTTGTACCGACACCTGCAGTGGCATATCTTGTCAGAAAGTGCGAAGCAGATGCAGGTGTGATGATTTCTGCGTCCCACAACAGCGTGGAATTCAATGGCATCAAGCTCTTTTCCTCTACGGGCTATAAGCTGTCCGACGAGATTGAAGCAGAGATTGAAGCGCTGATTCTGGATACCCCCGAAAAAATGCAGCTTGTCAGCGGTACCGATGTCGGAAAAATCTCGTATTACGAGAATGCCGCACAGGATTATATTTCCTATGTGGAAAGCAGCATTCAGACAAAGCCCGAGGGTCTGCGTGTGGCAATTGACTGCGCAAACGGAAGTTCTTCCGCAACAGCACAGGAACTGTTCACAAGACTTGGCGCAGAGGTTCTGCTCATCCATGCACAGCCCGACGGAACCAATATCAACGAAAACTGCGGTTCGACCCATATGGAGGACTTGATGCAGTTTGTGGTTGAGAATCACTGCGATATCGGTCTTGCCTTTGACGGTGACGCCGACAGATGTCTTGCCGTTGATGAAACCGGCGAGATGGTGGACGGCGACAAGCTCATTGCAATCGCTGCCAAGGCGTATCAGGAGCAGGGAAGACTTAAGCAAAATGCAGTGGTTGTGACCGTCATGTCCAACCTCGGCTTTACATATTTTGCCAAAGCGCAGAATATCAAGATGATCACAGCGAATGTCGGTGACAGATACGTTCTGGAAAAGATGCTTGACGGCGGCTACAATATCGGCGGTGAGCAGAGTGGTCACATCATTTTCCTTGATGAAATGACAACCGGTGACGGTCAGCTCTCCGGCGCAAAAATTCTGGAAATCCTCAAAAGCTCTGGCAAGAAGATGAGCGAGCTTGCAGGCGTGATGGAAAAATTCCCGCAGGTGATGGTAAACGTCAAGATCCCGAACCACCGCAAGGAGAACTGGAAGAATGACAGCGAGATCACCGATCTCATTGACCGCAAGGAAACCGAGCTTGGCGATGCAGGCAGAATCCTCGTGCGTGAAAGCGGTACGGAGCCGCTGATCCGTGTCATGATCGAAGGTAAGGATTTCAACCAGATCAATGCCATGGCAATGGAAATTTCCGAAAAGATCCGTGAACGTGCGGGAAGATAAGGAGAGAGTTACTTGAGAGCAGCAAAAAACTGGGAGGCTTACCGTGTCATTGACACCTCCGATGGTGAAAAACTGGAGATATGGAATGGCGTGAGCCTCATTCGCCCCGATCCTCAGGTTCTCTGGAAAACCAAAAAAACAGCCCGACTCTGGTCGCAGGCAGATGCCCACTACCACCGCAGCAGCAGCGGCGGCGGTAAGTGGGAATTTCATGCAAAGCTTCCGGATAAGTGGGAGCTGCCATATGGCAATCTGAAATTCCAGATCCGCCCCACGGGCTTTAAGCATACGGGTCTTTTCCCGGAACAGGCAGTCAACTGGGACTTCATGGATGGACTGATTAGAAATGCAGGACGTGAGATCAGCGTCCTGAATCTGTTTGCCTATACGGGCGGTGCAACGCTTGCATGCGCAAATGCAGGCGCATCCGTGTGCCATGTGGATGCCTCCAAGGGCATGGTGCAGTGGGCAAGGGAAAATGCCGCACTGTCGGGACTTCAGGATAAGCCCATCCGCTGGATCGTGGATGACTGTGAGAAATTCACCCAGCGTGAGATCCGCAGGGGCAAGAAGTACGACGCCATTATTATGGATCCCCCCAGCTACGGCAGAGGTCCCGGGGGAGAGGTGTGGAAACTCGAAAACTGTATTTTTGACCTTGTGAAAAGCTGTGTGGATGTCCTGAGCGACGATCCGCTGTTCTTTTTGATCAACAGCTATACCACGGGTCTTTCGCCATCTGTAATGGGTTATATTCTTGACAGACTGCTGACGAAGAAGTACGGCGGTCATGTCTATTTTGATGAAATCGGACTTCCCGTGGAGGAAAGCGGCATGTGTCTGCCCTGCGGCTCCACAGCAGTCTGGTGCAAAAATGACGCAAGTGAGGCGTTTCGATGAATGTAATTGTGGATGCACAGCATCTGGTATTCCGTTATCCTGAGGTAACGGAGGACAATGAAACAAACGTACAGACAGAGCCTGTGCTCAAGGATGTTTCCATTTCGATTGAAAAAGGAAGCTTTGTTGCAGTGCTCGGACATAATGGCAGCGGAAAATCAACATTTGCAAAGCATATCAATGCCATTCTCGTTCCCGATGAGGGAAAGGTTCTCATCGAGGGGATGGATACGGCGGATGAGGAGAATCTGTTCGAAATCCGTCAAAAAGCAGGCATGGTATTTCAGAATCCCGATAACCAGATCGTAGCTACGATCGTGGAGGAGGATGTGGTGTTTGCACCGGAAAATCTCGGTGTACCGCCTAAGGAAATACGCCAGCGTGTTGATGATGCGCTCAAAGCCGTCAAGATGTACGATTACCGCAAGCATGCCCCCACGCAGCTGTCCGGCGGACAGAAGCAGCGTGTGGCAATTGCAGGCGTGATTGCCATGCAGCCCGACTGCATCGTGCTTGACGAGCCGACAGCCATGCTTGATCCCCAGGGACGGCAGGAGGTTATGGATACCATCCGCCGCCTGAACAGAGAAAAGGGGATCACCGTAATTCTGATTACGCATTATATGGAGGAGGCTGCACAGAGCGACCGCATCATCGTGATTGACGGCGGAAAAGTTCTGATGGATGGTACGCCCAAGGAAGTGTTTTCGCAGGTGGAAACCATGAAATCCGTCGGACTTGATGTGCCGCAGGTAACCGAGCTTGCCCATCTTCTGCACAAAGAGGGCATCACGATAGAGAAAGATATTATCAGTACGCAGGAATGCGTAGAGGCACTTGCAGCCCTGCTTGACAGAACAGAATGATAAAAGCGTGCATCCGTATCCTTTTTGAGAGGGCGGATGCCGTTATGGATAAGGAATAAGGATTGGTGAAGTCATTGAGCATTTTGGAAACTGAAGATCTGACTTACACATACAGTGCGGGAACGCCGTTTGAAAAGACAGCCGTCGATCATGTGAATCTGTCGATCGAAAAGAATGCCATGATCGGTGTGATCGGACATACAGGCTCCGGAAAATCCACCCTCATGCAGCATTTCAACGGTCTGCTGCGTCCCACCTCCGGCAAGGTGCTGCTGGATGGTCAGGATATCTGGGCAGATAAAAAACGGCTTCGTGATGTGCGCTTTCGTGTGGGTCTTGTGTTCCAGTACCCCGAATACCAATTATTTGAAGAAACCGTATACAAGGATATTTCCTTTGGCCCGAAAAATATGGGACTGAGCGATGCACAGATCAAGGAGAGGGTTCTGGAAACCGCAGAGATGATTGGACTTTCCGAGGAGCTGCTCAAACGCTCTCCCTTTGCACTCTCCGGTGGTCAGAAACGCCGTGCAGCCATTGCAGGTGTCATGGCAATGCGGCCGGAAATCCTGATCCTCGATGAACCATGTGCCGGTCTTGATCCCAAGGGAAGGGACAAGCTGCTGCGCAGGATCTGTGAGTATCAGAAAAAAACACAGAGTACCGTGCTGCTCGTATCCCACAGCATGGAGGATGTAGCGGAATACACGCAGAAGCTGCTGGTGATGAATAAGTCGAAGCTTTTCTGCTACGATGATACAGCGGCGGTGTTCCGCAGAACCGAGGAGCTAAGTGCTATGGGGCTGCGTATTCCGCAGATCGCAGGTGTGATGCACACACTGCGGCAGAAGGGCTATGCGCTGCCTGAAGATATCTATACCGTGGAGCAGGCAAGGGATGCCATTCTGACGCTGCTTCGGAAGGGTGGTGCTGCCGCATGCTGAAGGATATCACACTCGGGCAGTATTTCCCCGTAGAAAGCGTTCTGCACCGCATGGATCCCCGATTTAAGATCATTGAGATCATGCTGTTTATCGTCATTCTTTTTGCAGGTGACAGCTTCTGGATTCTGGCACTCGGCACAGTATTTGTTTTGCTTGCGCAGTGCCTCTCCAATATTCCGATGAAAATGATCTGGAAAAGCATCAAGCCCATCCTGCCCATCCTTGCGCTGACAGCGCTGCTCAATCTCTTGTTTATCGACGATGGGGACGTGCTGTTTCAGTGGAAAATACTGAAAATCACACAGGGCGGCATTACAACGAGCCTGTTCATGATGATACGCATCGTACTGCTCATCATCGGATCCTCCCTGTTGACCTATACGACATCCCCGATTCTCCTGACGGATGCGATCGAATCGCTCATGTCACCGCTGAAGAAAATCAAATTTCCCGTGCATGAAATGGCAATGATGATGTCCATTGCGCTGCGTTTCATCCCGACGCTTCTTGAAGAAACGGATAAGATCATGTCCGCACAGAAGGCAAGGGGAGCGACGCTTGACAACGGAAAGCTGATAGATCGGGTAAAAGCGCTCATTCCGATCATGATACCGTTGTTTGTTTCCGCTTTCCGCAGAGCCGAGGAGCTTGCAACGGCAATGGAATGCCGCTGCTATCGTGGCGGTGAGGGAAGAACACGCCTGCGCAGACTTAAGGCACAGGCAAGGGATTATATCGGCTTTGTTGTTTGCATGCTGTTCCTTGCAGCATCCGTGACGATCAATATCCTTGTCAAATAGAAAGGTGGTACGCACATGTCTGTGGACAAAAAAATCAAGGCTGCAAAAATAGTAAAAAATACCGTTTCCAAAGCTGAACAGCCCGCAGCAGCCTCTGCATCGGCAAAGAAATTTCCGCTGTGGGAGGTCCTCTCGTTTGTAATTCCTATGCTGCTGCTCGGAATCGGCTTTTATCTGATTAAAATCCATCCGTTCGGCAACCGCCAGATTCTCGTGACCGACCTCTGGCATCAGTACTACCCCTTTTTCCGTGTGCTGTACGAGAAGCTGCGTGATGGCGGCTCCCTGCTGTACACCTGGACTTCCGGTATGGGAACCAATTTTCTTGCGCTCATGGCATATTATGCGGCAAGCCCCCTGAATTTCCTGTCGGTTTTTGTGCCGCTTGAATACCTGCGTGAGGCAATGACCGTTATCCTGATGCTCAAGTTCGGCTTTGCAGGTCTTTTCTTCTGCAGAATGCTCCGCTATTGCTTCGGGAAAAATGATATTTCCGTGTGCATGTTCTCTGTCATGTATGCGCTCTGCAGCTATATGATGGGCTACTACTGGAATGTTATCTGGATTGACACCGTAGCGCTCCTGCCCCTTGTCATGCTCGGACTTACCGCACTTGTGCGTGAGGGAAAATACCGTACCTACGTCATTTCTCTGGCACTTGCGCTGCTTTCCAACTACTATATCGCCTATTTTATCTGCATCTTTACCGTGCTTGCGTTTTTCTGCCTGTGCCTGTATGAGAGCCTTGATCTGCGCACCTTCGGCAAGCGCTTTGCCCTTGTGACAGGCGGTTCTCTGCTCGGTGCGGCGGTATCCGCATGGATCCTGATTCCGACATACAACGCCCTGCAGCTGACGCACAGTGCTGCGAATGAATTTCCCAAGACCGTGAAATTCTACGAGGACTGGAGAGAAATTATCTCCAACATGCTTGCATTTACAGAAGTCACCTCCAAAGAGGGACTGCCCAATATTTACTGCGGACTCTTGCCCGTGCTGCTGCTCGGTGCATTTATTGTTGCGAAAAATATCCGCATCCGTGAAAAGGTGACTGCCATTTTGCTGCTTGTGTTCCTGATTGTCAGCTGCAATATGAATGTCCTCAATTTCATCTGGCACGGCTTCCATTTCACGAATATGCTGCCCTATCGTTTTTCGTTCCTCTTCTCCTTTGTGCTTCTTGTGGCAGCATTCCGTGCATTCCATGTCCTGCTCGAAGAGAAACTGAGCATGTCTCAGTGGTTCGGCATGCTTGCCTCTGCTATTCTTTTCCTTTCCCTTTCCTACGGTGTTCGTACAGAGGGGGATGATCCCAATAAATTTGTCATTGCAAGCGGTATTCTCGCAAGCGTATATCTTGTGATCATTCTTTGCCGCAACTTCATGCCCAAGAGTGCTGTGCAGATCCTGCTTGCAGCTGTCCTTGCTTTTGAAATGGGACAGCATGCAATCAACGGTGTCAAGACCGTCGGTTCCTCCGATTATGTCAGCTACCCCTCCAATGGCAAACACATCGACAAACTCCTTGAACAGATGGAAGATACAGAGAATGAACTGTTCTACCGTACCGATATTACCGCATGGTATACGCTCAACGATCCGTCACTCTATGACTATAACGGCGTTTCTCAGTTCTCCTCCATGGCAAACGAGAGCATTACAACATTCTGCCGTCTGATCGGAATCCCTGCTTCTGAAGCAGGAAACCGTTATTACTATGCCAATACCTCACCTCTGACGAATATGCTGCTTGATGTGCAGTATGTCATTGCAAAGGATGGTTATAATGCGGATGAGCTGACCATGAAACGAATCGGCACAAGCGGAAGCTGCAATCTCTATCAGAATGAGTACGAAACGTCACTCGGCTTTATGATCAATTCAGCCGCAGCAAGATATAATCTTGATGCGACCTTGAATCCATTTGATCTGCAGAATATCCTCTTTAAGCGTATGACCGCAGTAAAGGGCGAACTGTTCACGCAGATCGATATCACCCATGTCGGACATCAGGGCTATGATGTCACAAGAAACGGCTACGGCTCCTATTCCTACACAAGAAAGGAAGACGCACCCAGCGACAGCTACCTCAAATACAATTACACCACCGAGAAGGATGGCATGGTCTATGCCTATATGACCGTGAAAAACGGCGACAACATGGTGGTATATCACGAAGGCAACAAGCAGCACAGCTACAATATTTCCCGTCAGCCCTATATTACCCCCGTTGGCAGTTATGGTGCAGGTGAGATGGTAACTCTTCGCTGTGATCTCAAGAGTGATGCGAAATCCGGTACTGCAAAGGTATATTTCTATCAGCTTAATGAGGATGTTCTGAAGGAAGGCTACGAAGCACTTGCCGATGAACGTCTGCAGCTGACGGAATTTTCCGATACCGGTTTTACAGGCGAAATCACCGCAAAACAAGATGGTACGCTCTATCTGTCTGTTCCGTATGAGGAGGGATGGACGATCTATGTAGATGGCAAAAAGCAGAAGCTTGATTCGATTTTTGACGCAATGTGTGCCATCACCCTGTCGGAGGGTACACACACGATCACGATGAAATACAGCCCCAAGGGCTTCGTGGCAGGTCTGGTGCTTTCCATCGGCAGTGTGATTCTGCTTGTTGTGCTGTATGTTCTCGAACGCCGTGGTATCAGCATTATTCCTGCAAAGAAAGCGACGAAAAAGAGAGGTAAACATTGAGAAATTTAAAAGTTCTGATGGCATATCGTGGTACAGCGTACCATGGATTTCAGATACAGAATAATGCCTATACCGTGCAGGAGGTCGTGCAGAAATGCGTCAGCAAGGTGCTGAATGAACCTGTGACCATCAACGGCTGTTCACGCACAGATGCGGGCGTCCATGCAAAAGCATATTGCTTTTCCGTCAGGACAAACAGCCGTATTCCCACCATTGGTTTTATCCGTGGTGTGAACGGGGAGCTGCCCAAGGATATCTCCATCCTCTCCTGCGAGGAGGTCGATGAGGATTTCCATGCACGCTTCAGCTGTTCCTCAAAGGAATACCTGTACCTGATTCATAACAGCGAGTGCAAGGATCCGTTTACAACTGATCTTGCCTATCACTACCGCCGTCCCTTTCATCCTGAGCTTGTCAGGGAGGCTGCGCAGCATTTTGTCGGAACTCATGATTTCAGAGCGTTCTGCAGCTGCAATACGGAAAAGATCAACACCGTACGCACCATCCACCATTTCAAGGTGGAGCAGGACGGTGAGAAGATTATGCTGTATGTCAAGGGCGACGGATTCCTGTATAACATGGTGAGGATCATGGTGGGAACGCTCCTTGATATCAATGAGGGAAAGATTCCCTATGAGCAGCTTGATGAGATCATCGCTTCCGGTGATCGTCTGCGAGCCGGAAAAACCGCCATGGCGCACGGACTCTATCTGAATCATGTGTTCTATGATGAGAAATAAGTCCGGTTATCAAAAGAGAAAGGGGATGGCAGAATGGCAGAAAACATGGATATCGTCAGACTCAGGCAGCTGCGGCTTCGCAGGAAACGCCTGCTCAAGCTCCTGCTTGGACTGCTTGCAGTCACTGCCTGTATCATAGTATACGTCAAACGTGATGTCTGGTTCCCGAAGCTTGAGGGCATTGGTACAAAATATCAGAATATTACGCAGAATAAAAATGCAGATACGGAAGGAAACTATCCGCTTTCCGTGTCGGGCGGCGTAGATTATTATACGAGCTTTGTCGGGAATCATATGTTCATTCTCTGCGACATGTACCTCTACATTTACAGTGCCGACGGCGATCAGAAGGACAGCCGCCAGCATGCTTACAGCAATGCAGTTATGCAGACAAGCGGCTCACGATGTCTTCTGTATTCCTGCAATGGTACGAAATTCCGTGTGGATACGGCAAACAAGATGCTGTTTGAAAACACGCTTGAGCAGCCCATCCTTTTTGCAAGAATTGGAAAGAACGGCTATACTGCGGTCGTTACCGAATCGGAAACCTACGCATCCCGTCTTTGCATCTTTGATGCAAACGGAAAATCGGTCTACAACCGAGATTGCGTTGACAGACTTGTGGATGTCACTCTTTATGACGGCGGATGTGTTTTTGCAACGCTTGGTGCCGAAAACGGTGAGATCACCACAACGCTGCAGTCGGTTACCTTTAATGGAGATCATGTTGTGTGGGCGTCGTCCCCGATGCCGACCCTGTGCATGAATATCTACGCACTGTCCGATGGCGGTGCAATGGTGATTGGCGACAGCAGCTGCGCATATTATAGCAGCACGGGCGCACTTTTGTATTCGTATGACTACACAGGGGAACTGCTCGATTACACTTACTCCGATGAAAAGGCTGCGATCCTCGTGAAGAACGAGGAACAAAGGCAGTCACAGCTGCTGCTCTTTTCCAAAATTGCAGCCCAGCCCGCACAGGTTTCCATTCCCTATATCGCAAAGAGTGTTGAGATCGACGATGAAACGGCGTACATTCTTGGAATACACAGTATAGACGGCTATGCATTCAACGGAAATCAGACATCACAGCTTGAAATGACGGATTCTTACGAACGTATTATGAAAAACGGAAAATATTTTTATCTTCTGGGTTATGACAAAATCAATCGTATTAACGCAAACGGGTCATAATGGAGGAATATATGGGCACACAATTCTGGTGGTTCTATGATGTGCTGATTCTTACAATTGCTGCATGCCTGCTGTATAATGCCGTGGAAAGAGGCTTCAATAAGCTTGTTTTCCGCCTTGCAGGATTCTTGCTGGCATTTGTAATCGGTTTTTTTGTAAGCCCCCCGCTTTCCGAATTTGCATACGGGGCTGTATTCAGAGAGAAAGTAACAACACAAATTCAGACGAAGCTTGAGGAAACAGAATTTTTTGAAGCAATGGCATCAGGGCTTCGTCAGAAATTTCCGGATTCGGAATATGGAACTATGGACAAATCCACGCTGCTCAAATCCCTGCAGAACGGACAGACGGACAGCATGCAGGCAGAAGCGGCAGCAGGTGTGTTGCAGCCGCTGCTCGCTCACGCAGTTACTACTTTCCCGCAGGAGAAGCTGCAGGATTATTTTGCGGAAAATGAAACGGCATTCCGTGATTTTCTGAATTTCATGCAGGCGGAAAACTATGCAGATGCTGCAGTAAGTCTTGAAAGCGGATACTTCCTATCCTATTATCAGAAGCTGATCTCCATGGTGATATTCCTGCTGCTTGAGCTTGTCGTACTGATCATCGTCGGAATTATTTCCGCAATGGCAGGAGATGTCGAGCAGTTCATGCACGTTTCACGCTTTGACCGCATCCTTGGATTGCTTGTCGGTCTGATTGAAATTGCCTGCGTGCTGGTTTCAGTTGTTGTCGCAGTCAGACTGATTGTTCTGGCAACCGACAATATGATGATGCTGTTCAATGAACAGGTAATTGCAGAAACAAAACTCTTCCGTCTGCTTTATCAGTGCTTACCAGATTAAAGAATTGTACTGAATTTCTACAGGGTATCTTTGGAGATACCTTATAATCAGAAAGGATGATTGATTTATGATCTTATGCAGCCGCTGCAACAAACGTCCTGCCATCGTTTTTGTATCCCATTTCGGATCTGATGGGAAAAGCAATGAGGGGTACTGCCTCTCCTGCGCTAAGCAGATGAACATTCCGCAGGTTTCGGATTACATCAAATCCATGGGAATTGATGAAAACGAGCTTGATGATCTTTCCGAGCAGATGATGGATTTCATGCAGGATACAAATGATGACGGCGAAACAATGGGAAATATC
The DNA here is from genome assembly GCA_017521325.1 of Oscillospiraceae bacterium. Classification (GTDB taxonomy): domain Bacteria; phylum Bacillota; class Clostridia; order Oscillospirales; family Ruminococcaceae; genus UBA3855. The sequence continues at coordinate 2,437 of JAFXCV010000055.1, read as the reverse complement.
GGTGCAATGCCGAATTTTTTCCGCAGCCTCTTCAGCACAAAAATGCCTTCTTTCGAGGAAATCGAACAGACGGGCGAGCCTGTGGAAAAGGAACGCAAAAAAAAGGAAAAGCCTTCTAAGAAGCAGAAAAGCGAGGAGAAGGAGAATAAATTCCTCAACAGCTACTGCACGAATCTCAGCAAGCGTGCAAAAGAGGGAAAGCTTGACCGCATTATCGGCAGAGATCGTGAGATCTCCCGTGTTATTCAGATCCTCTCACGCCGTCAGAAGAACAACCCCTGCCTGATCGGTGAACCCGGTGTCGGTAAAACCGCCATCGCCGAAGGCATTGCTCAGCGTATAGCAGCAGGGAAGGTGCCGTTCCATCTGAGGGATAAGAAGATCTACCTGCTTGACCTGACCGCCCTTGTCGCAGGAACACAGTTCCGTGGGCAGTTTGAGAGCCGTGTCAAGAGCCTGATTGCCGAAGTGGTCAAGGATGGAAATATCATCCTCTTTATTGATGAGGTGCATAACCTCGTCGGTACTGGAGATTCGGAAGGTTCCATGAATGCCGCCAATATCCTAAAGCCCGCACTCTCCAGAGGCGAGGTGCAGGTGATCGGTGCAACGACGTTCAAGGAGTACCGCAAGTATATCGAAAAGGACAGTGCGCTCGAACGCCGCTTCCAGCCTGTAACCGTCAACGAACCTACCGTGGAGGAAACCGTTGCAGTGCTGCAGGGCATCCGTGAATATTACGAAAGCTTCCACCGTGTCAAGATCAACGACTATCTGCTCAGACTCTGCGCCGTCCTTTCGGAACGCTATATCACTGAGCGTTTTCTGCCCGATAAGGCGATCGACCTTCTTGATGAAAGCTGCGCCTATCGCAGTATCCGTGCAACGGAACTTCATGAGCTGGATGAACTGAAAAAGAAGTATGACGAATTGTCAAAAGAGCAGGAAGAAATCGAGAACATGGAAGAACCCGATTATGAGAAGCTTGCAGAAGTAAAGTCTGCGTGGTATCGCACATATGAACAGATCAAAGAGCTGCAGGAAAAGGTTGACCAGATCAGAGTCGAGGAATCCGACCTTGCGGCGATCGTCGAGCTTTGGACGGGCATTCCTGCCAATAAAATTGAGGAAACCGAGCTTTCCCGCATGAAGAACCTTGCTGACCGTCTGAAAACCCGTGTCATCGGGCAGGATGAGGCAGTTGAATCCCTTGCTAATGCCATCAAGCGAACAAGAGTACAGCTGAGCAAGCGTATCCGCCCTGCATCCTTTATCTTTGTAGGACCGACGGGTGTCGGAAAAACCGAGCTTGTCAAGGTGCTTGCATCTGAAATGTTCGACGCAGCCGACCCTCTCATCCGTCTGGATATGACGGAGTTTATGGAAAAGCATTCCGTTTCCAGAATGATCGGATCTCCTCCCGGCTATGTCGGCTACGACGAAGCAGGACAACTCACCGAAAAGGTGCGCCGCAACCCTTATTCCGTCATTCTGTTTGACGAGATCGAAAAGGCACACCCCGACGTGATGAACATTCTCATGCAGATTCTTGACGAAGGAAAAATCGAGGATGCACAGGGGAGAACCGTCTCTTTTGCGCATACCATCATTTGCATGACATCCAACGCAGGTTCTACCGATAAATCCACAGGTGTCGGATTCAACCGCACCGCCGAGGAGATTTCCAAAGATCGTGCGATGAAGGCACTGCGTGATTTCCTGCGTCCCGAATTCATCAGCCGTATTGACGAGATCGTCGTATTCCGTCCGCTGGATGAATCCGATTTTGCGAAGATTGCAGCCCTGATGCTCGATGAAATGCGTGAGCCGCTTGCGGAGCGTGAGATTGACTTTACGTTTGACGAGGCAGCCACCAAGGCGATTGCAGCCGAGGCGTTCGGCAAACGCTATGGCGCCCGTGATATCCGCAGAATCATCCGTGAAAACGTCGAGGATGCCATTGCGCATGCATTGATTGATGAGGGACTCGTCCTCAGGAGCGTTTCTGTCACTGCCGATGAAAAAATCCGAGTGAATTTTGAAACCGCTGCTGCCCCTTCTGAAGAATAATGGTTTTCCCGATGTACTTCTTGCCGAAAGACAGGGGGGACATCGGGAATTTATTTGTGCGATTTAGCAATGCGAAAAATATGAAAAAATGCTTGACAAACGTTTCCGTTTGTGGTATAATAATATACGTTGTGAAGAACAAACACGTATCGCATGCGGGTGTAGTTCAATGGTAGAATTCCAGCCTTCCAAGCTGGTTACGTGGGTTCGATTCCCATCACCCGCTCCATCCAATATGCGGACGTAGTTTAGTGGCAGAGCATCAGCTTCCCAAGCTGAGAATGCGGGTTCGATTCCCGTCGTCCGCTCCACAATTACAATGATATGCGCCTTTAACTCAGCTGGATAGAGTAACTGCCTTCTAAGC
>JAFXCV010000054.1 GCA_017521325.1 Oscillospiraceae bacterium | reverse complement strand
CGCAGCGGATATCAGCTTCTCTTGCGAATACAAGAAGGTTCTGATCTATCAGACGGAAGAAAATACGCTCGGCGTCAAGGCAGATGCGGATGATGACGGCGTCTTTGAAACGGAAGTTCCGGCAGCACGCAAGCTTCTGGGCGACGTGTACGAGGACGGCAGCATTGATTCCGTGGATGCAGCAGAAATTCTGGTAGCGGCAGCGGCTAAGGGCGCAGGCGGCGAAGGACTTTCCGAAGCGCAGGCGGCGATTGCCGATGTCGATAGCAGCGGTGACTATGATGCGACGGATGCGGCGTTCATCCTGCAGTATGCGGCTTACGCAGGCTCGGGCGGAACGATGTCGCTCCCCGATTTCATCGGAAGTCTGAACTGACAAAAAGTTGCTATATGATGCACAAAAACCCCGACAGGCGGATGCCTGTCGGTTTTTTGTTGGCAGAATCCGGCATTGTCGGGCAGATGATGTGCAAAATAACACGGTGTGGAAATTGCAGCTGCAAGCTGCAATCCTCCAAGTTCACAGTATGTTTATACATATTCTTTAGAAAATACTTGAAAAAAATGTACAAAAGTAATATAATTTAGGAAATGGTAAGGAAAGTTCGTGCGCAAAAGCATGCATGTGCTTTTATTTTTTCTTACTGTGAAGGAGAATGAATGGAAAGTGAGGCGTTATCAAATGAATAAGGGCTTTTTGAAGAAAATCATATCCGCAGGTACTGCCGCCGCAATGATTGCAGCTGCGATTTCCACAGCTGCAATTCCTGTGTTCGGTGCAGCCGATGTAAATGGTGTGTATTTCACAAACAGTTTTGAAGGCAGCAGCGATAACTGGACAAACAGAGGCGGTGCTTCCATTTCTGTCAATACGCAGAATTACTATGACGGTTCCGGTTCGTTATATGTTTCCGGCAGAACCAGCGACTGGAACGGCGCTTCGGTCAAGCTTGACACGAGCGAATTTGTTCCTGGTCAGACCTACAGTTTCAGTGCTGCGGTGCTGCAGAAATCCGGCTCGGATGTAACACTCCAGATGACGCTGCAGCAGGGCAGCGGCGATACAGTTTCCTATACGCATGTTGCCAATTGCTCGGCAAAAAGCGGAGAGTGGACAAAGCTGGAAAACACACAGTTTACAGTTCCACAGAATTCGGGTGACACCTATCTGTATATCGAAACACCGTCGGGTTCAAACGTTCTGTGTGATTTTTATGTCGATACAGTGCAGGCAGCGGTTTCCGGCAAGGCTTCACCCGTTGTGACGGGAAAGGGCACTGTTGAGCAGCCCCCTGTCAACAATCATACAATAAAGATCATGCCCATCGGCGACTCCATCACCTTTGGTTGGGGCGAAGACGGCGGATACAGAAAATATCTGGACTATGCCCTCAAGCAGAGAGGATACACTGCCATTGATATGGTAGGTCCCGAAGGATCAAACAGTGCAACATTCACTTATAATGGACAGGATGTCACCTATGACAACAACCACGCAGGCTACAGCGGTTATCGTATTAAGGAAGACGAACCGGGTTCCGGTTGGGGACTTCTTGAAAAGCTGCAGGAAAAGGACGCTGTCAAGCAGGCGCAGCCCGACATCATTCTGCTCATTATCGGTACCAATGACATGACTGCTGCGCATCCGGTAACACGGTGCGAGAGCGAGCTGCATAGTCTGGTGGATTATCTCCTGGCAAATATCCCGTCTGACAGTATCATTTTCATGGGCTCCATTCCGGAATTTACAGCATACGGCGGAAATCCGCAGAGAGTCGGCAATTATAATGCCACTGTTCAGAAGGTTGCCAATGATTATGCAAATGCAGGCAGGAACGTCAGATTTGCCGATGTACACGGATGTCTTAGCAGCTCTGACATCGACACGGACGAGCTGCATCCCAACGGCGGCGGCTATGAGAAAATGGGCAAATTCTGGGCAGGTATCGTAGATCAGTACATTCAGGATACAAAGCCTGTTGTGACAACTCCGGAAACCACGACTACAACCACAACTTCCACCACAACAACAACGACAACGACTGCAAAGCCTACAACGGCCACAACAACCACAACGCCCGTTCAGACACCTGTCGAAGGCACCTATTTCTTCCATGACACATTTGAAAACGGCGCTGCCGACTGGAACGGCAGAGGTGCGGCAAGTGTAGCGGCAAGCGGAAACGCTTCCTATGCAGGGGATGCATCCCTGTTTGTAAACGGCAGAACTTCCTGCTGGAACGGCGCAACCAAGAAGCTGGATACAAGCGTATTTGTTCCCGGAAATGCATACAGCTTCAGCGTGATGGCAATGCAGGATGTGATTGATTCCGAGAATTTCAAATTCACACTGCAATACAACCTGAACGGCGAAACCTATTATGCAGGTGTTGCACAGGTGAAGGCTGCGAAGGGCGAATGGACGAAGCTTGCGAATACAAGCTTTATGATCCCCGAGGGCGCATCCGACCTTTACCTGTATGTGGAAACAATTGAAAACCTTACAGATTTCTATATTGATGATGCTGCAGCTGCGACAAGCAACACGAATATCGAATTTGAAGAAAAGCCTGAAAACAACTACTACTTCTATTCCAAGTTTGAGAAAGGAACAGACGGCTGGGTATCCCGAGGCGGCACAAAACTCACAGTGGATTCCAATTATTCGTATGCAGGCGCAAGCGCACTTCTGATTACAGAACGTACAAGCACATGGAACGGTGCGGCTTATGCACTTTCCACCGATACATTTGTTCCCGGTAAGAATTACAGCTTCAGTGCATATGTAATGCAGAACACCGGCACAGAACAGAATCTCAAGCTTACACTGCAATATACAAGTACCGACGGAGAAGTGTACTTCGCATCCATCGCATCCAGCAAAACACAAAGCCGAGCTTGGACAAAGCTTGAAAATACTTCGTATACCATTCCTGCCGATGCAACGGAACTCCTGTTCTATGTTGAAGCAACGGAAAGCAACTGCGATTTCTACCTTGACGAAGTGATCGGTGCCGCTGAAATCACAAGCGCACCCGAAACAACGCCTGTTCCCGAAACGACAACGACAACTACTACCACAACAACTACAGAAAAGCCCACAACAACAACTACAACTACAACTACCACAACGACCACTACAACGACGACGACTACAACGACAACTACCACAACGACCACTACAACGACGACAACTACCACAACGACAACTACCACAACGACAACTACCACAACGACAACGACTACAACGACCACAACAACGACGACCACTACCACGACGACGACTACAACAGAAGCAACAACCACAACCGAGGCAACCACCACGGCACCTCCGCAGAGTCAGACAAGTGTCGTTCTGAAGGATGTTGTATACGGCGAGAGCTATTCACTGAATGGCTGCGATTACAATTCGATTGATGAAATCATCATTCAGCTGGATGGCAATGTTGGCTACGGCTTCGGCGGATGTCTTGTGATGGGATACTGGGAAACACAGAATGCCTACAGTCATTCCGATCTGAACGCTGATAATACGATCCGCTTCAAGATCACAAATCCGAAATCTGCAATGACGATTTACAACTACTGGGGCAATATGAAGCTTGTCAGTGTTACACTGGTTTTTAAGTAACAGGCTTCTGTGATTGCAAAAGCAAATGACAAAATGTTTTGATTACCTCTCAGTGGTCGGCGTAGAGATACGCCGACCACATTTTGTGGATATGGTATAAAAAAGGAAATGCCCTGCCAAATGGCAGGGCATTTTTCATATTATTCTGTTCTCAGAGCCACAACCGGATCCTTGGTTGCAGCGCTGCGTGACGGGATGATACCTGCAATCAGTGTCAGCACCATGCTGATGATGACCAGAATCACTGCTGCGCCGATGGGCAGAACAGCGTTCAGTGCGAGGATTCCTGTCAGTGCATGAATCACAGCGTTGATCGGAATGCACAGCAGATAGGTGACGATAACACCCAAAAGTCCCGATGTGAAGCCGATAATCACGGTTTCTGCGTTGAACATGCTGGATACATCACGCTTGGATGCGCCGATCGCACGGAGAATACCGATTTCCTTGGTTCTTTCCTGTACGGAGATCAGTGTAATAACGCCGATCATGATGGAGGATACGATCAAGGAGATGGCAACGAAGGAGATCAGTACATAGGTGATCGTGTTAATGATGGTCGTGATGGAGGACATCATCAGTCCCACAACGTCCGTGTAACGGATCTGTGTCAGTTCCTCAACACCCTCGTTGTATTCTGCGATGACTTCTTCTACAAGGTCCTTGTTTTCAAAGGAGGATGCAAAGAGGTTGATCGCAGAGGGCTTGTCAAGATCCAGACAGCCGAGCTTGATGAGGTTGGATTCGTAGTCAGAGTCGGAGAATTCCATGATCTCATCATGGTACATTGCACAGGTCTTGGTATCGCAGTTGTCCATCAGTGCTTCGAGCCCTGCAACCTTATCCGCCTGCGGAAGTGCAGCCATCTGCTCCATAACCTGCGCAGCATACTGCATCTTCACCTGTTCCTCAACCATCTTCTTGTAGGCTTCTTCCAGATCCTCATCGCTCATGTCGGCGATGTAGCCCTTCAGTTCGCTCTCGGACATGCCCATCTGCTGGGTCATTGCCTGAATGATGGTCGCTTCCATGGTTTCACGGGTCTGTCCCTGCATTGCCTGCTGGACGGATCCGCTGAGCTGTTCCTCGGAGGGAATGCACATCATCTGTACATAAACCATTGCCTTTTCCTGTGCATCCATATTGTCGATGAAGTGGCGGAACTCCTCTGCCTTTTCTTCATCCGTCATCTCACCCTCAACTTCTCTGAAAGGAAGTCCTGTGAAGATATCCGTAGTTTCATCCTCCAGCTGTGCCTTGATTGCTTCGGAATCCTTCGCCTCGTTGATGACATATTCTGTCAGCTTTGAAGTGTAGGCAATCGCACCCGTGAGCATGGAATTGGTCGCTTCCTCGTCGGGGCGGATGATACCGCTGACCTTGAGCTTGAGTGCGTTGTCATAGAGGTATTTCAGACCGGATTCCGTTTCACGCATATCGGTGTAGGTTCCGGTGGGCTTGTCATAGGTGTAGCAGTCGGAAGCGAGAACCACACGGTATTCTCTGTTGCAGATCTCCTCGTAGCTCCAACTCTTTTCTTCCTTTTCGTTGAGCGTGGTTTTGTTGACAGCCGCATCCACGATGTTGTCCATCGTTTCCTTGGAATTCAGACCCAGTGCATACAGCGTCACGTCATCCAGTTCATTGTTTTCATCGAGAACCAGAACGACTTCGTTATATTCCGACGGCCAGCTGCCGTAGATCACTTCGTACTGCTTTTCCACCAGATCATTGATGATGTCGCCGTCATCGCCCGGCATCATTTCCTGCCACAGACCGCCTGCAACCATGTCCAGAGAGGATGTGCCGCCCATGAGGGAGGCTTCCATTTCGTACATGCCTGCCATGTCAAAATCCAGTGCCTGACTCATCATTTCTGTCAGAAGCTCTGCCGTATCCGAGCGAAGAATATCGCCATCCACGTTCTTGGTGTAGATCTGCAGGTCAAGGTTGTAGCTGTACTGCACGCCGTTGAGCGCCAGTGAAAGCTTGCTGTCCTTGTCTTTGCGCTGTTCTTCGATATATGCCTTGAATGCCTTGAGGTCATTCTCACGGGCTTCGAGATTGTTGAGCGCCTCTACGATGCTGTACATTGCATTCTTTTCATAGACAGCGTCATTCTCGTGCTTTACCTCCTCCGATTCAACACCGAGGAAGGTTTCCATCAGTGTGGTCATATCGACTGTGGAGGATTCGATCATGAAGGGGTACGAGGACAGGGTTTCCTCCTGTACGAGGTCAATATACGCCTGGAAGCCCTGCGAAATGGACAGTACCAGTGCAATGCCGATGATACCGATCGAGCCTGCAAAGGAGGTCAGCAGAGTGCGTCCCTTCTTGGTAAAGAGATTCTTGAGGGACAGACTGAAGGAGGTGATGAAGGACATGGAGGGCTTTTTCTTCTTCTTTTCAGCTTCCTGCGCCTTCTTGTCGTTCTTGGCTTCCTTCTTGCATTCCTTTTCTGTCATGGGCTTGGAATCATCCGTGATCACACCATCGAGCATGCGGATGATTCTGGAAGAATACTGTTCGGCAAGCTCAGGGTTGTGTGTTACCATGATGATCAGGCGATCTCTGGAAATTTTCTTGAGGATCTCCATGACCTGCACGCTTGTTTCCGTATCCAAAGCACCTGTCGGCTCGTCTGCGAGAATGATGTCGGGATTGTTGACAAGCGCACGGGCGATTGCCACACGCTGCATCTGACCGCCGGACATCTCGCTGGGCTTTTTGTGGAGCTGATTGCCAAGTCCCACATCCTCCAGTGCCTTCTTGGCACGCTCACGGCGTTCGGATTTCTTTACGCCCGAAAGTGTGAGGGCAATTTCCACGTTCTGCAGCACGCTCTGATGGGGAATCAGATTGTAGCTCTGGAATACAAAGCCGATCGAGTGGTTGCGATAGGTGTCCCAGTCCTTATCCTTGTATTTTTTCGTGGAAATTCCATTGATGACAAGGTCGCCTTCCGAATACTTGTCAAGACCGCCGATGATATTGAGCATGGTGGTCTTGCCGCATCCCGAAGGACCGAGAATGGAAACGAATTCGCTCTTGCGGAACTGCAGATCAATGCCCTTGAGCGCATGAACTGTATTTTCTCCCGCAAGATAGTCCTTTTTGATGCCGATGAGTTCAAGCATATGTTCCTACCTCCTGTGGATTGTGTGCTACATGTAGGCTCCCATCCCATGCCCGATGCAGCTCTGGAATCTTAAAAAACCCCGAATATAGCCGAAAAGCCATATTCGGGGTAAATCGACATATCGCAAACTCCATGCATAGCTTTTCAGATATACATGAGTCTCGCATATTAAAGCAAGCCAGATTCTTACAGAATCAGGATGTTGACTTGCTGCGCTGAATCATCATGAACATTCAGTGCTTGCTACTCCCTCATTGTGTTGTGTTTATTATAGCAGATTGTTTGAAAAATGTCAATAAAATTTCCAGATCATGCTATACGAATTGTAGAAACGGTGCGAAATGAAAGAAAATAATGTTAAAAATTATAGAACACGCTGTACGCTGTCACGCACCATCAGGGAACCACTGACGATCAGGTGCTGGGGAACGGCATTCGGCGTTTTCAGGCGGCGCAGAAGCTGTGCGACGCTTTCCTTTGCCATGGAATCCACATCCACGCCATAGGTCGTGATGCCGGGCGTAGAAAGCTCGGAAACGATGAAATTGTCAAAACCCGTCACAGAAATATCCTGCGGAACACGGATATTCCGTTCCTTCAGGCAGGTCAGGAGCTGGTGGGCAGTGTTGTCGCAGTTGCAGGCGAACGCCGTGGGAAGCTGCCTGATATTGTCGAGCGAGAGCGTGATATTGCCGTTTTCATCACGATCAGGCAGCACCATGTCATCGGTGACCGGAATGCCGGCCTCCATCATGGCACGGCAGTAGCCGTAGTAACGGTCGGTGATGCTTGCGGTAGCACCCACCGTGCCGACAAACATGATGCGGCGGTGTCCCATCTGCAGCAGATGCTGCACGACGGTGTACATGCCGTAATAACCGTCGGAAATGACGGAGTCCTGCTTGTATTTTGCATGGAAGGAATCGAGGATGACGAAGGGAACTCCCGAATTTGTCAGTGTGCTGCGGAACTGATCGGGAAATGATCCCATGAGAATGATACCGTCCACTCTGCCCTCCTGCGCAATGCGGGGAAGCTGCATTTTCTGATCGGAAGCCGCAGGTACGATCTCAAGGATGCCAAGGCATCCGATCATGGAGAGATGGTAAAGAATGCGTTCATAGAGCGTCCAGTAGAAGGAATGCCCCTTTTCGATATACTGTCCCGAAATGATGACACCAATATTGCAGTAACCAGAAATGCCGTCGGATTTGCCTACCTTTTTGCGGTAGCCCATTTCTTCTGCAAGCTGCTGGATCTTGATGCGCAGCTCCTCACTGACACCATCCTTGCCGGCAAGTGCCTTGGATACGGTAACGGTACTGACCTGAAGCTTTTCTGCAATGTCGGACATACGGACTGATTTTGCCAACAAATTCACCGCCTTTTACATATCAGATGTACTGTAGTTTTGTAGATCACTATACATTATTATACTTGAATTAACTAAATCTGTCAAGAGTTTTTCTTGTTTTTACTTAAAACAATTCCGATTTTCAGATGTTTTTTTAAAAGCGTCCAGCAGGAAATACAAAAAACGGACATCCGATTTGTGCAAACATACAAAAATGAGAAAAATGAGAGAAATCCGATACAAAGATGTCAGAAAATGCCGTCGTCGGTTGTATTGTATGTGAAGGCTGTTTTAACGGCATTGATTTGTTATCAGAGGTGAAGTCTGTATGAAGAAAAAAAACAAAAAGCTCTTGCGCACGCTTGGAGAATGGACGTGGCTGACGCCGAGTCTGATCGGTGTTCTGGTATTTTTCGTCATTCCCTTCTGCGTGGTGATTTATTATTCCGTGCTGGATAACCCGATATTTGCGAATTTTGTATGGTTTGAGAATTTCGGGAAGCTCTTTAAAAATTCCGCATTCATCCGTGCGTCGAGGAACACAGGCATCTTTACGGCGGCGGCAGTACCGCTTTCGGTGGTGTTATCATTGTGGCTGGCATTTGCGCTGAATGCGAAAATTCCCGGAAAAAGCTGGCTGCGCACCTGTTTTCTTTGTCCGCTGATGGTTCCCATTGCATCGGTGGTGTTGGTGTGGCAGGTGATTTTCCACTACCACGGTACGCTCAATCAGATCACGGAGCTGTTCGGGGCGGAGGCGATCGACTGGCTGAAAACGGACTGGTCATACATGGTGCTGACGGTGATGTTCCTCTGGAAAACGCTGGGCTACAACATGATCCTGTTCATGTCCGCCATTGCGGGCATCCCGCAGGATATCATCGAAGTTGCGGAGCTTGAAGGAGCGGGAGGCTGGTACAAATTCGTACATATCAAGCTGCGGTATCTGTCACCTACGATTCTGTTTGTGACAATTCTGTCCATCATCAGCTCCTTCAAGATGTTCCGTGAGGTCTATCTGCTGACGGGAGATTACCCCTATGAGAGCATGTACCTGCTGCAGCATTTCATGAACAATACATTCAATTCCCTTGACTATCAGAAGCTGTCGAGTGCGGCGGTGCTGCTGTCGCTGGTGATGATCATTCTCATCGGCGGACTGTTTCTGGCAGAACGAAAATTCGGAGAGGATGTGGAAGACTGATGAAAAAGAAACTGAACAAATACTTCCTCCCGACGCTTCTGTTTATCTTTGCGCTGACGGCGGCAATCCTCTTTATTATGCCGACGGTGCTGACGATCACCAATTCCTTCATGACGGAAAAGGAGATCACTGCCAATTACGGAGCGATGATCGAAAGTGCGTCGGCGGACAAGAAAACCTATATTTCAGAGGAACTGAACCTCAAGTTCATTCCCGATGCGGTGAGCATCCACCAGTATCTGTCGGTGCTGTTCAAAAGCCCCGATTATCTGATCAAGTTCTGGAATTCCGTGATACTGGTCGTTCCCATCACGCTCTTTCAGGTGCTGCTTGCGGCATTCACCTCCTACGGCTTTTCACGCTGGCAGGGGAGGATCCGTGAGATCATCTTCTTTGCCTACATCATATTGATGCTCATGCCCTATCAGGTAACGCTGGTGCCGAATTATCTGGTTTCCGATTATCTTGGCATTCTCGGCACACGCTGGGCGATCATCCTGCCCGGTATCTTCTCTCCCTTCAGTGTCTTTCTGCTTACAAAGGTCATGCGGCGCATTCCGAAGGCATATTTCGAGGCCGCAAGACTGGACGGTGCAGGGGAATGGCAGATTTTCTGGCAGATCTGCATGCCGCTGTCACGTTCCTCCATGCTCTCGGTAGGACTTCTGGTGTTCATTGACTACTGGAATATGGTCGAACAGCCGCTGATCCTGCTGTCGGACGAAGAACAGTATCCGCTGTCGGTGTTCCTTTCGCAGATCAATACGGGGGATGTCGGGCTTGCCTTTGCGGTTGCGGTGGTGTATATGATCCCGGCGCTCCTGCTGTTTCTCTACGGCGAGGAATACCTCGTCGAGGGCATTACCTATTCGGGCGGAATCAAGGGATAGACTGTAGTGAGAAGCTCCGCAATTAAGCCCTTATTAATCCGGTAATGAAAGGTCGATAATGGATTCAAAAGGCAATAGCCTTTTGGCGGTGGAGGTGATGCAGCCATCTCCGTATATAGACCCTCCCCCTCGGGGAGGGGTTGGGGTGGGGGCAGTTTTGGAGTAATCCTACAAGAATAGAAACAACTACATACAGGAGGAATTTTCATGAACGAGAATACAAGCAAGCGTAAGGAACATATCAAAACTGCGCTGATTATTTTTCTGGCACTCATGCTGGTGCTGACCTTCTTTTCGAATACCATCCAGAATTACAGCCTGCCGATCGTTGCGGCACAGTATGCAAGCTACGGTACCATTACAGAATCCGTGCGCTGCTCGGGACTTGTGACAGCAAATCAGAATTATGACATTCTCTGCGAAGGCAGCCGCAGAGTGGAGAGTGTGGAAGTCAAGATGGGCGAAGAGGTGCGTGAGGGCGATGTCCTGTTCGTGCTGGAGGGGGAAAATGGCAGCGAAGCCATTGAACAGGCGGAGCATGCGCTGGAGGATGCAAGGCTCAATTACCGCAGGGCACTGCTGACGGCAGTGCCGGATTATGCGGCGCAAAATCAGGAGATCGCCAATGCCCGTGAGGATCTGCAGGATGCGATTGCAGCGCTCAATAAGGCAAAAAACAGCGGCGGCATTTCCCGTGCGGAATACGAAACGGCTTTGCAGAATGCGGCGGAGCATACAAACCGGATCACGGCTCTGACAAATACGCAGGCAGCACTGGAAAGCGGCGATTACAGCGCACAGGCGTATGCGGAGCTGCGCACCCGCAAGGAAGCGCTGGATATTGCGGCGGGAGAGTCCAATTCGGCGCAGACAGCGTATGATGCCATTATGAGCACAATCACTGTGGATTCCGCAGCACAGCAGGCGCAGATCGCAGCACTTGAGCGCACCGCATCAGAACTTGCGCTTGCGTACAAGCGTGCCAAGGAGGATTATGACGCAAGCGGCGGTGATATTACCCTCAAGCGTGCAATGGAGGATGCCGAAACACGCATGAAGTATGCACAGACAGATGTGGAAAATGCAAAGACAGTTCTCACGCAGATTCAGACTGCGGAGCAGAATGCGGCGCTTGCAAAACAGAATCTTCTTGAAAAGCAGGAGCCGCTGCAGCTTGCACAGGCTGCCTTTGATGAAGAGCTGGGAAAATGCGTGCAGGCACTCGGACAGGAAATTGCGGAGCATTCTGCGGCACTGGAAACTGCAAACCGCACCATTACCGCATATGAATCACAGGGGAATGTGGATATTGCGGTACTGGAGGAGCAGGTGAAGCTGCAGGAGCGTTCTTTGCAGAACATGCTCATTGCACTGGAGGCAACGAAAAAGAGCGATTCCCTCACACAGCAGATGAACAGCCTTGATCTGCAGGGACAGCAGAACACCATCAACCGCATGCAGGCGGAGTTGGACGAACTGAAGAAAAATAACGGCACGCTGACTGTGACCACAAAGCATGATGGTGTTGTGACAGCGCTCAATTTTGCAACGGGCGATACCGTTATGAACGGCGATACGCTTGCAACATTGATGATGACCGATTCCGGATTTACCGCACAATGCGTGGTTACCGCAAATCAGGCAAAAAAGGTGCAGATCGGCGCACAGGCGGATGTCACCAACAGTTACGGCTGGGGCGTGAAGGCACACGTGACGGATATCCGCACGGATACACAGAATCCCACAGGTGCTGACAAGATCATCACCTTTGAGGTGACGGGCGATGTGACTGTCGGGCAGACGCTGTCCTTCTCCATTCCGTGTTCAAGCGCAAGCTATGACTGTGTTGTTCCCACGAGTGCCATCATGGAGGATAACGAGGGCAGATTTGTCATGGTCGTTACTGCCAAGAGTACGCCGCTGGGCAATCGTTATTACGTCAATCGTGTGGGTGTGGAGGTGCTGGCTGCGGATGAGATCAGCAGTGCGGTTTCCGGTGAGCTGCGCTCCTCGGATTTTGTGGTTACCACATCCGAAAAACCGCTGAAAAACGGTATGCAGATCCGAATGGAGGAATGATCACATGAGATTTCGCAAAAAGCAGTGGATCTGTGCAGGCGCAGCCTTGCTTTCGCTCCTCGTGTTCGGCATATTGACGATCATCAGCCAGTATCTTTCGGGGCTTCATCGGGCACAGTACGCCGCAGAGCGTTGGCAGGCACAGAGCGAGCTGCGCTATGTACAGATGAGTGCATTCTATTCCCCCGATGACGGCTTTACCGAGGATTCTTTGCAGATGCTTCGGGAAAGCGTGGACAGTGCCGTGCGTTCCGTATCGCTGACGGCAGCAAATGAAGGGGCGAGAGTCTGGTGCGATGCCTACAGTGCGAGTGCAGGCACTGTGCAGATCATGGGCACTCGACGTTATTCCGTGCAGGCGCAGGTTATGGCAGTGGGCGGTGATTTCTTCACGATCCATGCGCCCGTACTCAAAAGCGGCAGCTACTTACAGAAATCAGACCTCATGCAGGACAGAATCGTCATTGACGAGGAGCTTGCATGGCAGCTTTTTGGTTCGTCGGACGTTGCAGGCATGGAGGTGGAGATCGACAGGAAATTCTACCGTGTGGCAGGCGTTGCGGCAAGAAATCACGACTATGCGTCGGAGAAGGCGTATGGGGAAATTCCGAGGATGTACATTTCCTTTGATCTCTATGAAGAATGGATGTCGCAGCGTGGCGGCATGGCAGCAATAACCTGCTACGAAATCCTGCTGCCCGATCCCGTGCGCAGCTTTGCCAAGAACACATTTGAACAGGCGGCGGCAATGGGCGGCAATGCAAAGATCGTGCAGAATTCCAATCGTTTCGCCCTTTCCGGACGTTACGGAAGGCTTGCGGATCTCCATGGAATGCTCATAGTTTCCGATGGAATTGCCTACCCCTATTGGGAAAATGCCGCAAGGATTCTGGATTTCGATCTGTCGCTCCTGCTTGTCGGGCAGTGCGTGTTCCTGATTTTTCCGCTTTTCATGGCGCTGTATCTTCTCTGGAAGGGCTACCGCCGTGCGGATGCCTTCCTGACAAGCAAACGCCTTGCGCATAAAAACCGTTTCCGCTTGCTTGTGAAAACGGAATGACAAGCATGACAAAAAAGCTGCTGCGGATTTGTGCAGTTACACGAATTTGCAGCGGGTTTTTGAAAATATGTCAGAATTCTTCCTTATGATGTGTATTGAGTACAGAGGGCAAACTCTGTACTCTATTTTTTTTGAAAGGATGATTCCTATGATGAATAGAAGAAAAATAACGGCGATCATGCTGGCGGCTTTAATGGCAATACCCCTTTTCACGGGCTGCCAAAAGAAAAAAACAGGCGCAACACTGGAACTTCCGCTGGAGAATTTTTACCGCAGTCAGGAGATCACACACGCAGGCGGCTGGAGTATGCTGGACGCCATCGGGGACTGCATCTATTTTTCTAAATACACCTTACAGCAGAAAAGTATCGTGCTGCTGGAATACAACACCACAACGGGCGCAAGCCGTGAGATTACGCCTGCGTGCGAAAAGGAGAGAGAGGCTGCAAATACGCTTGGTGCATCCATCGTCATGGAACTGGAGGACGGCAAGAGGGGGCTTCTCTGCGAGGAATACAAGGCAAAAGCCTTTCAGGACCCTGAGATCATCCGCCGCTGTATTGAGATTTATGATGCGGACTGGAATCTGCTGGAAACCAAGGAACTGCCGGAGGATTTCTGCGAGGATGTCAATCTCACCCATTACTCCACCGCATGGGATGCGCAGGGGAATCTGTATGTCTATACGACGGACGAACAGACGGGAGAAAAACGCATTGATACCTACAACAGCGAATTTGAGCAGTACGGTTCGATCTCATTTTCGCCCGAGAGCTTTTCTTCAACGCCCTTTGTGCAGGATGCAGAGGGGAATATGTATTCCTACCATATGCAGTACAATGAGGTCGGACATGCGGATCACCGCTTCTACCGCCTGTCGGCAGCCGACCGCACGATGGAGGATGTGGATGTTTCCATCAACTTTGATGACATGCGCTTCATCATCAACGGCACGGGGGACTATGAATTCTATTATGTGGCAGAAGCCGACCTGTACGGCGTGAATGCCGACGGCAGGACAAAAATCATCGACTTTGTTAATTCCGATTTCAGAAAGGACTCCATCGCAGACTGCGTTGCCCTTGCAAACGGAAAATTCGTCATCGAATACTGGGTGCAGAACAAGCCCACCTTCTGGCTTGCCGAAAAACGCTCACAGGAGGAGATCGAAAATACAAAATTCATCACGCTTGCCGCAGTCGGAACCTATGACAAGCTTGTGGATGCGGTCATGGAATTTAACCGTGAAAACGAGGGCTGGCGCATCATGATCGTCGATTACGCCGAGGGCGAAGATCCCGAACAGATCAAAGAGGGACTTGCCCGCATGCAGGAGGAAATGCGCAGCGGCTTTGTGGCAGACCTTGTCTGCACGGACGGACTGAATTTCGAGAGCTTTGCGAGCAAGGGACTGTTTGACGACTGGTATGACGTGCTTGCGCAGGATGAGAATTTCCGCCGTGAGGATTATCTGGAGAATTTCTTCCGTGCCTATGAGCATGACGGAAAGCTCCAACGGCTGGGCTTTGACTTCACGGTCTATACGCAGCTTGCCAAAACCGAGCATGTCGGCGAAAAACAGGGCTACACCATGGCGGAATTCCTACAGCTTACCGAGGAAATTGACATCAGGCCCTACCAGTATTACTGGTACATGTATGATTCCCAGACGGGTGTTGTCGATAAGGAAAGTCAAAAGTGCTACTACGATACTCCCGAATATATTGACGTGATGCAGATCCTCAACGGAACGCCCGAGCAGCGTGAACAGGTGACCAATCACGAGCTGGATTTCCGTGAGGATAAGGCGCTTTTCTATCCCTGCATGATCCGCAAGCCAATCGACTATCATTCCATCCGCAAGGCAAATTTTCTGGATGCGCAGCTGACCTTTACAGGGCAGCCGATGTACATTCTCAAGGGCAACGGCGGACAGTTTGACACTACCTTCACGCTGTCGGTTAATGCGCAGACGCTGCAGTCAGAGGGCATCCGTAATTTTGCGATGTATCTCCTTTCGGAAAAATACCAGAAGAAGCTCAATACTTCCATGCCCGTACGCAAGGAAACGCTGGAGTATTCTCTGAAACTGGCACAGAGGCAGACCATGCATACGACTTATTTCAATATGCAGGAAGTCAATGTGGGTGCTGCCACACAGGAGGAAATGGACGAGCTGCGTGCATACATCGAGGGCATTGCATGTGCCTGCACAAAGGACGAAACCATCAGCAACATCGTTCTGGAGGAAACAGAAATGTTTACAGCAGGCGACTGTACCGCACAGGAGGCTGCAAAGAAAATTCAGAGCAGAGTGGAAATCTACATCAATGAGCAATCATAAGGAGGAAACATTATGAAAAATCATATGCTGAAATTTACAGCTCTTACCGCTGCTGTGGTATTTGCAGTATCTGCATTTACGGGCTGTCAGAAGAAAAAAACAGGTGCAACGCTGGAGGTTGACCTGACCAAATCCTACCGTTCCGAGCAGATTCTGGTGGGAGAAGCGGGCTTTCCGCTGTATTCTGCCGCAAACGGGCTGATTTTTGAAGATTACGATAATTCCAAAAACTGTATGGTGCTTTCGCATTATGATGCCCGGACAGGGGAAGCCAAGGAATTGGAGCTTGCCTACCAGAAGGATGCACAGGCAGGACGGCAGATCAGACCCGATGCGATCGTCACATTGCCCGATGACAAAATTGCTGTGGTCTACAATGATTACAAGCTTGGTTCCAACTGGCGTCCGACGGATGTGCAGCGTGTTGTGGAGGTCTATGATGCGGACATGCAGTATCTGGAACTCATTGAGATCCCCGACGCCGTTGCAGACGGAACGACCATCTCGGACAATTACCTTGTGGTGGACAGCGACGGAAACTGGCTGATCAGTTTTCAGGACATCAACGGCAATACGGTGCTTGATGCCTATGACAGCGATTTTCAGAAATATGGCAGCATCCGTATTCCTGCAGAATGGAATATCCAGTGTCTGTTTCTCTCTGCGGACGGTACGGCATGCGCCTGCCTGCAGGGGAGCGATGCATCGGGGAACATCTACAAAATGCTTCGTCTGGACGCAAGGGGAAAGAGCTATGAAGAAATGAAAGCACCTGTTTATGCAGAGTATCTGCGTGGTGTGTGCACGGGAACGAACGGCTATGAATTTTACTACTATGACGATGAGATGCTCTGGGGCGTGAAGGAAAATACCGCCGAGGAGATCATCAGCTTTACAAACTCCGATTTCTGCAACGGCATCTATGTCTGCGAAGCACTGGAAAACGGACAGTTTGTGACTTATCCCTTCACATCGGATAACCAGCAGGAACTGTGGCTGCTCAACAAGCGAACTGCCGAGGAAATCGAGAATATGCAGCTCATTACGCTTGCAACACTGGATCTGAACTGGGCGCTTGAACAGGCGGTTGTGAACTACAACCGTGCAAGCACAGATTACCGCATTTTCATAAAGGACTATGCAGAATATAACGAAATTCCCTATGACAACACCAGCGGCGGCATGCAGAAATTCAAGGAGGACATGCTCTCGGGCGTGGTTGCGGATATGATCTGCACCGACAACCTGAATTTTGAAAGCCTCGCAAGCAAGGGGCTTTTTGAAGACTGGTATGATGTCATGGAAAAAGACAAGGAATTCAACAGGGACGAGTACCTCCCGAATTTCTTTGAAGCCTATGAAAGCGGCGATGAGCTTCTGCGGCTCGGCACGGGTTTTCACATTCTGACCTATGCCGCAAAGACGGCGCATGTCGGCGACAGACAGAGCATTACCCCCTCCGAGCTGAGCGAGCTTGCAGCGACGCTCCCCGAGGGTATGGAGCTTTATGAGGTTTATGATAAAACGATCATGGCGTCCAATTATTTCCACGGCGGTCAGAATATGTACATTGACCGTGAAAAGGCAAAGTGTTATTTCGATACTCCCGAGTTTATAGACATGCTCGAACTCTTTGCAGCCATTCCCGACAATTACCGCAGCAGCCTGACGGAGCTGTGCTATCGGGAGGATAAGGTGCTTCTGTGCAGCACGAGCATTGATGATCCCATCGACTATCATGCGCTTGCACGTACTACATTTGCCAATGAGGAATTTACACTCATCGGCTACCCGATGAACAGCGATGACGGCAACGGCGGTATTTTTGGCACAAACTTCACAGTTTCGCTCAATGCACATTCCAAACAGCAGGCGGCGGCATGGGATTTCATGAAGTATCTCTTGTCGGAGGAGCAGCAGAAGAAGTCTTCGTGTATGCCCGTTCATCTGCCCTCGCTTGAATACAAAATGGAGCTTGCGACAAAACAGACGATGGCAAAAACGTATTTCAACGGAACAGAAGTCAATATCGGTGCTGCAACAGAGGAAGAAATGGCAACGCTCATGGAATACATCAAGGGCATCGAAACAAGCTACTACCACGATCGCAATATCTACAATATCATTATGGAGGAAGCGGAAATGTGTTTTTCAGGCGACTGCACCGCACAGGAGGCAGCAAAGAAAATTCAGAGCAGAGTTGACATCTACATTAACGAACAATCATAAGGAGGAACAGATATGAAAATGAATTTTTTGAAACTCACAGCCCTTGCCGCAGCAATGGTCTTGGGCGCTGCCGCATGCAGCGGCTGCGGAAGAATGAAAGAGGACGGCGCAACACTGGAACTGAATATGGACAATTCATGGCGAAGTGAAAAGACACTCACGGGTGTTTCCCATAGTGCAATGTTCTCTGTTGGAAAGAACATGCTTTGCCATAAGGAGAAAACCAATGGAGAGCAGGAATTTGTCCGGTACGAGCTGGAAACCGGACACTATGAGCGTTTTTTCTCCAAAACCTCGGAAACACTTGAGGGCGTGGATCGCATTCAGTGCGTCCCCATCCGTCTGCCCGACGGAAATGTCGGGATCATCAACATGGTTTACCGAGGTGTGGGCGGCGGAGAAGTAGAGGTCAGACGCCGCACGATGGATGTCTATGACACACAGCTGCAATTTCTCGAAACCCGTGAGATCCCGACAGATTTCTTTGGAGGAAGCTATTATTACTTCAATACCACTGCCATCGACAGCAAGGGCAACTGGTACTTGGCAGGCTGGGACGAAAGGACCGCACCCATGACCGTCTACAACAGCGGCTTTGAAGAATATGGCGAGATTGAGGTACCCTACGATCGTGCAGACAGATTGTTCACAGGTGCGGACGGTGCGGTTTATGCAGCTGCATCGACATGGAACGAAAGAACTATGACCGAGGTACACAAGATCTATAAGCTTGACGCCGAAGCACGCACCTGCGAGGACATCGGTGTGTACATGCCCAATGGCGGCTATTGGTATGCAGCCGGCACACAGGGCTATACGTTCTATTATTCCGATCATGAGGGAATTTACGGTGTCAAGGACAACGAAAGGACACTGGTGGTGAGCTACCTCAATTCAGATTTTTCAACAAACAGCATCCGTCAGTTTTATCCCATGGAAAACGGTGATTTCGTACTTTTTGAAGAAAAAAACAAAAACTACTGGTATGCCACACCCCGTTCACAGGAGGAAATCGACAACACGAAACTCATCAGCCTTGCGGCTGTAGATTTGTCATCCGATCTGGAAAAAGCCGTGATCGACTACAACCGTGCGGAATCGGGCTACCGCATTGTCGTTATGGATTACAGCGAATACAACACGAGGGAAAATCCCTATCAGGGCTACGAAACCATGAAGAAAGACATGCTCGACGGTATTGTGGCGGATATCATCTGCACGGACGGCGTGAATTTCGAGAGCCTTGCCACCAAGGGCTTGTTTGCGGACTGGTATACGCTCATGGATGCCGATGAGGAATTTGACCGCAGCGACTACATCACAAATTTCTTTGAGACCCATGAATATAACGGAAAGCTCCTGCGGCTGGGCGTATCCTACCGCATTCATTCGACTGCCGCAAAAACAAAATTTGTCGGCGAAACACAGGGGCTGAGTCTTGGCGAGCAGCTGGATGTTCCGGTGCCCGACGGTATGGACAGGCTTGTGGAGGACCCTGCCGATTACATGGCAGAAAGATATATGGCAAATATGCAGACAGGCTGCATCAACCGCAAAACAGCACAGTGCTGCTTTGATTCTCCCGAATTTGTAAAGCTTCTGGAAATGCTCAATGCGATTCCCACATCAGAAACCTATTATGAAAAAGATCCGCAGGTTTGGGAAAGCAACAATCCGTGGAAGGATGAGCAAATCATGTTCCATGAATTTGAAATTGCCCAGCCCATCGACCTGCATTCTGTATACCGTGCTGTCTTCTACGATGAGGATGCAACCCTTACCGGCTACCCGATGGTGTGGGATGAGGGAAATGGCGGCATGTTCGAAACATCCTTTACAGTTTCCGTCAATGCGCAGTCGGCCGAAAAGGCAGCCATCTGGGATTTCATGAAGCACCTGCTTTCGGAGGACTACCAGAGAAAGCTGACCGAATATATGCCCGTGCATGAGGGAGCATTGGATTACAAGCTTGAAGAAGCGGAACACATGACACCTGCAGCCACGTGGGGTGTGCAGATCGGCGAGATGAAGGAATGGGAAACCGACATCCTCCGTGACTACATCCATGGCATCCGCACCTGCTATTATTTTGACACGAAGGTGTACACGGTTCTGCTGGAAGAAGCTGAAAAAATGCTTGCGGGTGACCAGACCCCCGAAGAAACGGCAAAGATGATGCAGTCGAGAGTATCCCTCTATCTGAGTGAACAGTCATAAGGAGCAACAGATATGAAAATGAATTTTCTGAAACTCACAGCCCTTGCCGCAGCCATGGCATTGGGCGCTGCCGCATGCAGCGGCTGCGGAAAACGTAAGGAGAAAGCCACACTGGAACTGAACATGGATAATTCCTGGCGCACGGAAGCATGCGGTGGTCTGACCCATGCTCCGATCTTCACGATCGGCACGCACATACTCTGCGGAAAGATGCGTCCCGACAAAAGCACGGAGTACCTGTGGTACGATATGGAAACGAAGGAGAGGAAGAAATTCTTCCTGCGTGCGCAGGAGGAAAAAGAGCCGCTTGAGCATCTGGAAATTACGGAGCATCGTCTGCCCGATGATCGTATTGCGTTCATCGTCAGAGCCTATCAGAATGTGCGTGGCAAGGAGGTAACAAATCGCCGCTTTGCGGAAATCTATGACAGCTCCATGAACTACCTCGAAACCCGTGAAATTCCGACTGAGCCGTTCGGTGAAACGGAATATTTCCGTGGTCAGCAGCTCTTTGACAGCAGCGGCAACTGGTATGTTCTTGCATACAACTACAACTACATGCAGTATGACCAGAGGGGTGATGTGTTTGCAGAGGTATTCAACAGCGAATATGAGAAATACGGCGAGATCAGACTGCCGAGAATACAGGGTGCCACTCCCAGATTGTTTACTGATCAGGAGGGGAAGATGCATGCGGCAATCATTACCTACGATACGGATTATAATGGCTACACCAAGGTCTATGAGTTGGATGCGCAGGGGCGTACCTGCGAGGACACGGGCGTTGTGATCCCCGAGGATGTCTATTGTTTTACAACCGGAACACAGGGCTATGATTACTACTACATGACGGATAACGGTCTTTACGGCGTTTCCGAAAACGAAGCGGTAAAGGTCATCGACTGGATCAATTCCGACTACAAGCCCGAAGAAGTGTATTGGTTCTATACGCTTGATGACGGGACATTCCTTCTGAAAATCGGCGGCGGGGCGTATTATCACGCAACGCCACGTTCACAGGAGGAGATCGACAGCACCAAGCTCATCAGCCTTGCGACCGTGGGACTGACGGAGGATCTGCTCGATGCTGTGATCGACTACAACGTTGAGGAATCGGGCTATCGCATCATCGTCAAGGACTACGGCGAATACAACACGATGGAAAATCCCTATCAGGGCTACGAAACCATGAAAATGGATATGCTCGATGGTATTGTAGCGGACATGATCTGCACGGACGGTGTGAATTTTGAAAGCCTTGCGACAAAGGGCATGTTCGGCAACTGGTACACGCTCATGGATGCGGACAAGGAGTTTGACCGTGGAGACTATCTGACCAATTACTTTGAAACGCATGAATATGACGGGGAACTGCAGCGGCTGGGATTTTCGTACAAGATCGAAACCACCGTTGCCAAAACAAAGCATATCGGCGAAACACAGGGATTAAGCCTTAGTGAGCAGCTGAATTTCCCCGTGCCGGAAAACATGGACGTTTATTGTCACTATGCTGCGGAACACATGATACCAATGTACCTGCGCTATCTTCAGACGGGCTGCATTAATCGTGAAACGGCAAAGTGCTGTTTTGATGCGCCGGAGGTAGTGAAGGTTCTGGAAATGCTCAACCGTGTGCCGCAGGGGGATGATTATTACAAGGCAGTGGAAAACGGTGAATTCTCCGATAACGTGTATCTGTGTGACGATGGCATTTATCGTGGCGCCTTTGAGCTTGACAGGATGCTCTTTTACTTTGACACGTTTGAGCAGCCTATTGATCTTCGTGGCAGCCGCCGTGCGACTTTTGCGGATGCAGATATCACTCTTGCAGGCTTCCCGATGGTATGGGACGAGGGAAACGGCGGCGTGTTCAATACGCCATTTACTGTATCCTTCAATGACAATTCCGCTGAGAAAGCGGCAATTTGGAGCTTTGTCAAGCACCTGCTTTCAGAGGATTACCAGAAGGGACTGTATCATTCCATGCCCATTTTGGAGAGTGCGATTGAATACAAGCTCGACGAAGCGGAGCATCTGGTGACTGCCAAAGTCGGGGAGATGTTCATCGGCGAGATGGAACCATGGGAAACCGAAATCATGCGTGATTACATCCACGGCATCCGTACATGCTGGTACTACGATGAAACAGTGAACAGGATTCTGACGGAGGAAACGGAAAAGATGAGAGCAGGCGACCAGACCCCCGAAGAAGCTGCAAAGATGATGCAGTCGAGAGTTTCGATTTATCTGAGTGAGCAGAGCTAAACTGCTAAGAAAAGAGAGATACAGGGGAAAAGTCCCAAAATTGTAAGGAGGAATATCTATGAAAATCAAAATAAACCGAATCACAGCCCTCACGATGGCTGCTGTAATGACACTGGGCAGCTCTGCTGCATTGACAGGCTGCGGAAGGCAGAGGGAAGACGGCGCAACACTTGAAATTTCCATGGACAATTCGTGGCGCAGCACCCAGATCAAAGCAAAACAGGGCTATACCCCTGTCCACGCATGGGGCAACTGCCTGCTGCTGTCGAGGAGCAACAACCGCACCTTCATTGAAAGCTTTCAGTTCATCAACACCGAAACAGGAGAAACCGTGGACTTTGATCCGAAATGCGCCGAGGAACGATCGTCGGCAAGCAATTATATCGGATGCAGGATGGTCATTGAATATGCCGACGGTTCAGTCGGGCTTGTAATGTATGAACAGAATCAGCGAGGGGGAAAATTTGAACGCTATTGCATTGAAATCTATGACGCACAGATGAACTATCTGCGCACCGAGGAAATTCCCGAAGAGTTTTACAAGGATCAATATTTATCCGGTGCTGTGGACAATCAGGGCAACTGGTACATTTTCGATGGCGGTCCACTTGTCCTCTACGACAGCAAATACGAAAAATACGGTGAGATCAAACTACCGGAAGGTACGCAAGGCATTATGGAAATGGTACGAGGCAAGAAGGACGGCACGATGTATGCAAGCGTCCAGAAGAATGCGAACGGCACGGATTATTTTGAGATCTATGAGGTGAACGCCGCAAACCGCACCATGGAAAGCACGGGTGTGTTCAATTCGCAGGAAAGCATCGAAAAACACATGACGCATGAGAGCATTACGTTTTACCACGACAACGATTTTGTCAATGGCGGTACAGGCTATGATTTTTGCTGGTCGGATATCAACGGTCTGTACGGCTACAAGGACGGGGAGGAAACGCAGATCATCAGCTGGGTAAATTCCGATTTCCCTGTGGGCGAGGTGAGCGAAGCGTATTTTATGGAAAACGGCTCCGTGGTTGCCCGGACGGGCAGTTTTTCCTCTCCGAAGTACTACCTCTGCACGCCCAGAACACAGGAGGAAATCGACAATACAAAGCTCATCAGCCTCTCTACGCTTGGACTTTTTACAGCGCTCGAATCTGCGGTCATTGATTACAACAAGGCGGAAAGCGGCTACCGCATCGTTGTTGTGGATTACAACCAATACAACACCAAGGAGGACGATACCCTCGGTGCCGCAAAGCTCCGTGAGGACATGCTCAACGGTATCGTTGCGGACATGGTCTGCACGGACGGCATGCAGTTTGAAAACCTCGCAAATAAGGGATTGTTCGCCGACTGGTACGACCTGATGGATGCGGATGATTCTTTCAACAGGGAGGACTACCTCCAGAATTTCTTCCACGCCTATGAATACGATGATAAGCTTCAGCGCCTTGCCGTGCAGTACAGCGTCCACACGACAGCGGCAAAGACGGAATTTGCCGAAGGCTTGGAAGGCATGAGCCTTTCACAGCTGCCTGCCCTGATCGACAGTGTTCCCGAGGGGATGGATCTTTATGCGACCTCAAGCCGTGAATGGTTTGTCGAAGAGGATCTTCCGTATTTTATGAATGCCTTTGTGGATGCAAAGCAGGCGAAATGCTATTTTGATACCGAGGGCTTTACAAGCATATTGACACACATCAGCGAATTTCCGACGAATATGCAGCTTAGAGAGATGTGGGAATCAGAGTCCCCCGATCTGCCTCCAAGTTACAACGAGCAGCACCTTGCCTTCCAGCAGAACCGTGCATTCATTGCAACTGATGTGTTCTATCAGCCGATTGATTTCCGTGCAATGAACCGTCTGACATTCCATGATGAGCCTGTGACGATGGTGGGCATTCCCATGGATTATGACGAGGGCAACGGCGGATTGTTCCGTGCGGATTTCACGGTGTCGGTCAACGCACAGTCGGAGCAGCGCACGGCGATCTGGGATTTCATGAAGCATCTTCTGCAGGAGGAATACCAGTCGAGCCTGAACGATTCCTTCCCCGTGCACAAGGGCGCACTGGAAGCAAAGCTTGAGCAAACCATGCACATGGTCGGTGCAAAGGAATTTTTTGGTGCCGGTGAAGCACACATCGGCGAATCCAATCCCGAGGAAATGGGCAAGCTGCGTACCTATCTGGAGGGGATCCAAACAGCGTATTACTACAACCAAACGGTTTATGACATCATGATGGAGGAGATGGCAAAATACTTTTCCGGTGACTGCACCGCACAGGAATGCGGCAGGCTGATCCAGTCGAGAGTTTCGATTTATCTGAGCGAACAGAGCTAAACCGCTAAGGCGGCAAGGGGGTGCAGGGGCGAAGCCCCTGCACCGAAAGCCCTGAAAATGATGTAGCCGGGATTTTGAATAAAAGTATAGGAGGAATCTACAATGAAACATAGAAAGATAACCGCAGTGCTGCTTGCCGTTGTATTGGTACCTCCCGTTCTTACGGGCTGTCAGAGGAAAAAAACGGGGGCAACGCTGGAAATTTCCGTTGAAAATTCCTTTGTCTCTGAGTGCATTGCCCAGCTTGATATGATCTGGCTTGATAAGCAGATCCCTGTCAAGGGAGGCGTTCTTGCCATCGGCAGCGTGGAAGATGAGAAGGGTGAAAGCCGCAAACAAATTTTGTTTGCGAATTTAGAAACGGGAGAGGTCAGGGAATCCAATCTGCTGAAGGAAACGAGTGGCACATTTGTAGACATCTGCGCAACCTGTGATGGAACGCTGGAGGTGCTCTGCAGGAATCCGGAATCTGAACAGACGGATTACTGGATGTACATCTTTGACAGCTCCATGCAGCTTCTTGAAAAGCGTGATGTTCCACCGGAAGCGGAAAAGTTCTCGTGGGTGAATTTTGCAAGGGATAAGAACGGAAACTATATGTTCTGGACATATAATCGCAAGCTTGCGCTGCAAACGGTGGAGGTTTTTGACAGCGATTTTCATCATTGCGGTTCGATTACCGATAATACAGACTCCTGTGGATATTTTTACTATTCTGCAAGCGGGGATGTGTACACAAGCTATCTTCCCGTGGGCGGTGCAGAAAAATTGGTAATGGTCGATGCGGAAAAGCTTGAATTCATCCCCGTACAGCTTCCGGATACACTGCGCTACAAGATGTATCCCATTGCTGGTGAAAACGGCGATGATTTCTACTATCCCACGGAGAAGGGCATCTATACTGTGAATCTTGCAAAGCAAACCGCAGAAGAAGTGCTCAACTGGAATAACTCCGATCTCAGCCCCTGCAGCGAGATACTGCCAACGGGGGACGGCGGCTTTTATGTTTATAGCTGGGGAGAGGGGAACGACATGAGCATCTGGAAATGTCGCCGCCGCACACCGGAGGAGCTTGCCAGCCTGCAATACATCACACTTGCCGCATACCAGCCGAACCCTGCACTGCTTGATCTGATCTATCAGCACAACCGTTCCAACACCGATGTGCGGATCATGGTGGAGGATTACAGCAAGTACGATACCGAATCCGACGAGGATGCCGGCATTGACCGCTTCAAGCAGGATATGCTCTCGGGTAAGGTTGCCGATATCATCTGCACGGATAATCTTCCCTTTGAGATCATGGCAAGCAAGGGAATGTTCGAGGATTTAACGCCATTTATGAAGCGTGATCTCAATATGGACGACTACTATACCAATTTCTTTGAGGCTGTTTCCTACGCAGGTAAACAGCAGCAGATCGGCTTTTCCTTTAGTGTCAGGACGCTGGCGGCAAAACAGAAATTTGTGGGGGAAGGTGCAGGATACAGCCTTTCCGGATTCATTGAGCGCATGGAAACGCTGCCGGAAGGCGTCGCTCCGTTCTCGGATGCCGACAAGCTGATCATGCTGCAGCAGCTCTGCACCTATAATATGGGGGCTTTTGTAGATACCCAAAAAGGAAAATGCGGCTTTGATTCTGATGAATTTATGCAGCTGCTCGAATTCTGCAATACCTTCCCTGAGCCGGTGGCACAGCCGGAAGTCGGTACGCTGGAGTGGATGGATCTGATGGACAAGCGGGCGGATGATTTTCTCAATGACGAAGCCATCTTTGCAGTGGTTTCCTTAAATGGTCCAAATGATTTCCATGAAACGAAGGAAGGACGTTTCGGCGGAGAGGACATTACCCTCACAGGCTATCCCACTGTGGAGGGGGGCAATGGTGCCGTGTTCTATCCGGAGTTCCTGCTTGCCATGAATGCCCAGTCACTCTATCAGGCAGAAATCTGGGAGTTTATGAAAGAGCTGCTGTCCGAGGAATACCAACGGAACATTAGTTTCCCTGTTATGAAAAGCGTGCTGCCGGATCGCATTGCCAAATATCTGGAAAATCCCCGCACCGAGTGGTTCGGGGGCCCTGAGCTTATAGTGCAGATGGAACAGCCGACGGATGGGTATTTTGAGTTTCTGGAGGAATACCTCGAAAATGTTACCGTCAGTGATTACTACAACAAGGACATTTACAACATCGTCCACGAGGAAGCGACCATGTATTTTGCAGGCGACCAGAGTACCGAGCAGGCGGCGAAGATGATCCAGTCGAGAGTGAGCATCTATCTGAGCGAACAGAGCTAAACCGCTAAGGCGGCAAGGGGGTGCAGGGGCGAAGCCCCTGCACCGAAAGCCCCGAAAATGATACAGCCGGGATTTTGAATAAAAGTATAGGAGGAATCGACAATGAAACATAGAAAGATAACCGCAGTGCTGCTTGCCGTTGTGATGGTACTGCCTGTATTGACGGGCTGCGGCAGGCAAAAAGAGCATGAAAACAACACCGACGAAACCAGAGAAACGGACGAGATCATCATTGACGAGGACGGAAAACTCTCGGGGGATATCCTCTACAATTCCTACCGCTTGGAGGAGATTTCCGATGTACCGGTCAGAGATACCCCTTTCTATGCTGTCGGGAATCTCATGTTCCGTGAGGAACAGGAGGAAATCACCAAAGGCACATACCTGTTCTGGTACAATGCCGAAAACGGCAAAACAGGGAAGCTTACACCGAAATGTGTGCAGGAAAAGGCGGCAAATGATACCAGCGCCATCTCTGTCATGACCATGCCAGACGACAGAGTCGGCGTAATCTGCACGATCTCCGAGGATATGGGGGATTACAACTACAAGGCGAAATACCGCTGCATTGAGATCTATGACGAGAATCTCAATTATGCCAAAACCATCGAAGTACCCGAGTCTGCCGCACAGGAGCTGTTCCTGCACAGCGGCAATTTCAGCGTGGACGCAGACGGTAACTACTATATTCTGCAGTGGAATGCGGAAGCGAAAATCCAGACGATCGTGGGCTTTGACAAGGATTTCAACCGCTACGGGGACATCGCCTACCCGACCAATATGCAGCTGACAGGTCTGTTTCAGGGCGGACACGGCGAAGTCTACGCAGAATTTGTCAAATATGATAAGAATAACGGAAGCAGCGATTATTACAAGGTCTACCGTCTTGATGCAAAGGCAAGAACCTGCACGGAAATTCCAAAATCTATCAGCCCCCGAGGTAACAGTGCAACATATTTCCGTGCAGGCAAAAATGGATATGATTTCTATTACTCCGATGACTACGGCATCTACGGCATGAAGGGGGATACCTCCACCTGTGTGATGAGCTTTATCAATTCCGATGTTCCGGTCGGCAGTATGTGGTTTTATGCCCCCTTTGAAAATGGAGATTTCTACATCCAGACGAACACTTACAGTGGTTCCACCTTTGAGAATGCCTGCTATCTGGCAAGACAGCGTACACCGGAGGATTTCAAAGATACAAGGCTCATCATGCTTTCCACGGTCGGAATGTACGATACTCTCGAGGAAATCGTGATTGCCTATAACAAGCAGGAAACGGGCGTGCGTATTATTCTGGATGACTATGCAGGCTACAACACTACTGAAGATCAGACGCTTGCGCATGCGAAGCTGCGTGAGGATCTGCTGAATGGGATCGTTGCAGACGTTGTCTGCACGGATGGGCTGAATTTTGAGAGTCTTTCGAGCAAGGGACTCTTTGCGGACTGGTACACACTCATGGATGCGGACGAGGAATTTGACCGCAGCGACTACCTTGAAAATTATTTCAAGAGCATGGAATACGGAGGAAAGCTCCAAAAGCTCGGCGTTTCCTTCCGTGTCCGCACGGCGCTTGCAAAGACGGAGCATGTGGGAGAAACACAGGGTCGCACCCTCACGGAAATGCTGGAGCTGTCTGACGGGATGGAGCCGTTCTATTTCTACAACCGTGACCTTGCTATGGAATTCTGGTTTTCCGCTGCACAGAGCAGCTTCATCGACCGTGACAAGGCGCAGTGTTATTTCAATACGCCCGATTTTATAAAGCTTCTGGAACTGATCAAGACCTATTCTGCGGACGGATACAGCGGAATATGGCAATTTTCCTACATCGGCGAGCAGCCGCCGCTGCAGGATGCGAAGGCATATCTGGAGGATCGCCTGCTTGTGGATTTTATGACCATCAGCCAGCCCATCGACTACTATGCTGCGACACGCACGACGTTCCTTGACACGCCTGTGACATTCATCGGCTATCCGACGGCGAAGGAAGGAAACGGCGGTGTGTTCGAAAGCGACTTTACACTCTCGGTCAACGCACAGTCGGAGGAAAAAGAGGCAGTCTGGGATTTCATGAAATATCTCCTCTCGGAGAAATACCAGAAGAAGCTGAATGTTTCCCTTCCCATCCACAAGGGGGTACTTGATGAGAAGCTGATGCTCGGCACAAAGCAGTTCATGGCGACAGCGATCTTCGACGGCAAAAACGTGAACATCGGTGCCGCAACGCCCGAAAGCATGGAAGCACTTTCCGAGTATATCTATCATATCGACACGGCATTCTATTCCGATCCCGTTGTCACGCAGGTTCTGTACGAGGAAGCAGAAATGTTCCTTGCAGGTGACCAGAGTGCAGAGCAGGCGGCGAAGATGATGCAAAGCCGTGTTAGTATTTATTTGAGTGAGCAGTCTTAATGGAGTTGATGTTATGAAAATAAGGAAATATCTGGCACTTGCCCTTTCCGTCCTGTTCCTTTGTGCCGGATGCGGCAGAACTGCTGCACCGGAGGATGCTGCCCCAAGCGATTTTGTCGGCACGGAGGAGATTTCCGAAACAGAATCGCCAAGGGAGGAGATCGTCATAAAAATGGCGATGCATACAAGTCTGAGTCAGGAAATCACCAACGCTGTCCGTGCGTTCAATGAAGCGGACAACGGTTACAAAATCGAATATGTGGACTATGACGAATATGATGATGCGGATAGTTATACCAGTGACGGCGCATTACTGCCCGGCGGACGGTCAAAAGCGGATTTCGAATTGCAGATGGATATTCTGAAAGGGGATACGGTGCATATCGTCCCCGATACAGCTTTTGGTGATGAGGGGAAATTTGATATCTTGAAAGAAAAGGGCGCATTCATCGACCTGTATCCCTACTTGGATGGGGATGCACAGATCAATCGTGATACTTTGGATTCCCATGTGCTGGAGCTGTGCGAAACGGACGGAAAGCTCTGTTATCTGCCGACATTCTACTGGATCGAAAGTATGATCGGAAAAACGGAGTATGTCGGAGAGAAAGAGGGCTGGACATTTGCAGAGCTGAAGGCACGCTGGAACGCCATGCCGGATCATGCAACGTTCAATCACCAGACAACAAAGTATGGCGTGTATTGGGAGATACTGCGCAGTAATCTGGGGGCTTTCCTTGATTACAGCAATGGCACATGTTCCTTTGATTCCCCTGAATTTGTGGAAATGCTGGAATTCTGCAATTCCTTCAAGGTAATATATGAAGAAACAGAAGCGGATTCGAGGAATCCCAATTTTGTCAGATCTTTGATGTTGGCAGGTTTTGAAACATACCATAGAGCGGTCGGCAGTGACAGCGGAGAAGATTATACCTTGATCGGGTATCCGACAGAGGAAGGAAACGGCGCATTTCTGAATACGAATTATTATCGTTATGCTATCTGTGCGGACGCACCACAGGAAATTCAGGATGGTGCATGGGAGTTTATCCGAATGCTCATGGACGAGGATTTCTGCTGCGACATGTACAACAAATACAACAGGCTTGTGGGATTTCCGGTCAATCGTGTTGCTTTTGAACGCCTTGCACAGGAGGAGCTGAACCGTCCGGAGGAAGAACAGTATTCCCATGGGAATATGACGCAGGCAGAATATGATAGGCTCTGCGCCTATATCGAAAGCATTGATACCATGAATGATTTGATTGATGATGATCTTGAAAACATCGTAAACGAGGAGATCGACCGATTGTTTAACGGCAAATGCACCGCACAGCAATGTGCTGATATGATTCAGAGCCGTGCAGCGATTTACATCGCCGAAAGATCATAAGGAGATAAATAATGAAAAGGAATATTCTGAAACATGTGTCCCTTGCCATTGCAGCTGTGCTGGCAGCGGTATTTCTCACATCCTGCCGCCAGCCGGTACCAACCACGAGCGAATCATCTGCCACCGAACAAATCGTGCAGAATGACTCCGAAAAGAGCAGCAGTCTGACTGTTACGCTCTCGCATGCCTATGCATCCGAGCAGGTGTTGGGAGGGATGCATCACCTTGCGGAAACGTACATGCTGGGCAATCTTGCGGCGGTTGTCAGCTTTACCGAGGATATGCAAAATACGCTCACTGTTTTTGATGCAGAAAGCGGCGGCGTGCTGATAGAGCTGACATACCCCGAACAGCAAAAGCCCATCGGGGTGATGCAGATGCCGCAGGGCTATGCGATTGCCCTGCGCAATACCGTGAGCGATGGGGAGTACGCCTACAGCCTGCATCTTTATGATGAAAGCTGGAATAGGACGGAAGAACGGGATTTCACCGCATCCATCGGAAGCAATGTAACAGCCACGGTGATACTCAGGGACGGAAAGGGAAATTTTGCACTCCGCACAGCAGATGCGGAATCAGCAATCGTAGTACTCGATGAGAATTTCGGGAGGATCGGCAGTGTGGATTCACTCGGCACATGGATCCACTCACTCATCATCGGAAACGACGGCGAGATCTATGCGTATTACAACACCGGCGGCAGTGAGGCCGTTGCAAGAATAGAACAATCCACATGGGATTATACACGCATTAAGCCAGAGGGCATGCCTGCCAATCCTGCGCAGATCGGCTGCGGCTATGGTGCGTATGAATTTCTGGTGCAGGATGAGAAGGGCGCATACGGCGTGGATGTGGAGAACGAAGTCTGTGAAAAACTCATCGACTGGGTGAATTCCGACTTTTCGGCAGCTGTCAGCGTCAATGCTCTGCCCGATGGCAGATGCTTTCTGACGGAATATGATTCCGCAGCAAGTACGGTGAGTGCATGGATCTTGCGTAAAAAAACGCAGGAAGAACTGAAGACGCTGGAGATCATCTCCCTTGCAACGTTCCACGAAAACCGCAGTCTGGAGCGAGCTGTTTCGCTATTTAACCGCAAGAGATCGGATGTCCGTATTGTGATCGAAAATTACAGCAAATACAATGAGGACGATGGCTGGGATTCCGGCTTGGAGAAATTTAAACGGGATATGGTGGAAAACAAGGTTGCCGATATCATCTGCACAGCCGATCTCCCATTTGCAGGCTTTGCAAACAAGGGACTGTTTGAGGATCTCTATCCCTTTATGGAACAGGATGTGGACTTTGATAAGAATGCCTATTTCATGAATTATTTTGCTTCCATGGAATACGGCGGCAAGCTTTTACACATCAGCCCCGATTTCTGCATCAGCACAGCCATTGGCAAGAAGAAATATATAGGTGACAGGCAGGGGCTGAGCTTCGAAGAATATGCGCAGCTTGCAGAGAGCCTGCCCGAGGGAATGGAACTGTTCCCGAATATCTGTCGGGAGGAGGCACTGCGCAGTTTCGTCACGGAACAGCTTGCCTGCTTTATTGACGAGGAAAAGGGAAGCAGCCGCTTTGATACCCCCGAATTTGTGCAGATGTTGGAGCTTTGCGGCAGCTATCCGTCTAAAATGGAAATGCAGTCGCAGATTCGCTATCCCTATGAGGAGCTTGCCTATCGGGAGGATGCGGCACTGCTCCATACCCGTGCGCTGCGTACGGTCTATGATCTGCATCTGGTGCAGGAGGGCGTTTTCGGGGGAGAAGAGATCACCCTTCTCGGAAAGCCTGCCGTAAACGGCGGCAGCGGTGCAGCGTTTGTTTCCAATACACCTCTTGCCATGTCCTCGCAGTCGCAGTACAAGGAAGAAATCTGGGACTTTTTCAAATTCCTCCTGTCGCAGGAGTATCAGGATACCCTGTATCTCACACTTCCCGTGCGGCGCAGCAGTCTGCAAAAGCAGATGGCATCTGCGCTGCAGGAGAAAGAATGGCTGTTCCCCCTTGGTGAAGAAACGCTCAGACTCGGAGCGATCACACAGGAAGAAATGGACACGCTGCTTGCGTATATCGAGGGAGTACAGAATAACAGCCGCTATGACAGCACGGTTTACAATATCGTCTACGAGGAGGCAGGCATGTATTTTGCAGGCGATCAGACCGCACAGAAGGCGGCGGAAACCATCCAGTCAAGAGCTTCGATCTATCTGAGCGAACAGTCGTGAGAAAAAGGGAAAATTTTGGAACGTAAGTATTAAGGAATGTTTACAGTCTTTGTCATATTCTTGACAATGGGGACGGAATGTGCTATACTTGTATCTGTACTAATCAGAATAATACACTGGATTTATTCGAGTATCCGGTAAATGAAGCAGTATGATGGAGGAATACGGAAATGAGAATGAAACAGAGTTTTTCGATACTCGCAATTCTCCTTGCAGCGTTGATGCTCAGTGCATGCGACGGCGGCAATACCTCATCTGTTGAGGAAACGCAGCCTGTGACAGAAGCGACCGCTGCGGCGACCGAGCCGAAGGACAGAACCTTTCTGGTTGAGCCGAATGCAATTGAAGGGCTTGTGCGTGTGGAACAGATGATTCCGCTGAAGGACAACTATCTGATGGTCGGCGTGAATGAACACGGTGGTCAGGCGGTGGTGCTGTATGATTTCAAGAACAACACCTCAACGTCGAAAACGCTCAACCGTCTGGCAGAGGCAGGGGATATCCTTGCAATCGTTCCGACACAGGATGATCAGGTCTATGTCATTTACAACAACATCGAGGGCGGCACGCAGTATGTGGAGCTGTACGACAGCAGTATGACGCTTGTCAGTGAGGTGAAGACTTCGGAGTTTGTGAAGGAAAATCCCGATCTTGCGACGATGAAGGTGGACGGCGCAGGCAATCGCTATTTCCTCGGCTGGAATGAGGCAGGCAATCACGAGGTTCTGGTTTATGATAAGGATATGCAGCTTTTGGGCAGAGTCAGCGGTGAAATGACCATCGGCGATGAGCTGATTCCTGCGGCAGACGGCAAAATGTACCTGCTGTACCACGTCGGCGTTAAGGAGGCACGCCTTGGCTGCGTGGATCCCGCTGCGCTCACCATTACGGATATTACGCTGGATAATCTCCCCGTGTACCATAAATCCACCATTGAGGGCAGCTGCGGCTATGATTTTTACTTCAATGCGCAGGAAGCACTGTATGGCATCAATATTGCCGACGGCACAAGCACGGTGGTGCTTGACTGGGCAAGCACCATGTTTGACGGCAGGGATGTCCGTGGACTGTTTGCGCTGTCCGATGGAAATTACCTTGTCAGCAATATCGGCAGCAAGCTGATGGAAGAAGGCACCTGGAGAATGGTTGCCAAGTAATTGATTTTGTTTCGGACTCACTCCGCTGCGGAGTGGGTTCGTTTTTTATACATAATTAAAAAAATATGCCGCATACTAATTCCGAGGTGATGAACATGGCAAAACAGGGCATGAGCCGTCCTGAACGGACGCACACAGAGCCGAAGAATACAGCCGCCGCAGTTCCCGAAATTCAGGGAAAAGCAAAGCACGGGAAGACACACGCAAACCCCATTATTGCCGGCACAAGACCGCCTGCGCAGAAGGTGTATCACACAAAGCCGTTCACGCAGGAAAAGCCGATCTCCGATGTGTATGCGGTGATCGACAACGACCTTGCAAGGGATAATGTGGAGAATGACCTGACCGCTGCGGATCTGCAGGATCTATGATGACAACGCCGTCTGAAAATAATCAGGCGGCGTTATTATAGGAGGAACTATGGAATCAATTTGGCAGAAGAATGCGGAGTTACCGTCCTTTCCGAAGCTTGAGGAAGCGGTGAAAACCGATGTCCTCATCATCGGAGGAGGTTTAGCGGGAATTCTGACAGCGTATTTTCTGAGACAAAACGGCGTGGAATGCATCCTCGTGGAAAAGAACCGCATCTGCAGCGGCACAACGGGACATACCACGGCGAAAATCACATTTCAGCATGGGCTGCTCTATCACAAGCTTCTGCAAAGCAGCGGTGCGGAAGCTGCACGAAGGTATCTTGAAGCCAACCGCATGGCTTTCGCAAAATATGCGGAGCTTTGCGAAAAAATCGACTGCGACTACGAGCGAAAGGACAACTTTGTCTATTCCCTCGGTGACAGGAAAGTGCTGGAGCAGGAGATGGAGGCACTTTCGAAAATAGGGTATCATGTGCAGTTTCGTGAGAAGCTTCCGCTGCCGTTTCAGACGGCAGGTGCGGTGATGTTCCCCGATCAGGCACAATTTCATCCGCTGAAATTCATTGCCGCCATTGCAGGGGATCTGCCTGTCTATGAGAATACTCTTGTGCAGGAAATGCGTGGAAATACGGCGGTGACGGACTGTGGAAACATCACAGCAAAAACGGTGATTGCCGCAACGCATTTCCCTTTCATCAATAAGCACGGCAGCTATTTTCTCAAGCTTTACCAGCATCGCTCCTATGTGCTTGCGCTCGAACATGCGCAGAATGTGGACGGAATGTATGTGGATGAAAGCAGAACGGGGCTTTCTTTCCGTAACTATGGCGATTATCTCCTTCTTGGCGGCGGCGGACACCGCACAGGCAAAAAAGGCGGCAACTGGACGGAGCTGCGGCATTTCGCACAGCAGTACTATCCCAACGCAAAGGAGTATTGCCGCTGGGCAGCACAGGATTGCATGAGTCTGGATGAAATGCCCTATATCGGGCGGTATTCCGGCAGGACAACACAGCTTTTCACAGCGACGGGCTTCAACAAATGGGGCATGACGGGGGCAATGCTCTCGGCAATGCTGCTTTCGGATCTGGTGCAGGGCAAAAGAAACGAATATGCGGAACTGTTCAGCCCGTCGAGAAGCATTCTGAAACCGCAGCTTTTCGTAAACGGTCTGGAATCCATCGCCAATCTCCTGCGCTTTACCGGCAGACGCTGTCCGCATCTGGGCTGTGCGCTGCACTGGAATGCAGCC
This sequence comes from Oscillospiraceae bacterium, assembly GCA_017521325.1. Lineage (GTDB taxonomy): Bacteria > Bacillota > Clostridia > Oscillospirales > Ruminococcaceae > UBA3855. Next base: position 12,115 of record JAFXCV010000054.1, on the reverse strand, counting down.
GAGCATTCGTGGGATTGCGCCTGCCATGGTTCACGATTTGCCGAGGACGGCAGAATTCTGGATAATCCCGCAAATGGAAGATAATGGAAGCGGTATCTCTGAACGGTCATGCTGCGGTGAAATGCCGCTGCATGCACGGCGTGCTTTTTGCGCAATATCTTGCAAATCATCGACATTTCGTGTATAATGAAAGAAACGGCACAGTGACCGTAATACGAAATACGGGAGGCACACCATGATTTTTTATATCAAACAGAAGATTCTGACGTTCGGAGATAAGTTTTCCATCTATGATGAAGCAGGAAACGAGGTATATTACGTTGAAGGTGAAATTTTCACAAAAAGGCTGCATATTTATGACAGCAATCGTCTGGAGCTTGCTTTTATCCGCCAGCGTCTTTTTTCACTTCCGCTGAAATTCGAGATTTTGCAGGATGGGGATGTCGTGGCGGCAATTTCCAGAAAATTTTCAATTCTGAGACAGAATTACAAAGTGGAAGGCCTTGGCTGGAGCGTGTCGGGCGATTTTACAGGACATTGCTATGACATCAATACAGGTGACAGCTGTGTTGCACGGATTTCCAAGGCGTGGTTTACGCTGGGCGATGCCTACCAGATCGACATACAAAGCGGCGTGGATGAGATTTTGGTGCTTGCAATGGTGCTGGCGATCGACGCTGAGATCGATGCGTCGAGCAACTGATCGATAGATACATGGAAAGAGGAAAACATCCGCTGCTCCGTTGATTTTCTATCTATTTTCGTAAATTTCCGCCTTGTATCGGCGCAATTAAGATGATATAATAAACATATCCGAAAAAAGGCAGAATGAATAGTGCAGCGAAAAGGAGGAGTCAGAATGAAAAAATTCAGCTTTAAACGGTCGGCAGCGGTGCTGCTGTCCTGCGTGATGGCGGTATCAGCGGTATTGCCCACGATGGCATTTGCTGCGCCAAAGGCAAGGGTGTCCGTGCATGATCCGTCCATCTTCAAGGATGCGGATGGAACATACTATGTGTTTGGTTCGCATATTGATGCGGCGAAAACCACCGACCTGCAGAACTGGACACGCTTTACAAACGGCTATGCAACGACTAACAACACGATTTTTGGAAATCTTTCGCAGAATCTTGCAGGCGCATTTTCATGGGCGGGCGAGAATCTGGAGGACTGCGTGGGCGGTTTTGCGGTCTGGGCGCCGGACGTGGTGTACAATCCCGACTATGTGAACAAAGACGGCTCAAAGGGTGCGTACATGATCTATTTCTGCACCACCTCAACCTACATGCGCTCCGTGCTTGCGTATGCAGTGTCAAAGGATGCGGACGGTCCGTATGAATTTGTGGATACTCTGATCTATTCCGGCTTTACGCCGAATGACAGCTTTGCAGTCAGCTCCACAAAGAATGTCAACCGCAAATACACCTCTACCAATATTGACGAGCTGATCGCACAGGGGAAAGTCACATGGAACGACAGCTGGTTCCGTAACGGAAATTTCAATAACCAGCTCTTCCCCAATGCCATTGACTCGACCATCTATTATGACACGGATGGCAGAATGTACATGACCTACGGCTCATGGTCGGGCGGTATCTTCACCATTGAGCTGGACAAAGCGACAGGACAGTGCATCCATCCGAAGTCCGGTACCACAGAGGACGGACGCATGATCGACAGCTATTTCGGTACGAAGATCTCCGGCGGCTACGGAAAATCCGGTGAAGGCCCGTTCATCGAGTACAATCCCGAAACGGGCTACTACTACCTCTGGGTGACATACGGTGGTCTGACGGCAACGGGCGGCTACAATATGCGTGTGTTCCGCAGCACAAGCCCGACGGGCCCGTTTACGGATGCGGCAGGCAGACCTGCGGTGCTGGAGAGCAATACGAACCTTGACAGCGTGGGCGTGAAGGTGATGGGCAACTATCAATTTAGTTGTCTGGACACTGCCTATATGGCAGGAGGTCATAATTCCGTTCTGCGTGACGATGACGGACAGTGGTATCTGTTCTATCACACCCGTTTCAACCGAGGCAATGAAATTCATGAGGTGCGTGTGCATGCGATGTATTTCAACGATGACGGCTGGCCGGTCGTTGCGCCCTTTGAATACAGCGGCGACCGCATTGCGGAATACGGCTACGAAACGGCGGATATTGCCGGTGATTATGAATTCATCAACCACGGCAATGCCACAAATGGCAATGTCATCAAGTACCAGAACATCACACTTAATTCGGACGGTACGATTTCCGGTGCGGTATCCGGCACATGGCAGCAGGCAGAGGACAGCTCGGCTGCGACCATTACGATCGGCGGTCAGAAATACAGCGGACATTTCCTCGCAGCACAGGATGAAGCGGGAAAGCCCGTGATGTCCTTCACGGCGGTTGGCAGCAACAACCAGACCATCTGGGGTGCCAAAACCTCTGCCTACACCGGAACAGAGCGTGCGCCGCTTCTCGATTACACGGACGCTTCGCACAGTCTTGTCTATGCTCCCGATTCCGTTTCGGGCTTCGGCGAAACCGCTGTGCTTAGCGGCACGGCGTATCTGAGTGGTGTGAGTTATTATATTACTAACAAGCACAGCGGCATGGTGCTGGACATTGACGGAGAGAACATCCAGCAGTGGACAAAAAATGGCAAAAACACGCAGGAATGGCGCATCGTTTCTGAGAAGGACGGCTATTGCAGAATCGTATCCATGTCGGATGAAAGCATGTGCGCCGCCGTGGACGGCAGCAATGCGGACAACGGACTGAATGTGGTGCTCCAGCCTTACAACGGCTCGGACAACCAGCTCTGGAAGTTCATGAAAAACGGCATGTACTATGGCATTGTTGCGAAATCCGCAGGCGATGCGGCGGTGCTTGACGTTTACGACTGGTCAACCGAAAACGGCGGCAACATTAACCAGTGGGAATACTGGGGCGGCGACTGCCAGCTCTGGAAGCTGGAACCCGTACATCCTGCCGTTCCCGACGGCAGCTACACCATCCGCAATATCAACAGCGGACTGTTTATTGCGGACGACGGCGGCAATGCGGTGCAGGATGCAGCGCAGACATGGACTTTCACAAAGCAGGCTGACGGCACCTACACCGTGCAGGATGCAAGAGGAAGGACACTGACGGTAGAGAATGGTTCTCCGGAAAACGGTGCGAATATCTCCCTTTCGTCTCTTACGGGGGATGCTTCGCAGAAATTCACGATCCAGTGCAATAGGGACGGCAGCTACTCGCTGCTGACAGCGGCATCGGGCGGCACGGGCTGCGTGGATGTGTATGAAATCAGCACGCAAGCCGGTGCGAATATCTGCCAGAGGGAATTCTGGGGCGGCGACGGTCAGAAATTCGTTCTGGAGCCTGCAAAGGCAGAAAAGAATGTGATCGGCGATGTCAATGCAGACGGAGAATTCTCGGTGCTGGATGTCATCATGCTCCAGAAATGGCTTATCTGTGCAGGAGAGATCACCGACTGCCTCGCAGGCGATCTGTGCGTGGACGGGAAGGTCAATGCATTCGATCTTGCGGCAATGAAGAAGCTTTTGCTCGGATAATACGAATCCCCTAAACTCGAATAGACAAAACTCTATTCGAGTTTAGCCGCCAGAGGCGGCGTAGGGGATTCGTATAAAAACGTAATATACCATGCAGGCGATCGGGGGATACCCCGATCGCTTTTCGTTTTCCGGCTTCTGCTGTATAATTCTATTCTTCCGATGCGTGATATCATATTATTGCGGGAGCGTAATACATCACATACGGTTTTGCAAAATTCGAAAAATCCGGAATTATTGCAGAAAAAACAGATCGCCGCCGCAGAATTTCTGCGGCGGCAATCCGTTAACCTCTTATCCCATTATTTCACGTTGGAAGAAATATCCACATTCAGCCCCTTGATACCATTTGCCACAAGTCCTGCCACGGCATTTGCACCGGTTTCCGTAAAGTGTGTCTGGTCGGTGGAACCGTTGCCCGTGGAGATCATGTGATAGGTATACGCCTTGTCATAGCCAATGGAATTGTAATGGTTAACCATCAGTGTATTCAGGTCGATACAGGGGATCTTGTAATATGCAGCGCATTTTTTCATTGCGTCACAGTAGTTCGTGTAGCTTCCTACGAACTTCTTGGAATTGTTGTCATAGGATTTCAGACCGATTACAGTTGTTACAAGCACGGGGGTTGCGCCCTTTGCCTTTGCTCCCTCGATATACTTTGCCATATAGAATTCGAAACTGCCGTCCGTACCCGGAACAGAGCCGCAGGTCGGTGCATAACGCTCTGCCTTGTTGTATGCAGCGTCGTTGATGCCGAACTGTACGAACAGGTAATCGCCGGGCTTGATCTCGTTGAGGATCGTATCGAGTCTGCCGTTGTCGTAGAAGCTCTTGGAGCTTCTGCCTGCAATGGCGTGGTTGGAAACGTTCACATCGTTCAGGTAATTGCCCAGGAATGCGCCCCAGCCCTGCTGCGGAGCATAGCTTGCGTTGTAGGTCTGTACGGTGGAGTCACCTGCAATGTAAATTGTCTTGCCGGATGCACCGGGAGTTTCGGGTGTGGTGGTAGGATTGTAAATGCCTGCGATCGGCTCATCCGTCCATTCCAGACGCAGATAGTCGATATTCGGGCCGCCCTCCGCCGTTGCGGAAGTGGTGCGGATGATGTTCTTGCCTGCCTTCAGGGGAAGTACAATACCTCTTTCCTGCCATGTTGTCCAAGCGCCCGTTGTCAGGAAATCCTGCATCCAGTAATCCTTTTCGTTGTTCACTTCGATCTTCATGGTGCGGTTGCTTGCGCTGCCGTTTGCAATCAGGAAGGTGCAAAGGAAATTGCCGTCCTTCGGAACGGTCACAGTCCATTCCGCAAAGCTTCCGATCTTGTTGTCCAGATTCAGATAAGCGTCGGACACATAGCCGAGGTTGTAATCCTCCTCAACACCGCTGTAATATGCCTGATCCACCGCATAGTACACACGGTTGCCCGTTGCGGAAGGCTCAATGCTGCCTCTGTTCAGGACAAAATCGGTGAGCATTTTGCAGTCGTCGGCTGTCAGAGTAAAGTCCGCATTAGCATCTGCCGGACGCTTCTGTCTGCGGGTGAGGTTGCCGTCGCTGAGCATTTTCTTCATGATGGCAACGTCAAAGGCATTGATCACGCCGTCCTCGTTGACATCGCCGGGGGTGAATTCTCCTGCGGGTTCAACGACCTTTTCCAGGAACCATGTCTGGCATGCATGCCCGTTGCGCTCCCACTGGCGGATATTGGCGCCGCTGGATTTATCCGCATCAATGACATCCGCACAACGCTTGTCATCACTTGCCTTTGTGGCAATGACATAGCTGCCGTCTGCCTGCGGAATAAATTTGAAAAGCTGTGCGTCGGAGCCGCTGTTGCCCCAGAGTGCAATATTGGTGCCGTTTTCGTTCTTGGCCCCTTCTACGTCCAGAAGCGTGCTGTCATTTGCGCAGCTGTAGAGTCTGTAGTAGCCATCCTCCGCAGCCTCTGCCTTCCAGAGGTTGCGGCCCTCTGCAAGACCGGTAATGCCCGTCTGTGCAACGTTCGTACCCTGTTCAGCCGCACCGTCAACGGAGAGATACAGACCGCTGTTGCCGTTGCGCAGCAGGAAGGGAGTGTTTTCCTCGATCTCTGCGCCACCTGCAACGTTGCCTGTATTGCTCCAGTCGATCTGCGAGGAAGCAAGCTCTGCAAGCTTCATGGCACCCTTGCGGTTCGGATGGAGATCATCGCCGCTGCAATAGAGTCCGAGCGTAGCGTCATAACCAATGGATGTTGTGTGATTCTGCCACAGTGTGAACAGGTCGATGACCTGCACGCCCTCAGCAGCACCGATGGCGTCAAGCTGTCCGCCGAACCATCTGCCCGTCAGCAAGGGATTTCTGTTGACGTCGCTTGCACGTCCCTGCTGCTTGACGAGGATGACCTGCATGCCCTTTGCCTTTGCCTGCTGCACCATGGAAGTTACAACTTCCGTATATTCGGTTGCATTGGAATAATTTGTATCGTTGATTCCGATGGAAATAATGTAAATATCTCCCGGCTTGCCGTATTTGAGGATGGGCGCAAACTGTCCTGCATCCACAAAGCCCTTTGCATACTGTCCGCTGGCAGCCATGTTGCGCACCTGCCATGAAGGATCCACATACTGGTCAAGCACCTGTCCCCAGCCTGCCTGACCGCTGGTTGCCTTGGGGTAGTAGTTGCAGACGGTGGAGTCACCGCACATCCAGATCGTCGGCGGAAGTGTAGTTTCGCCGGAAACCCACTCGATGTCAAGCGCACTCATCGTATGCGCATAGCCTGCCTTGCCGTCGGTTGCCATGATGTTGAGCTGACCGTCGGTGATCGGAACGAGAATGCTGTCGGTTGCATTGTTGCCCGTCATGTTGACGATCTGCATCATGCCCTCCATAACAACGGAGGTACGGTTTGTGTTGCCGAGTGTAACGCTCACACGGTACAGACCGTTGGGCAGATCGACGTTGAAAGTGTTGCTCCAGCTGGTATTGGTAAACTGCACGGCATCGCTCAGTGCGCCGCCGCCGCTTGCCGATACATTCTTGACATTGCCCGTATTGGCAAAGCCATAGCCCGTGGACTTGTTGTAGCCCGTGGTTGCACTGACGCCCGTGTAGCCGCTTGCTGTGCCGCCGCCTCCGAAATCGAAGTGGAAATTGGTTCCCGCTGCGGATACCGGCTCAGCCTTCTGCGCAGGCATTCCACCGGAAACCGTCGGCAGCGCCATCGCACAGGCAAGGAATGCCCCTGTCAGGCGTTTCCAGAATTTTGAATTCATTTTGACTCCTCCTTAAATAAGACCGTCTCTGAAACCGATTTTCAGAGATTTCACATAGGAAAATTGCACGCTATTTAATAATATTTTACATTATTTTTGTTAACATTTCAATGAATAATTATATCGTAAACAGACCAATTGCATTCTTTTAAGGTTAAAACAGAAGCTGCCCTAAACAAGAGGACAGCTTCCGCCGAAAACGTTATAAATATCCGCAGGTTTCCACACAATCAAAGAATCCCAAGCCCCGGCAGATAATCTACAAGCGGAAGACCGAACTGTTCCGCAAGGGAAATACAGGTTCTGTGCATCGCAAGATTATCCATGCGGTCGGGGGTATGCGCATCAATGCCGATGATGGCGGTGTTTCCCACGTCCTGCGCAATTTTCAGAAAACGGGGAGAGGTATAGTGACGGTTCTCCACGATACCCAGCAGGTTGATCTCTACGGGGATGTCCTTGCTCTTGAGATATTCACAAAGACGGCGGTAATGACGCTCATAAACCGCATCATCCCCGACAAAATTGAACAGATCGGGATGCGCAAGGTACTTGTATTTTCCCGTTTCCATTCCCTCGATGACAAGGTCGATGTATTTCACAAATGCCGTTTCATCGTTCACGGGCATGCCCGTATAAGGTCCGAACGGTTCACGCTGCGTGAAATGCTCACCGAGGATCATATAATCCACGGGATAATCTGCAAGCAGCCTGTCCTGCGCTACCATCAGCTCCGGCACATATTCCGATTCAAAACCAATGTAGATGGTGATATCCTTGGCATACTCCTGTTTGAGTGCAAGCAGGGAGGAAAAATAATCGTCAAGCTGTGACGGAAGCATCCGTACACGGGAAACATAGCCGTCATCAAAGATCCACGGGCAGTGATCGGAAAAGCCCAGCACCTTCATGCCGCTGCGGATGGCATGCTCGATATATTCCCTGTCCTCGCCAAGGGCATGGCGGCAGCGCTGCGTATGGGTATGGTAATTTGCAAGAAGCATAAAAATCAGTCCTTTTTTGAATTTCATTGTTACTCTTATTATATCTCAGATTCTGCCTTTTGTCAAATTGACGGATATTCTCACGTCGGATAAAAAAATTTTTTCACTTCTGAATCGGAAAAATTTCTTTACATGCACCTGAAAATATGCTATAATAAACTTGTCGGCAATCTGATACAGTTGTCCGTCCGTGACGGGCAGATGCGCAGGATTTCCGACGGGCTGAAATATTACGCATGGAGGAATCAATATGGAAAAGATCAGAATCGGCATTGCAGGCTACGGCAACCTCGGCAAGGGCGTGGAGCTTGCGATCAGACAGAATGATGATATGGAGCTGGTTGGTGTATTCACACGCCGTGATCCTGCAAATGTCAAGCTCATGACACAGGGCGTTCCGGCATACAGACTGAGTGATGCACAGAACATGCAGGATAAGATCGACGTGATGATCATCTGCGGCGGCAGTGCAACGGATCTTCCCGAGCAGACACCTGCACTTGCGCAGCACTTTAACGTCATCGACAGCTTTGATACCCATGCGAGAATTCCGGAGCATTTTGCAAATGTGGACAAGGCAGCAAAGGAAAGCGGACATCTTGCGATGATCTCCCTCGGCTGGGATCCGGGTCTGTTCTCCCTGAACAGAGTGTATGCGGAATCCATCCTCCCCAACGGCAAGACCTACACATTCTGGGGTAAGGGCGTCAGCCAGGGACATTCCGATGCGATCCGCAGAGTGGCAGGTGTCAAGAAGGGAATCCAGTACACGGTCCCCGTTGAGACTGCAATGGACGCAGTCCGCAGCGGCGTGCAGCCCGAGCTTTCCACGAGAGAAAAGCATGAGAGAGTGTGCTTTGTGGTTGCCGAGGACGGCGCAGACAGGGAAGCGATCACAGCAGAGATCAAGGGCATGAAGAATTACTTTGACCAGTACAACACAACGGTGAATTTCATCACGGATGAGGAATTTGATGCACAGCACAATACCATGCCGCACGGCGGATTTGTGATGCGCAGTGCAAAGACGGGTGACGGCGAAAAGACGCATCAGATGATCGAGTATTCTCTGAAGCTCGAATCCAACCCTGAATTTACCGCAAGTGTTCTGGTGGCATATGCAAGAGCGCTTTACCGCATGAAGGCAGAGGGCATGACCGGCTGCAAGACCGCATTTGATGTGGCACCCTCCTACCTGTCCCGAATGAGTGCAGAGGAGCTGCGTGCGCAGATGCTGTAATGCTGAACATAATCCCCCTTGAAATTTTTATTTTAAGGGGGATTTGACATTTTTATGATAATGTGCTATAATGTAAGGGATGCGAGTATGGCGGAACTGGCAGACACACCAGATTTTGGCTGCGTTACTACAGTGTATTTGTGTGAGGTGATGAGTCTTGGCTTTATTTGGCAAAACCATATCCTTGTTTTTAATCGAAGGAGATCCGAACAAGCGTTGGGTATGTGAACTATCAAATTGGAATGGCAAGGCTTATAAAATCCCTCGAATCGAAGTGAAACGCTGTAGTGATAGAACTGATCTTACTGCTTGCGGAATATATTTTCTTTTTGGCAGAAATGATGCTGACGATAAAGGAATTGTCTATATCGGAGAAGCTGAAAATGTTTTTGAACGTTTGAAACAACATGATTCAAAGAAAGATTTCTGGAACGAATGTATTGTGTTTATTAGTAAGGATAACAGGCTTAATAAAGCACATATCAAATATCTTGAACATCGTTGTTATTTATTAGCTCAGGAAGCCGATCGATATATGATTGATAATTCCACAGTGCCAGCTGATGCATCACTGACTGAAGCAGAACAAGCGGAGATGGATGAATTCCTATACAACATACGCATGATCAATAATGTGCTTGGACATAAGGTTCTCGAACCTCTTGTTGATATTAGTTCTGATTCTTCTGAAGAATCGCCACAGCTTTTGTGCATAACAGCAGCTCGTGGTGCAGACGCAAAAGGAATGCAGACAAGTGAAGGTTTTGTTGTGTTAAAAAACTCACAAGTAGCTGATGGTGTTACGAATTCTTGTCCTAAAAATATAAAAAAACTGAGGGAACAATTAACCCTTAGCGGCGTTATTAATGACAAAGGGATTTTTACAGAAAATAAAGTTTTTAGTAGTCCATCAACTGCCGCAAGCGTTGTAATGGGACGAAGCGCAAATGGTCTTACTGAATGGCGTGAACTTAAAACATTGTAGTATTGAGCAGTTAAGAAATGACTGTTCAATACTATGATTGTAATTCAATATGCGAGTATGGCGGAACTGGCAGACGCACCAGATTTTGGCTGCGTCATTACAGTGGAGGAATAAATGGAAAAGTATTTTCAGATCGGGCAGATCAGTGCTGGATGGATTCGTGGGAAACTCACTGATGGTAAATCGACAGCTTATTTCTGTAATAGTTATATCACAAACTTTCTTGACGATTTTATGCTTGCACTTCTAACTATATTGAATGAATATCCAGCTGATGAACACAAAGAAGTATTTCGCACAGTAGAGGAACCGACTGCTTCTATATGGAAAGTTGCTGTCGTGCCGGATAATCTCATCACTATTCACATTGATTCTTTTTCTTCAATGGAGTGCGTAGAACTTATTCGCAGCGAACATCTCTGTTTTCCAAAAGCATCTTTTCTACAGGATTTCATTGCGGAAATGGAGCGCATTCTAAACAAATTCGGACTATACGGCTATCGCATGGAATGGGACAGTGAGTTCCCTTTGAGTCTGTTTCTGAAACTGAAAAGCGTTTATGAAAAAACTGATGTGATGTCCGTATCTGAAATTTCTGAAATGGAGAATCAGGGAGTCGTAGCAAGTTGCACTTCCTTGGAAAAGGAATGTAAAATGCTGCAGAATTGTTTGTAAATTCAATATGCGAGTATGGCGGAACTGGCAGACGCACCAGATTTTGGCTGCGTTACGACAGTGCATTTATTCCCTGCAAGCTCTCGGCAGGTAAAAACGGGGCAAAACTGAATATGCGCCTGTGGTGAAATTGGCATACACGTTGGATTTTGGGTGCGTTACTACAGTGCGAAAATTTGGAGGAGCAGTGCAGATGAAATATAATACAGTTTTTATTGCAGCGATATCACCCATGCTATTTCTCTCTGCCTGCGGAGCATCAGAAAATTCACATCAAGTAACTAATTCTGAAACCGAAGCTATTATCGTTTCACAGTCAACTACAACATTGCCGGGCATACCATTACAGGAAGAAGAACAGCTGCAAAACGAAATGCAACAGAATTTCAAAGGCACTGTCCGTGACTTTCAAAAGAATAATGCTTTTACTTATTCCGAAACGATCGAAGGCTCAATCTTAACAGGAACATATCAATTCGTAACTAATGACACAACAGAAAACAGTAATTTACTGTGTGCATCAATTGGAATACTGATTTTCTATGGTGGAATTAATGAGTTCAATGAAGTTGAAACAGTTGAACTGAATTGGCTTGACCAAAATGGGCAAAGTATTGGCAGACAGGTTTATGAACGAGATGCTGAAAATAGGTTTCATCCTGTCGGAGAATTTGTGTGGGAAAACTCGAATTATCAATCCGTATGTGAAAGTAATTTACCTGATTTAAACTGGTAATATGCAGTAAAAATTGAATATGCGGGTGTGGCGGAACTGGCAGACGCACGAGATTTAGGTTCTCGCGCCGCAAGGTGTGCAGGTTCGATTCCTGTCACCCGCACCATTTCTTATGCCCAAAATAGATGACAGGGCGAAAAACCACGCATTCTCGTGGCTGAATTAGGGAACACTTAATTCAAGATAGTGGATAGCAGAAATGCTATCCACTTTTCTTTTGTGCGGATTACTTCACAGTTCCGATGTGCGTGAAGTAAATATCAATATCCTGATGCTCTTTGCCGAAGCTGTCGATGGTTCTTTCATGGACTTCAATGCGTGATACGAAGGTGTGGAGCACCTCTTGCGTGAGCTCCGTCAGGGCCGTATACTTCTTTGCCAGTGAGATGAATCTTGCCGTATCCGCAGTCTTGCTTTTGGCTTTGGCTATGGTTTCGCTTAATGTGGTAATCTGTTCTTTCAGTTCCAACTGCTCAGTGGCATATCCCTGTGACAGCATTTGGAATTGATCATCATCAATCTTTCCCAACACACGGTCTTCGTACAGCTTCTTGAATATGACAGTCAGTTCTGTCATACGCTTTTTGTACTTGGTCAGCTGTCTGGATGATTCTGCAATGGTTTTGTTGAGCTCCGCATTGACTCTG
>JAFXCV010000053.1 GCA_017521325.1 Oscillospiraceae bacterium | reverse complement strand
GGGGAGGGGCTATATTGCGAGGGTACTGCGTACCCTCAGACCCGCCAAAGGACTCCGTCCTTTGAACCAAACAAGGTTTTTCGACAGTCTGAGCCGCACATCACTGTGCGGCTCATGCTTTCAAAAAACGTTTCAGATCCCGTAGCTCCCCGATTCGCACAGGGTCAGCTGTGCATTCCGCTTTGCAGCTTCACGCATGACTTTCAGAATGCCTGCCTCCACAAGCTCACTGCGCAGCAGCACAAGCTGCGTTTCCGTGCCAATCTCCGTGAGGCAGTCATATAGTGCATCTGCATTTTCGCCATAATACGCCGGAAAAGAAAGCATCGCTGCAAGATAGCGATGGGCATTGCCTGCGCACTGCATCCGTTCGCCGTCAAGATAAAATTTCTTCATGGTACTCTCCTTAATACAGCTGCGTGAACGTCTTGTAATGGTCATCCGTGTAGTAGATGCTGCCGTCCTCACCGTAAATGATGCGTTCCGCACCACGGTAACCGCCGTCAAAATTCACGTCGCATTCACGGTAGTCACCATCGGGCAGGATGCCCTCATAATTTCCGAAATAATCGCCGCCGATGCTCATGCCGGGTGCCACCTCCCAGAGATTGCCCTCGGAGCTTTCCCAGCCAAGCTTCTTCGCTTCCTTCTTGGTGATGAAATTCTCCGGCAGTTCTCCGTAAATATGCAGATATTCCGCCACATCCTCCGGCGCTGTGTAGGTTTCGCCCCAGACGATCTCCGGCTCAGTTTCTGCCTGTGTTTCTGCATCGGTCTGTGCTTCTGTCTGTGCATCCGTCTGCGGCTGTGTTTCCGCTTCGGTCTGCGCCTGCATTTCCTGCTCGGTTCCGGCAGTAGTCTGTTCTTCCGTTTCTGCCTGCGTTTCCTTGGTGGATGCCTGCGTTTCTGCCGCACTGTCCTCCGAAATGCTCAGATCATAGTCCGTTTCCACTTCAAATTCGCAGCCGCACAGCAGGCAAAGGCTGCAAAGCATTGCAAGAACACCTGCAAGTTTCTTTTTCATACGACATCTCTCCTTTTTGATATTTGACTTTTTGGAATTTCCATGGTATAATATAGCATCCACCCCAAAACGAAAGGATTTCCTATGGAATTACAATATCAGGGCAGAACCCTCACCTATGTGATCAACCGCAAAAACATGAAAACTGTCCGTGTCCGTGTCAAAGAGGACGGCATCATCCATGTATCCGCACCGCCTGCGGCATCGGAGGCATTCATTCGCCGTTTTCTTCTGGAAAATGCTGCGGAGCTTGTGCGGCTTCTCGACAATGTCGAAAAACGCAAGGCGGATGCACCCGATTACACGGATGGCTCTGCATTCCCCCATCTCGGAGGAACAATCACGCTCTGCTTTCACGCTGCTCCCTGTCCGACTGTGCGCAGGGAGGACACGCTCCATATTTTTGCACGAACTCCCGATGAAGCACAGCTTGCTGTGCGGCAGTGGGAAATCTCGGAATGCGTGGAGCTTTACAAATGCATCAACCGTGAAGTGTACGAGCATTTCCGAAAAGAGGGATTTGAGGTTCCGCTTGCGCACATCCAGATCAAGGAAATGATTTCACGCTGGGGCAGCTGCACTGCCGCAACGGGGCGCATTTCGATGAATTTCCGTCTGATGCGCTATCCCATAGAAAGCATCTACGGGGTATTCTACCACGAATACACGCATTTTCTGCATCAGGATCATTCACCGCAGTTCTACGCACTGCTGCTGCGGATGTATCCCGAATACCGCAGGTGGGATGCACTGCTGAAATAATCAGCCTGCCTGTGTTTCCTGTGTTTTCGCAAAATCCTCGACCGTCTGGAAGGTGGATGAGCATGCCACGATGTTTTTATCCTCATTGAGAAATTCCATGGCAAGGTAGTAGCTGTTCTGCGGATTTGCAGGATCCTCGATCATCCATGCAAAAAAATACTTGCCGTCATCCTTGTAATGGCAGTAAAGCTGCAGGGCGTTATAGCCATTGACAACGGTGGTTGCCCCGCCAAGTCCCTCGACGTTTTCGTCCTCCTCGAAGTAGTAACGAAAATTATTGGCAACGGTTTTATAATCATAGCCCTCATAACGGTCAAGCGTGATGATGGTGGTTCCATCCATACTGGCATACTGCGTCAGCCCCTCAACGCCTTCCTCCTGAAAGCTGAGAAATCCGATCGGCACCTTGATATAGCCGTTTTCATCATCGCCGCCCTGCCGCAGAGGACCTGTGAACACAAAGGTACCCGATTCATCCACGATTGCACCCTCGGGTACTTCAGGGAGGGTTGCCTCTTCTGTGGACTTAGGATCAGATGCATCGGCATTTCCCTGCTCTGCGTTTTTGCAGGAAGTCATGGACAGCAGCAGTACGGAGATCAGTGATACTGTGAGAAATTTCTTCATGGAGAATTCTCCTTTTCCTACTCTTTTCCTATATTATAACATATTCCGCCCAAAATTGCAAGTACAGTGGAATATGCGCCGCAGCACTTGCAAAGCGGTGCGGAATATGGTATACTGTAAATAACAGAAAATCTTCACACGGAGGTACAACATGGAATACTGGGATATTTATGACAGCAACAAGCAGCTGACCGGACGCACGATGGAGCGCAATGACTTCACGATGGCGGACGGTGACTATCATCTGACGGTGCTGGGCGTTGTGTGCCGTCCCGACGGGAAATTCCTTATCACACAGCGTGCCATGGACAAGCACTGGGCACCCGGCTGGTGGGAGGTATCCGGCGGCGGCGTGACGGCGGGAGAATCCTCCTACGATGCGGTCTGCCGTGAGGTGCTTGAAGAAACGGGACTGGATGTGAGAAATGCCGAGGGAGGCTATCAGTTCAGCTACTGCAGAGAGAGCAAGGGCGACAATTATTTTGTGGACATCTATCGCTTCATGATGGATTTCACAGAGGAGGATGTCACACCGCAGCTTCGTGAAACCACGGGCTTTATGCTGGCGGATAAGGCACAGATCGAGGAATTTGCAAAGCAGGGCATTTTCCTGCATTATGACAGCATCAAGGAAGTATTCAATATCTGACAAGAATCCCCCGAAAAGCGGTGACTTTTCGGGGGATATGCTTTTGCTGCGTTCGGACTATTCATACATCAATTTCTCCACATTCTCCCCACGCAGCGTCATCCGATAGGAAATCACCACCGCAAGATACGGCACGAGGGAGCAAATTGCCAGCACGACCATTCCAAAAACAGGCAAAGCCTGTGCATACACATCATCACAGATAAGGTTGCACACCTGCAGAAACGGCGCACAGAGAAGCTTATAGACACGGTAGAAGCCACCGTCAATGCTGCCAAGCTTTGCAAGCAGCAGGAAAATCCAGAGAATCAGAAAGGGCATCGACGCTGTCATGCCAAGAAACAGGGGCTTTGACGCTCTGACCGCATTTTCGTCCTGCTTCAGACGTTTTCTGTCGGCCGTGCCGATGCTGTGTCCTGCCTGTGCCATCAGTCCCACGAGGATTCCTACGGTGCAGACGGCAGTGATGATGCGTATCACCACGGACGGGGAAAACGCCAGCGTCAGATTGATAAACAGGCAAAGCACTTCCGAGAGCAGAACAAATCCCAGAATTTTGAAATAATCCTTCATAAAATTCTCCATTTCAATTTGAGAAGTATAAATTTCAGAAAACATCGCATACTAAAGCTGTAAAAAATCTCAAGGAGGCATTGCCATGCAGAACGCAGAACCGCCCACCAAGGTCTACCATCCGAAACCAACGGATCCCGAACGCATCACACAGCTTGCACTGAGCGATGCGCCTATTCGGATCTATCAGCCGCAGAACAAAATCAACAATGCCGCACAGTAAATTCTGCGGCACTCATGGAGGGGGCTGGTTATTCTGCCCCCACCCCAACCCCTCCCCTTGGGGAGGGGTTATATGTCGAGGGTACTGCGTACCCTCGACACGCCAAAGGGCAAAGCCCTTTAATCCCATCGGCATGCACGGAGGGGCGGATTATTCCGCCCCTCTTACTTTTGCGATCAGGCAGCAGAGGAGATAGAAAATCATATTTGTCACGACCACACTTGCGCCGGGGGTGAAATCCAGTGCAATTGCCGTGAAAAATCCCACAACGAAGCACCCCACGGAAATGCAGACCGCCCCGATCACAACGCCCCTGAAGCTGCGGCAAAGCCGCATTGCCGACAGCGTCGGCACGACGATCAGTGCCGAAATCAGAAGTGTTCCCATGAGCATCATGCCCATCACAACTGTAATGGCAATGAGTGCAGCGATGACCATATTGTACATATGCACGGGAATACCCGTTGCCTTGGAGAAATTCTGGTCGAAGGTCACCGCAAAGATGCGGTGATAGAGCAGCAGGAATGCGGCAATCACGATCACTGCCGTGACAACGCAGAGAATCACATCGTTTTCGTTCAGCGCAATGATGCTGCCGAACATGTAGTGGCTTACATCATTTGTCAGTCCTGCCTTTGACGAGAACAGAATGCCGATGGACATGGCTGTCGTGGAAAAAAGGGCAATGGCATAGTCCCCTTTCAGTCTGCCCGATTCGCTCAGCCACAGCAGCAGGAATGCTGCAAGCAACACCACGGGGATGGCTACATAGAGTGGCGCAAGGTTCATGACCGATGCCACGCACAGCGCACCGTAGCCCACATGGGACAGACCGTCGCCGATCATCGAATACCGCCGCAGCACCAGTGTTACACCCAGAAGTGCTGCACAAATTGCAATGGCGATGCCTGCAATCAGTCCGTAGCGCACCACATAGTTCCATAGATCTGGTGTGAGGAGTGTCAGAAGATTATCCATTGCGCTTCACCTCCCGCAGATGGCTGTGCGCCTGCAGCTCACGCTCAAGGCGCAGGGCAATTTCGGATTTGCGGAACTCGTCGATTTCCGCAAAATACTGGTCGTTTTCACCCAGATACAGCACATGCTTTGCATCTCGCAGTCCCTTTTCCATATCATGGGAAACCATGATAATGGCGATGTTGTCCTGTTGATTCAGCTCACGGATGAGGTTGTAAAAGCCTGCCGAAACCTCGGGATCAAGCCCCGTTACGGGTTCATCAAGCAGAAGAAGCTTCTGTGTGGCGCAAAGCGCCCTTGCCAGCAGTACACGCTGCTGCTGACCGCCCGAAAGTGTACGGTAGCTGCGGCGGCGCAGATCGCAGATGTCAAGGCGGTGCATGTTCTTTTCCGCTTCTGCCTTGTCCTCTTTTGTATAAAACGGCAGAATCCGATGATGCCCAAGACATCCCGAACGCACGACCTCCTCCACGGTAGCGGGGAAATCCTTCTGGATGTCGCTCTGCTGCGGAAGATAGCCGATGTCACTGCTTTTGAAATCCTCCGCTGTGGTGATGCTGCCGCCCGTCAGGGGGCAAAGCCGCAGCAGACAGCGGATGAGCGTACTTTTGCCCGAACCGTTCCTGCCGATGACCGAGAGATAATCTCCCGGCTCGACATGGAAGCTCAGCTTGTCCAGCACCGTATTTGCGCCGAACTGCACCGATACATTGTCACATTTCAATAATGGCGTCATGTCAGCGCCTCCTTTATTACTTCGTAGTTTTCCTGCATGAGATCCAGAAAGGTCGTGCCGTTTTGCATATCCTCTTTCGAAACATTATGGCACGGATGGAGCATCACAGTTTCTGCCCCCGTTACGGCACTGATGCGGTCGGCAATCTTTGTGGAAGAAAATTCCAGATAGAATACCGTATCCAGTCCGTGGTGCTTCGCTTCTTCAAACAATTCCGCAAGCGCACCGATGGTCGGTTCCGTTTCGCTGCTGCATCCGGTAAATGCTGCGGCATAGTGGAAGCCATATTCCGCCGCAAGATAGCGGAACGGGAACTTGTCCCCGATCATCAGCACAGGATCTTCGCATTCCTCCGAAAGCGTGCGGTACTTCTCATCCAGCTCCCGAAGCTGCGCAATATAGGCATCCGCACGTTCCCGAAAGATCTCCGCATGTGCAGCGTCCGCATCGCACAGGCTTTCGCAGACCGCCTCCACCATCGCAATGGCGTTGACGGGGGAATTCCAGATATGCTCGTCAAATTCACCGTGTTCGTGAGCACCATCGCAGACCTCCTCTGCGGTATGCTCGTCCTCGTCATGCGCTTCCTCTTCATGATGATGGTGGTGATGCTCCTCCGCAAGGGGAACTTCGATATGCTCCATGAGCGTGACAACATCCATGTGCGACGTATCAATCGCTTTGAGAAGCTTGTCCGTCCAGACCTCCGATTCACCGCCGATGCGCAGAAATATATCGCACTGTGCGATATCCGCCATATCCATAGGCGTCGGCTCGTAATTATGCATCTCCTGTCCTGCCGACAGCAGCAGCGTCACATCCGCATACTCCCCTGCAATCGCACGGGCAAAATCATACTGCGGAAACACCGTTGCCACCACCTGAATGCGTTCATCCGCCTGCGCAGGCTGCGTCCTGCAGCCCGTCAGCAGCGGCAGACACATGCACGCACACAGCAGTACCGCCAGCCGCCTCATCCCTGCACTCCTCTGCACTGTGCGCAGATGCCGTACAGCACGGTCTTGGAATGATCCACCGCAAAGCCGTGATGCTCCAATACATGGCTGTCAAGCCCCGACAGATGCTCACAGGTCACATGGTAGAGCCTGTCGCACTGCATGCACTTGAGATGGAAATGCCTGCTGCACTCCTCCGAATGAGGCAGGTACTCATAGCACGCCCCCGTGCGGCTGTCGATGGTGTATTTTCGCAGAATGCCGTCCGATACGAGATGGTCCAGACAGCGGTAGATGGTCGCAGTGCCCACCGGCGTGCCGGAATCGCTCAGATGTCTTGAAATATCCTGCGCCGTCACATGCTGCCCCGCATGCTCGCTCAGATACTGCATGACCTGCTCCTTCTGCTTGGTTTTATATCCTGAACCTTGTTTCATAAAAGGGTTCCTCCAATTTCAAAATGAAAATCGTTTTCATTTTTATATTGTAGCATATCCGATAGAATTTGTCAAGCACAGGAAGCAATCTTTTCCGCAATTTTGTCCATTCGTCATATGAAGGTAAAATTATGACAAAGCCCCTGCACTGTCAGGGGGAATTTTCAATCAAACTGCCAAAAATCGGAATTTCTCTTGACAAACCGTCATTTTTGGTGTATGATTATACAGGATTGAAAAATACAAGAAACTCAAGCGTTTCGATTCTGATGTGCAAGGACATTATGATTCGGAACGTTATTTTTATAAGGAGGATTTCTATGTCAGAACCTGCTATTTTTTCCAATGTACCGGAATATTTCGGCTGTAACGTATTCGGTGATGCCGTCATGCGTGACAGACTGCCCAAGAACATCTACAAGGCGGTGCAGCAAACCAAGCAGTTCGGTACTGCGCTTGATCCTGCGGTAGCGGATGTTGTGGCAAATGCCATGAAGGACTGGGCGGTGGAGCATGGTGCAACGCACTACACGCACTGGTTCCAGCCGATGACGGGCGTGACTGCCGAAAAGCATGACGCATTCATTTCTCCCGTATCCCACGGCAGAGTGCTGCTTGAATTTTCCGGCAAGGAACTGGTAAAGGGCGAACCGGACGCATCCTCCTTCCCCTCCGGCGGTCTGCGTGCCACATTTGAGGCAAGAGGCTATACCGCATGGGATCCGACCTCCGATGCCTTCATCAAGGACGATTCCCTGTACATCCCGACAGCGTTCTGCTCCTACACGGGCGAGATCCTCGACAAGAAAACGCCCCTGCTGCGTTCCATGAGCGTGGTCAGCGAGCAGGCACTGCGTATCCTGCGTCTGTTTGGCAACACCACGGCAACACATGTTATGACAACGGTTGGTGCGGAGCAGGAATACTTCCTCATCGACAAGAAGCTCTACGATGAACGTGAGGATCTGATCATCACCGGCAGAACCCTGTTCGGCGCAAAGCCCCCCAAGGGACAGGAACTGGAGGATCACTACTTCGGCAACATCAAGCAGAGGGTTTCCGATTACATGAAGGAGCTGGATCAGGAGCTTTGGAAGCTCGGTATTTATGCCAAGACCAAGCACAACGAGGCAGCACCTGCGCAGCATGAGCTTGCGCCTGTTTTCACGACCTCCAATATTGCAGCCGACCACAACCAGCTGACAATGGAGCTGATGAAGAAGATTGCACGCAAGCACGGTCTGATCTGCCTGCTGCACGAAAAGCCCTTTGCCGGCATCAACGGCTCGGGCAAGCACAACAACTGGTCGCTGACTTCCAACGATGGACAGAACCTGATCGACCCTGGCGAAACACCGCAGAAGAACATGCAGTTCCTGACTTTCCTCTGTGCGATCCTCAAGGGCGTGCATGAATATGCCCCCCTGCTGCGTCTGTCGGCGGCATCGGCTGGCAACGACCACAGACTCGGCGGCAACGAGGCACCGCCTGCCATCGTTTCCGTATTCATCGGCAGCGAACTGGAGGCAGTCATTGCGGCTCTCGAAAGCGGAAAGCCCTATGTTGCAAATACAACGGAATTCGACATCGGCGTAGACGCACTGCCGAATTTCAAGAAGGACACCACGGACAGAAACAGAACCTCTCCGTTTGCTTTCACAGGCAACAAGTTCGAATTCAGAATGCTCGGCTCTGCCGATTCCATTTCCTGCACCAACACCATCCTCAACACCATCGTGGCAGAGGAGCTGCGCCAGTTTGCGGATGAACTGGAACAGGCGGAGGATTTCAAGAAGGCACTCAAGGCGCTGCTGATCCGCACGATCAAGGAACACAAGTGCATCATTTTCAACGGCAACGGTTATTCCAACGAATGGGTGGAGGAAGCACAGAAGCGTGGACTTCCGAACCTCGTATCCACAGTGGACTGCATTCCAATGTACAAAAATGACGAGTACGTTTCCGTATTTGAGCGTTTCAAGGTTTACTCCAGAGTGGAGATCGAGTCGAGAACGGAAATTCTGCTGGAAAACTACACCAAGGTCATTACCATTGAGGCTCTGACGATGCTGGATATGACAAGAAAGCAGATTCTGCCTGCGGCTGTACGCTACACCAAGGAGCTGTGCGACGCTGCCCTTGTCAAGCGTGAGCTGGGCATTGATAATGCCTACGAAGTTGGCTTTGCATCCGGTCTGTCGGCACTGACATCAAGCATTTCCGAGGCGACCGACCTTCTGGAAAACAAGGTGACCGCTGTACAGAGCATCCGTGAAAACGAAGCGTCTGCGAAATTCTGCCGTTCCGATGTGTTCACCGCCATGCAAAAGCTGCGTGTGCTGGTGGACGAACTGGAAACCAACATGCCCTCCAAGGACTGGCCGATGCCGTCCTATACGGATCTGCTGTTTTCGGTATAATGATACAGAAAAGCCGGCTGCTGATGCAGCCGGCTTTTTAAGCGGGTGAGGGCAGCTGCGTTTATGCAGCTGCCTTTTTCTTTTTAATATATGCCACGATGCGTCCTGCCGCCAGAAGGCACCAGTATCCCACCATCACGCCCAATGTATTCAGGATGATATCATCCACGTCAAAGAACCCCGTCATCGTCAGATCCTGCGTGATCTCGCATGCCAGAGAAAACGCCATGCCGACTGCCGCAGTCTTCCAAAAATTCATTTTCTTTTTCATAAACAGCGGCAGCAAAAAGCCAAACGGCATAAAGGGGATGATATTTCCGAACAGATTGATAAACGCATAATCATAGCCGATGGAACGTGTATATTTCCAGATCGTCTTAAAGGGTATGAGATTGAATTTGTGGTAGCCGTAGCTTCTGTTCCGGTAAATATCCTGGATATTACCAAAAACATGCAAATCAGGCAGCACCTTGAAGACAACAAACAGAAGCAGGACTGCGATGTAAACGATAAACATGATCCTCACAAAGCGTTTCCATGATTCTTTCACTGTAATCCCTCCTTTTGATCGTACAGCAAAATTATAACATAATTAAACGATAATGTCAATATATCCTGCAATTGCTTTTCTTTAATAACTCTTTTATCTCTTGACATTATCCCAGTAATTCGGTATAATAAAATAGTATGCTCACGCATAACAACAATGAGAAGGAACATAAGCTATATGGAAAAACTGTACAGCATTCATATGGGCAAAGCCAAATGTGCGGTGGATCTGGGCGATGGCAGTGAGCGAGGCGAGTATGTCAATCAGGACTACATCCTCCACACCCTCGGCAGACCCCACAGAAGCATCAGCCTGATGTACTGCTATTATCCCCTCGACGAGGGCTGGCCGGGCCGTGCAAGCGTGGTTCACGCAAATCCCGATGTCAGCTTTGCTTGGGATTATCCCTATGACGACTATTTCACCTACAAGGGCGGCCTTGGCGGCAGCACCGACGGTGAACCGTTCAACTACATGCGTGATATCCGTGCCCACGGACAGGATGTAACGCTCACTCTCACGATGGATCCGCACATCACCGACGATCACCTGATCGCCATTGCGAACGATCTGCGGCCGTTCGGCAGAGTCCTCCTGCGCATCAACCACGAGGCAACCGGCAACTGGTTCTCCTTCAACAGAAGATGCAGCTACCGGGAAGTTGCGGATTTCTTTGTGCGTGCATCCCGTGTAATTAAGGCACATGCGCCGAATGTGCAGACGATCATCTGCATCGGCGGCATCGAACACAAGGGTGCCGAGGAAATGGAGAAGGAAGCAGAATTTGCACAGACCATCCCCGAAGCGGATATCTGGTCGGTTGACAAATATATGGCACTCCACTGGGGCTGGCCGTATGACGTTGCGGAACCCGGCGGAAACAGCCACGGCAGAAGCAAGGTGCGTGATGTCTATGAGCTGACAAAGGCAAGCTTTGAACGCTACCGCTTCCTTAACGGGGGCGTGGCAAAGCCGATGGTCATGTCCGAATTCAACGCCGACGGCGATGTGACGGGTGCCTACGAACAGGCGGCAATGGTACAGGAATTCTGTGATATCCTCGACGAGGAGAACGCCGACTGGTTCACGGGCTTTACGTTCTATCAGTTCCGTGACAGAGGCAGACTGGGACTTGAAATCGAGGATCCCAACAACCCCGATGTGGGCATTGCACAGCCTGTGATGGATACCTACAGAAAGCTCATCCACAGCGAGCGTTTCCTGCCAAAGATGACACAGGGAGAGGAAGTGCAGCTCCCTGTAACTCTGCGCTGGGGAAATTCCGAGGATGCCGAGGGTCTGGCAATTCCGCTGCATTTTGAGGGCAATCCGACCTTCTGCGAGGTCACATTCGAGGATGACGGCAACTACATGCTGGAAATCAACGGTCACTGGTTCTACAAATCCCCCAAGGCAAAGACGATTGATCTCATGTCCGCATTCTACAAAAAGCCGCTGGAGGGTGCGTGCGACCTGACGCTGAAACTCTTTGCACCGCCTGCAAGCGGTGAAAATGATCTGAGCCTTGATGATGGACTGTACAACGCTTATACAACAATGGAAAAACTTCCGGCGATCCGCATCCGTTTTTCTCCTGTTGAACTGTAAGGAACCGAAGATTCAGCATTGGCTATATTACGGCAAAATTGGACGTTTTCGGATAAACAATTGAAAATATTTTATGAATTTTTAAAGTTTTGTCCAAAAAACACTTGACAAATTCTCAAAATGTTGTATAATTTATAATAGGATATTAAGTTTTAGGCAAACTGCATCTGTGGTTTTGCCTGACGGATAGGAGATGAATGTTATGGGAATCATTGATAGTCTGAGCGGTGCCAGCCGTGGCGTCAGCGAAAGAGCTAAGAATGCTTCTGAAGTAAACAACCTGAAAAGAAAGATCCTGTATGAGGAAGAAAGAATCGTAGAGATTTTTGCAGATATCGGCAAAAAGTATTATAAAAATCCCGATGAGGATCGTGCAGTGATGAAGGCACTGTGCGATGACATCGACACAAGACGCCGTCGTATCAAGAAGATGCGTTTTGAGCTTAACAGCATGCGTGGCTTCAAGATCTGCCCCAAGTGCGATGCTGAGGTTAACGAGAAGTTCCAGTTCTGCGGCGTATGCGGTGCAAGACTGCCCGATACCGATGATGAGGATTTCACCTCTCTGGAGACAAACGATTACTACACCGAGAGCGACAGCTTCTTCAACGCAGATACCATCAAAAATTATTAATCAATACATATCTCGCCGTATCAGATCACTGGTACGGCGGATTTTTTAGGAGGCATTTTTCATGACCGGACTTCTGATCAGACTCTTTGTCCGAAACCATCAGAACACACAGGATCCGCAGGTACGCACCGTCTACGGCAAGCTATCGGGCTGGGTGGGCATCGTGTGCAACCTGCTCCTGTGCGCAGGAAAATTCATTGCAGGTCTTATTTCCGGCAGCGTTTCCATCATTGCGGACGCAGCAAACAACCTTTCGGATGCATCTTCCAGCATCATCAGTCTTCTGGGCTTTAAGCTTTCCGAAAAATCGGCGGACGAGGAGCATCCCTACGGGCACGCAAGATATGAATACCTGTCGGGGTTCATCATTGCCGTGATGGTGGCGGTCATCGGTTTCCAGCTTGCAAAAAGCAGTGTCGAGAAAATCATCTCCCCCTCCCCCGTACAGTTTTCGTGGATTTCCGTTGCAATCCTCACCGCATCCATCCTTGTGAAATTCTGGATGATGCTGTTCAACCGCAAGGTTGGCGGACTGATCAACTCCTCCTCTCTTAAAGCAACAGCGATCGACAGCCGCAACGACTGCATTTCCACCCTTGCTGTGCTTGCAGCGGCGCTTATTTCGCATTTCACAAGCGTGGAGCTTGACGGCTGGATGGGTCTTATTGTGGCAATATTCATCCTTCTGAGCAGCATCGGACTTCTTCGTGAGGCGCTCAGTCCCCTGCTTGGCAAAGCACCCGATCCTGAGCTTGCCGAGCAGATCCGCCAGAAGATCCTCTCTTATGACGGTGTGCTTGGCACGCACGATCTGATGGTGCATGACTATGGCCCGAATCGCATGTTCGCAAGCGTGCATGTGGAGATGGCTGCGGAAAATGATGTACTGGAAAGTCATGATGTCATTGACAACATTGAACGGGATTTCCTCAAAGAAGGGCTGAATCTGGTCATTCACTTCGACCCGATCATCACTGCTGACCCCACGGTGGAGGATCTGCGGCATGAGATCGCAAACCTCGTAGCCTCCATTGATCCGTCGCTGACCATCCACGATCTGCGGATGGTTCCGGGAAACACTCACACCAACGTCATTTTTGACTGTGTTGTTCCCCGCAATTTCCCCATGTCGGACGGTCAGCTCAAGGGAAGAATCAGCCACCTTGTACAGCAGAAGCACAGGGATTATTTCTGTGTGATCACCATTGAGAACAGCTTCGCACCGATTCCGAAGTGCGCAGAAAAATAAAAAAAGCAGCAGAAATGCGGCTTTTTTAGTGGTATTCTTTCAGAAATTGCCCCTCCCCCTGCC
>JAFXCV010000052.1 GCA_017521325.1 Oscillospiraceae bacterium | reverse complement strand
TCCAAATCAGTCTATGCATTGGTCTGTAATTTTGTCTGTTGCAAAAATGGGAGAATTAGGCTATACTAAACTAGATATTGTATGCGAAATGAGGCTTACCCTTGAAAACAAGTGATTTTTATTATGATCTTCCCGAGGAACTGATCGCCCAGCACCCCCTCGAACCCCGAAATTCCTCCAGAATGCTTTCCGTAGACCGTGAAAGCGGTGCCTGTGAGCATCTGCATTTTTACGATCTGACAAAGCTGCTCCGTGCAGGGGATCTGCTTGTTCTGAACGATTCCAGAGTGCTTCCTGCACGTCTCTACGGGGAAAAGGAGGGGACGGGAAGCTTTGTGGAATTCCTTCTCCTCTCCCAGCACGGTGACAAGACTTGGGAGATTATCTGCCGTCCGGGTAAGAAATGTAAGCCTGGTGCCCGTTTTTCGTTCGGAAACGGACGACTTGTTGCCGAAGTTCTCGAAGTCAAGGAAGACGGGAACCGTATCGTAAAATTTGAGTGCGAGGGGAATTTCTACACCGCCCTTGAGGATGTCGGACAGATGCCCCTGCCGCCCTATATCACCGAAAAGCTTGCAGATAAGGAACGCTACCAGACCGTCTATTCCCGTGAACTCGGCTCCGCCGCAGCCCCCACCGCAGGACTGCATTTTACAAGCGATATGCTCGATGAGATCCGCCAAATGGGCGTAAACATTGCCTATGTAACACTCCATGTCGGACTTGGAACCTTCCGTCCCGTTAAGGAAGATGATATACTGAAACATCATATGCATACCGAGCATTTTATGTTACCCAAGGAAACCGCAGATCTAATCAATCAGACGAAAGTGAACGGCGGACGTGTCATTTCCGTCGGTACCACCTCCTGCCGTACACTGGAGAGTGCCGCACAGCGATGCGGGGAAATCCTCACGGAATGCGAGGGAGATACGGATATTTTCATCTATCCCGGCTATACATTCAAGGTGATTAACGGACTTATTACGAATTTCCATCTGCCCGAAAGCACGCTCATCATGCTGGTGTCGGCATTCATGGGCTATGAAAACACCATGAATGCGTATAGAATCGCCGTGGAAGAGAAGTACAGATTCTTCTCGTTCGGTGACAGCATGTGTATTCTGCCGTAATGCCATGAAACAGAAAACGAATACTTTTCATCTCGTGATGTGGACAATGGCAATCGGCAGCGGTATTTTTCTGGCGATCTGTATTGCATTGTATCTCACCCAATCCGTCCCTTTGTGGCTGACACTTGCGATCACCTTCGGAACAATTTTCTATCATTTCGCCATGCGACTTGCAGTTGGCAGCATTCTGCATCCGCTGCACCGCCGTCATATCAATACGGAACATTTCTGGTTCAGGAAAAAACAGTTTGAAACAAAGCTTTATTCCGTTTTGAAAATTCAGAAGTGGAAGATTTCCATGCCTACCTACAATCCCGACGATTTTTCACTGGAAAAGCATACTCCATCACAAATTGTAAAGACCATGTGCGTTTCCGAGCTTGTACATGAATGCAACGTACTTCTGAGCTTTTTTCCATTGCTCGTGGTTCCTGTGTTCGGAGAATTCTGGGTGTTCTTTCTGACATCCCTTGCAGCGGCGTGCTATGATCTGCTGTTTGTGCTGCTGCAGAGGTACAATCGACCGAGAACGGCAAGGCTTGCAGCAAAATGGGAGCGAAGAAAACACTCATAACAATTACCAAAGGAGAGTACTATGCCGATTTCATTCAGCGCCATGCGAAAAAAACTCGAACAGGACAACATCTGTGATTCTTTAAAAGGACATATCCGCTATTTTGCAACTCGCTACCGTGAATCCCATGATGCAGAGGGCAGGGTGGCAATCCTGTTTGATGATGCTGAGATTTTCAAAAGCAGCTATTTTGACTGGAGTTCTGCAATTTCTAAAAGGATGCAAATGCAGACTGATGCAGAATCCTTGGAGGAACGCTGGAAACAATTGTGCAATGCAGCTGCTGAGGATGGCTGTTTTGATCAGTATGAATTCTATGATGCGTTTTATGTGTATGATAACCAGAGCGTTGAGCATAGCCTTGCAAGTGATAATCCGCTTGTGCGGCTGTTTGCTGTCTGGGACAGGCGGACGGGGAAACGGCGGCTGCTGCAAATGAAGGACACCATTGCACAAGAACCTGAATGGCTCCGTGAACTGATGCTCCTCAGACTGTATGCAGAAAATATAAAACTGTAGCTTTTGCCGAAAAACAGTGCTGTATATCTGAAAAATATGAAAAAAGTAAAAAATTATCAAATCCCCACTTGATTTCTGTATGGAAATCATGTATAATAGTATATGTGTGCTGACAGGAAGTTTTCCCATATGGAAAATTTACTGAATCAAGCGGCATAAATAGCCTTATTTGAAAGGAGTTATTCTCATGATTTATTCTCACGAAGTTGAAACAATGTGCCCGATCGCACAAGGCGTAGCTCATGGTGCTGCTCCGATTCCGGAGGAAGCAAAGTGGGTAAAGGCTAAGGAGATCAGCGACATTTCCGGCTTTACACATGGTATTGGCTGGTGCGCACCGCAGCAGGGTACCTGCAAGCTGACACTGAACGTTAAGGAAGGTATCATTCAGGAAGCTCTGGTTGAAACAATCGGATGTTCCGGTATGACACATTCTGCTGCTATGGCATCTGAGAGTCTGCCCGGCAGAACTGTACTCGAGGCTCTGAACACTGACCTCGTTTGCGATGCAATCAATACAGCAATGAGAGAACTGTTCCTGCAGATCGTATACGGTCGTTCCCAGAGTGCATTCTCCGAGGGCGGTCTGGTAGTTGGTGCAGGTCTGGAAGACCTCGGTAAGGGTCTGCGTTCTCAGGTAGGTACAATGTACGGTACACTGGCAAAGGGTCCCCGTTACCTCGAAATGACCGACGGTTATGTAACAGGTCTGGCTCTGAACGAAGATAATGAGATCATCGGCTACAAGTTTGTAAACTTCGGCAAGATGATGGATTTCATCAAGGCTGGCGACGATGCAAACACTGCATTCGAGAAGGCACAGGGTCAGTATGGCAGAGTTGCTCATGCTGTTAAGATCGTGGATCCCAGAAAAGAATAAGGAGGACTTTTACCATGGCATTATTTGAATCTTACGAGAGAAGAGAAAAGCAGATCCTGGCTGTTCTCGCTCCTTATGGTATTAACACAATCGAAGAATGTGCAGACGTTTGCAAGGAAAAGGGTCTGGACATCTACAAGCTGATCGAAAGCATCCAGCCGATCAGCTTCGAGAACGCAAAGTGGGCTTACACAGTAGGCTGCGCAATCGCAATCAAGAAGGGCTGCACAAGAGCTGCTGACGCTGCTGCTGCAATCGGTGAGGGCCTGCAGGCATTCTGCATTCCCGGTTCCGTAGCTGACCAGCGTAAGGTAGGTCTGGGTCACGGTAACCTCGGCAAGATGCTGCTCGAAGAAGACACAGAGTGCTTCGCATTCCTGGCAGGTCACGAGTCCTTCGCAGCTGCTGAAGGTGCAATCGGTATCGCAGAAAAGGCAAACAAGGTTCGTAAGAATCCCCTGAGAGTTATCCTGAACGGTCTGGGCAAGGACGCTGCACAGATCATCGCAAGAATCAACGGCTTTACATACGTTGAAACTGAGATGGACTACAGCACAGGCGAAGTAAAGGAAGTATTCCGCAAGGCATACTCCGACGGTCTGCGTGCAAAGGTTAACTGCTACGGTGCAAACGATGTAACCGAGGGCGTTGCAA
This sequence comes from Oscillospiraceae bacterium, assembly GCA_017521325.1. GTDB lineage: Bacteria > Bacillota > Clostridia > Oscillospirales > Ruminococcaceae > UBA3855. Next base: position 17,677 of record JAFXCV010000052.1, on the reverse strand, counting down.
TCATGTGGAAGGAAAATGTAGATGTTTCCATCACCGGCAACTCCACAAACCCCACAAGATTCCAGCATCCCGTTGCAGGTACCTACAAGAAGGAGCGTACAGATGCAGGCAAGAAGTACTTCTCTGTAGCATCCGGCGGCGGTACCGGCAGAACACTGCATCCTGACAACATGGCTGCAGGTCCGGCTTCCTATGGTATGACTGATACTCTGGGCAGAATGCACTCCGATGCACAGTTTGCAGGTTCCTCCTCCGTTCCGGCTCACGTTGAAATGATGGGCCTGATCGGCGCAGGCAACAACCCCATGGTTGGTATGACTGTTGCATGTGCAGTTGCAATCGAAGAGGCTATGAAGTAATTCAGAAGTCCGATTTTTATGTGAGTTTGAACCTCCGAATGTTTTTCGGAGGTTCTAATTTCAAAATTAGTAAACTGTGATAATGAACAAATTGTAGAATATATTATTGGAAGTTCTGCGAATTGAAACAATAGATTATTTATGATAGAATAGATATAGAAATTCATAGGGAGGATCATTATGAAAAAGTTTATCAGTCTGTTGCTTAGCCTTGTTTGTATGTTTAGTCTTACAGGATGCTTTTCGGATCTTTCATCGCTCTTTGGCATGGGGAATATGGAGCCTGACAAGGTGATTGTGAAGATGCAGAAGTATCTTGACGATAGCGATCTGAAAAAGGATAACATGTACTACAAGATTGAGTACGATGAAGATTTCCAGAATTATGTTCTGACTCTTTCACATCCGGAAATGAACGATCTTGCAGTAGCATCGATTCGTTATGTCTATAAAAACAGTAGTGTGTCCGGTTCAGGTGAACTTGTCAAAGCATGGGATAATTTGACCGAAATGGCGAAACAAGCGTCAAAGGATGTCGAGGCCAAGATCAGAACCTATGATGATGATGCATATCTTGTTGTAAATTTAGTCAACTATGATAATCAGGAGGATATTCTCCTTTCTGTCAGCGGCGGTGTGGTTTTGGAAAATCTTCTGGATCTTTACTAAAACAGAAAATCCCTTCCTTTTCAGAGAGGAAGGGATTTATTGTATCAAAATGTAAAAAGAATGTAAATTATGCACAAAAACTTTCAAAGATGCTTGAAATCATTCTGCAAGTATGTTATAATTACAATATGTCTATATCACAATACGATAAAGAGGGATCATCATGACTGAACAGATATTAAATGCGATAAAACATGAAGAAGAATACCGAGACTTTCGAAAAAAATGGAATCAGAAAAAGATTCTTGACCGTGAAAATGGCTTTGAATCGGCGATTTCTTCATCGGAAGGTAAGGGGTGGCTTGAGGTAACACGTCTTACCGCTGAACCTAACATAGAGGAGCAGGATGAGGAAATGCGTCAGGAATGGGTGGATTATCGCCTTGAACAGGCGGAAAAACGCCTGTGTCTGACAAAAAGTTTTTCTGAGAGCAGATATGTCCTTGCCTGTGATGCAGCCGTGCATGAAATTACCGCTGAAAATCAGGATGAGAATCTTTACTATTTTACGGCGGTGTATACACATCAGAGCAGAGGAGAGTTTGTGCCGATCGGCAAATCATTTACAGCCGATTCAAAAGAAACCCGAAAACTTGCGCTGGATCTGTGTCAGGCTCTCAAGGAACTGCATGATGCCGATGTGCTTCACAAATACATCGCCCCCGAAAATGTCTATAAGACCGAGGACGGCACTTATTGTCTGGGGCGTGCAGGAATTGAGGACGATGTGGCAGCACTCAAAAAACGAGGCTTGTATCCCCGTGAAACCTATGATGTGCAGTCGGATATTTTCATGCTCGGTCAGCTGCTTTCCCGCATCCATGCACCTGAGAATCTCTCTGCAAAAGCAGCAAAACAGCTTTCTGAGGTAATCAATAAGGCGTGCGATCCCGAACCCTACAGACGTTATCAGTCCGCACAGGAAATGCTGGATGCACTGCAAAAACGTGTGAATTCCAAGAAGCTTGCAATGGGTATCGGAATCGGTACAGCAGCTGCTGCTGTGATCGTAGCCGCATGTCTGATCGTTCCGTCATTCCTTGGCAGAAAGCTTCCTGAGAAATCGGAACTTCAGGAAACACAGGTAACAGAGCCTGCTGAAACTTTGAAGGAAACCGAAACACAGGCACCCGCAGAAACGAGTGCTGAAACAAATAAGGAAACAGTTCTCGAAACACAGCCTTCCGCAGAAAAGCCATCAACCGCTATGCCGGGTGATCCGAATGGCGACGGTGTTGTTGACGCCCGTGATGCCGCAAATCTGCTTCAGCTGACCGCAAGCGATGATTTCAGCGGAACGGAAGCGCATTTTGACTATAATGAAGACGGCGAAGTTGACGCAAAGGATGTCGTGGAAGTCCTTGCCTACAGTGCCTATGCATCAAGCGGCGGAACCGACTCGTTCTCGGAATTTCTCGCCAAGAAGGAGGATTAACTGTGGCTCTGTTCAAAAAACCAATCAAATTCGCTGATGAAGAAGAGATTTCCAGAGGAGTGCAGAAACCCTCGGATAATCGCCTTGAAGGAAATTGCATCGAAATGATCCGTGGTGCATGTAATAGTGTCACGCATCGTCCGATGCTTGCGGATCAGGAGATCCTGCAAGTAAAAAGCGGTCTGAGTCTGCAGGGAAAAAAGCGGATCCTGCTGACATTTGTACTCGACTGCAGCATGAGCATGGGCAAAGAGGTTTATCGCATGATGTACAGCGGCATCGCACAGCTTGCGGAAATTATGGCGAAAACGGATTCGATGAAATGCGCCGACATCTCTATCATCACCGTAGAGCAGTCAAGAATCATGCTCAGACAGGATTTTGCGCCATGTACAGCGGATATCGAACTGCCCGATTCATGGAAATGTGGCAAGGGACTCAGCCCCGTTCTCAGTGCAGTCTACCTTGCGAATAAGAGAGGACTGCGTCGTAAGCAGAATTACTCCTTCGGAAGAATCAATTGTTATCGCCCTCTGACCATTGTGATTTCTGATTTCAAGAATAACGATGACAGATACCAGGGCATTACTTCTTCCGGCATAGAAGAAATGCTGCAGGAACTGAATGATTCGCAGGATAGCGACATTCTGAAGGTCTGCACGCAGCAGGGGAATCCCCTTTATGAAAAGATGCAGGGGGCGGAACTGAAGTATATATCCGAAGATATGGTCGGTGCAGAAAGTATCACAGAATGGTTCCACGATCTGTATATGATGCTCCGACAGATGTTCCACAATCAGGATCATCCGGTCAAAACTGAGGTTGTAGAAGTTGCGAAGCAGACTGAAGTAGAAGAACCCGTCGATATTCCGGAAAATGCATTCGATGAAGTTGCACCCGTACAGGAGAATTCTGAAAAACAGCCCGAAGTTCCTGAAAATTCGGAAGTGCAGGAGGAAGAATAATATACAGAGAATCTGTCATTATGGCAGATTCTCTTTTTTACAGAATAATTTATATTTCACCCTTTACATTTTGCGAAAAATATGGTATACTTAGAAGATATCAAAAACAGACAGGAGAAAAACTATGTTTACATTATTAAAAACAGAGGGGCTTGCCCGTCGTGGAACAATTGAAACAGTCCATGGCACCGTGCAGACTCCTTGTTTTATGAATGTCGGAACCGCAGCTGCCATCAAGGGCGGCATTTCCTCACCGGATCTGAAGGATCTGAAATGTCAGGTTGAGCTTTGCAATACCTATCATCTCCATCTGCGTCCGGGTGACCAGATCGTTAAGAAAATGGGGGGACTGCATAAGTTCATGAACTGGGATCGTCCCATTCTGACTGACAGCGGTGGATTTCAGGTGTTTTCCCTTGCAAAGCTTCGTAAAATTAAAGAAGAAGGCGTGTACTTCCAGTCTCATCTGGACGGCAGACGTATTTTCATGGGACCGGAGGAAAGCATGCGTATCCAGTCAAATCTCGGATCAACGATCGCCATGGCGTTTGACGAATGTGTAGAGAATCCTTCCACCTACGATTATTCCGCAAAATCGTGTGCCAGAACAACACGCTGGCTTAAGCGCTGTCAGGCGGAAATGGAACGCCTGTGTGCGCTGCCCGATTGCGTCAACCCCAGCCAGATGCTCTTTGGCATCAATCAGGGGTGTACTTTTGAAAAGCTGCGTGTGGAACATATGCAGGAAATCGCTGAGCTTGACCTTGACGGCTACGCAGTCGGCGGTTTGGCAGTCGGTGAGCCGACGGAGGATATGTACCGTGTGCTTGATGCAGTTACACCTCACATGCCCGTACATAAGCCACGTTATCTGATGGGGGTTGGAACTCCGTCAAATATCATTGAAGCCGTTGCAAGAGGAATTGACATGTTCGACTGTGTCATGCCCTCCAGAAATGCACGTCACGGCACCGTATTTACATGGGATGGTATCCGTCATCTGAAAAACCAGACCTACGAAACGGATTCCAGACCCGTGGATCCCCAGTGTGATTGCCCGACCTGCCGCAATTTCTCCAGAGCCTATGTCCGTCATCTCTTCAAGGCAAACGAGCAGCTCGCCGGCAGACTTGCGGTGACGCATAACCTGTACTTCTACAACACACTCACAGAGCGTATTCGTGATGCAATCGAAACAGACACCTTTGCACAGTTCCGTGCAGAGTATTCCCAGAAGCTTGCACAGAAGGCACCGGAGGATTAAGCATGTCTTACATCGAATTATTTTTGATCGCAGTCGGGCTTTCCATGGATGCCTTTGCCGTTTCCATTTCCAATGGACTTTACTGCAATAAGCTCAGGAAAAAACAGATTCTTGCCATTGGCGTGTGCTTCGGCGGATTTCAGGGACTCATGCCCACCATCGGCTATTTTCTCGGAAAAGCGTTTGAATCCTATATCACGGCAGTTGATCACTATATTGCTCTGATTCTCCTCGGCTATATTGGCGGCAAGATGGTTTATGATGCGCTGACGCAGAAGGAGGAGGAAAAGCATACATCCCTGCCGCTTTCCCTGCTTCTGACGCAGGGAATCGCAACAAGCATCGACGCACTGGCAGTCGGTGTGAGCTTTGCGGCACTTCCCAATGTAAATATCATTGCTGCGGCGCTGTTCATTGCAGGCGTAACTCTTGTATGCTCCATCATCGGTGTGTGCTTCGGTAAATTTTTTGGCGAAAAGCTCGGCAGCCGTGCTATGCTTGCAGGCGGTTTGATTCTGATTGCCATTGGCGTGAAAATTTTTGTGGAGCATATGTTTTTCTCATAATATAATTACAAAATTGAAAAGCTGGAGGATGAAATGAAAAAAAGAAATTTCACACTTATCCTATGCTTAATGATGGCAAGTTATGGATGCTGCGGATGTATGCCAACTTCGGAGACGCAGAATGAACAGCCAATGTCTATACAGGCATCAAATGATACATCGGCAGGTATCCCGGAGAATTTGAAGGTGAAACTTCAAGCTGCACTGGATGCACCGCCTGTCCCGATTCCGGAAGAGGGATGGACGGATGAAACACTGGCTGATGTTATTTATATCAATGGCGAAAAAATGAAACTCTCTTGCACCGTTAGTGATTTTGGTGAAGGCTTTGAGATCGTGACGGATGATGAATTTTTTTACATTGATGATCAGAAAACTGCACACGGAGTAAGTCAGTATTATGACCGGCCTATAGGCATTTTCAAGATTAGAAATTGTACAGATGCATCAGATGTATATAAAAAACAGTATAAACAAATCGGTTTTTTCAAGACTGAAAATAGTTCTGATATTTTTCCGATTGCATTGAATGGCATTACGATTGGATCCAATTATGAAGAAACAGTAAAACGACTTGGTTTAGAATACGAAGACTCTACCAATGGTGCAGATGGCTCCTTTTTTATGATTTCTATTGATACAGAAAGTATTTCTCTGGTTGTTTCTGGAACGAATTGCACTGTTGACAAGATATTTATGACGTATAAGGATAATAAAAAAGAGATGATAGATTAATTATCGGAGATGTGTTTGTATTTCTTCACATTAATCAAAACGTAACATCAAAAAAACCTCACCAATTGGTGAGGATTTTTCTGTTTATTCGGTTTTCCACTCCACAAAGCCGTAGCTTTCAAGGATCTGAAAGAACTTTGCAAGCCGTTCATAAGTGGGCTTTGCCAGATCTCCGAAATGTTCCTCCATCGGTTCTCCCATGTCCATGATCGTCTTTTTGCCGTCGATCATCGGCCAGACAAAGCTGCCGATCTCATCGAGATGAATGTGGGAAACCTTCGGTTTCTTCAGAAGCTTCTGTGCAAGTCTGTTTGCCAGACCCTTGTTTTCAATGTCGAGTGTCACAATGCCATTCTCGTCCGCCGACCATGCGATCCATTCGGGACGCACGGGACAGCGTTCAAGGTAGTTTTCTTCGGGTTGATTATGCTTCATTCTTAGCCTCAGCCTTCTTTTCCTTTTTCCATACGGAGAACTTGAGCAGTGTCAGGATGATGACTGCGAACAGAACAAGACTTCCGATATTGGATGCGACCTCAGGCAAGCCAAGCAGACCGGAAATGTCGATCAGTTTATCAATGCCCAGAATTGCAAATACTGCAAGCAGAACACCCACAAGACCTTCGCCTGCGATCATACCCGAACAGAACAGGATTCCATCGTTGATGATGTTCTTCTTCTTTTCTTCCTGCTTCGCATCCTTTGTCTTCATCTTGTCAAATACCAGACGAATGATACCGCCTACGAGGATGCATGCATTCAGCTGAATCGGCAGATATACACCGATTGCAAACGGAAGCACGGGAATACCAATGACTTCCACAAGAATTGCAATGAATGCACCGATGAATACAAGATTCCACGGAAGATCAGCACTCAGAACACCTTCGATGATCATCTTCATCAAAGTAGCCTGCGGTGCAGCCAGCTCATCGGTACCGTATCCCCAAGCACCATCAAAGAGATACATGCAGATGCCAATGGAGAGTGCAGCAGCGATGACGCCAATGATCTCACCGATCTGCTGTTTCTTGGGAGTAGCGCCGAGCAAAAAGCCCGTCTTGAGATCCTGGGAGGTATCACCGGAGATTGCTGCAACAATACAGATAATTGAGCCAATTGCAATTGCAGCAGACATACCTGCTGCACCGCTTGCACCTGTCATTTTCAGAATGATGGTAGAGATCAGCAGGGTTGCAATAGCCATACCGGAAACGGGGTTGTTGCTGCTGCCGACAAGACCAACCATTCTGGAAGAAACGGTTGCAAAGAAGAAGCCGAAGATAACGATGATCAAAGCGCCAAGGAAATTTACAGGAATTACCGGCAGAAGCCAGATCAGGAGTGTCAATACAGCGATAGCACCAAGAACGATTTTCAAATTGAGATCCGTTGTGGTTCTGTCCTGCTTGACTGCGGACTTGTCACCCATGCTCTTGAGCGCATCTCTGAATGTTGTGACAATGAGAGGAATATTCTTGATCAGGCTGATGATGCCGCCTGCAGCAAGTGCGCCTGCTCCGATGTAACGAATGTAAGAACCCCAGATCGAACCGGCACCGCCATTTGCAAAAATTTCACCGATGGTTGTTGTACCGGGATAGATGGTTGCATCCTGACCGAACATGACGATCAGCGGAATGATAACCAGCCAGCTGAGCACACCGCCTGCGAACATGTAGGATGAAATGCGGAAACCACAGATGTAGCCAACGCTCATAACAGCCGGATAGATCTGTGTACCAATCTCACCTGCAAAGCCTTTGACACGGAAGGACACCTCGCCCGGAACTGCCTTCAGGCCGTCAATGATGAATTTGAACAGTGCCGCAAAGCCCATACCCGCAAATACGGTGGATGCGCTGGAACCGCCGTTTTCGCCGGCAAGCAGAACCTCTGCACATGCAGTTCCCTCCGGATAGGGAAGCTTTCCGTGTTCTTTGACGATCAGTGCATTACGAAGCGGAACCATAAAGAAAACACCAAGCAGACCGCCGATAAGAGCAATCAGGGTGATTTCAATGATGCTGGGCTTTTCCATCACTCCTTCGCCAGCCCAAAGGAAAAGCGCAGGAATGGTAAAGATTGCACCTGCCGCAACAGATTCACCTGCGGAACCGATCGTCTGAACGATATTGCTTTCAAGAATGGAGTTTCTTCTCAGGACAACTCGGATCACGCCCATTGCAATAACCGCAGCAGGGATGGAAGCCGAAACAGTCATTCCGACTTTGAGTCCGAGGTAGGCATTTGCCATACCGAAGAGTACGGCAAGGATAATACCTGTTAGGATGGATGCAACTGTAAATTCCGGCGTGATCTTTGACGCCGGAACATACGGCTTAAATTCTTCTTTTTTGTTTTCCATTATAACCTCCTGTTTCTGTGCTGAGCATAAAAAATCTTCCAGTCTGTAAAGCGGCTGGAAGAATCAGGCATCGTTCAAGCACATATATTTTGATACTACTATTATACCATATTTCGACACTGAAATCAAGTCAAATATCTATGATTTTCACTAAATCTGACAAGAAATTATTGACAAAATTTTACCCTTCGATTTGTCGAAAATGCCTGTGTTGGGCGTTTTTACGCTTTACAATAATAACACCCCACAGTGGATACTGTGGGGTGAAGTCATCATATAAAAATAGAATAAATCACTTGCTGCGGCGGAGAATTTCCTTGAGGAATTCCCATGTGCGCTCAGCAGACGCAATGTTCAGACGCTCCTTTGGTGTGTGGATATTTTCAATATCGGGGCCGAAAGAAACAGCATCCGCATCCTTGATTTTCTTTGAAAAGATACCGCATTCGAGGCCTGCGTGAATACCTGCCACAAACGGCTCCTTGCCGAACATATCCTTGTATACTGTAACCATCAGATCTCGCAGGGGAGAGTCCTTGCGGTATTCCCATGCAGGATATTCGGCGGAGAGTGTCATGCCGTTAAAGTCGATTTCATCACCGATGGATTCACAAAAGCTGCGGACAGTTTCCACAACTGCATCCTTGCCGCTGTCGGTATTGCTGCGGATGAGGAAATCACAGCTCAGATCCATGCCATTCGCTTCCAGAACGCCCATATTCAGGGAGGTTTCCACCATGCCCTCGATGCTCTCGCTCATGCTCTGCACACCGGTCGGGAGGAATCGCAGGAAATCATAGATATACAAAAAATAGATTGTATTTTCTTGGAATTTCACGGTTTGGTCCGCGCAGATTTCCTTAACGGAGAACAGCAAATCGGGTTCAGCTTCGCCCCCAAGGTGCTTTTCATTGCAGAAGCGGACAACCTGTTCGAGATGGTCGAGAATGTCCTCGTCACAGCCGAACACGATGGAAGCAGTCTGCGGAATGACATTGTGCTTGCCGCCGCCGGTAATCGTGCCGAAATAGCAGGGCTTGCTGATATGGGCAAGCGGTTTGCTGAGCATTTCAAATGCATTCAGTCTGCCCTTGCCGATGTCCACACCGGAATGACCTCCACGCAGACCGCTGACGGTGATTTCGTAGGTATAGAAAGGGCAAATATACCGCTTATTGAGTTCAAATTCGCAGTGTGCGGTAATGCCGCCGGCACAGCTCACCGTGAGGATGCCTTCCTCCTCGGAGTCGATGTTGAGGATCTTTTTGCCCTTGACGTTTTCCGCTTCGAACAGCTCCGCACCGAACATGCCGGTTTCCTCGTCACGGGTGATAACGCATTCCAGCGGCGGATGGGGGATATCATCGGAATCCAGCAGAGCGAACATATAGGCAAGTGCAATGCCGTCATCTCCGCCGAGCGTCGTACCCTCTGCCCAGAGCCATTCACCGTCCGTGCGAAGGTCAAGACCCTCCTTTTCCATATCCTTGTTGCAGTCCGCAGTTTTTTCGCAGACCATATCCATATGTCCCTGAATGATAATGGGATCGCTGTTTTCATAGCCTGCCGTACCGGGTGCATAGATGATCACATTATCTCCTGCATCTTTGACAGCCTTCAGTCCACGCTCTGCCGCAAAATCAAGGCAGAACTGTGCGATCTGTGCGGTGTTGCCAGATCCATGGGGAATCTGTGAAATCTGTCTGAAAAATGAAAAGACCTTTTCGGGTTGCAACTTGTTATAATTGTTCATTGTAGCCTCCGATTGAAGATTGATGATTTATCCGAAAATAAATTGATAACAAACGCCAAGCCATTCACGCACCCAGTATGTCGGCACCAGGTACCATGAGGTATATGCCGAAACATGGGAGCTTTTTAGATCAAGCCCTTTGGCGATCATGTCGGCACGCAGTTGATGAAAGCCATCCGTTACAATCGTAATGTTGCTTCCAAGGTTCTGCTCCTGAAGAATTTCTTTGGCATTTCTTAGATTTTCAAAAGTGGATGTAGAGGTGTCTTCCCTGTAGATGCGATCGGGAGAGATACCCTTTTTCGTCAGATACTCATACATGCACTGTGCTTCGCTCATTGCTTCGTCAGGTCCTTGACCGCCGCAGACTACTACCGGAACATCAGGGTGTTCCGTTAGATAGGTGTATGCAGCGTCAAGCCTGCGCTTAAGCATCAGACTCGGCCCGTTGTTCCTCACCTGACAGCCCAGTACCACAACGGGCTGCTCTGTTTTGGGAGCATCATACATAGTATACAGCATGCATCCGCTGATCACTGCCGCAAGCCCTGCACCAAAACCCATCAATGCAAGCAGAATGCCAAGCACAATATGTCCTGCAGTGGTTTTCCAAACCTTCTCCAGAAATTTTGCGATCATGGGATTGCATGCAAAATAGAGCGTTCCCATAAGGCTCAACGCCGAGCCGAGCAGTGTTCCGAGATTGAGGATGCCAAGACTGATCGGGAAGAGAAAGAGAATCAGCAGAATCTGAAAAACCGCTGTGCCGATGAACCTCACCGGCATACTCTTGATCAGGAACATGATTCCTTAAATGCCTTAAGCGCTTTTGCAAGCTGGTCGGGACAGGATGTACCTCTGCCGTTGCAGTTAAGTCCCTCCAGACGGGAAATCACCTCATCCACAGGCATACCCTTGATCAGACTGCAGATTCCCTGTGTGTTGCCGTTACAGCCACCGACAAAAGCACAATTCTGAATAATACCGTCTTCAATTTCAATGGTGATATGACGGGAGCAGACGCCTCTCGGCTGATAAGTGTAAGTCATAAAAAGCCTCCTGTTTTTCTTGTTATCGTATGTTGATTGTGAGAAATTATGCAAGCGGATTTTCGGAAAGTCCTGCTACGCCCGTATCAATTGCAGCCTGCGCAACTGCCTTTGCAACAGCAACTGCAACACTGCGGTCAAATGCGTCGGGAAGAATGAATTCCGCACAGAGTTTTTCGTCCGGAACACAAGCTGCAATTGCCTTTGTTGCCGCAAGCTTCATTGCCTCGTTGATATCCGTTGCACGGACAGCCAGTGCACCCTTGAATACACCGGGGAATGCGACTACATTGTTGATCTGGTTCGGGAAATCACTTCTGCCTGTTCCCACGATGAATGCACCTGCCTGCTTTGCAAGGTCGGGCATGATTTCAGGTGTCGGGTTTGCCATTGCGAATACCAGCGGCTTTTCGTTCATGGCAGCGATCATTTCCGGTGTCAGAAGTCCGGGCCTTGATACACCGACAAATACGTCCGCACCCTTGACTGCATCTGCAAGAACACCATGGTTCAGTTTCTTATTGGTCATTGCTGCAATTTCATTGTGTGCAGGATTTTCATAAACCTCATCGGAAGCGAGAATTCCCTTGAGATCGACCATCTGGATGTTGCCGACACCGAGATTGAGCAGGTGCTTTGCAATTGCAATGCCCGCAGAGCCTGCGCCGTTAATGACGATTTCCAGATCTTCAATCTTCTTGTCAGCCACCTTGCATGCATTGACAAGTGCAGCAGCAACAACAATTGCCGTGCCGTGCTGATCGTCGTGGAATACCGGAATGTCAAGCTTTTCCTTGAGCTTTGCCTCGATTTCAAAGCATCGGGGTGCAGCAATATCCTCCAGATTGATGCCGCCGAAGCTGTAGGCGATATTTGCGATGGTGTTTACGATCTCGTCCGTGTCCTTGGAATTGACGCAGAGGGGGAATGCATCCACATCGGCAAATTCCTTAAATAAAGCACATTTCCCCTCCATCACAGGCATTGCCGCCAGCGGTCCGATGTCACCAAGACCCAGAACAGCAGTTCCGTCTGTGATGACTGCAACCAGATTATGGCGGCGTGTCAGCTTGTAGGAAAGGGAAGGATCCTTTTCAATTTCCAGACAGGGCTGTGCAACACCGGGGGTGTATGCGTGGGAAAGAGAATCCCTGTCATTGATTGCGGTGCGAGAAATAATTTCAATCTTTCCGCCCCATTCTTCGTGTCTTTTCAGAGATGACTGCATAATATCCATTGTTTTTTCTCCTTATTATTTTTATCCAATCAAATCCCGACCATAGTGATATGGTCGGGATCTTATTGCTGTTTGTGTTTGGATTACCAGATGTAATCCTTCAATTCGCCGCCATTGCCTGCACTTTTATTGACCGTGTAGGTAAGAATGATGCTTGCGTCAATCGAATCGACTCTGCCGTCACCGTTGACATCGGCAGCTTTTTCAAAATCATGCACAACCGGATATTCCATACCGGAAGCTGTCACTGCAGAATACTGCAGGATCATTGCTGCGTCAGCGGCATTGATTGTACGTGAACCGTTCACATCTCCCAGATCTCTTGAAGGGATGTACTGGTCATCATAAATATGCGGCTGAGAACCGTCATAAACGCTTAGCAGGAACATGCACCAGTAGTAACCATACTGTGAATCCGGATCGTACGCTCTTGCGACAGCAACATGTGTATGTGTTTCGTTCAGAATATTTTTTCTGTGATTCGGAGAAGCCATCCACTGCTCAACTGTTGCAACAGAATCGGGACGACCGGCAGCGATGTTTTCGGCAGCGTTAAAATAGGTGATACCCGCAGATTTAAGAACTGTAAAACAAGCCGTACCGTCAGGACGAACGTGATCATTTACGATCGTCAGTTCATTAGCTCGAACTTCCGTAAGATCCAGAAGAAGGGGTGTTGTGGCAAGCTCAGAAAGTCCGTAGGCAACTCGGATGTCATTGGTTGCATTGATTGCAGCCTCTGCAAATTCCAGTGCCTGTGCATCCATGGCTGTAACACGCACTGCACTCTGCTCAGCCCTTACACAGGATAAAACACAACAGCAGCCGGCTAACAGTAATGCCGTAATTTTCTTAATACTAATCACAAATATCACTCCCTGTAAAATATTTTCACACGATATGGGCGTATCACCACCCTGCTATACTCATTGTAGCACATTGTGCAGTAAAAGTCAAGGGGGAAAATTGATTATTTTGTTAAAATTGTCCTATTTGAGAGGAAAATGAAAAATTTTGCAGTATTTTTAAAAAATGTCTTTTCTTTTTTCGTAAAGTATGTTATAATAATAACAATTACAGGCATTGCCGGAAGATATTCGGCAGCCGAAGGAATTCAGGAGGTTATTATGCGTGCTGTTATTACTGTAATTGGTAAAGATACCGTAGGTATTCTTCATAAGGTAAGTGGTATCTGTGCAAAGCACAATGCCAATGTTGTTGAGGTAACACAGAGTGTCCTGCAGGATATGTTTGCCATGATCATGCTGGTGGATATTTCCGGCATGGGTGAGAATTTTGCATCTCTGACCGATGACATGTCCGCACTGGGCAGTGAGCAGGGACTTGCGATCCACTGCATGCACGAGGATATTTTCAATTCCATGCACAAAATCTAAAGAGGTGAAATCATGCTGAATACATTTGATATTCTGGAAACCATCCGCATGATTCAGGATGAGTGTCTGGATATTCGTACCATTACCATGGGAATTTCCCTGCTTGATTGTATTGATCCTGACATCGACAAGGCATGCGAAAAGGTCTACAACAAGATTACGACAAAGGCTGCAAATCTTGTCAGCGTTGGTCAGCAGATCGAGAAGGAATACGGTATTCCGATCGTCAACAAGCGTATCTCCGTAACGCCAATTGCCATGCTTGCGGCAGCTTGCCCCAATGATGATCCTGTCAAATTCGCCCTTGCTCTCCAGAGAGCAGCGGATACCTGCGGTGTCAATTTCATCGGCGGCTACTCAGCACTTGTACAGAAGGGCTTCAGTGCAGGAGATCTTGCACTCATCAAGTCCATCCCCGAGGCGCTTTCCGTGACAACCAATATCTGCTCCTCCGTCAATGTCGGTTCAAGCAAATCAGGCATCAACATGGATGCCGTGAAGATCATGGGCGAAGTGATTCTGGAATCCGCTAAAGTGACAGCTGATCGTCAGTGTATCGGCCCTGCAAAGCTTGTTGTATTCTGCAATGCGCCGGAGGATAACCCCTTCATGGCAGGTGCGTTCCACGGCCCGGGCGAGCCGGATTGTGTCATCAATGTCGGTGTTTCCGGTCCCGGCGTTGTGCGTGCAGCGATTGCAAAATATCCTGATGCTACCATTGACGGCATTGCGGATGTCATCAAAAAGACCGCATTCAAGGTAACCCGTATGGGTCAGCTTGTTGGTTCCCGTGCATCCCAGATGCTTGGCGTACCGTTCGGTATTGTGGATCTTTCCCTTGCACCGACGCCTGCTGTGGGTGACTCTGTTGCACATATTCTGGAGGGCATTGGTTTGGAACAGTGTGGTACACATGGCACCACCGCAGCACTTGCACTACTCAATGATGCAGTCAAGAAGGGCGGCGTTATGGCATCCTCCAATGTCGGCGGACTTTCCGGCGCATTCATTCCCGTATCGGAAGATCAGGGCATGATCGATGCAGCACTCGCAGGCACACTCTGCCTCGAAAAACTCGAAGCGATGACTGCAGTATGCTCTGTAGGTCTGGATATGATCGTAGTTCCCGGAGACATTACTGCAGAAACAATTTCTGCCATCATTGCAGATGAAGCGGCAATCGGTATGGTGAACAACAAGACAACAGCTGTACGTCTGATTCCTGCAATCGGTATGCAGGAGGGTGATATGCTGGAATTCGGCGGTCTGCTCGGCAGCGGCCCCGTAATGCCCATCAACCGCAAATCTCCTGCAAAGTTCATTTCCCGTGGCGGCAGAATCCCTGCCCCCATGCACAGCATTAAAAACTGAGCGTTCTGTCCAGCAGGGGGACGCTGTCCCCCTGCACCCCCTGCCAAAGGGATGTCATCCCTTTGGAATCCCGTAGCGTTTTGCCATTGTACCCCGTTGGGGCACAAAGGCAAAACGTTAAGATTGCAAGAATATCATTCTTGGCAGAGAATACAGAAACAGCATTCCTGTTGGACGGAATACATAATTTCAATTCTATACAAAGGAGTCAAGAATTATGAAATATCTTGTAGTACTTTTCGATGGCATGGCAGACTATCCCGTACCGGAGCTTGGCGGCAAGACACCGCTGGAGGCTGCGGATACACCGAATATTGACATGCTTGCAAGAACTGCGACCGTAGGTCTTGTCAAAAGCGTGGATGACGGCATGAAGCCCGGCAGCGATGTGGCAAACCTCTCCATTCTGGGCTATGATCCGAAGAAATACTATACCGGCAGATCTCCTCTGGAGGCAGGCAGCATCGGCATTGACATGAAGACTACCGATGTATCTCTGCGCTGCAATCTTGTGACACTGACGGATGAAGCAAACTACGAGGATAAGACGATCCTCGACTATTGCGCAGATGATATTTCTTCTGAAGATGCCGAGGTTCTCGTAAAATACCTTGCAGAGCATCTCAATAATGAGGAATTTACCTTCTATAACGGTGTCAGCTACCGCCACTGCCTGATCTGGGACAATGGTACCACCGATGTGGGTACGCTCACACCGCCCCACGATATTACCGGCAAGCCCATCAAGGAATACATTCCCAATCATCCGAATGCAGAGAAGCTGTATAACCTGATGAAAAAGTCCTATGACCTTCTCAAGGAGCATCCGCTGAATCTGGAGAGAATCAAGAATGGCAAGCGTCCTGCCAACAGCATCTGGCTCTGGGGCGAGGGCGTGCGTGCGCAGCTTGATGATTTCAAGGAAAAGTACGGACTGAAAGGTTCTATGATCTCTGCTGTAGACCTCCTCAAGGGTATCGGCAAGTTTGCAGGCATGAACGTGGTACAGGTCGAAGGCGTAACAGGCTACATTGACACTAATTTCGAGGGCAAGGCACAGGCTGCCATTGAGGAATTCAAGAACGGTCAGGATTTCGTCTACATCCATGTGGAAGCGCCCGATGAGTGCGGACACAGAAACGAAATTGAAAACAAGGTCAAGGCAATCTCCATCATTGATAAGACCATCCTCGGTCCCGTTACCGAATATCTCAGAAGTCAGGGTGATTTCAAGGTTCTGGTAACACCCGACCATGCAACACCCCTGTCCCTGATGACACATACCAACGACCCGATTCCGTTCTTCATCTATGACAGCACGAAGGCATGCGCAGGCGTGGACGGCTTCTGCGAAAGAACTGCCAAAGAAACAGGTCTGTTCATTCAGCCGGGCTATACCATCATGGCTGATTTTGCAAAGTAATTGAAAAGCGGCGTTCTGCAAGTACGCAGGACGCCGCTTGTTTATTCTTTTCTTCCGATGATTACCACATGATTGCTTGCCCCGAGAATCGAACTTTCTCTGCATACACTGTAATGATAGTCGCACCAGATGTGGAACAGTTCTTCATTCCACTTGTCCACAGTTTCATGGAACTGCGGTGTCTGTCCATCCTGTGCAAAATGATCGACAACGGTCATGCCACGCTCTGCATAAAGCCGCTGCATCTCCTCTGCGGAGGAATAATAGGTATCCGTCCAGAAGCATTTTTCATCATCGTGCCTCAGAACACCCGTTTCAATCAGCTGCTTTGCAAGCCGTCCATCCAGAAAAGACTCGTTCTGCATGGCAATGAGTTGAAAAATATAGAATCTCGGAATATATGCGGTAACCAGAAGTCCACCTTTATTTAGGACTCTGCAGGATTCATTCAAGCATTTGATGCGCTCGTGTTCCTGCGTCAGATGATAAAAAGGCCCCATGTTCAGTACCACATCAAAGCTCTCATCCGCAAATCTGCTCATATCCACAGCGTCCAGAACAGCTGTGTCCATTGTGTAATCCTTGGATTTCAGAATTTCCTTCATGATCTCCACATGTCTGGGTGTAATGTCCGTTGCCGTTACGCTATGTCCCTTGTCAGCAAGATGAAATGCGTAAATTCCGGTTCCGGCAGCGCAGTCGAGTATCGTTTTACTGCCCTCCAGATCTCGTCAAGGATGCGGGAAGTTGTGAGAAATTCAATGCGTCTTGCATTATTTGTGGAGAGTCTGTCCTCCTCACGGTAATTCTCATAGCTGTCTATTACATGTTGTTTCATATTGCACCTCTATTTTGTAATGAACCCCTCCATGATTCATGGAGGGGAATTTGTTTTATTCGGAATCCTTCGTGGTATCATTCTTGCGAATCTGTTGGCGTTCCTTGGAAACTTTGCGGGCAGCTTCACGTTTCACTTCTGAAGCCTTGGGCTTTAGGTGGACCGGCTGTACCGGCTTTACACGCTGCTTGAAAACGAAATGCGAATAGACGCACAATGCAATGTAAATCGCACAAAGAAGCAGGCTG
>JAFXCV010000051.1 GCA_017521325.1 Oscillospiraceae bacterium | reverse complement strand
TTGCGGAAATGTTCGCAGCGATGGACGATGCCTATATGCAGGCAAGATCCGCCGATGTAAGGGATATTTCAAATCGTATCATAAGCTGTCTGACAAATGGAGGCAGCACAGAAGCACAGTCGGACGAACCGGTGATCATCTGTGCGGATGACTTAGCCCCCAGTGAAACAGTCACACTTGACAAGGACAAGGTCCTGGCATTTGTGACGGCACATGGTTCTTCCAATTCCCACACCGCAATTCTGGCAAGAAATATGAACATCCCCGCAATCATCGGTGTGGGCGAAGCATTCCTCTCGGAGATCAGGGATGGAGATCCTGCCGTGGTAAACGGCTTTACCGGCGAATTCATCCTGCATCCGGATGCGGAAACGATTGCAGCGGCGCAGCAGAAACGTGCAGAGGAGCTTGAGAAAAAGGAACTGCTCCAGAAACTCAAGGGCAAAGAAAACATCACGCTTGACGGCAGAAAAATTAACATCTATGCGAACATCGGGAGTGCAGACAACATCGGTGCAGTACTGCTCAATGATGCAGGCGGTATTGGTCTTTTCAGAAGTGAATTCCTCTATCTGGAAAATACGGACTACCCGACCGAGGAGGAACAGTTCCGAATCTATAAGCGTGTACTGGAAAGCATGGCGGGCAAAAAGGTTATCATCCGCACGCTGGATATTGGTGCGGATAAGCAGTGCGACTATTTCCATATGCCAAAAGAAGAAAATCCTGCACTCGGTATCCGTGCGATCCGTCTTTGTCTGAATCGACCGGAGGTGTTCCGGACACAGCTGAGAGCATTGTTCAGAGCATCGGTATTCGGCAACCTCGGCATCATGTTCCCGATGATTGCGAATGTATGGGAACTGGAGGAAATTCTCGACCTTTGTAATGCAGTCAAAGCAGAGCTGCAAAAGGACGGCATAGAATATGCGGAGGACACGGAGCTTGGCATTATGATCGAAACACCGGCGGCGGCGCTTATCAGCGACCGACTCGCCCCGATGGTGGATTTCTTCAGCGTCGGCACAAACGATCTCACACAGTACACCCTCGCCTGCGACCGACAGAATCCTGCAATCGAACGTTTCTGCGATGTCCATCATGAAGCGATTCTGCGCCTGATCGAAATGACAGCGCAAAATGCACACAGGCACGGAAAATGGATCGGCATCTGCGGTGAACTTGCGGCGGATACGAGCCTCACGGAAACCTTCCTGCGCATGGACATTGATGAACTTTCCGTATCTCCTGCTTTTGTGCTGAAGGTCAGAGATGCGGTCAGAAGCATTGATTTGCACAGTGGAAATTGAAACGATGTAGCAGAAAATGCTTGATAAGCATTGTGATTTTTCATGGTGATCAATTCCGTCACGAATTGACAATGAGAAATCCCCTGAATATAGGGGATTTCTTTTGTTTTATCTCTTGGTATACGCACTACATACAGTTAACATTCGCTGTGCGGAATCATGCTGATTTACGCTGATTTTCGTCAATATATACAGCCACACTATCCTCAAAATCCCCATTGAACTCCAGACGCACATCAAGGCTCTTCTCCAGGAGGTCTGCCGTCGTTTTACATCCCTAATGAGAATGCTTCCGTCAATCACTGACAGAGCTTTTCGTACGATTCTTCTCCAATATAAATCCATGATTCATCGGTCCATTTCCTCTTCCTAAATCAAGCATAGCGGACAACGCTCCAGAAATATATTCCTTGGCAAGCCTTATCGACTGCTTTAAATCGCATTCCTTTGCTAGATTTGAAGCTATTGCGCTTGAAAGCGTACAACCTGTTCCGTGCGTGTTCGGATTGTCGATACGCACGCCCTCAAACCATGTTGCTTTCCCGTTTTCGTAAAGCAAATCATTTGCATCATTGATTCTGTGACCGCCTTTCAGCAGAACGGAACAGCCGTATTTTTCTGTGATAATTTCTGCCGCTGTTTCCATATCAGACTTCCCCGATATTACCATCCCCGACAGCATCTGTGCTTCCGGAATATTTGGGGTAACAAGTGTTGCTATCGGCAGCAGCTTTTCCATGAGAATTTCAACCGCATTTTCGGAAATAAGCCTTGCGCCGCTTGTTGCTATCATCACAGGATCAACTACGATATTTTTCGCCTTGTAAAATCTGAGCCTTTCTGCGATTATCTCAATCAGTTCCGCATTTGCCACCATTCCTGTTTTTACTGCGTCGGGGAAAATGTCCATAAAAACTGCGTCAAGCTGTTGTCCGAGAAATTCGGGTGTGACCTCGGAAATTGCCGTTACGCCCATCGTATTCTGTGCTGTCAGAGCCGTAATCGCACTCATCCCATAAACGCCGTTTGCAAGCATCGTTTTCAAATCCGCCTGTATCCCTGCGCCGCCGCATGAATCGCTTCCTGCGATCGTGAGGGCGGTTTTCATTTTACTGTAATTCATGAAATGCCTCCTGCAATTCTTTTGCGGCAAAGCATGGATTATCCGCTTTCATAATCGAAGAAACTACGCAGATACCGTCAATTCCGCTGTCTTTGAGAACGTGAATATTGTCCTTATTAAGACCGCCGATCGCATTGACCTTTATCGGAACAGCCTTCACGATTTCTTTCAGCGTGTCAACGCTTGTCAGCACGGTTTTCACCTTTGTCGTTGTGGGAAAGATAGCACCCACGCCGAGGTAATCCGCACCCTGTCCGCAGGCTTCAAGAGCCTGCGGAACTGTTTTTGCAGTTGCACCGACGATTTTATTATCTCCCATAAGTTTTCTTGCAGTTGCAACAGGCATATCCGACTGCCCGACATGAACTCCTTCCGTCCCAACTGCAAGTGCAACATCCACACGGTCATCAATAATAAGCGGAATGTCATATTTTCTTGTGATTTTATGTACCTTCTCGGCAAGAGAAAGATATTCCCTTGTTGTACACTCCTTTTCACGAAGCTGAACAAGGGTCACACCGCCCTTGCAGGCTTCTTCGACACGATACAGAAATTCAGCTTCCGTAAAATTCGTGCTGTCGGTAATAAAATACAATGTTGTATCAAGCATTTTCATAAGCACCTCACATATAGAGATAGTCATTGAGTACGGGCTGTAACCCCTCTGCGGCTATGTCTTCATACATTACATCAAGGGAACGTGCGTCGTTGATTTCGAACTGTTCGTCACCTTCCGTACCGTCAGTCTTCTTTCCCTCGTATTTGCATTCGTGGTCGCCAATTCCTGTAGAAACGCCTGCGGAAACCTTTGTTGCGGCAATTTTTACAATGCCGTTGCGGAAGCTTTCGCTTTCTCTTGATGAAACTGTGATCCCCACAAAGGGCAGGAAAATTCTGTACGCACAGATTATCTGACAAAGCTGTGTTTCGTGAACGTCAAGGGGATTGATTTTGTCGTTGTTGATGATAGGCCGCAATCTCGGGCAGGACAGGGACATTTCAGCATGAGGATATTTTCTTTGCAGGTAGTAAACATGCAAGGCACTTGCTAAAGCGTCCTTTCTGAAATCCGACAAACCTAAAAGCGCCGAAAATGCAACGCCCCTCATACCGCCCATAAGCGCACGCTCCTGTGCGTCAAAACGATAGGGATACACACGCTTATGCCCGAGAAGATGCAAATCCGAATAACGGTCGCTGTCATAGGTTTCCTGAAAAACCGTCACATAATCCGCACCGCATTCGTGGAGGTAGCGGTACTCCTCAACATTCACGGGGTAAATTTCAAGTCCGACCATGCGGAAGTATTTCCGAGCAAGCCTGCAGGCTTCTCCAATGTATTCCACATTGCTCTGACTGCGGCTTTCGCCTGTGAGAATGAGGATTTCCTCCATTCCGCTATCATGAATGATCTGCATTTCACGCTCGATCTGCTCCATATTCAGCTTCATACGGCGGATGTTGTTGTAGCAGTTGAAACCGCAGTATACGCAGTAATTCTCGCAGTAATTCGCAATATACAGGGGTGTGAACAGATACACCGTGTTGCCGAAATGCTTTGATGTGGTCTGTCTTGCACGCTGCGCCAGCTGCTCTAAAAATGGCTCTGCGGCAGGGGATAATAATGCCTTGAAATCCTCGATTGTGCATGTTTCATGCTCCAAAGCCGACTTTACGTCCTTTGCGGTATATTTTGTGTAATCGTAACTATCCATTTCAGACAGCACCTTTTCCATGATATCGGATCTGATTTGTTCCATACCGTTCATATATTCCATGTGATTGGTACGGCTTGCAGGATCGGTTTCAAGGCGGTGCTTCTTTTCAAGGGCAGAGGGCGAAAGATGCTCTCCGTCTACAAAAAATCTGTTGTCCATACGCACCTCAATCCCTTAAAAAGCCTGTCAATGGGTCGGATGCACTTGCACCTCTTGTCAGCACCCTGCCAAGTCCCGAAAGGTATGCCTTTCGTCCGGCTTCAATCGCCTGACGGAATGCTGCCGCCATAAGTGGAAGGTCGCCTGCGGTTGCAAGGGCGGTATTCGCCATAATTGCCGCCGCCCCCATTTCCATCGCCTCACAAGCCTGCGACGGTCTGCCGATGCCTGCATCAACGATGACAGGCAGGTCGATTTCGTCCACAAGTATCTGAATAAACTCCCTTGTAGCAAGTCCCTTGTTCGAGCCGATAGGAGCCGCAAGCGGCATGACTGCTGCTGCACCTGCATTCATTAGATTTCTTGCCGCATACAAATCAGGGTACATATACGGCAGTACCACAAAACCCTCTTTTGCAAGAATTTCTGTTGCCTTGATCGTTTCATTGTTATCGGGGAGGAGATATTTCGTATCACGCATAATCTCGATCTTTACAAAATCACCGCAGCCGATTTCACGGGCAAGTCTTGCGATGCGAACTGCCTCTTCCGCTGTTCTTGCGCCTGATGTGTTGGGAAGAAGCGTTACCCCTTTCGGTATGTAGTCGAGGATATTCTCCTGTTTCTTGGTATTGGCACGGCGTACCGCAAGTGTGATGATCTCCGCACCTGCGTCACGGACAGCCGTTTCGATAAGGTTAAGCGAATATTTGCCCGAACCGAGAATAAAGCGTGAACTGAATTCATGCCCGCTTAAAATAAGTTTATCTTCCATAGTGAATTCCTTTCTATACATCTAATTTTCCTGCGATAATACGCAGAATAGTGTTTGCCTGATGTGCGGCGCAAAGCATAACTCTCGGAGCAAAAAGCGTTCCGTCATCAGCAACATCACTCGTTCCGTCACCGCAGATATACAGCCATTTACCGAGTTTTTTCGTGGTTATCGTGTTGCCCGTATGCAGTCCCGACATTCCCGAAGCTGCAACAATGTATTTATTGGGATAACGCTCCGCAATTCCATTCACAAGCATAGCCTTGCATTCGGCATTGTCAAAGCACTCGCACACGATATTGCAATCAGCAAGCAGCGACAGATTTTCCTCTGTGAGCTTTATTGTATGTGTTATGACATTGCAGTAAGGAGCAATCTCGGAAAGTGCCTGCTTCATCGCTTCGGTTTTGTACATTCCCAGCTGCGAAATCTTGTATTGCTGACGGTGGAGATTGGATAGATCCACCTTATCAAAGTCAATCAGTATAAGCTTTCCAACGCCTGACCTCGCAAGAGAAATCGCCACATTAGAGCCGAGTCCGCCAAGCCCGCAGACAGCAACGCTGGACGATGAAATTTTCTGCTGTAAATCTGCTCCGTGCCGCCGTTTAAGGGCACCAAACCATTCTTCCTTTGTCATATTAGCCGCCTCCTACAAAGCTGACAATTTCAACGCAGTCGCCGTCCTGAAGAACAGTGCTGTTAAACTCCACTTTCGGCAGAATATCTCCGTTCAGCTCAACCGCAACACGCTTGATATCATAGCCGTTTTCGGTAAGATATTGTGCAACATTTTTTCCTTTGGTATTTTCTACATTTTCTCCGTTTATTTTAATCATCTCATCACCTCACAAAATGTCAATGTACTCGCCCTCGAGTGCCTTGTTCATGCTTCTCACAGCGCAGAATTTTCCGCACATTGAACAGCTTTCCTCAATTTCAGGCTTTCTGTCATCACGGATTTTCTTTGCGGTTTCAGGGTCAATGGAGCACTCCCACTGTTTGTCCCAGTCAAAGGTTCTTCGTGCGTCAGCCATCTTGTCATCAATATCTCTTGCATGAGGAATATGCTTTGCAATATCTGCGGCATGAGCGGCAATTTTTGAAGCGATAATACCCTGTTTTACATCCTCAACATTCGGAAGTGCAAGATGCTCCGCAGGTGTCACATAGCAAAGGAATGCAGCACCTGATGCCGCTGCAACAGCGCCGCCGATTGCAGAGGTAATATGGTCATATCCAGGGGCAATGTCCGTAACAAGCGGACCAAGTACATAGAACGGCGCACCCATGCAGATTGTCTGCTGTATTTTCATATTTGCTGCAATCTGGTCGAGCGGCATATGTCCCGGCCCTTCAATCATTACCTGTACATCCTTTGCCCATGCTCTTTTGGTCAGCTCGCCAAGGCGAACAAGTTCCTCAATCTGACAAACATCACTTGCATCTGCAAGACAGCCCGGACGGCAGGCATCACCCAGAGAAATGGTAACATCATATTCACGGCAGATATCAAGAATTTCATCGTAATACTCATAAAATGGGTTTTCGTTGCCAGTCATGCTCATCCACGCAAATACAAGTGAGCCTCCACGAGAAACAATGTTCATCTTACGTTTATGCTGCTTTATCTGCTCAATGGTTTTGCGAGTGATGCCGCAATGAAGTGTAACAAAGTCAACACCATCCTCAGCGTGCAGACGTACTACGTCAATAAAATCCTTGGCTGTGAGTGTTGCAAGGTCACGCTGATAGTGAATCACGCTGTCATAAACGGGAACAGTTCCAATCATTGCTGGACATTCCGCAACAAGCTTCTGCCTGAATGGCTGTGTATTGCCGTGCGAAGACAAATCCATAATTGCCTCCGCACCCATATTCACTGCTGCCATAACCTTTTCCATTTCATTGTCATAGTCCTTGCAGTCTCTTGATACACCAAGATTAACATTGATTTTTGTGCGAAGCATGGAGCCTATACCATTCGGGTCGAGTGCTGTGTGCAGCCTGTTTGCACAGATTGCAACCTGTCCTTTTGCCACAAGCTCACGGATTTCCTCTGCGGTGCGATATTCCTTTTTCGCCACAATCTCCATCTCCTTTGTGATGATTCCTTTTCTTGCCGCTTCCATTTGTGTTTTGTACATAGCTTCCCTCCGTAAATTTAATTTCAATAAAACAGACGGAAATAAAAAAGAAGCTGCCGAAAAGGACAGCTTCCGAAATTCATGCATAAAAAATGCACCGACGTGCAAGCGTCAGTGCTTTACAGTCGTCCCTACGTTGGCATTATCCAAATCAGGTTATCGGTCGAAGGTCATACCTTCCTCTCAGCCTGTAACACAAGCTCCCGTCTGTTAAATTGTATCTTTATTATACACCATTATTTTGAAAAATGCAAGGGTTTCGATTAAATTTTTCTTTACGCATTTTCCGAAATTCACGTTCGTGACATGAAAATGATTGTATGGCACCATGTCAACCTCCGTGCAGTGTTTGTGTGGTTACTTCATTTTGCGCCTTTGGTTGACCTGAAGCCATTTCTTTTTTGTTAACTGTTGCACTTGATATTATAACATGCCGGAGGTGGGGCAAATTTAAGTGAAATAATACTTTTTTGAAAAAGCAGAGCATCCCCCAATTGAAATGGGGGATGCTTCTTTTTGCGCAGTTTATCGTATACCTGCAGTGCAATCAGGTGATACTTTGCAGGATTCGTATTATTCTGTAACAGGGAGCTTTTCAATAAGCTTGACAAGGTATTTCATAATGTTCAGAGAATCCGCCGGTGCGGGCTTTCCGTCGAGATCGACATCGGCGTTCGCCTTGCCTTCCTTTGTCAGATCCGCCATGCCCAGCAGATTTCTGTTGAGCAGGATGACATCAAGGATGTCCACCGTGCCGTCGCAGTTGACATCGCCGTAATTCACGTCGTCTGTCGGCTGCTCACCTTCTGTGGGCTTGCTTTCGGACTCCGTAGGCTCTTCGCCCGTGTTTTCATATTCGTACACAACGACAACCTTGGTGATTTCGAGGTTTACAACATCCTCACCGCCCGTGTCGCTCTTTTCGGAAGCGTCCCACCACTTCTGCAGTTCTACCTTTCCGTCTGCAATGACCGCTTCCACCGGAACATCCTCGTTGAGGAGAATTCCGTCAAAATCGACGGAAGCGGAAACACCGCTGCCAAGTGCCAGAGAGAAGTCCTTGTAGGTCCAGAAGCCTTCGCCGTCCGCTGTTTCTGCATTCATGCAGACAGCGCAGCCGGCAGTTGCCCAGCTGGAACCTGCCTCGGAAGTCACATTGCCGGTGATGTCGATTCTTACCAGATGCTCGGGATCGGAAATCGGCACCTCGACAAAGCCGTTTCCGTTGATCATAGTTTCAATGTCCTCAAAGGTTTCTGTTTTCTGTACGAGCTTATCGGGATCGAACAGCTCCAGACCTTCAAAATCGGATGCATCATCCGTGATGACAACCATTGCTGCGGAGCATGCAGGCAGTGTAACATTTACTACATTGCCCTCCACCTTGTCGATGATGTCGATCAGGCGGATGTCCGAAGAATCGCCGTATACCGCATAAACAGCGGCTGCCTCATAGGTGGCATCGGAATTTTTCAGGGTGATGACTGCATTTTCCTCATTTTCCAGATCCTTGTTGGTGATCATTGCTGTCACCGTGCCCTGATCCTCATCCTGAATGGAGGCATAGGCACTTGACAGAGAAACATCCTCCGTCTTTGTAGGAACGAGCATGTTGCCAAATGCGCTGCCCTTTCCGTCATAATTGGTGTACAGATTGATTGCGGAGAACTGGTAGGCATTGCCGCCCCAGATTGTTGCGAGATAAACACCTGCATCTGCAAAGCAGCCGAGTGCCTCAGCATGGGCGACGGTGCCGCTTACATCATTGCCGCCGAAATTGTATTCGGTGATCGCAAGCTTCGTGCCGGGGTAATACTTGTCGATGGATGCCTGTACATTCGGGAGAATCGGAAGATTTTCCTTGCCCCACTGACCGATCCAGCTGTCTTCAACAAAGCCTTCCTCATAAAGAGAACGTACGGACTGGAGTCTTGCCTTGATACAATCCGTGTGGGAGCTGTCGGTGCATTCCGTCACACGGCACTGACCTCTGGCTTCGGAATAATAGTGAATGTCCAGAGCGTCGAGCAGACGAACGCCGGCTTCTTCGGATGCCTTGTTCATCTGGTCGAGATAGCAGTCGAGATACCAGTGGTAGTTGTTCTCGGATTTGATGGTTTCCCACTCGTTGCTGCTGTCATCATCGGCAAGAGATACATATGCCATGTAGCCAAACAGGGAAGGACCGAACACATCTGCCTTAGGATCAAGCTTCTTGATGGCAGTTGCCATTTCCACGGACTTTTCGCTCAGTTCTTTGATGGTTACCTGCTTCGGATGGATGCGGCTGTGGGTGTGATGCCAGAGTGCCGGCTCATTGTCAAGGCTGTAGCCCTGAATACCGGTTGCTGTTGTGGAATCGCCCAGTGTGTTGATGAGGTAGTTGACATACTCATCCATATACACCTTGCCGTCGGTAAGATCGGGCGTATCGGCAAATTCGCTTCCCTTTGTCAGAACCACTTCATTCCATCTGTCAGAGGGTGCGGATTCTTCTTCGGAAACAGGGCCGTCCTTGTCGGCAGCCACATAGCCTGCCATCTGGAGTGTGGTCAGCTTGTAAGCGATATTGTAGGTTTCGGCTTCCTTCGAGAGCACCTGTGCGCAGTCGGCAGGATCATCGGAATTGGACAGATTGTTGTCGGAGCTGTACTTCCAGTCGGAGCCTGCGTTGGAGGCGTTGTTCTCCCAGTTGTAGGCGGTCATACGGTTGCCGCCCTGTCTTATGGAGTTGACAGACACCTGTGTGTAGTTCTTCTGGTTGCCATACTGGTTAATGCCGTAGATATAGGGGCTGATCTCCTTGGTTTCGGCACCAAGGTCAATGCTGATGTCCATGTTATCATCTCCTGCCGCACTCAGAGCGGTAAAAGGTGTGGAAAGTGCAGCGGTCATTGCAAGCGCTGCTGCCAGAAAAGCTTTGCATTTTTTCATAATTACTCCTCCTTAGAATTTGATTCCGTATCATCGGTGCTGTCCCATAATGGGGCTTGCGGAACAGGTGCCGAATCCCGTGCAGCCTTGCTGCGGAACGGGCCCTGTGTATAAGTATCAACATACAGATCAAGAAATTTGATGTAGTTGGTCGTGGACTTTGCAAGAACAAGAATGGATGCAAGAACTGTATTGTAGCTGTAACCGTATATGATAGAAGGCGTATCTGTGATTTCCGCTGAAACACGCCAGACAAAACCGAGTCTGTCAAGGTTGTCCATTACTTTGCGGACACGGTCGAGGGGAAGCCCGACCTGTTTTGAAATGTATTCAAGCGACTGCATTCTGTTGCGATGTGCACTTCCGAGATAGTGGATAATGGTAATTGCGTCTTTATCCGCCAGCGTAC
This sequence comes from Oscillospiraceae bacterium, assembly GCA_017521325.1. GTDB lineage: Bacteria > Bacillota > Clostridia > Oscillospirales > Ruminococcaceae > UBA3855. The sequence goes on along the minus strand of JAFXCV010000051.1, from coordinate 71,402 downwards.
GGAAGAGATGTACCATCGCATCCGTTGCCTGTGTATAGCTGTCAATGCCGTTTTCGGGGATCTTCAGAAAACAGAAATACTTCATGTCCTCATTGAGCCTTGCAATTGCAGCCTCATAATCTGTTTTCAGCTCGGCATAGGTTTCCAGCTCCAGGTTTTCGGGATATTTGGGTGGGGATAGTTTGTAGTCATGGTAAGCGGACGCTGCTGCATAAAAGAGCTGCATGATCAGATCCGCACGCTCTTCGGGCGGTGTCTGCCGTACCCTGTCTGAGATCATCTGTTCAAGATCCTCCGTTTTTCGTTCATCGGAAAGATCGAAGAGTACGTCAATCGAAACACCTAAAATACCGGCAAGCTTCGGCAGAAATTCGGTATCCGGCAGGCTGCCGTTCTCCCATTTGGAGACTGCCTGCGGCGTGACGTTCAATCTGGAAGCAAGCTGCACCTGCGTCAGACCGCTTCTTTTTCTGAATTTCGCAAGATTCTTGCTGAATTGAGAATTCATGATATCCCCCTTTCATCTGCAACCACAAATTGTGTCAGGATGGATGAGAAACTCCGGATTTTCTCATTAAAACCATTATAACACAATTTTCCGTTGAATGCAAACAATTTTATTTTGGCAAAAAGCAACGTTCCGTTGTTGATACAACAGATCATTGTATCAAATGCGCAAGGTATCCAACCTTGACAAGCCGGCTGAAATATGCTATAATAAAGATGTAAAAAAATACTTGCATTTCCTTGCAAGTGTTTTTTTATACCATTGTAAGGATTCTATGGAATCCTTACGCAAATCATTACGGGGAGGTGAAACAATGGCAATTTATCTGGTTGACTATGAAAACGTCTATATTGAGGGACTTACGGGCATCGAACAGCTGACAGAGGAGGACACGCTGCATATTTTCTACACACAGAACCGCTGCGGTCTGACATTCGGCTTATACCGCCAGCTCATTGCGTGCAAAGCAAAGGTGGAGCTGGACGAGGTTTCCGTAAGCGTCAAGAACGGCGATCCGGTGAAAAATGCGCTGGATATCCAGCTGATGATGTTCGCAGGCTTTCTGATCGGAAGCAAAAGCACCGAGGCGCTGTACATCGTCAGCAAGGACAAGGATTTTCTGCTGGGTACGGATTTCTACAGGAACTATATTCCTGACGCAGAAGCTGTATTTCAGGTGATTCCCTCCATTGCAGCGTCAATGGAGCCGCCTGAGGAAGAAAGTGAAAATCCGCCTGCATACGATGCATTTCTGACATCGCTGCAGGAGCAGATCACAGGAGAAACTCCGGAAGAGAGTTTTGCAATGCTGTGCAACCGCTATGCAGTTCCGGCAGAAGAGGAGGAACTGCCGGTTCCCATGGCAATGCCCGAGGAGATGTTTTCTGCACCGCTGCAGGCGCAGGAGATTGCACAGGATCTGCCGGCACCGATTTTCACGGTGCAGTACAGCAACACGGTGCGCAATCTGTTGGGGAAGAATGCGGATGAGGAAGCGGTCAGCAGGGTATGCGAGATCATCTACACATCCGATGATCTGGTATCCTTCAATAATGCACTGGCACGCTACTACCGTGACGGTCAGAGAACCAAGCAGGTTTATCACAAATTCAAGCCGAAATTTGAAAACCTGCGCCATCTGTCACGAGTTGTCCGCAAGGGATAAGGCGAAAATTGCAGACAACATGAAAGGACTTCTTTCTGTTTGGGAAAGAAGTCCTTTTTGTTGTTTATTTCTGCGGATGGTGAGCAATCAACGAGGAGTGACAGCTCCGCAAAAGGGGTTCGGGGACGAAGTCCCCGAACTGCAGCCCCTCCCCATGGGGAGGGGTTGGGGCGGGGCAAGTTTTGGTGACTGACCTGGGAAAAATATGTTTGACAAACAAAGGACTTCTTTCCATTTGAGAAAGAAGTCCTTGTTGTTACTTATTCCTGCGGATGGTGAACAGTACCAGCAGCGGATAGATTTCCAATCTTCCCAGCAGCATATCCACGCTTAGAAGAAGCTTTGCCCAGTCGGAGAATATAGAGAAATTCCCCGAAGGACTGATTTCGCCGATACCGGGTCCGACGTTGTTCAGACAGGTGATAACCGCCGTTGTGGTGGTTCCCACATCATGTCCGTCAAGCGACAGGAGCAGAATGGAAAATGCCATCAAAAAGGCGAAAAGCACAAAATAGGAAGACACGCCTCTGACAACATCCTTGTCAATCGCCTTGCCGTCGCACTTTACTGTTACAATGGCACGGGGATTAAGGACGCAGCGGATTTCCTTGATCGCAATTTTAAACAGAAGCATGATTCTCATGACCTTCAGACCGCCGCCCGTAGATCCGGCACAACCGCCGACAAACATCAGCAAAATTAGGATGATCTGTGAAAGAATTGGCCATGTGGTGAAATCTGCCGTTGCAAATCCCGTTGTGGAAACAGTGGAGAACACTTGGAAGGAAGAATAACGCAGTCCCTGCCAGAAGCTGCCATAGATATCCATAATGTTCACAGCAATGATCAGCATGGATGCCAGACAGATGCAGAGGAACACACGCAGCTCCTCGTTTTTGAATACCTGCGTGAATTTCTTCATCAGCAGCAGATAATACAGTGAGAAATTGACGCCGAACAGCATCATAAATACGGTGATCACGACATCAATGTAAACACTGTCATAGTCAGCGATACTGCCGTTCGTAACACCGAAACCGCCCGTACCTGCCGTTGCAAAGGCGTGGTTGATCGCCTCAAAGAAGGTCATGCCGCCAAACAGCAGAAAAACTGTTTCCAGCACGGTCAGCGCAATGTACATGCCATAGAGGATGCGTACAGAGAAGCTCATTTTTGAAACAAGCTTGCCCACAGTGGGACCGGGGGATTCCGCACGGACGATGTGCATGGTGCGTGTATCATTGTGCGGCAGGATCGCCAGCATAAAGACCAGAACTCCCATACCGCCAAGAAAATGCGAGAAGCTGCGCCACATCAGGCAGGATTTGGACATGGCTTCAATATCCGTCAGGATAGTCGAGCCTGTGGTGGTAAAGCCCGAGGTCATTTCAAAGATGCAGTCGGCGAAATTCGGAATTTCTCCCGAAAGAAAGAACGGAATTGCGCCGAACACGGATACAATCAGCCACGCAAAGGCTACGGTTGCAAGTCCTTCACGGTTGTACATGGACTTGTTTTCCGGCTTTTTTAAGGTAATCAGCGTGCCTGCGGCAATCAGCACAAGTGCCGTGACTGCAAAGGCGTTGCGGCTTGCAGGCTCGTTGTAGATCAGTGCCGTCACGATCGGCAGCAGCATCAGAATGCCGAGAACACGAAGAATCTGTCCCGACAGATAAAAAATCATACGATAATTCATGGTATCCTCCGGCGGTTAAGAAGCAAAAATTTCATCAAGGCTTGTGACCTTCTGATTTGTGGTGACAACAACAACGCTGTCGTTGAGCTTCAGGCAGTCATTACCGCTTGGGATAATACGCTTTGTGCCACGGATGATACCGGCAATCAGGAAGCCGCTGTTCATGCGCAGCTCCTTGAGGGGCTTGCCGACATACGGTGCATCATTTCGTAGGATAAATTCAATCGCCTCCAGCTTTTCGTCAGCCAGACGATAGAGCGTGATGATATTGCTGTTTTCGGAATTCTGCTTTGCACGGACGTACTGCAATGTAAGCTCCGCAGTGGTGTTGTTGGGAGAAACGATGTTTTCCAGCCCCACACTGTCCGAGATGGAGCGAAGAGAAGTGCGGTTGATCTTTGTCACGACCTTTTCCACGCCGATTTTCTTGGCATAGATCGAGAGGATGATGTTCTCCTCATCAATACCCGTGAGCATGATACAGGCATCCGCCTGTTCGATTCCCTGTTCGAGGAGGATTTCCTGATCGGTGCCATCCGCACAGATCACCTCTGCCTTCGGGAACCATTCGCTGAGCAGCTCGCAGCGGTCACGCTTCTGTTCAATGATCTTGACGCTGAACCCAAGTTCAAGAAGCTGACCGACGAGGAAAAAGGAAATTCTGCCGCCGCCGACGATCAGGACTTTTTTCATTTTCGCCTTAAAATCGCCTGCCTGCTTGTAGAATTTGGCAAGCTCGCTGTGGATTGCAGTAATATAGATCTTATCTCCGCCGTGCAGTACGAAATTACCGTCGGGGATGACGATCTCATCCTCACGCTGCACAGCGCAGACAAGGAAATGCAGCTTGTGTTTCTGCATGATGGTAGACAGCGGAAGTCCATCGAGAACGCCATCGGGTGTGACTTTCATCTCTGCAAGCTCCAGTCTGCCCTTGGCGAAGGTTTCCACATGGATAGCGTTGGGGTAGCGCAGCATGCGTGCGATTTCATTGGCGGTGTGGAATTCGGGGTTGATCATCATACTCACCCCAAGCTCCTCACGCATAAATACGATCTGTTCGGCATAGGCAGGGTTGCGTACACGGGCAATGCTGTGTCTTGCACCGCTTTTTCTTGCCATCAGACAGCACATGATGTTGATTTCATCGGAATCGGTCATGGCGATAATGACATTGGTGTGTGCAACGCTTGCTTCCTGCAGATCCTTGAGGATCAGGGCATCGCCGCAGATTCCCTGTACATCGTAATTATCCACCATTGAGGTAACAAGTTCCGGATCCGTATCCATTACCGTGATGGTATGCCCCTCTTCGAGAAGGGTTTTGGTCAGAATAACGCCTGCCTTACCGCAGCCTACGATCAGTATATTCACGTTGATTTCTCCTTATTTCACTTGAATGAGCGAATTTCATACAGCAGGGTATAATAACCCATACTATATCTATTATAGCCACATTGAGGCATTTTGTCAACCGTATTTTGTGAACGATAAAGAAAACGGGGCGAATGTGCGATTCGCCCCGATATGACGTAGTTATTGTTTGTATTTAAGACTCGATGCCGTAGAGTTCCGCTGCAGCTACCATATAAATCTTCAGAATCTCCTCCACAGTCAGTGAAGGATTATCATAAAGGTAGTCTGTGATGCAGTAGATCAGGTTGGTGTCATATTCATAAGCCTGTTCATAATTGTAATCAATCTTCATTGCGGCATCATACAGAACAGAATATTCATCCTGACCGCCCAGCAGGGGATTGCCATGCTCGCCAGATGCTATGATGTCCTCGATCACAGTGCGGTTGTTTACCATATAGCCGGAATAATCTGCATATTTCTTCATGCCTTCCGGATTCACTGTGAAGTAGCGCAGGAACTGTTCAGCTTCCTTGGGACTATTGCAGGTGGGAGATACACAGTAGACATAACCGCCCCAGAAGTATTCATCAGGACCTGCAACGATTGCCCAGTTGCCGCTGCCGCCGCTGCTCTGCTCAAGCATTGCACCGGGCTCCAGGCACCATGTAGAGTAGAAATAGCCCATGGTTGTGCTTTCAAGACCGGCATTGTTCCATTTGCTTGACCATTGACGAGTTTTCGGATCGACATAGCCCTTGTCAACGCACTCCTTTGCAAGCTCTGCAAATGCTGCCGCCTTTTCCATGTTCAGCTTGCCGTCAATGAGCGTGGGCATGTCGCTGCCGATGGTGAAGGGGTGTACCATGTCGTCGAGTGACGCTGCCATTGTTACGCTGCCGTCTGTTGCCTTGTGCAGCTTGTCCGCTGTCTGCAGGAAACCGTCCCAGTCAGAAATCTCTGCCTGCATTTCTGCGGGGCTTGTGATGCCCAGATGTTCTTCCGCAAGCTTTGTGTTATAGCAGAAGCCGCCGGGACATACATCTACAACGGCACCGTACAGCTCGCCCTGTTTGTTCTTGCCAAGCTCCAGTGTATAGGGGAATGCGGCACTATAATCCGCTTCTGTCAGTCCGATGGACGAGAGGGGCAGTGCAAGCTGCGGATCGTTGATATAGGTATTTACCCAGCTGCTTTCGGTCATAATCAGGTCGTACTGTCCGCCCGACTGCAGGAGCGCTTTATATTCATTTAATGCCTCGACGCCGGTTCCACCGGCAATTAAAATTTCTACGTCGGCATCCGGATAGTCTTCCTTGTAGCATGCAAGCATCATTTCCAGATCGTAATCATTCCACGCCAGAATGGTCAGTGTGTCATCTTCCTCTGCAGGGGGATCCACAGGCACCTGCGGCTCATCTTCTCCATTGAGGAATCCCTTGAGGTCAAGCTTGCCGCCTGCACCCACATAGGCTGCATACTGCAGAATAGAAGCAGCGTCCACTGCGTTGATTGCACCGTCGCCGTTGATGTCGCCGAACATCTCCGCACTTGCAGGAAGTGCAAGCGTTGAGCCGAGTGTGGTCAGTGTCAGAAGAAATGCGATTGTCTTTTTGAGTTTCATAAGGAATCCTCCAATTATTAAGTTGATATTGCTATTATACCACAGTTTCACAAGAATGTCAATAGTATTTACAATTTTTCTGAAAAAAATTTTTTTCTTTTTCATGCAAGCAGAAAATTCATAGCAGGTACATAAAATCTTCCCCGTCATATGCTTGAAAAAATGGAAGAAATGTAGTATAATATAAACGTATATTCCCAATCGGGGGATAGGGTAGTATGGAAAAGGAATGGGAAACGGTATGAATAATAACAGCAGCGACATCGTGCATCCGCCACAAACAGCACGGTGGCTTGGACTTGGATGGAATCTGGGAAACTCTCTGGAATCCTACAAAAATGGAAGGACGGACGAAATTGCATGGGGCAATCCAAAAATTTCAAGAGCTTTATTAAAAAAAGTAAAGAAAGTCGGCTTTGACACTGTGCGCATCCCAGTGAGCTATCTCGGGCGTATTGGCGACGCTCCGGATTACCGCATTGAAGAAGCGTGGCTTGCACGCATCCGTGAGGTTGTGGATGCGGCGCTCGATGCGCAGCTCAACGTCATCATCAACATTCATCACGACGGCAACAATGACTGGACAAACGGTGCGTGGATCGACTGCACAGCGGAGGATCAGACGCAGGTGCGTGAGAAATTTGCAAGAGTGTGGGAGCAGATCGCCAAAGTATTTTCGGAGCATGACGCTCGTCTGATCTTTGAGTCGATGAACGAGATTCATGACGGTACCTATCAGAGACCTGAAGGGGAGAATGGCAACAGATGTTTTGCCAATATCAACGCTCTTAATCAGATATTTGTGGACACGGTCAGGGCATCGGGCGGCAGAAATGTTGAGCGCTGGCTACTCGTTCCCGGGTATAACACCAATATCGGCGATACGCTGCGGGGATTTGTACTTCCGAAGGATAGTGCGGAGAACCGTCTGATGCTTTCAGTGCATTTTTATGATCCCTTTCAGTATGCACTGGAGGAGAATTTCAACACCACCCAATGGGGAAGAAATGCACAGGGCAACTGCGGCTGGGGAAATGAGGATTACATTGACGAGCTGTTTCAGAAGCTGGAGGATACCTATATAAAAAACGGTATCCCCGTTGTCCTCGGAGAATTCGGAGCGATCAACAAGAACAGCGACAGTTACCGCCGTTACTATATGGAATATGTGGTGAAGGCAGCATATGACAGAGGCATTCCACCCATGTACTGGGATAATGGCTACGACGGGCAGTTTGGAATGGCACTGTTGGACAGATATACGGGTGAAATACTGCATGAGGATATACTGCTTGCCATGCTCCGTGCATCCTCGGGTACTGCCTATGATATGAAGCAGCCGATGGGCAACGGGGACAATACGAAGGAGGGAACGCTGCCTTGACGGCACAGGAAGTTTTACAGCAGTATTTCGGCTATCAATCCTTCCGCAAAGGACAGGAGGAGCTGATCACACAGATCCTCAGCGGTCGGGATGTAATGGGCATTATGCCCACGGGTGCAGGAAAATCCATCTGCTATCAGGTGCCTGCATTGATGCTGGAGGGATTGACGATCGTCATATCGCCCCTGATTTCCCTGATGCAGGATCAGGTGGATGCGCTGCGGATGAATGGCATCCCTGCGGCATTTCTCAACAGCACGCTGTCGGAGGAGGATTACCGCAGAGTACTTTCGCAGGTCTACCGTGGGGAAGTAAAGCTCCTTTACGCTGCCCCCGAACGTCTGGAAACCGAGAGCTTTCTTCGGATTGCCGAGAACATTCCCATCTCCATGGTCACAGTGGACGAGGCGCACTGTGTATCCCAGTGGGGACAGGATTTCCGTCCGAGCTATCTGAATATCGCCGAATTTCTGCGCCTGCTGCCGGTTCGTCCACGCATCAGCGCATTTACCGCAACCGCAACGCCCGAGGTATGCGAAGATATCGTGCGGCTTCTGGGACTTCATGCACCGTATACCGTGGCAACGGGCTTTGACCGTGAGAACCTGTATTTCGGCGTGCAGCAGCCGAGGGATAAATTCCGTGCGCTCATGCAGATCATTGCCGCACATCCAAAGCAGTCGGGCATTGTATACTGCATTTCACGCAGACTTGTGGAGCAGGTCTGCGAGGAGCTGTGCGACAACGGCATTTCTGCAACGAGATACCACGCAGGACTTTCCGATGAGGAACGCCGCAGCAATCAGGATGCATTCCTCTACGACCGCATTCCCGTCATGGTGGCGACCAATGCCTTTGGCATGGGGATTGACAAATCCGACGTTAGCTTTGTGGTGCATTATAACATGCCGAAAAATCTGGAAAGCTATTATCAGGAGGCAGGCAGAGCAGGGCGTGACGGCAGCCCTGCGGACTGCATTCTGCTCTACAGCGGACAGGATGTGCATACCAATCGTTTTCTGATCGAAAACAGCAGTGAAAATGAACATCTTGACGAGCATACCCGTGCTGCCATTCGGCAGAAGGACGAAGAACGTCTGAAGAAAATGACGTTCTATGCCACAAAGCAGACCTGCCTTAGAAAATACATGCTTGAATATTTCGGAGATACCGCAAAGAGCTTCTGTGGAAATTGCAGCTGCTGCCGTGGAAATTATGAGCAGAGGGATATGACGCTCGAGGCGCAGAAGATCATCTCCTGCATCTATCGCCTGCAGCAGAGAAATCTGCAGTTCGGTGCGGCAGCCATCACAGACATTCTTCGGGGGAGCAGGGCTGAGAAATACGAAAAATTCCGCTTTGCCGATACCCTTTCCACCTTCGGCATCATGTCGGAAGTTCCGGAGCGTTTGTGCCGTGACATGATCGGGCATCTGCTTGCAGAGGAGTGGATTTCGCAGTCGGACGGTGCATTTCCGGTGCTTTCGCTCAACCGCAATTCTGCAAGGCTGCTCAAGGAAAAATGCACGGTGACGATCAATATCGCCAAGGAATCGCCGCCTGCAGAGAAAAAACGCAGTTCTGCGGATCCTTGCGTCAATCCCGAACTGTATGAAATACTCCGCAGCTGCCGCAGCGAAATTGCTGCAAAGGAGCGAGTTCCAGCTTATATCATTTTCACAGATGCATCCCTGCGTGACATGTGCCAGAAGCTTCCTGTCAATGAAATGGGGTTTCTGGCGGTTTCGGGCGTTGGCAGATCCAAACTTCAAAAATACGGAGATGTGTTCATGGCACAGATCCGTGCCTACATCAAAAATAAAGCAAACAGATAAACACATAAGGAGAATCATATGGACATCATTCAGATCCTGACCGAGGAATTTTCAGTCCGCCGTGACCAGGCGGAAAACGTTGTTGCGCTGCTTGATGACGGCAAGACCGTGCCGTTTATCGCACGTTACCGAAAGGAAATGACGGGCGCACTTGACGACCAGACCATCCGCCGCATGGCACTGCGCCTGCAGGCACTGCGCAACCTCGAAGCCCGCAAGGAGGAAATCCGCAATGCCATTGAGGGCAAGGGGGCAATGACGCCTGAAATTGCAAAGGCACTTGAAAATGCCAAGACCATGACCGAGGCGGAGGATATCTACCGTCCCTTCAAGGAAAAGCGCAGCACAAGAGGCTCCAAGGCAAGGGAACGTGGACTTGCACCGCTTGCGGAAATTCTCATGGCGCAGGATGCACGGACAGTTCCGGAGAAGGCTGCGGAGGACTTCGTAGATGAAGAAAAGGAGGTTCCCGATGTGCAGGCGGCATTGCAGGGTGCAATGGACATCATCGCTGAGGATATCGCCGATGATGCGAAGGTGCGCCATGCGATGCGTGACCTTTACCAGAGATTCGGTACATTCGTGTGCGTTGCCGCAGATGCGAAGCAGGAGAGCGTGTACCGTGATTACTATGCATTTGAAAAGCCCGTGGCAAGAATGCCCGGTCATCAGCTTCTTGCCATCGGCAGAGGAGAGAAGGAGGGCTTTCTGAAGGTTACCATCACCACCGCCGAGGGACTGAGCGAGCAGACCTGCACAAAGCCCTATGTGAAAAATACCTCTCCCTGCGGCGAGCTTGTCCGCCTTGCCGCATGCGACAGCGCAAAGCGGCTGATCGTGCCGTCCATCATCCGTGAAGTGAGAAATGCCCTCTATGATGATGCCTGCCAGAAGGCAATTCGAGTCTTTGCGTCCAACCTCGGACAGCTTCTGATGCAGCCGCCGCTGAAGAATACCGTCACACTCGGACTTGATCCTGCCTACAGGACGGGCTGTAAGATCGCCGTGGTAGATGCAACGGGCAAGGTGCTGGATACGACTGTCATCTATCCCACGCCGCCCCAGAACAAGACTCGTGAGGCAGCGCAGAAGCTGACTGCACTTGTGAAAAAGCACGGTGTTACTGCCATTTCCATCGGCAATGGCACGGCGTCCCGTGAATCTGAAAGCTTTGTTGCCGACCTCCTGCCGGAGCTGCCGCACAAGGTTTCCTACATGGTGGTTTCCGAGGCAGGCGCATCGGTGTATTCCGCATCGGAGCTTGCGGCGGAGGAATTCCCCGAATTTGACGTATCCCTGCGAAGTGCGGTTTCCATTGCAAGACGCTTGCAGGATCCGCTTGCGGAGCTTGTGAAAATCGACCCCAAGGCGATCGGCGTCGGGCAGTATCAGCATGACATGCCCAAAAATGACCTGCAGACCGCACTTGACGGTGTGGTGGAGTAATGTGTGAATGCCGTGGGCGTGGATGTGAATACCGCATCCGCACCGCTTCTCTCCCATATTGCAGGCATCAGCAGTGCGGTTGCGAAGAATATTGTAAAATACCGAGAGGAAAACGGTGCATTTACAAACCGCCGCCAGCTTCTGAAGGTGCCGAAGCTCGGTCCGAAGGCATTTGAGCAGTGCGCAGGCTTTCTGCGCATCATCGGCGGCACACAGCCGCTGGACAATACCGCCGTGCATCCCGAAAGCTATGATGCGGCGCAGGCGCTGCTGCAAAGATTCGGCTATTCGTTGCAGGATGCCGCAGGCGGCAAGCTCTCGGGGCTTGCCGAGCAGGTGAAGAAAACAGGCAGTTCCACACTTGCAAAAGAACTGAACATCGGCAGCTATACGCTCAATGATATGGTATCCGAGCTACAGAAGCCCGGACGTGACCCCCGTGATCTTCTGCCGCCGCCTTTGCTGCGCAGCGGAAGCGTCATGGAGATATCCGACCTCAAGCCCGGCATGCAGATGATGGGTACCGTGCGCAATATTGTGGATTTTGGCTGCTTTGTGGACATCGGCGTGCATGAGGACGGACTTGTGCATATTTCTCAGATCTGTGACCGCTACATCAAGCATCCGCTGGAAGCCGTCAAGGTCGGCGATGTGGTACAAGTGACGGTCATGGAAGTGGATGTCAAGCGCAAGAGAATCGGACTGACGATGAAGGGGCAGAAGAAGTAAGAAACCCCATAGAATGGAGGATTTATGATGAAAAATAAAAAGAAATACGGCAAGCCCAAGTTTGTCCTGCTCACAATTCTGTGCTTTGTGCTGACAATGGTGCTAAGTCTTGCGCTGATGGTATCGCTCAATCTGCGTACCATGGTGCAGGAGGAAAGCCTTCCGACGGCTGTCGGACAGGTGGAGCTTGCGAGAATTCCTGTTGACGGGGCGACGATGGCGGAATATGTGCACAAGTACTTTATTCAGGACGAGCGTGTGAGCCTTGAGAGCGTGGAAAAGGTCATGAAAGAGGGGACGTTCTCCGAATTTACCGCAGAGCTTACGGAACGCTACAACACCTATCTGCGTGAGGGCGGCGAATTCCCGACGGTTTCGGCGGACGAATTTGTAAGACTCATTGAGGAAAACGAGGAACTGATCCTTGAGGAAACGGGGCTTCGGTTCCTTGAACCCGACAAGCAGAAGCTGCGTGAAAGCATGTCGGACATGGTGGAGGAATGGAATGCCGCTGCTGCGGATACCATGCACAAGGGCGTGAAGGCTTTTGCAGTAAAGGCAGTGCTTTCCATCTGGCTGCCGATCGTGCTGGGGGTGCTGCTGCTTGCACTTCTGGTCTGGATGATCGTCATCCATGTCCGCAGTACAGTTTCCGCTGGAAAGGCATTTAAAACCTACGGCGTTGCGGTGTTCATCCCGAGTGTTCTGATGACGGCGCTCTCGATTTTGTCGGATATCATCGTTGCCGTCAAGCTCCCCGTGTTTGGCAGGGCGGATAATTTCCTTTATGAGGCAATAGGCGTTTATGTGCTGGGAATTCTTGCCGCTGCAGTGATTTTTGGAATCGGCATTCTCTGCAATCTGATCACATCGGGCAGAAAGAAGCCGCAGACAGCCGCAGCGTCTTCGGAGCAGCAGGAGGAGATCTATGACGGCTTCTTCGGTGAAGCCAAGAATACTGCCGCAGAAGAAGCACCGCAGCCCGTGGAAGAAGCCGAGGAACAGGCGCAGCGGAAGTTCTGCCGCAACTGCGGTCAGCCGCTGGTCAATCCCGATGCAAAGTTCTGCTACAAATGCGGAAACGTGCAGGAGCATGTGAAAACTGAGGAATAATATGTAAAAGAAGCAGCCCCGCCGATTGGCGGGGCTGCTTCATGTTTGCGGGGAAATTAGCAGCAGGAATTGCCGCAGCCGCAGGTGTTAGCTACAGAGTTGTTGCCGCAGCCATTGCCGCAGAACAGCCAGAAGAGAATGATCAGTACGATAATCCAGCAGCAGTTGTTACCCTCAAAGCATCCACAGTTCATAAATCAAGCACTCCTTAAAAAATATAGTATTTGGAACTTTCTGCTCTCTTGAGCCGTTCCATATTACATACTATGTCGGATGCGAAAATGTGTGCAGCACTTTTGTCAAAAAATATCTGCCCCATCGAAAAGAATTGCACAGCGTTTCTCTCTCGACAAATATTGCAGGAAAAATATGCTATACTATGTTACGGAAGTATTGAATGAAACTTCTCTGTATGTATTTGTATATTATACTAAGGAGGCGGAGCAGCTTGCCCAGAAATACAGAAAACTACAATATTGACCGATTTTCCGAAAGCGCCGTGCTTTCACTTGACGCTGCCATGTTCCTTGCAGGGGAACTGGGGCATACCTATGTCGGGACGGAGCATTTTCTGCTCGGACTTCTGCATCAGCAGCCAAATACCGCAGCTGAAATTCTGGTTTCCTCCGGAATTACCGAGCATGTGCTGTATGAACGGATCGTGCTGACGGTCGGAAAGGGCATCAAGACCTCTCCGGGCTATCGCTGCATGACACCTGCGCTGCATCGGATGTTCCGCAATGCACAGGAGCTGGCAGATGCAGGCGGCAGTGTCGAAACCGATACCCAGTGGCTTCTTCTGGCACTTTTGAAGGATGAAAATTGTGCGGCAGTGCAGCTCCTGGAATCGCTCGGTGCGGATACGGATGCAATTGCCTCCGCATGTACGGGAAAGCCGATTCCCCATGCTGTGATGCCGACGGTTCCCTCCGCAAAGGAATTCCCCAACCTCTTCCGCTACGGAAGGCTCATGGCATCCCCCGAGCAGCTGCAGGATCCCCTTATCGGCAGGGAAGAGGAAATCGACAGGGTCATGCAGATTCTTTCACGCCGCAGCAAGAATAATCCATGCCTCATTGGCGATCCCGGCGTCGGAAAGACTGCCATCGTGCAGGGGGTTGCGCAGCGTTTTGCGAGGGGACAGGTTCCCGAGCATCTGCGGGGGATGTTCATTTTCTCTCTCGATTTAGGATCCCTCCTTGCAGGTGCAAAGTACCGTGGCGATTTTGAGGAGCGCATCCGTGCCTGCGTGGATGAAGTGACAGGGAGCAGCAGGATCATCCTCTTTATAGATGAACTGCACACCATCGTCGGGGCAGGTGCAGCGGAGGGTGCAATTGATGCGGCAAATATGCTGAAACCCGGACTTGCAAGGGGCGACCTTCGCATCATCGGTGCAACGACTCCCTATGAGTACCGAGCAAGCATTGAAAAGGATGGTGCGCTTGCAAGGCGTTTCCAGTCGGTGGAAATCGCAGAGCCGACAGCGGAACAGACGCTTTCGATTTTGCAGGGTCTGCGCAGCAGCTATGGAAGCTTCCACGGCGTTTCCATTTCCGATGAGGTGCCGGAGGTCTGCGTAAAGCTCTCGGATAAGTATATCAGTGAAAAAAGCTTCCCCGATAAAGCAATTGATTTACTCGATGAAGCATGCGCAAGGGCATCCATGCGTGGCGGATCACCGTCCGCCGTCGTCACAGCAGAGGATGTAGCCGTCATTGCGGCAGTACGCACGGGAATCCCCTTGCAGCAGATGACTGCCGCCGAGCAGGAACGGCTCCTGCTCCTGCGAAAGCAGCTTGCAGCTGAAATCATCGGACACGATACGGTCATCGAGCGTCTGTCAGATGCTGTATGCCGTGCAGGCAGCGGATTGCGTGACTGCAAACGCCCTGTGGGTTCCTTTCTGCTGCTCGGTCCCACGGGAGTCGGCAAGACAGGGCTTGTCAGAGCGCTGGCAAGGTGTCTGCATGGTTCGGAGAAATCCCTTCTGACGGTGGATATGTCGGAGTATATGGAGCCGCACGCCGTTGCAAAGCTCATCGGCGCACCGCCCGGTTATGTGGGACATGAGGAGGAAACCCGATTCTGTGCGCATCTGCGCCGCCGTCCGTGCAGTGTGGTACTGTTTGACGAGATTGAAAAGGCGCATCCGGATGTGCTGCACATCCTGTTGCAGATGCTGGAGGATGGCATCATCACCGACAGCACCGGCAGAAAGATCAGCCTGCGAAACTGCCTGATCTTCATGACCTCTAATATCGGCATGCATGAAATGCGCAGCAGCCTCGGTTTTACACAGACCGCAGCGCAGATGCAGGCACCTGAAGCACTGCGCCGTGCATTGCCGCCGGAGCTTCTCAATCGCATGGATGAAATTCTCACCTTTGAGCGACTGAGTGCGCAGAGTCTTGCCGTTATCGCAGGACGGCAGATGGAACTGGTCTGTGAACGGGCGGCCGCCATGGGCCTGACGCTGACAATTGCGCAGGAGGCTGCACAGGCTGCGGCTGCATGCGGTGAAACCAGAGAATACGGCGCACGCCCCATCCGCCGGTTTATTACCCGTGAGGTGGAAAATCCCCTTTCAAAAATGTGGCTGTGCGGTGAGCTTCATGCAGGCGACAGCGTCTTTGTGACTGCGGAAAACGGCAAAATCCGCCTTCTGACCAATGTGATGGTATAATCCCTCCTTATTTTTATTGCAGATGCCCTGCCTTTTTGGTGGGGCATCTGCACCTTCTACCATATGGAAATTTATATACGAACTGTTAATTTTTTTGCAAACACTTGTAATTAGTATAATAGTGTGCTATAATTAAGGTACAGTTAGCTTTTTTTACTTAAAAATACAGGAATGGAGGAGTCAGAATGAAACAGAGAATGAAATCGGCGTTATCGCTGCTGCTTGCAGCGGCGCTGGCAGCACCTGCGGCTGCACTTCCCACGGGAGTCAGTGCGGAAGAGCTGCAAAAGTATGAGTTTGAGGACGGAACCATCACAGGCGGCAAGCTTCACACCGAGGGCTGGAAGGGCAATACTGCCGAGGACGGCACGGGCGAGGATTACGACATGACGGGATTTTCGGGGGATGGCTTTGCCTACCTCGAGCAGAAGGGGACAAGCATCAGCGTGGATGTGACAGTGCCTGCGGATGGCCTGTATGAGCTGTCCATCTGTTACTGCGAGCCGAGCGACCCGAACAAGAAGATCCAATATCTGAATGTCAACGGCGTCAATCAGGGTGAGGTGTGTTTTCCGCACAATCTGGAATTTTCAGAAACCTCCGGCGGTGTTGTGATGCTCAAGGAAGGCAAGAACACTATTGAACTCAAGGCATACTGGGGCTATGCGTATTATGATTACCTGACCATCAAGCCTGCGGATGAGAGTCTGACCAATCTTTCTCCCACACGCAAGCTGTCGAATCCCAACGCATCGGATTCTGCAAAGCGTCTTTATAATTATCTGTGCGATCAGTATGGCAAGCATATCATTTCCGGTCAGCAGGAATACTGCGGTTCCCACAACTACAACCAGTGGAACGATCCCGATACTTATATTAAGGATAACGAAGCGGAATTTGAGTACCTGATGGATCTGACAGGAAAGCAGCCCGCTATCCGTGGCATTGACTTCCTTGCATATAATACCACTTTTGAGTGGCGTGATAATGCACCCGAACGCTGTATTGAGTGGGTGAATAAATACGGCGGCATCGTTACTGTCAGCTGGCACTGGAATGTTCCCACAGAGAAAGGCAGCTCGGATGCGGCGTTCTATGTGGAATCCACCGGAAATACGCCCTTTACCACCTTCAGCGTTACCAATGCCGTGACGGAGGGAACATGGGAAAACGAGAAAATTATGCAGGATATCGAGCTGATTGCAGGAGAACTGCAGAAGCTTGAGGATGCGGACGTGCCGATTCTCTGGCGTCCCCTGCACGAAGCCGAGGGTGGCTGGTTCTGGTGGGGTGCCGAGGGACCGGAGCCCTGCAAGAAGCTGTATCATCTGCTGTACGACCAGCTGACGAATGTCTATGGACTTGACAACCTCATCTGGCAGTGGACGGGCGGCACTTTTGAAACCTCCGCAAACTGGTATCCGGGTGATGACGTTGTGGACATGATCGGCTATGACAAGTACAATGCTGTGGACGGCAAGCCGAATCTCAGCTCCATTGCTTCCACGTTCTACACACTGGTGCAGAGTACGGACGGTGAAAAGATGGTTGCAATGACCGAGAATGATTCCATTCCATCACTGGAAAATCTGGTGAACGACAAGGCGGCATGGCTGTATTTCTGCCCGTGGTATATGAATTATCTGACAAGCGAGCAGAACAATCCCAAGGAGAATGTGAAGGAGCTGTACCAGAGCGAGTACTGCATTACCCTTGATGAACTGCCGGATCTGAAGAGCTATCCGATTTCCGATTCCGGTGAGGACGAAAAGCCCACGGAAACCAAACCCACCGAAGCTAAGCCCACGGAGGAAAAGCCCACAGAAGTTAAGCCCACGGATGCGCCCGACGGCAAGGTGCTGTACGGTGATGCGGACTGCAGCGGCAGCGTGGATATTCTGGATATTATCATGCTGAACAGATCACTGCTTGGCAGCGGAACGCTCACGGCGCAGGGAAAGCTCAATGCGGATGTGGATGGCGATAACAAGCCCACGGCACAGGATTCTCTCAATATTATGAAATTCCTTGTGAAGCTCATTGATACGCTTCCGGTGAAATAATCATCGAATACAACACAAATTCCCCATCGTCCATGACGATGGGGAATTTTTCTATCCAAACAGTTTCCCTTGATAGCTGTCCATTTCCTTTTGCATCTTGTCGATTCCCCCGAGCGTGGAAATCTTATCCATACTCCAGAGGGGAGCAAGCAGCTTTGCCTTTTCGCCGTCGCCCGTGACACGTTCTATCACGGTTTCGGGGGGGAAGAATTCAAGCTGACGAACAACGGTTTCAATGTAGGCATCCTGTGTCATGGGAATGATCTCTCCGTCACGGTAACGCTGCGCAAAACGTGTTCCCTCCAGAATGTGCAGAAGCTGTATCTTCACTGCCTGCGGACGGAGTTTTCCGAGAATTTCAGCCGTTTGCAGCATATCCTCCATGCTTTCATGGGGCAGACCGTTGATGATGTGCAGGCAGGTACGGATGCCGAGTGCCTGCAATTTTTGGTAGCTTCTGAGAAATTCCGCAAAGTCATACCCTCGCCCGAAATCCTCCGCCGTGCGGTCATGCACCGTCTGTACACCGAGTTCCACCGTCAGATGGGTGCGGCGATTGAGATCGGAGAGGTATTCCAGCACTTCGTCGGGCAGGCAATCGGGACGAGTGCCGATGGAAATTCCGATGATGTCGGGATGGGAAAGGGCGGCTTCGTAGCACTCTTTCAGGCGGGATACGGGTGCATAGGTGTTCGTATGCACCTGAAAATAGGCAATTGCTTTTGCATCGGGACTGCGCCTGCGGATGCGTTCCATTTCAAGGCGGAGCTGTTCTTCAAGAGGGGCAGGATGCGTGAATGCACCGCTGCCGCCGTCACAGAAGGCACAGCCGCCGAATCCCTTTGTTCCGTCGATATTCGGACAGGTAAAGCCGCCGTTGAGCACCGCTTTGTAGACTCTGCCGCCAAAGATTTTCAGATTGTGGTAATAAAGCGTGTGGTAACGTTTGTTGTCGTTTGAATAGGAGAACGGATTCATTTGGATGCGCCTCCGTTTGCTAAGATCAGCCATGCGGAGAGATTGAGGGGCTGGTAAAAATCCTCGCTGCATTGTTTTGCCATAAAACTCATGATCCCGATCACGGCGAAGTTGATGCAGCAGACGGCACACAGTTCAAAGAATCCTTTACGAGCGTATTCGGCATAGGTGAAGCCCTCTGCAAGTTCTCCGGTAAACCCGCCCAGAAAATACGGGAACTGGGACACAAAGAACAACACATAAAGAATACAGATGGGCGTCACTGCCGCATAAACCATGGCATTGGGCATACGATGTTTCCTTTCACTTGAAATCTTAGCTTTCAGTCTTGTATACGATCACCTCAACCTCTGCGCCGGTCGGTTCGCTTCCGTACGCTTGGACGAGGACCATAAGCGTTCCTTCGTTACCGCCCACATAAATAGACTGTCCATCTTCAGCGATCTTTGCATCATAGGTATTTTCCACGTCACTCAGTCTCATTTTGGTGGTATAATCACCGCCGCATTGAATCTTTACAAGATCGTCGATCTGCAAGGTGGATCCGATCTCTGTCCGAACGGGGGAGAGAGGTTCGATCTTGGGCACTCTGTTTACATAGTCAAATGCTCCCCAGATGCAGTAGGCTGCAAAGAGCGTGAACAGAATTCCAAGTGTAATTGCGGTAATTTTAATTGCTTTTTTCATGGTTTATCCTCCTATTCCGGTGTCGATAATTTGTACATCGGTGACAATATTCTTTTCGTTGCATTTTACATAGTAGAGATAGTAGAAATTTCCGGCACTGCTGATCACATCATGGAAATAACAGTCCTGCCCGATGAACACATAGCCCTGTTCTTCGAGCGTATCGTTTCTGCGTTCCTGTGCATCATAGCGCACATAGCGTTTCTGTACGGCAGTCAATGACCTTCCCAGCATCCAGTCGGGATCAAAATCAAAGCGATAGGTGTATGCCATCTGCGCCCACCAGCCCACAGTACCTGCCGTCAATGCAATTACGCCGATGGTGCATACGGTGTTTCGGATTTTCTGCGGTATTTTGGAAACTCCATGCAGCAAAAGCATTGCCGCATAGATGAGTGCTGCACCGGCTGCGTAGCTCACCACGTCCCACCAGCTTGCGCTTGTTCCAATGAGGATGGCAGGCAGGCTGTCACGTTCAAATCCAAGACGGTCACTCAGGTGGAAATACTGCATGATTTCTGCAATGCAGCCAACGCCGAACATCCAGAGCGGCAGCGTTTTCGGCAGAGCCTTTGTGAAAATTCGGATCATGCAGTACAGCAGCATCACGACCAGCACATCACCGATGTATTTTCGCACGATCCCCAGACCGTAGATACCGATGACGATTTCCGTCAGGAACAGCAGGATGGATGCTGCTGTATATCCCATTGCTGCTTTCAATTCTTGTTTCATACTTCTTCCTCATCTCTCCATTCCAGGATGCGGCGAACCGCCCGGTGAGCTGCTTCCTTTGTGCTTCGCACAAGCGGAAGCAAAGTTCTCATACTTCTTCCTCATCTCTCCATTCCAGAATGCGGCGAACCGCCGCCGGTGAGCTGCTTCCTTTGTGCTTCGCACAAGCGTAAGCAAAGTTTTCATACTTCTTCCTCATCTCTCCATTCGAGAATATCTCCGGGTTGACACTGGAGGACTTCGCAGAGCTTTTCGAGCGTGGAAAAGCGGATGGCTTTGGCTTTTCCTGTTTTAAGAATGGATAAATTTGCAGGTGTGATGTCAATTTTCTTGGCAAGATCACCGGAGGAAATCTTCCGCTTCGCCATCATCACATCCAGATTGACAATAATTGGCATTGTTAGTTCCTCCTTTAGATCGTGAAGTCGTTTTCTTCTTTAAGCTCTACTGCCTTTTCAAAGACATTTTTCAGAACCCGAAGAATCAGCCCGAAGAATGCCGCTGCCAAAGCAACGATGAAACTTAAGAATCTCCAGATGCCAAGCAAACCAAACGGAATTGCCGCCAGAATGCAGCACCAGGAAATGATGCGCAGGCACTTGCAGTTGGTAGGGGTGAAAACCTCGTCCTTTTTGATATTGCCCAGAAGCTTGTGCAGTGCATACAGGCAAACCATGGCGCAGATCGCAGCCAGATACAGCGTGATGGAAAGCGGCCAGTAGACTGAGCCGTCCAGAAAGCCCACGCCCTCGCCGTATACCGCATCATACCATTCAGCAATCACCGGTACGCAGGTCATGAGGAGCGGTACGAAGACGAACAGCACCTTCACCAAAAGAAGGGAAAGCTGCAGCGATTTTGTTTTGTTCCACATAGTAGATACCTCCAGAGTCAAGATTGATGTTGTGCTTTTAGTATATCATATAAAATATCATTTGTCAAGAGTTTTTTATTGAAAAACAATAATATTTTTTCTTTTTTCAAAAAATGCGGATTTTATGTGGAAAATACTCCCGTAATCCTTGAAAAAAGAGATGAAATATAGTATAATGTGAGTATGGTACGCAGTGCGGGAGCATTGCAGGAAGATGGAATGGAGTGAGAGTAATGGCATATGTAATTGGAGTGGATCTTGGAACAAGCGGAACCAAGACGGTATTATTTGACGAAACGGGAAAGGTGATTGCATCCCATACGATCGAATATCCCCTGTATCAGCCGAAAAACGGCTATGCAGAGCAGGATCCTGCGGACTGGCGGGAGGCTGCCTTTGCAACGATCAGGGCGGTGATGGACAAGAGTGGTGTACCGGCGGATGAAGTTAAGGGCATCGGACTTTCCGGACAGATGCATGGACTTGTGATGCTCGACAAGGACTGCAATGTCATCCGCAATTCGATCATCTGGTGTGATCAGAGAACGGAGAAGGAGTGCGCAGAGATCACGGAAAGAGTCGGCAAGGATCGTCTGATTGAAATTACGGCGAATCCTGCGCTTACGGGCTTTACCGCATCGAAGATCCTGTGGGTGAGAAACAACGAGCCTGAGAATTATGAGAAATGCCGTCATATTCTTCTTCCGAAGGATTATGTGCGTTTCTGTCTGACGGGGGAATTTGCAACGGAGGTATCCGATGCATCGGGCATGCAGCTTCTGGACATCCCGAAGCGTCAGTGGTCGGATGAAGTACTGGAGAAGCTTGATATTGACAAATCCATGCTTGCAAAGGTGTACGAAAGCCCTGAGATTACGGGCGGACTGACTGCGGAAGCTGCCGCAAGATGCGGACTCAAAGCAGGCACGATCGTGGTCGGCGGTGCAGGCGATAATGCGGCTGCGGCTGTCGGAACCGGCGTTGTGCGTGACGGTAAGGCGTTCACCACCATCGGCACAAGCGGCGTGGTATTTGCACATACCTCCGATATTACGATTGACAAGGGCAGCAGAGTGCATACCTTCTGCTGCGCTGTTCCGGATTGCTGGCATGTGATGGGCGTGACACAGGGTGCAGGACTGTCCCTGAAGTGGTTCCGTGACAATTTCTGCAATGCGGAAAAGGAAACAGCTGCGGCAATGGGCGTGGATCCCTATTATCTGATGGACAAGGCGGTGCTGGAATCCCCGATCGGGGCCAATAAGCTCCTGTATCTGCCGTATCTGATGGGCGAGCGCACACCGCATCTTGACCCGAATGCGAGAGGCGTATTCTTCGGACTTTCCGCAATTCACGAAAAGCGTGACATGCTTCGTGCGGTAATGGAGGGCGTGACCTATTCTCTGCGTGACTGCGTGGAAATCT
The DNA here is from genome assembly GCA_017521325.1 of Oscillospiraceae bacterium. Lineage (GTDB taxonomy): Bacteria > Bacillota > Clostridia > Oscillospirales > Ruminococcaceae > UBA3855. Next base: position 49,098 of record JAFXCV010000051.1, on the reverse strand, counting down.
GCCGTGAAATGGGCGTCCCCGTAAGCGATATGATGGCGTGCGGCGGAGGAGGCTCCTCCCCCGTGTGGAGGCAGATGCTGGCGGATCTGTACGGATGTCCGGTAAAGACCGTGGATTCCAAGGAAGGCCCTGCGCTGGGCGTTGCCATTCTTGCAGAAGTGGGTGCGGGTATGTACAAGAGCGTGCCGGAGGCTTGTGATGCGATCGTGCATACAGCGAATGTGCAGGAACCGATTGCCGAAAACGTTCCGGAATACGAGAAATACTATCAGCTCTACCGTGAGATTTATCCTGCACTGAAGGCGCAGTTTGCAAAGCTTGCAGTGATGTGATGACGGATTTAAAGACGTAAAAATGTGAAAAAGCCCTCCCCTTTGGGAAGGGGAGGGGCAGTTTCAAGCATACGCCCACTAAGAAAATGGACTTTTCTACAAACTGAAGCCCTGCCATTTGGCAGGGCTTTTCGCATAAAAAAACTCCCCCTGCATCGCAGGAGGAGCCGATTTATTTACTTGCCGATCGTTGTCACGTCACTGCCAAACCACTCGGTAGAGATCTTTGCCAGTGTGCCGTCGGACACCATTTCCTTGAGTGTCTTTGTTACCTCATCGCACAGTGCCTGATCGCCCAGACGGAAGCCGATTGCATACTGCTCGGAGGACAGACCCTCTTCCAGAAGCTTGTAATCCTTGCCGGTGGAAACGATCTCATAGTTTGCCACAACGGAATCCATGAACACAGCGTCCACCATGTTCAGCTCCAGCTGCTGCAGGGCTTCTACGTTGGTCGCAAGCTCAACGGGAGTTGCGCCGTTTGCAACAACCTCGGATGCATTGAGGATATCCAGTGCGGTGGAACCGTTCTGTACGCCGATCTTTGCGTCCTTCAGGTCGGAAAGCTCCTTGATTTCGCTGCTGCCGTTCACAACGAATACCATCTCGTTATCCATGTACGGTTCACTCATGAGCATTACCTGCTTACGCTCGTCGGATACGGACAGACCGTTCCAGATCAGGTCGATCGTGCCTGCATTTAGATCCTGCTCCTTGGTATCCCAGTTTACCGCATACAGCTCCAGAGAAACGCCCATTCTCTTGCAGACTTCCTTTGCAACGTCAATGTCAAAGCCTACGATCTGGTCGTTTTCATCGGTGAAGCCCATGGGCTTGAAGGTTGCGTCCAGACCGAGGATGATCTTGCCTGCGTCCTTTACCTTCTTGAGGGATTCGTCCTTGCCGCTGCCGCCCCCTGCATTGCTGCATGCAGCTGCGGAAAACAGCATTACTGCGGATGCAGCCACGCACAGAAGCTTCTTAAAGATAGATTTTCTCATAATTCTTCTCCTTTTCATTGATTGTATTACTGTCTTATTATGATACCATATCTTTCAGGGAAAGTAAAGAGAACGGCAGTAAATTCGGATTTATTATCATGTTTTCATAAATTTGCGGATGAGCTTTTGTGGGAAATTACAAGGCATCACATGCGCCTGCACAGTCTATAGATGCCGCCCACAGAAATTGCACCGCCCAGCAGCAGGAAAAAGAAATAGAGGAAAAACTGCGATGCCCTTGTCTGGGTTGTGTCGATCAGAAAATAGGTCGGTGTCACGCCTGCAGATGCCGTATCTCCCTCAAAGAGATAATCCGTAAATTCGGCAAGATAGCCGTTCATTTCGGAATTATTCGTTGCTACACATCCGACGATCGTCACAGCGGCGGTTTTGTCATTGTAGAAAGCCTCCACCGCCTGTTCCAGCTCTGCAATCTTCGATTTCTTGCCGACCTCCGCCGAAATGATGCTGCCGTCTTCACACAGAATTGCATACTGCTGTGTCTTGCCGAACGGCATCGGGATGAAACCGGCGATCATTTCACGGGTTTCTGCATAATTGCCAAGCGGATATTCAACTGTGAATGTGACAAATTCGCCCCTCGGCATTTCACCGCCCTCTTCAATGATTTCGTTGAGATTCAGCGTCTTCCCCATGAAAATATACGATGCTTCACGCACATACATCACAACAGCAAGCACGATCATCACCACGCCCAGAAGGGCAGTCAGGATACACTTGAATTTTGACATGTTGACATTCCCCCAGAAGTTTTTAAATAGTTGTCATTTGCGGATGGTTCGCCTTCTCACGATACAATCATGAGGGCAGAAACAGAGAAACAGCATTTTCCTCTCCCAATTCGGTGAATGTGCCGTAGACTGTTTCATTGCCGGAAGCATACTCAAATTTTGTTTGTGTATAGAGAGAATCCTGTTCAGCTTCGGTAATGACGGCAGCAGAAAGTATATTTTCATCCAGAAATGCCTGCAAATTCTTTTGCGTGGAAAGATTCAGCCGTCTGTCCTCATGAAAGCCAATTTGGAAATATTCCTCCAACGTCAGATCATCCGTTACCTTGATATGGAATTCCTGTTCCATCATCTGCCTTTTCTCCTCGGAGAAAGTCCGGTAATTCGTCCCATTCAGACTCCATCTCACAAGCAGAATCGTTCCGGTTATGATTACAGCAAGTCCTGCGATGCAAATCAACATAATCCGAATTGCCTTTTTCATAAACTATCCTTTCAGCAGAAATCAGTTCTCATTATACCTCTGCAAGAACTGCTTTGTTCTCTCATTCTGCGTATTGCCAAAGACCTCCTCCGGTGCGCCTTCTTCCACGATATAGCCTTGATCCATGAAAATAACGTGGTTTGCCACATCCCGTGCAAATGCCATTTCGTGGGTGACGATCACCATCGTCATCTTTTCCTTGGCAAGTTCCTTGATGACCTTGAGAATCTCACCCGTCAATTCCGGATCAAGCGCAGAGGTCGGTTCATCGAAAAACAGGATCTGCGGATTCAAGGCAAGCGCCCTTGCAATGGACACTCTCTGCTGCTGACCGCCGGAAAGCTCACAGGGATAGGACTTCTCCTTCGTTTCAAGTCCCATCTTTTTGAGCAGCTCCTCCGCTGTTTTGGTTGCTTCCGCCTTGGATTTCTTCAGCACATGGATGGGAGCTTCGATCACATTCTGCAATACGGAAAAATGCGGAAACAGGTTGAAATTCTGGAACACCAGACCGATTTTCAGACGGATGTCACGGAGCGTTTTCTTGTCCGCATACTGTGCCTTTCCGTCCTCTGTGTGCAGCATTGTCAGACCATCTACGACGATCTCACCGCTGTCGGCACGCTCTAGCTGATTGACGCAGCGCAGCAGCGTGGATTTGCCGCTGCCGGACGGTCCGATGATCGCCACGACCTGTCCGACCTCGACGTTGAAGGAAATATCCTTGAGGACTTCCAGATCCCCGAATTTTTTCGAAATATTGCGTACTTCAAGAATTGCCATGGATAGCCCCCCTTACTTGTAATAGTCAAATTTCTTCTCAATAAATGAGAAAAGTGCCGTAACCACTGCATTCATCACAAAATAGAATACGCCTGCAATGAACAGGGGCAGGATGGACGAATAGAAATTCATCTGCTGCTTTGCCTTCATCGTGATCTCCGCAAAGGCAATGACATTGGCAAGAGAGGTATCCTTGACAAGGACAATGACCTCGTTTGCCGTTGCCGGAATGACACGCTTTGTCACCTGCGGCAGGATGATGCGGAAGAAGGTCTGCATTTTCGTCATGCCCAGCATCTGTGCCGCCTCATACTGTCCCTTCGGAATTGCCTCAATGCCGCCACGGAAGATCTCCGCAAAATATGCTGCATAATTGAGGGAAAATGCCACAACAAGCATGATGATCATATAATGGTCGCTGCTCATGATATTCTGAAAGAACGGGATGATACCGCCCGTATTACCGTTTTTCACCGCCGATGCCACGATCATGGGGATGGCGTAGTAGAATGCAATGATCTGCAGCATCAGGGGTGTACCACGCATGATGAGGATGTACAGATCCGTCAGCCAGTTGACAGGTTTGCATCTGCATTTTTTCAGCCATGTAACGATCATTCCCACAGGAATGGAAAATACAAGTGTCCACGCAAAGAGGCTGAGGGTGTTCGGGAGATATTCGAGTAAGATCAACGTGACCTTTTTGATTGCTTCAAAATCCATAAGCTGCACCACCGCTTTCTTCATTCTGTAAATTCTGCCGCTTTCGACACAATACCTCAATTATACCATACTTTAGTGTGCTTGTCAATTAACACAGCGGTGTATTTTGGGGATAAAAATGCCCTCTCCTGTGGGGAGAGGGCGTCATACTTTCATGTGCTTTATCAAGCATTACTCAAAATTCACCGTAATACCGATGGATTCCTTGAGGATGGCGAGAGAATCGCCGAAATCAAGTGCACCGTTCTGATTGATATCGCCCACAACCTTTGCATAGTCGCAAAGCTCCGTGCCCGTCAGAAGATGCTTGTTGATGGTAATGCAGTCGAGAATATTGAGGACATCGTCAATATTGATGTCACCCTGAATCAATTCAATGTCGTCAATTTGGTCATTTCCTTGCTTCATCTTATCAATTACTGTCCGGTCAATCACCATCTGAAGACGGATTACTGCTTTGAATTCTTCACCAAAAAGCTCCACGCCATTGCCAAGACAAGATAGCGAACCTTCTTCGATCGGTAAATAGGATATCGGCTCGGATTCCGGTTTCACAATGAGGCCATCAATCTTCACAAAATCGCCGATTTGAAGCCGAGAATTATCGCCTAAATCCCTTTGCACGAAATGATGGTAGAGAATACCCGTTCCCGACTTAAGAAGGCTTTCCTGATTGATGGGAGATACCACATAATTAAACGGACTTTCGGGACAGTTCTCGTAGTATACATATCCGACCACCATAAAATCCGGCTCATCCAGTGCAGATTCAAGGAAGAATCCACTTTTAAGACCATAGGTTTCATTCGATCTGTATACAAAATCATCCGATCGAATCACAATGCCGTTGGAATCCTCTGAAAAATCAATGCTCACATCTACTGCATTGGCAGATAAAGGAGTGCTCATACAAAGAATCGCCGTCAATAGGGCTGTTAGTTTCTTTTTCATAATATAACCTCCTTATTCACTTAATTCACATAAGGATTGTTTCGGTAAAAATTGAGTTGATATTTCGTCATGAGTGTGCCATAATTATATCCGGCACCATCAGGGCCCGCTGTATGAATTGCAAGAGCCGTATAAGTGTAGTAATCAGTGCTATTATAACGCTCACGGGTGATTGTATAGACAGGAGAGCCGCTTTGACCTCCGGTTGTATCTACAGTGTAATGCAACAAACTCCGATTATCATTTCCATAAATGCTTCCAAAATGCGTGTAGAGCATATCGTTTTCCTCATCTGGCTCACCGTTAGGCTTTTTATCCGGTATTCCTGTAACGTGAAGTGGGATTGTGCCTACCTCACTGTTTGTCATATTGTAGGAATTTCCGATTGAAAAATGAATGCGATCCGATAAATCTTCTTCTACAATAATCAACGCAAAATCATCAGGCGTGCACTCCTTTATAACCGAATAATCTTGAGGAAGATGTATTTCTGAAACGTGCAATTCTCCTCCATCCGGTTGACCTGTGCGATCATATGTTAGAATCTCAATATTTTTACGGATTCCATTACTATTAAACACACAATGAGCAGCTGTTGCAATTTCATGATCACCAATGATAAAACCTGTACCTATATTTTCAAGATAAACAATTCCGGTATTTTCATAACCATGAGCAACATTACGGTTGTCATCGCCGTTTAGTATATCTCTTGATTGAGGCGAATTCAATGTTAATGATGATGTTGTCAAGGTATAAGGCGAAAGATAGCAGTCATCATCATAAGAATATCTTTTATATGTTCGTACATTTGTAGCATTCGTAGTATTATCTAACGTAATCGTATTTGAAACAGCAGGCATATTTACAACTTCCATATACGCATTCGCATACTGACGAATATAGCATGCAGAATAGGGTGTTTGTGTTATTTTACTCATAACACAGGTAGCATCTGCCGCATCAACTGTATGACTTCTGTTAGCATCGAGTTGATTGTAGTTTGGATAATAATCCGCACCAAGCAAAAAGCGGTTGATAGTGATTACATCAGTCATATTGACTGAACCGTCATGGTTGACATCACAAGCGTCATACGTCGTTGCACCGGCAAAAAGCGATGTTGTTGCACTGCACAAACACAATGCTGCAATTGCCGCCGCAGTAACTCTCCTTTTCATAGTAATTTCCCCTTCACATTATTTTCAAGAACCCTCGTCCTTGTACTTTCATTATACACGATAAATAAAAAATATGCAATATCTTTCTACTTAAAAGCACGCCAAATTTCAACTGTATTTATTGTATAGTATGCACAAAACCGCCCTGCAAAGCAGGGCGGCACCTTAGTTTTGTTCCCGTAACCGCTTTTTGATGCCCTTCATGATCTCCGCCCTTGCACGCTGCGCATCCTCCGCAGGCAGGGGCTGAACGTCCTTCAGGGGGTAGTCCATCCCCAGAGCTTCGTACTTCGACTTGCCCATATCGTGATACGGCAGCACATCGAGTGCCTTGAGTGTTTTCAGACCGCCGATGAAATAGCCGAGCCTGCGCTGCTCCTCTGCATCATCCGTCCATCCGGGAACGACCACATGCCGTATCCACAGCGGCACGCCATGGTCTGCCAGAAATTGTGCAAATGCGAGGATATTGCGGTTGCTGTGCCCTGTGAGTGCCCTGTGCTTTTCCTCATCAATATGCTTGATGTCCAGCATCACAAGATCCGTCACTTCTGCAAGGCGCAGGGCGGTTTCGGGATTCTGCGGATCAAAACAAATCCCCGATGTATCCAGACAGGTGTGAATGCCCCTTGCCTTAGCCTTCGAAAACAGTTCAATGAGGAATTCCGGCTGCAGCATCGGCTCGCCGCCCGTTGCGGTAATGCCGCCGCTTTTGAGAAATTCCTTGTAGCGTTCGTATTTTTCCAGAATTGCATCCGTGGTCATGGTCCGTCCCTGTTTCGGCTTCCAGCTGTCGGGGTTGTGACAGTAAAGACATCGCATCGGACAGCCCTGAAAGAAAATCACAAGCCGCACACCGGGTCCATCGACCGTTCCGAAGCTTTCAATTGAATGGATGTAGCCTTCCATAGCGGCTCCTTTCTATGACAAAGCCCCTGCTTGCAGGGGCTTTCTGTAATCAGATTTTTCCGTGAAAGGTTCTGGAGATGACATCATCCTGCTGCTCTTTCGTCAGCTTGATGAAGTTCACCGCATAACCGGATACACGGACTGTCAGCTGCGGATACTTCTCCGGATGCTTCTGTGCATCCAGCAGAGTTTCCTTTGTAAAAACATTTACATTCAGATGATGGCCGCCTTTTGCAACATAACCATCCAGCAGCTCTACGAGGTTGTCGATCTGTGCGTCATTTGCCATAAAAATAACCTCCTGTAACAATCTTTGTGTACGAAAAGCAACTGTTACCAGTCCTCCTCGTCCTCACTCTTTTCGTCAGTTTCTTCCTCATCTTCAAAAGTCGGAACAGCACAGGCACCGAGCTTTCCGGAACAGTCGGTACTGTTCACTGTCCGCACTCTTGTCTGCTCGCCGACTTCAAGATTGATATGCTCACTGCCGCTTTCCACCAATGCATCAAGCAGTGCGGCAAGCTCCTCTGCCTGCGCTTCAAGATCGGGATTATTCTGCATCTTCTGCCTCCGTTTTCAGTGCGTCTAAATCCAGCTCGCCCGAAAACAGCACCGTACTCTTGCCCAGTGCATCGGGAATGATGGAGAAGGTGTTGGAAATACCGTCCTGTGCATGACGGAACGGAAGCTTTGCAACGGATGCCAGAGATGCCACTGCACCTGCCGTATCCCTGCCGTGCATCGGATTTGCACCCGGAGCCAGCGGAACACCCTGCTTTCTTCCATCGGGTGTGTTGCCCGTCTTTTTGCCGTATACAACGTTTGACGTGATCGTCAGAATGGACATCGTCGGTACGCCGTCACGATAGGTGTGGTGCTTGCGGATCTTGTCCATGAAGATGCGGACGATATCCACCGCAATGCTGTCCACACGGTCGTCGTCGTTGCCGTATTTCGGGAAATCACCCTCCACCTCGTAGTCCACGACAATACTGTTTTCATCACGGATGCACTTTACCTTTGCATACTTGATGGCACTGAGGGAATCCGCAACAACGGAGAGACCTGCAATACCTGTCGCAAAGTAACGCTTGACATCTCTGTCATGCAGTGCCATCTGCAGGCGTTCGTAGCTGTATTTGTCATGCATATAATGAATGACGTTCAGTGTATTGACATACAGTCCCGCAAGCCATTCCATCATCTGGTCGTACTTGTCCATGACATCGTCAAAGTCCAGATAATCGCCCTCAACGGGTCTGTATTTAGGGCCTACCTGCACTTTCATGACCTCATCCACGCCGCCGTTGATGGCGTAGAGCAGGCATTTTGCAAGGTTTGCTCTTGCACCGAAGAACTGCATTTCCTTACCGATGCGCATCGAAGATACGCAGCAGGCAATTGCATAGTCGTCACCATGTGTTACACGCATCAAATCGTCATTCTCATACTGAATGGAGGAGGACTTGATGGACATTTTGGCACAGAACTTTTTAAAATTGGGCGGTAGATTCACAGACCACAAAACCGTCATATTTGGCTCAGGCGCTGTACCGAGGTTGTTCAGAGTATTCAGATAACGGAAGGAATTCTTCGTTACCAGATGCTTGCCGTCTACAGAAACGCCGGCAATGGATTCGGTCACCCATGTCGGGTCACCGGAGAACAGCGCATTGTATTCGGGCGTTCTTGCGAATTTTACCAGACGCAGCTTCATAATGAAGTGGTCGATCAGCTCCTGCGCCTCACGCTCCGTAATAAGTCCTCTGTCAAGATCACGCTGGATGTAGATATCCAGGAATGTGGAGGTTCTGCCAAGGCTCATGGCTGCGCCGTTCTGCTCCTTGACCGCTGCCAGATAGCCGAAATACAGCCACTGTACAGCCTCCTGTGCATTTCTTGCGGGGCGTGAAATATCATAGCCGTAGATATTGCCAAGCTCCTTGAGCTCTCCGAGTGCACGGATCTGTTCGGACAGCTCCTCACGCAGACGGATATTTTTGGAGGTCATGCGGACAAAATGCGTATCCTGCTGGTGCTTCTTATCCTCGATCAGACGATCCACACCGTAGAGTGCAACTCTGCGGTAGTCGCCGATGATTCTGCCTCTGCCGTAGGCATCGGGAAGTCCCGTCAGAATTGCAGACTTTCTTGCAAGCCGCATCTCGGGGGTGTATGCATCAAAAACACCCTGATTGTGGGTTTTTCTGTATTTTGTGAAAATGTCAACAACCTCGTCGTCCACTTCGTAGCCGTATGCCTTGCATGCGGTCTGCGCCATGCGGATGCCACCGAAGGGCTGCAGTGAACGCTTGAAGGGCTTGTCTGTCTGAAATCCCACGATTTTTTCCAGATCCTTATTCAGATAACCCGGACCATGGGAGGTGATGGTCGAAATGATTTTTGTGTCCATATCCAGCACGCCGCCGTTTTCACGTTCCTGACGTGAAAGCTCCATGACCTGATCCCACAGCTTTGTCGTTGCCTCGGTCGGGCCTTCGAGGAAGCTGTCATCGCCCTCATAGGGCGTATAATTCTTCTGAATGAAATCACGGACATTGACGGAGGTGTGACTCCAGCGTCCCGGCTCAAAGCCTTCCCATTCGGGTTCAAATATCATTGACATATTACCTCTTCCTTTCAACAGTTGGCAGTCCCCATGTCTTGCTGCCGATGGATTTTTGATAGTTTCATTATCTTCATCATACACCATTCAGGCAGTTTTGTCAATGCAGGTTAGGAGCGCTAACTCAGTTTCGGTCATTCTTCCATTTTATTTTCCCACGGACACGGAGAATTATGCAACATGCGTATACAGCCGGTTAATATTGGATGAAACTTTTACGTCAAATGGAAAATATCAGTTGAATTTGAAAATTTTTCTTGCTAATCTGTAACCATTTCCCAGCACCTGACGCTTGCGGACGATGGGCGTGTCCGAAAGTCCGCAGAGTGTGCGGTAACGCAGCTGACGGTAGAGCTTTTCGTCCATCTGTCGGATGTCCTTCCAGAGCTTGCGGCGCTTCTGTTCGTTCTCTTCCGTTTTGCTTAGCGTCAGGAATACTGAGCAGATGAGGATCATCATCGACAGATAGTGCAGCATATAGCTGCGCAGACGTTTGGGAGCATCAAGCTGCATCGGATTGCAGACATTGAGCATATGATAGGTTACACGAAGCTGCTGATCCACCTGACGGATGAACACCTCCTCGTTGACGGACTGATCGGATCTTCCGATAAAGTAGCAGTAGAAATTTTCGTTCAGATAATAGAGCGTTTTCACATAGGGCAGCGGCTCGTAAACAAAGATGTTATCCACATAAAAACAGTGATGCGGAAGCTTCGTGCCGCTGTCACGCAGCATCTGCGTGCGGTAAATGACCGAGTGCATCAGAATATTCTGGTCGGGGCGGAAGCGTCCCAGCTCCTCCCAGCCAAACACTTTGTTTTCCGGCATTTTTCCGGTATATCTGACAGTGTGGCTTGTGCCGTCCTCCACATGTTCATAGGTGTAATTGGAAAGCAGCATATCCACAGGATGCTCCATTTCCGAAAATTCACGGAGCTTTGCAAGGATTTTGGAAAGCACTTCCGTATTGACCCAGTCGTCGGAATCGACAACCTTGAAATACAGACCGCTTGCTTTTTCCAGACCCATATTGACGCCGGAGCCGTGGCCGCCGTTTTCCTTGTGTATCGCCTTGACGATCGACGGATACTGCGCCTGATAACGGTCGGCGATTTCTGCGGTATTATCCTTTGTGGAACCGTCGTTGACGATCAGGATTTCAACATCCTCCCCTCCTGTCAGAAGGGTATCAATACAATGTTCCATATATTCTGCGGAATTGTAGCAGGGCACTGCGATGCTTAACAATTTCATTCTGTTCTCCTCATTTCTTCCATGATCTGCTGTAATTGTCATAGGGGTATTGTTATATTTTAAGATTGTATGCACATAACTATACATAGTAATTATACAGGAAAATTTCTGAAAAAGCAAGTGAAAACAAAAAAATTAAATACATCATAATAATATTCGGGAGAAAACACCAAAACAGCCCACCTTCCGTAGAGGGTGGGCTGCGTTTCTATTCCCTTCCTGCGGCGAGTCTTGCGTATTTTTCCTTGGTTGCAAGACCCCCACGGATATGGCGTTCCTGTTTATTCTGTAAAAGCACTTCCCGTACCTCCTGCGCAAGCTGTGGTCTGATATGCGGCAGGCGTTCACTGACATCCTTATGCACCGTGCTTTTGGAAATCCCGAATTGCTTTGCTGCGGCACGAACCGTTGTACGCTGCTCGAGTATGTACTGCCCCAGCAGGATTGCTCTTTCATTTGGCTGTTCTTCCATAACCTCACTCCCATGATCCGCTTCCTGCGGAATCTGAATTTGCCCCTCGGAGGGTGGCTCTGTACACTATATGCGGACATTTTGCAGCAATATGTTTATCACAAAAAATTTGCTTTACAAGAGGCAGGAAAATGTGGTATAATAGAAGTAATAAGATAAAGACCGGAGGCGATTCCTATGATGAATACATTCAACATCCGTTTTTTGGCTGTGGCGATTCTCGCATTCTGTGCCGTCGTCGCACTCATTGTTGTCATTACCTCGATCTGCGTGATGAAAAGAAAAACATCTGCAAAGTCTGTTCCTCCCGCTGAGCCGCTTCCGGGAGGCGGCGGCAGCTACACGATGCATATCTCCGGCATGAACTGCGAACATTGCAGGGCAAATGCGGAGGCTGCGCTCAATGCATTTGAAGGCGTAACGGCAACGGTTGACCTGAAAACCGAAACGGCAAACATCCGTTATGAGGGCTATCCGGATCTTACACTCCTTGAAAAATTGAGCAAGGCTGTGGAGGATGCAGGCTTTACGGTGACGGAAATCGTGTAAACAGGAGGTTCATGCGATGCTGAAAATTGATCTTAGCGGCAGGATTGCCCTTGTTACGGGTGCATCCGGAGAACTCGGCAGCGTCATTGCACGCACACTTGCCGCATGCGGTGCAGATGTGGTGCTGCATTACTGCCGCAGTGCGGAAAAGGCGGAGCGTGCGGCAAAGCTTGTCGAGCAGGAGGGAAGACGTGCCTTTCTTGTGCAGTGTGATGTGACGGATTTTGATTCCGTTTGCAGCATGCAGAAAACCGTATCCGACCAGTTCGGCAAGGTTGATCTGCTGGTCGCAAACGCCGTGATCCAGTATGAATGGAAGAACATCCTTGACCAGCCGCTTGCGGATTTTCAGAGTCAGTTTGATTCCTGCGTGATGCAGACCGTGCATCTCGCCAAGGTGTTCCTGCCCGACATGATCGCACAGGGCTATGGGAGGATCGTTGCGATCAATACCGAATGTTCCGCCCTTGCCGAACCGGGTGTCGGTGCGTATACCGCAGGAAAACGTGGACTTGACGGCATTGTCCGCTGCCTTGCAAAGGAAGTCGGCTGCCATGGAATCACGATCAATCAAGTGGCTCCCGGCTGGACGATTTCCGAGCGTGACAGGCAGAATCACACGGAATCCGCCCCCGAATATGACAAAACCGTACCGCTTGGCAGACGTGGAACAGATCAGGAAATTGCACAGATGACGGCATTTCTCCTATCAGATCTTGCAAGCTTTACGACCGGCGCCTATATTCCGGTTTCCGGCGGCAGGGTCATGCCGGCGATTTAATTGATGGAGGTGTCGTATGGAACAGGAACATATCTGCGGTGAGTGCGTGAAACATCAGAACCTGATTGACGATCTGATGCAGCAGATGCCGGATGCAGAGATGCTGACAAGGGTTGCTGAGCTTCTCAAAATGTTCGGAGATCCGACCCGTGTGCGTATCCTCTTTGAATTGCTCGAACATGAACGCTGCGTCAGTGAGATCGCCGAGCGGCTTTCCATGACCGTGTCATCCATCTCCCATCAGCTTCGTGTGCTCAAGCAGGCACGTCTGGTCAGAAGCCGCCGTGCAGGAAAAATCATTTATTATTCCCTTGCCGATGCCCATGTGAAAACAATTTTCTATCATGCGCTTGAACATGTGATGGAATAAAATGCGGTATACTTTTGTGCAAAACGGTGGATTTTCCGATGAAAAATAGTGCAAAATAGTAATTGCATTTTGGTGCAGAATATGGTATAATGTTAGAATAGTGCAGAACAGTCTGCATGGAGTCAAAAAAATAATAAGTGACCTGCCGACTACCGCAGGTACGGAGAATGGAGAATGTTTATGATGATGAGAAGATTCAAGGCGGCACTCGCACTGCTGCTGGTAGCCGGCATGTCCATGACAAGCTTCGGCTGCGGAGGAAAGACAGAGAGCTTCAAAGAAATGGATTCCTCCGTTCGTGAGGAGGTTGCAAGCCTTGCAGGTGAGGATGACAGACTGACGGGCGAGCTGGAAAACAAGACCATCAAATGGCTGTCCGACTGGGACATCAACCCCGGCACGACCGCTAAGAGCACACCTGTAGATCTGGCAATGTTCCAGGAACGCTACGGCGGCGAGGTTAAGTGGATCTCCTGTGCATATGAAGAGCGCTATGACAAGCTCGCAAACTCCATCAACAGCGATGAAGGCATCGACTTCTTCTACGGCGGCAACTTCGACGCATTCCCGAAGGGTGCGATCCGTGGTATGTTCGTTCCTGCGGATGATTACATTGACTTCACAAGCGACGCATGGAAGGACATCAAGGAAGCCAACGACAATATCATGTGGAATGGCAAGCACTACATGACCGTTACCCAGGTAACAGGCGACGGCTGTGCTGTCATCTACAACCGTGATACCATCGAGGAGCTGGGCTTTGACGATCCCGCAGAGCTTTTCGAAAAGGGCGAGTGGACATGGGAAGCATTCCAGGAAATGCTTGAAGCATTTGTAGATCCCGAGAACGGTAAGTATGGTATCGACGGCTGGTGGTTTGAGGGCGGTCTGTCCGCAACAACCGGTGTTCCCTACATCGGTCTGAAGGACGGCAAGCTCGTGAACAACCTGACAGATCCGTCCGTTGAGCGTGTACAGAATTACATGTATGATCTGTACACTTCTAATGCAGTTGCAATCGGTGTCGGCGACTATGGCTGGACTGATCATCCCGAATACATCGGCGAAGGCAAGCTCCTGTTCTATCCCGTAGGTCTGTGGGCACTGTACGGCGGCGACCTGGACACCAAGGATGAAGATTCCAGACCTGACTGGATGAAGCAGTTCGGCGACAATTGCTTCTTTGTTCCCATGCCCAGAGATCCCGATGCTGATGAATATTACATCCCCACCAACATGGAATCCTACCTGTTCGTAGCAGGCGGTCACAACCCCGAGGGCGTTGCGAAGTACCTCGAATGCAAGCGTGTTGCAATGATGAATGAGGAAGCGATCCGCATCGGTAACGAGGCGTTCATTGCGGACTATCAGTGGTCCGAGGAAATGATCGAAATGAAGAAGAAGATGGACGAGATTGCTCTCGAAAATCCGACATTTGACTTCATGAACGGTGTTTCCACCGACCTTGCAGATATCCTCGATGACAATGTAAACGGCGTTCGTGCTGCGGCAAAGGGTACTCCCTGGAATGAGTCCCTCTCTATGATCAAGGATGCAGTTCAGACAATGGTTGATGAAGCAAACAACGCTCAGTAAGTGAATACTGCGGCAGCTCTGCAGAATCTGCAGAGCTGCTGTTACGCTTTTATACGTTTTTCATTTGAAAACTTGGTTTTTCCGGTTTTCTTGTCCGAATTACCGAAAGATTTTACATTTCAGTGTATTATTGGTGTAAAGTTCACAAAAAATACTTGAATTATGGTAGAGAACATGTTATAATGAAACTAACAAAACTACAGGAGGCTTACTCGTATGGCAAAGGTACTGGTAACAGGCGGCTGCGGACTGATGGGTGACCATGTGTGTTCCGGTTTTTTAAAGAAGGGATATGAGGTCATTGCCGTTGACCGTGAGCCGAGCGACTATAATATCAACAAGGAAAATTTTACATTTGTGCAAGCCGTACCGTCGGATAAGTCTGCATATGCCGATATTTTTGACCGCAACAAGATTGACACTGTGATTCATCTTGCATGCACCGTGGATAATGATCTGGGACATATTGTGACCGATAAGGAAATTGACATGAACAACCAGTGCAATAGCTTTATCTATCGTTTTGCGATTGCACATGATGTAAAGCGTTTCATTCTCATCAGTACGACACAGGTTTATCAGATGCCCAAGACCCGTGAGCCGTTGCGTGAGGACGATTTTACAAAGCCCATCACGAATTATGCAAAGCTCAAGTCGGATTCTGAGAACACCATGGCGGCGGACATCGGTCGTGCCAAGGGCATTGTGTGTGCGATTATCCGAATTCCTCCGGTGTATACAAAGAAATTCTCTGCAAACCTTGAAGCGAAGATCACAGACCCGAAGGATAATACGAAGTTTGTATACCGCACAGGTGAATATGGTTTCCATTTCTGCTGCGTACATAATATGGTGGATTTCCTGCTGGGCTTCACCCGTGCCGCAGAGGATAATTCCTACAATGGCATCTACAATGTAGCGGACAAGCATCTGACAATGGCTTCTGAGATCATTGAGTACATGAAGCAAAACCATCGTATCGGCGTAGTTCTGCAGCGTATCCCTCCGAATGCGAGTGTTACGACGATCAAGAGCCTGATCGGCAATAAGGAAATGAAAACCAACTACCGTTTCCTTGATTTTACCAGAATTCTGAACAATAATATGTTCGATATCAGCAAGGCATCCAAGTTCTGTTCCTTCCGCTGGAACATCAAGAATACCAAGTAAACTGAAACTATTGTAAAGCCGCTTTTGATAACATTGTCAAAAGTGGCTTTTTTTTTGACATGGAAAAATCCCCTCACTTGCGTGAGGGGATTTTAATTCGAATTTTACCACCAGGAGGTATTGCCGCCGGCAGAGCCGGAAGCCTGTGTGCCGCCCTGCAGCGTGCCGCCGTATGCAGCCAGCTGCGTCTGGTCGATTTCCTGGAAATAGGTGCTGCCCTGCAGTGTGCCGCCCGTGTAAACGGTTGCACCGGTATAAGCTGTGCAGCCTGCAATCACGCTGGAAACTGCCTTATCAGCAATGAAAGATACGATTACATTGCCGCTGCCGTCGCAGAGGGTGATTCTGGTACTTGCACTTGCAGATACGGATGCTGAAACAGACTGCGTCATGGATCCGCCGCCGCCGGGCATCATACCGCCGCCCATGCCGCCGGAGCCAGTGTTCTTGACATATACACCGCCCGTGTAGGACAGAGTTCCATCGCAGTCGAAAGGCTCCTGACCGTTGGAAATAACATAACCGCCGCTGACTGTCAGGGAACCATTGGAGTCAAAACCATCGTGGTCGCCGTTGGTTGTGTTGACGAGTGCAAAACCGCCCTTGAGATTCAGGGAGTAGTTTCCGCCGCCGCCGCCGAAGCCGCCGCCCCAGCCGCCGCCCCAGCCGCCGGGGGACATGTTTCCGGAACCGTCCGCACCGCCTGCAGCATTGTAGCCGTCATCGGTGGTGTTGGAAATCACGGTGCCGCTGTTCTGAGTGATATTCAGACCTTCAATTCCTTCGTAGCCAGCCTCAACGAGGATCAGCACGTCATCGAATGTGTTGCTGCCCTGACCGATGGTGACATCCGCATCAGAATGCACCGCATCGTCACCGGAATTAAGCTGCATCACACCGCCGTAGAGCGTGATATTGCCGCTTGCATGGATGCAATCATCGGTGGAATCTACGTCAATATTGCCGCCGTTAATGGCAATGACGCCTGTAACTGCGGTTCCGTTTTCATCCGTACAGCCTGCTTTCAGACCCTTTGCGCTGGTATCGCCGGAGCTGGTTGCAGATGTTTTAACAGTAATATCGCCGCCATTGATATTCAGTGCCTGAGATGCATGCATACCGTCGGAGAATGCAGTCACATTCACCTTGCCGCCGTTGACGGTGATGAACCCCTTGCCGCTTGTGGTGTCGGTATCGTTTGCCTTGATGCCGTCACCTGCGGTGGTTTTCAGTGTGATGTTCAGCGTGCTGAAATCCGTGTCGGTATCATTGCCGATGGTCACGCTGTCGCCGCCTCTGAGGGCATCATCCACGGCATTGACATTGATTGTGCCGTTGTAGACCTTCAGGTCATTCTTGGTTGCAATACCATCCTGGCACTTGCCGTTGACGGTCAGTGCGCCCTGCCCCTTGATCTTGAGGTCATCCTCTGCATAGATCGCAGCGGCAATTACTTCACCGTCGGAATTGGTATCGGAATGATTCGTGCCGTCTGTAATGGTATTCGTTGTACCATTCTTTGCAACGATGACAGCCTCATCGCCGATCTGCTTGACATAGATCGGAGCTGCACTGCTGTTGGAAAGCTCCGCACCCATGAGGTCGAGTTCCACCACGCCGTCGGCAAATTTTGTCTTGTCCACATCCACAACGATTTGTGCGGAAGTGGAAGATCCGCTGACAGAGATCACGCTCGGTTCGGTGATGGTCACTTTTGTGCCGGATATTGTCAGATTGGAAGGGGCGGAAACCGCTTCTCCCAGTGCATTGTAAGCTTTTAAGCCACTACTGGCATATTCGATGGAAGCAACCACGTTATCCCCCGTGCCGGGAGTAACCGTTGCGCCGCCGTCCATTGCCTTGACATCAAGGAATTCTGTGCTTGCTGCTGTGAATGCAAATTCCCCTGTTGCGGATTTGCTGTGTGCCATCTGCGTGCCGCCTACAAATACATTGTACTTGCCGCTTGCGGAAAGTGCCGCATCACTGATGAGTACATAGCTGTACTTCTTTCTGGGGGCATATTCGCAGACAGTCTTGTCGCCATTCTTCACGGTGATGACACTGTCCTTAGTCCATTCCGCTGCCATATCGAGCATCATGACAGGCTGTGTGCTGCCGGAAAGATTTACCGTTACACCTGCGCCTGTGAGCTGATAATCGGTTGCGGTTGCAATGACCTTACCGCCCGTGATGTTGAGCATGCCTGCCTCGTCAAGGCGGAAGCCACGATCGCCGCCTGCAGTGACTGTACCATCGGAAACCGCAATTTCCGTGCATGCCTGTACAGCGTCCTTGCCTGCCTTTATCGTTACCGTACCGCCAAGTACGAATACGCCCTGATCCTTGGACTTGATACCGTCGCCGGAAGAATCAATATCAATGACCGCACCTTCGATTTCAATGTTGTTATCGCCGACAATTGCATCCGCTTCAGCGGTTTCAGAACCGTCTGCGGTATTGACAACAATCGTGCCGCCGTTGAGATTGAGCTTCTTGTCCGCATAAATACCGGTATTCATGTTGCTGTTGATGTTCAGTGTACCGGTACTGTTGTTTGTAATAGTAAGCTTGTTGTTGGTGTAGATGACGCCGCTTTCCGTATATGCCGCTGCAGCGGTATCGGTCAGAGTACTCTCGCCTACCAGCGTGATCTTTGTCTTTTCAGAACCCGATGCAGCGGAGGAATAAATGTATGCCTGCTTGGTGCCTGCCATTGTAACGTCATTCAGTTCAAGCTCCACATCTGCAACATCCTCTGCAGCAGTTTCAATGTAGATCTGACCGTCTGTAATGCTGCCGTATACATGATACAAACCGCTTGCGGTGATCTTTGCAACCTTTCCGGAAACCTCAACCACCTTGTTGTCGTCGCCCTCCACCTTGATTCCGCTGTCGCTCAGGCGGATAGTAACCTCGTTGGATACGGGATCAGCCAGAACCATTCTCTTAAGAACTGCCAGATCGAAAGCGTTTACGGATTTATCCGCTGCTACATTTGCATTGTCAAAAGCGTCCTTGGAAAGAGATGCCTTGCCAAGCAGGTATTTCTGCAGGGCAACCACATCGACCGTAGAAACCATACTGTCAAGATTGACATCACCTGCAAGCGTCTGCGCAGCGGTAAGTGTAACCGCAGGCATCGCTGCACACATGGTGCTGACTGCCAGAATTCCGGCAAGTCCACGTCTGAAATCATGTTTTTTCATAGTGCATCGCTCCTTTAATTATTATCATTCACATATTTGCAGCAGATCAAGCATCGTATCGGCTGCGCTGACTTCCTTTGCGATTGTACTAATTATACGATACGTTTCTTAAAGGAATCTTAAATCTATGTAAATTTACTAAAAATTCTGAAATTCATATGTTTGATAGTCTGTGTTATACAATTTGTATAGAGGAATCCCTGATTTTTCAAGTGCGATTTTAATTGACAAAGCCTGCAAAAGGTGGTATAATGCAAGTATTCGAATGAATTACAACTTTAACTACAGGAGGATTGCAGTATGGCAAATATTTATAGATCTGCCGATCAGCTGATTGGCAGAACGCCCCTGATGGAGCTGACGAACATCGAGGAACAGGATGAACTGCAGGCGAGGGTGCTTGCAAAGCTTGAATATTTCAATCCGGCGGGTTCCGTCAAGGATAGAGTGGCAAGGGAAATGATCGACGATGCGATCCGCACAGGAAAGCTGACGGCGGATACCGTGATCATTGAGCCGACCAGCGGCAATACGGGCATCGGGCTTGCAAGCGTCTGTGCAGCAAGGGGATACAGGTGCATCATCGTTATGCCCGACACCATGTCCGTGGAACGTCGTCAGCTGATGCAGGCATATGGTGCGCAGCTGGTGCTGAGCGACGGTGCAAAAGGAATGACGGGTGCCATTGAAAAGGCGCAGGAGCTTGCGGATGAGATTCCGAACAGCCTGATTGCTGGTCAGTTTGTCAATCCTGCCAATTCCGAGGCGCACCGCAAGACCACAGGTCCTGAGATTTTTGAGGATACGGAGGGCGAAGTGGATATTTTTGTAGCAGGTGTTGGCACGGGCGGCACGATTACAGGTGTGGGAGAATATCTGAAATCCCGCAAGCCCTCGGTGCAGGTGATTGCCGTAGAGCCTGCGGATTCCCCCGTGCTTTCGGGTGGTAAGGCAGGTGCGCATAAGCTGCAGGGAATCGGCGCAGGCTTTGTGCCGGAGGTGCTGCATACCGATGTCTATGATGAGGTGATGACCGTGACTGCCGAGCAGGCATATGCAGCTGCAAGAAGGCTTGGAACGACAGAGGGCATCCTTGTGGGGATTTCCTCAGGAGCTGCAGCGCATGCTGCGCTGGAGCTTGCGAAACGCCCTGAAAATAGGGGGAAGCAGATCGTAGTACTTCTGCCTGACACGGGGGATCGTTACCTGTCCACGGGACTGTTTGGATAAGAAAACTGTGAATTACTAAAAATGCACCGTCCTTTCGGATGGTGCATTTCTGTTTTATGTATGCAGGGACACATCATCCCAGCAGCTTTCTGTACTGACTGGGTGTACAGTCCGTTGCTGCAACGAACTGGCGCATGAAATACTTGCTGTCATCATAGCCGCATTTTTCTGCAATGGCGGAAATATTCATAGATGTTGTCAGAAGCAGGTGCCGTGCCATCGAAACTCTGACGTTGATGCATTCCTGATGGAAACTGGTACCGAAGCAGTCCTTGTAGATCTTGCGCAGATAGTTGGTGCTGAGGAACTGCTGCTTTCCAAGCTCTTCGAGAGAGAAGACACTTTGCGGCTGATTGTAAATCTGCTGGCGGATGGAAAGCAATGCGGAATAATGCGGATGCGTACGTCTGACAGTAATTTCGTGGATCTTATCCTCAAGAAGCTGTGCGACAAGTTCCTCTGCCTGCGTGTAGGTACAACCCTCGGGCATGAGTGCCGCTGCGCAGCAGAAAGAATCCAGATCGTATTGCTCCATGTAATCCTCACTGAAAAGCATCATATTGGTGCATTTGTCGGCAATCATGTCCGCCGTTGCGGCATCATGCTTGATGAAGCACAGGAAGGTATTTTCACCCATTCTTCCGCAGATGCCCGAGGAATGACAGCAGTTCTTAACTGCATCAGCAGCATTGAGAAGTGCCTTGATCTTGTGCTTTTTGGCAGTTTCCGAGAAATTATCCGATCTGTTCAGGCAAACACGGAGCATCAGAACGTAGACATTTGTCTCCTTTGTGCTTGCCATCATGGACTGGAAGGCATTGCGAAGACCATTTTCATTGTACATGTTCAGCATTGTGTCGTGATGCTCGGACAGATTGCGGCACTGCAACAGATACTGAATGTCGTTCTTCATACGCAGGAATTCCAGACCGTTGGAAACGGATTTCATCCAGTTGCGGAACACATCGTCGTAGGTATCAGGTTTTTCGTACTTCAGAACAATATGTCCGAACATATGCCCGTTGAAGAAAAGAGGGCTGAAATAGTATGCCGACGGAATATCGCTGTCTGCAAACATCTCGGAAAAGCGCAGCCGCTGCATTACAATGGGCGTCTGATCCATCCACGGGATGACGCTGCGGCAGGTGATGAATTCATCCGGAATATCGGGGGTGCAGTCAAACCAATGCTCATACAGGCAAAGATAGATGTTCTGCACATAGCGCACCAGAAACTGGAAATCACCGATGATCTTGATGAGCTCTTCAAGTGTTGTGGATACTGTAAGCTTCTGTTCCATCTGGTTGAACAGATTCCAGGTATCATACTGTTTTTTGATGCGTGCGTTTTTCAGTTCTTCATGCAGCTGCATTCTGTACTTGCCGCAGGTACAGCTTGTGCCGAAAATAATCTTGCCCTTAGGAGGCGTAAATGCGGGCTTCGGATCGCCCTGCAGAACGCCATAGAGGATCTGTACTGCCGATTCCCCGAGCTTTTCCCTGTTGCGCTGATAGGTCGTCAGCAATGGAGAATGCAGAAAACGCTCACAGACATATTCATAACCGATGACCGTCATACGGTCGGGGAGGACAACGTGATGCTCAAGCAGTTCGTCGATCAGACCATATGCCATGTAGTCATTGGCGCATACAATCGCCTGCGGATAGGGAAGCTCTCCGTTGATGTATCTCTTGGCAAGTGCCTGTCCGGAATTCATCCAGAAATCGCCGTAATACACTTTTTTCTCGTCAAATTCGATGCCGTGGCTTTCCAGAGCCTTTCTGTAGCCGTTGACACGGTAATGCGAAATATCAATAAAATCATAGCCCGTCAGAATGTCGATATCCGTGAAGCCATGCTCCTCGATCAGATGGTTGGTGATATCCTCAATGTCATTTTCGTCGCTCGTGTTGATGTAACGGAAATTCGGGTGATCGAGATTTTGCAGCCTGCTTCCCACGATGAGGACGGGGACTGTCTGCTGCAGGAGCAGCTGACAGATGTTCTGCTGCAGTTCTTCGTTGACAAAAGATTCGGAAAGCACGATCAAAGCATCAAATTCGGGCGAGAGGATCAGATCGTAGATCTGATTTTCACAATTGACATCTGCATTGTAATTGCTCGTATTATAGATATTGGAAATGACAACAATGTCAATGTTGCAGCTCTGTGCCTGTGAGATGACTCCCTTCAGTATCTCTCTCTGCTCGATACTGTTTACCTCGGCGCCCACAACGCCGAATATCATTCTTTTCTTCTTACTCATTTTTTCCACCGCCCCGTGAAATCTGTTTCTATTATACCAGATTTTCGGTGTTTTGTCAAGAGAAAAAGACTCATTTTCTCCACCAAATCGTAATTTTTGGGACTGCTTCATTGTGAAACAGTCCCAAAGACATAGAAAATTCAATGTTATGTGGAATATTTGTATATCTTGGCAAGTGTGAAATCCAATCAGACAATTCCCATTGCCCGGATCACGGTGAATGCCGCAAGTCCCAGACAGGCGATCAGCATCACGGGGGAGGTCAGGCAGATCACAAGCTTTTTGCCAGTGGGAAGATCACCCTCCGCTTTTTCAAAGCGGAACAGCTGCTTGTGCTGCACAAGCTCGATAATCAGCAGGATCAGTCCTGCCCCCATCAGACCCATGACAAGAAAGGAGGAGAGCATCAGAAACAGGAAAGGAACTGCATTTTCCATCAGAAATTCGATTGCCTGTTCATCCGTCATGGAGGTAAGATCCGTCAGCTCCGTCATATTCAGATTCATCGAACCAAGAATGATGGACTGAAATGCGCCGATGGAATTCATCAGTGCATGCATGAGGATCGGCGCCCACAGGCTGCCGCTTTTTACAAACAGTACGCAGGCAGCGAAGCCCATTACAGCGGTGTACAGCGTCTGGTCGTAATTCGTGTGCCATAGACCGAAGGCGATGCCGCAAAGCAGTGCGCTTGCAAGATCGCCGCCCTTCTGCGTGCTGCGGAAAATCGTGCCACGAAACATCATTTCTTCAAACAACGGCGCATAGATCACCATTGCAATGATATTTGTAAGCATGGAGAGCCATGAGCTTTCCGAAGAAAAATCCTGCGCCACCATTTCCCATCCTGTGAGCAGTTGAATGAGCATCCAGAAGAAACGGCTGACATAGACGCTGGCGTAGGTGATGCCGAGACAGATCAGAATCCAGCGGAATACCGTTTTCATCGGCACCTTGGGTTTGCAGAAGACCTCACGCAGCCGCATCCCGTACTTCTTGCCGTGTATCAGATGAAATGCCAGCAGAATCAGCGGTACCGTCACGGGATACTGGAAGGTGAAAGCAAGAAATCCGAACAGATCGCCTAAAAATCCTTCTTCGATATTGCCGAACTGTGAGAGTATGGTGCTGAGCAGAAAGCTGCCGCCGTAGATCAGCAGATAGAACAAAATGAGCATCACGCCGCTTGCATTCGCCCCATGGCGCAGCTCTTGTTTTAGTTTTGTGGTATCCATAGGTTCCTCCTTGATGTGTGGTGTGTCATTTGGTTGATTTTGTTTTTATTATAGCATGCTCAGAAGAAAATGTCAAGAATTTCAGCTTGAATTGTAAATTTTATTTACAATTCAAGCTGTTCCAGAATATTCCGTTCACTTTCAATCAGTGCTTCCTTTTCGCCCCGTGTAAGATGCTTGATGGCGTATTCCTGCTGCATGGCGGCAATTTTATCCTCGTGCCGTTCTGCATACACGCATGCAACAGGACGGCGTGACGCCGTATATTTTGCACCCTTGCCTGAATTGTGTGCCGCAAGCCGTTTTTGCAGGTCGTTTGTCCAGCCTGTGTACAGCGTGCCGTCGGCACAGCGCACCATATAGGTATAGCAAGGGGCGGCTGCTTCTGCGGCAGCCATCACGGGAACTCCGTTTCGACAGCGCAGCCTGTTTCCAGACTCTTCCGGCAGTTGAGGATCCTTTGATTTGCACTCCCACGGAATTGGAGCTGATAGCTTTTCTGCGCTTCCACGAACGGACCATCGATCAGATAATCCGTTACTGCCAGTAATTCCCCGATGCCGCTTTCATTTCGGCGTTCGTATAATTCCTCAAAGGTGTAGCCCGTGTAGGTGATGGTGTTCAGCCCGAGTTCATGCACTTTTTTGCCGATTTCCGCAAGGGGCAGTGCCTGACAGAACGGCTCGCCGCCTGAAAATGTCACACCGTCGAGCAGGGGATTGCGGCGGATTTTTTCGAGCAGTTCTTCCGTATCTGCGGGGGTTCCGCCCTTGAAATCGTGCGTCTGCGGATTGTGACAGCCTTTGCAGCGGTGCGGACAGCCCTGCACGAAAATGGTAAAGCGCAGCCCCGGTCCATCTACGATGGAATCGTTGGCTGTGCCGGAAAGCTGTAATTGCATGCGATACCTCCTGTGAAAAGAGGGGCTGCAAGATACCGGCAGCCCCTTTTGTATTATACGTTATGCTTCACTCTGTCGCTCACTTCACTGCGCTTTGCGTTGTTGAAGCGGTCGAGTGTGCCTACCAGATAGCCTGTGATGCGGCGGATTCTCTCAAATCCCACCTGGTTGTGGTCGGATTCGGGACGTCCGCACATCGGGCATTTGTCGCCGATGATACCGGTGTATCCGCAAACGGGATCACGGTCAACAGGATGGTTGATGGAACCATAGCCGATACCGGATTCCTTCATGCAGCGGATGACCTTTTCGAATGCGGAGAGATTCTGCAGCGGATCTCCGTCAAGCTCCACATAGCTGATATGTCCTGCATTGGTCAGCTCGTGATAAGGAGCTTCAATGCGGATCTTGTCAAATGCACTGATGGGATAATAAACCGGCACATGGAAAGAATTGGTGTAGTATGCACGATCGGTAACGCCGTCGATGATGCCGAACTTCTTCTTGTCCATGCCCACGAAACGGCCGGAAAGTCCCTCTGCCGGTGTTGCAAGCAGGGAGAAATTCAGCCCCGTTGCCTGTGCCTCGTCATCCAGACGCTTGCGCATTCTGCCGATGATCTGCAGACCCAGCTCTCTTGCACGCTCGCTCTCACCGTGATGCTCGCCGATGAGGGATTTGAGGGTTTCCGCAAGACCGATGAAGCCCACGGACAGTGTGCCGTGCTTGAGTACTTCACTCAGATCCTCGTCAGGACTCATGCCTTCGGAATCCATCCAGATGCCCTGTCCCATGAGGAACGGGAAGTTGCGTACTTTCTTCTGGCACTGAATGTGGAAACGATGCATCAGCTGGTCGATGGCAAGGTTCATCATGTTGTCCAGACTTTCAAAGAACTTCTCCAGATCTCCGTCAGCTCTGATGGCGAGTCTGGGGAGGTTGATGGAAGTGAAGCTCAGGTTGCCTCTGCCTGTTACGATCTCACGGCTCGGATCATGCACGTTGCCGATAACTCTGGTGCGGCAGCCCATGTAGGCGATCTCTGTTTCGTAGTCGCCCTCCTTATAGTACTTGAGGTTGTAGGGAGCGTCGATGAAGGAGAAATTCGGGAACAGACGCTTTGCGGAAACTCTGCACGCAAGCTTGAAGAGTGCATAGTTCGGATCCTCGGGATTGTAGTTGATGCCTTCCTTGATTTTGAAAATGTGAATCGGGAAGATTGGAGTTTCGCCATTTCCCAGACCTGCTTCATTTGCCAGCAGGATATTCTCAATGACCATCTGACCTTCCGGAGAAGTGTCCGTACCGTAGTTGATGGAGGAGAACGGTGTCTGTGCGCCGGCACGGCTGTTCATGGTATTCAGGTTGTGTACCAGAGCTTCCATTGCCTGATAGGTCGCACGGTTTGTTTCCTTGTATGCATGCTTTGCGGCAAATTCCAGAACCTGTGCAGCCTGCTCTGCGGTGATGCTCTGCGCAAGATAAGCTGCGGCCTTTTCTGCAAAGCCGTTGTTATTGGCAAGAACGGGAACAATACCCTGTTCTTCCATTGCCTGCATCAATGCTTCGGCCAGTGCCTCGGAGTCCTCACAGACTGTCAGGAAATCCAGCGCACGGGCAACATTCTGCTTGTATCTCGAAACATAGGTCTTTCTGACACCCTCTGCCATAGCGTAGTCGAAATTCGGAACGCTCTGTCCGCCGTGCTGGTCATTCTGGTTGGACTGAATGGCAATGCAGGCGAGTGCGGAATAGCTGGAAATGTCGTTCGGTTCACGAAGGAAGCCGTGACCTGTGGAAAATCCGCCCTTAAAAAGCTTGAGCAGGTCGATCTGACAGCATGTCGTGGTCAGCGTCAGGAAGTCCAGATCGTGAATGTGGATGTCGCCGTTTGCGTGCGCCTTTGCATGCTCGGGCTTGAGTACATACATCTCATAGAATTCCTTTGCAGAAACGCTGCCGTATTTGAGCATGGTGCCCATTGCGGTATCGCCGTCAATATTTGCATTTTCTCTCTTGATGTCGCTGTCCTTAGCGGAATGGAAAGTCAGTTCATTCAGAACGCTCATCAGGTTTGTTTTCATCTCTCTTGCCCGTGTGCGCTCGTAACGATACAGGATGTATGCCTTTGCGGTCTGTGCATGACCTCTCTCAATCAATACCTTCTCTACCAGATCCTGTACCTGTTCTACGGAGGGGACATCTGCATAGGCAGCGTCGCACAGTCTGCAAACCTCCTCGGCAACTGCCATGGACTCCTCGTAGTTTGTGCCGCCAACTGCTTTGGCAGCCTTGAAAATCGCATTTGCAATCTTTTCTACGTTGAACGGCACACGTCTGCCGTCACGCTTGATAATGTACATCAGCATCTCTAGACCCATCCTTTCAAAACACAATATCTTGTACTCCGTTTTTTCTGTTCTATTATAGTATACCCTATAATTCACGGCTTGTCAAGCACATTTTATCCGTTAAATTATACAATAACAGCGGCTAAAATTTGTTAGAAATGCTGCAAAACAGTGCATTTTTAATAAAAAATACAAATTTCGATGCTTTTGTTCAGTTTCAAGAACAAAAGTTCGGAAACACAATATATAGTGTGTTGAGAATTGTGTAAAAACTGTCGTTTCAGGACGTTAACCGCAGTATTTCCAGACAATCCGCTGTGGAAAAAATGAAACAGAGGAAATTATGAACATTGTATGTAGACGGAAATCGGGCGGAAAAGAATGCAGAAATTCTTGACAGTTCCTTGCATTTGATGTATAATGAAAATGGAGTCGATAAATAAAGGAGGAATTTCCATGTCAATGGAGTTTATCAGAAAAATGCCGCTGCCGGAGGAGATCAGGGAGCAGTTCCCGCTTTCGGAAAAGTGTGTTGCAATCAAGGCGCATCGTGATGCAGAGATCCGCAGAGTATTCATGGGACAGTCCGACAGAATGATCCTGATCATCGGACCGTGTTCTGCTGACCGTGAGGATTCCGTGATGGAATACATGCATCGTCTGGCGAAGGTCAACGAGCAGGTCAAGCACAAGATCCTCATTATCCCGAGAATTTACACCAACAAGCCCCGCACCAACGGCACGGGTTATAAGGGCATGGTACATCAGCCCGATCCGACGAAGGCTGAGGACATGCTGGAGGGTTTGATTTCCATCCGTAAGCTGCACACAAGAGTGGTGGAGGAAACAGGTTTCACCTGTGCCGACGAGATGCTCTATCCCGAGAATTACCGTTATCTGTCCGATCTGCTGTCCTACGTTGCCATCGGCGCAAGAAGCGTGGAGAACCAGCAGCATCGTCTGACAGCAAGCGGCATGGATATCCCTGTGGGCATGAAGAATCCGACCAGCGGCGACCTGTCCGTGATGTTCAATTCGATTTTTGCGGCAGAGAGCAGTCATACATTCCTGTACAGAGGCTGGGAGGTACACACAACGGGAAATCCGCTGACGCATGCGATTCTGCGTGGTTATGTGAACAAGCACGGCGAATCCCTGCCGAACTACCACTATGAGGATTTGCTGCTGACCTATCACCACTATAAGGAAAAGGGCCTGCAGAACATGGCAGTGATCGTGGATACAAACCATGCAAACTCCAACAAGTGCTATCTGGAGCAGCCGAGAATCGTTAACGAGATCCTGCACAGCTGCCGCACAAGTCCTGAGATCCATAGCATGGTCAAGGGCTTCATGATCGAGAGCTATCTGGAGGACGGCGCACAGAAGGTCGAAGAGGGCATCTATGGCAAGTCCATCACCGATCCGTGCCTTGGCTGGGACAAGACCGAGAAGCTGATTTATCAGATTGCGGATCAGCTGTAAGGAGTGGTTTTTATGAAGGAGAAGTTTGAACTTTTTTTAATTGAAAAGGGCTACAGAACGACGACTCCCAGTGGAAATCCGAGTACCGTGTACAGCTATTTAAACAGCATAGAAAAAGTATGCGAGTGGGAAGGTATAAATTGGACAGAGCTTGCAGATGATATTTCTAAAATTGTAGTTATGTATGATTTAGGTGGTATTAATGAAGAACTTGGTTCTAAATCACATAAAACGATAATAAATGCATTAAAAAGATATGCTGAATTTGTAAAACAAGTGTAGGAAAAAGCCTGAGAGCATCGCTCTCAGGCTTTTCTTCATATTCGCAATCAGATACCCTTCTCAATCGCCTTAACCGCCTGCATCATGATGGCGCATTCCAGACGCTTCTTCTCCATTTCACAGGAAAGCTCGTGCGCATTGTGAATGTCACCTGCATACTGGTAATTGTTGGCGTTGCAGCCGCCGCTGCAGTAGAACTTCGCCCAGCATTCACGGCACTTGGGCTTGTTGTAGATGTGCGTGCCTGCAAAGACCTTCTTCATTTCCATGTCAAAGGTGCCTTCTTCGAGGTTGCCCATCTTATATTCCTCCATGCCCACAAACTGGTGGCAGGGATAGATATCGCCGTCGGGGGTAATGGCTACATACTCATTACCGCAGCCGCAGCCACGCAGACGCTTGATGGCACACGGACCCTGGTTGAGATCGAGCATGAAATGGAAGAAATTGAAGTGCTTGCCCGCCTTGTCATTTTCCAGCAGACGCTGTGCAAGCTTCTCGTATTCTGCAAATACCTGCGGAAGTTCCGCTTCCGTCAGTGCATACGGATCATCGGGCTTGCCCACAACGGGTTCCACGGAAATCTGGTCAAAGCCTGCTTCATTGAGGTGGAACACATCCTCGGAGAAATCGAGATTGAACTTCGTGAACGTGCCACGCACATAGTAATCCTTGTCCTTGCTGCGTGCATCCACCAGCTGCTTGAACTTCGGCAGAATGATGTCATAGCTGCCCTTGCCGTTGGGAGTCACACGGATACGGTCATTGACTTCCTTTCTGCCGTCGATGGAAAGGACAACGTTGGACATTTCCTTGTTGATGAAGTCGATCTTGTCGTCATCGAGCAGCAGTCCGTTTGTGGTGATGGTAAAGCGGAAGTTCTTGCCGTATTCCTTTTCACGCTCTCTGGCGTACTGTACGATTTCCTTGACCGCATCAAAATTCATCAGCGGCTCGCCGCCGAAGAAGTCAAGCTCCAGATTTTCACGGCTGCCGGACTGTTCCAGCAGAAAATCAATTGCCATCTTGCCCGTTTCCACCGGCATCAGCTTTCTGCCCGTGCCGAAATCACCTGTGGATGCAAAGCAGTAAGCGCAGCGCAGATTGCAGTCATGTGCAATGTGCAGG
This sequence comes from Oscillospiraceae bacterium, assembly GCA_017521325.1. Classification (GTDB taxonomy): domain Bacteria; phylum Bacillota; class Clostridia; order Oscillospirales; family Ruminococcaceae; genus UBA3855. The sequence continues at coordinate 19,074 of JAFXCV010000051.1, read as the reverse complement.
CACATCGCCTTGACAGGGGAAGCAACAGCAAAAGCCGCATATTTTTCATAATCATCCACGGAGAAGAGGATCTTTTCCTCGTGCAGAGCCTTCAGCTCTAAGTAGCATTCCTTGAGCTCGTCTGCATCGTACTTGCCAGAAAGCTTTTCGAGGATCTCCGCAGGACATTCGTCAGCAAACGGGGGCTTTGCGTCATCGAGAAGATCGTAGGTCATCTCATCTACGATATGTACGCCGCCGCTGTTGATATCCAGAACGATATACAGACCGCCCAGTGTAAACTTATGTATCATACTATTCATCCTTTATTTCTATACTTGCGCCAGTGCGCATCATTTCACATAAAAACCGCCCTGCACAACGGCGCAGGGCAGTGAAGAAACTGCAAAAGAACTTATCTCTCACACTTCTGGTTAGCAACTGTGCAGGAAGTCTTGCAAGCAGACTGGCAGGATGCCTGGCACTTGCCGCAGCCGCCCTTCTTTGCGCTCTCCTTCAGATTTGCCTTGTTGATTGTCTGAATGTGCTTCATTTCGGTTTCCCTCCGTTTCGTGTTCGAGCATGCTCGTTTTTAATATTATACCACATCTTTCCCCCAATTGCAAGAGGGAAAGACAATTTTTTCATTGAAATCTGATTTTATGGATTTTTTAGTAAGGTGGTTTGGTAATTCTGGTGTTCACACCAAGAATGCCGCCCAATACGGCACATGGTAAAATCGCCATGCAGCGTATTTGGATTCGTAAGGAAATCACAGCACCCAAGCCGCAGCATACACTCATCAGTACCACACACATGAGAATGCCGCAGGTAATGCCAGTGCGGATGCCATGCACCCTTGCGTGTTTTCCGGATATCTTTCCCGCAAAGAATGCCCCCATGCACCAAAGTACATCGGAGAGCAGCATCAGAAAACGCTCCGGAATATGTACAAACAGCATCAGAACCGCAATCGGCACCGCAGCTGCCGCCATCATCATTATTCCTGAAAGCACGCCGGATACTGAACGCAGTACGGGGGATTTCCAGATACTGTACCGCAAAATGACCACCTCCGCCGAAAATGAACGCCCTGCATAATGCAGGGCGATGCATGGTACATTCTATGCGGATAAAGCAGGGATTATTCCTTATTGGACTTGGGCTGGGTTTTTGCCTTCATCTTCTCAGCCTTTGCAGCAGCTGCAGCTTCTCTTGCAGTTACATTTTCCTTGATGGCGTCCTGCATCATGCGGATCTTCAGACGATCGCTGCCTGTTTCCAGAACAACGGTCTTGGTTGCCTCTTCCACACGAAGAACGATACCAACGATGCCGCCGATGGTGATAACTTCATCACCGATCTGCAGGTTCTTCTGCATTTCGAGTGTTTCCTTCTCCGCCTTGCGCTGCGGACGGATCATGATGAAATAGAGGAAAAACAGCAGGATGAGGGGAAGTGCAAAGGTGGAAATCAGTGCGCCGATTCCACCGGGCTGCTGATTGGAAGCAGCAGCATCCTCAGCAAATGCTGTCACAGTACCCATTACCGTAACCATGGATGTGCCTGTCAGCGCAGCCAGTGCTTTCAAAAAAGTCTTTCTCATAAATACTACCTCCGATTTATTTTGATTTCTTTTGCATATATTCGTCCATTGCCTTTGCGGCAGCTTTACCTGCACCCATGGCAAGAATGACCGTAGCAGCGCCTGTCACGGCATCACCGCCGGCGTATACGCCTTCCTTGGTCGTCATCATATCTTCATCTACGATCAGGCAGCCCCTGCGGTTTGCTTCAAGTCCCTTTGTGGTCGTGCGGATCAGGGGATTCGGAGAAGTACCGATGGACATGATTACTGTGTCCACAGGAAGCTCATATTCCGAGCCTTCCACCGGAACAGGGGAGCGTCTGCCGCTTTCGTCCGGCTCACCAAGCTCCATCTTCTGGCATACCATTGCACATGCCCTGCCGTTTTCGTCACCAAGGATCTTCACGGGATTATTCAGCGTCAGGAATTCCACGCCCTCTTCCTTTGCGTGATGAACCTCCTCACGTCTTGCAGGCATTTCGTCCTCGGAACGTCTGTATACAATGTATACATGCTCCGCACCCATGCGCAGGGCGCTTCTTGCGGCATCCATTGCCACATTGCCGCCGCCGACAACCGCAACGGATTTCGACTTCAGCACGGGCGTATCATAGCCCTCCTTGTAGCCCTTCATGAGGTTGATTCTGGTCAGGTACTCGTTTGCCGAGCATACGCCCACGAGTGCTTCGCCTTCAATTCCCATGAAACGGGGAAGTCCTGCGCCGGAGCCGACGAAGATCGTTTCATACCCCTGTTCCATCAGTTCATCAATGGACAGCACCTTGCCGATGACCATATTCGTCATGATGTTTACGCCCAGCTTACGCAGCGTCTGCACTTCCTTCTGTACGATGTCCTTGGGCAGACGGAATTCCGGAATGCCGTACATCAGCACGCCACCCGCAACGTGGAATGCCTCAAAGATCGTTACCTCATAGCCCATTCTTGCAAGATCGCCTGCACAGGTAAGTCCTGCAGGGCCGCCGCCGACAATGGCAGCCTTGTGACCGTTGGATACGGGCTTTTCTACAGTAGTATCGCCGTTTTTCATGTGAGTATCCGCAACGAAGCGTTCGAGTCTGCCGATGCCGACCGGCTCACCCTTGATACCACGCACGCACTTGCTTTCGCACTGGCGTTCCTGCGGACAAACTCTGCCGCAGACAGCGGGAAGTCCGTTTGTGCTGCGGATGATGACATACGCCTGTTCAAAATCACCCTCTGCAACCTTTTGGATAAATTCCGGAATGCGCACATTCACAGGACATCCCGAAACACAGGGCATATTTTTGCAATTGAGACAGCGCTGCGCTTCCTCCATTGCCATTTCAGCAGTATAACCGAGGGTTACCTCGTCAAAATTTCTTGCTCGTACCTTGGGATCCTGCTCCGGAATCGGTACTTTCGTCATTGCCATATTCGGCATATTTGTCACTCCTTCCGATCGGTCCTTACAGTTTATCAGCCTGTCTGAGCATGCGGCAGCTTGCTTCACGCACACGGTAAGTGCCGTTTCGGCGCATCAGCTCGTCAAAATCGACCTGATGTCCGTCAAAATCGGGACCATCCACGCAGGCATAGCGGATCTGTCCGCCGACAGTCACACGGCATCCGCCGCACATACCCGTACCGTCAACCATGATGGGGTTGAGAGATACAATGGTCGGAATATCGTACTTTTTCGTCAGCTCACAGACAAACTTCATCATCGGTACAGGACCGATGGCGATCACAGCATCATACTTGACACCTGCATCGATCTGCGCCTGCAGCGCCTGTGTCACAAAGCCCTGTCTGCCGTAGCTGCCGTCATCCGTGCAGAGGATCAGTTCGGAACAAGCTGCCTTGAATTCCTCCTCAAGGATCACAATATCCTTGGAACGGAAGCCTGCGATGACATCCACCTGCTTGCCCTGTGCATGCATATATTTTGCCTGCGGATAGGCGATCGCACAGCCTACGCCGCCGCCGATCACGCAGATGCGCTCAGCATTTTCGGGATATTCGGTCGGCAGACCCAGAGGGCCTACCACATCGAGGATGCTGTCGCCCTCGGAGAGTGCATTCAGTTTTTCGGTAGAGTAGCCGACGATCTGGAAAATAATCGTAATCGTACCCTTTTCACGGTCAAAATCCGCAATGGTCAGCGGAACACGCTCGCCGGTTTCATCCACACGGAAGATGATGAACTGTCCGGGCATTGCCTTTGCGGCAATGTAGGGAGCGGAAATTTCCATCAAAGTAACATTGGGGTTGAGTTCTTTTTTACGAACGATTGGAAACACGTTCAGATTCCTCCAATCTGCTGCATGATGCCATGCAGTGTTCTGAAAAATTTACAGCTTAAAAAGTTGTATTCTCTTTATTATAGCACAAAAAATTCCCCTCGTCAATGGATTTTGGGCATTTCTCAACTGCTGACAAAAAATGCCCCCGACGATTGTCGGGGGTTGTGTAATTTTGTGGAGTATTTGTCATTATCCGAGTGTCATCCTCTGCCCATCCGTACTCACGACCGTATCCGGAAAGATCGCCTGCACCATTTCCGCATATTCCGCAGGATTTGTCAGTGCCGGGCTGTAATGCGTCAGCCAGAGCTCTTTTACAGCAGCATCCTTTGCAAGCGTTGCCGCCTGCGAAAAGACCATGTGCATTTTCTCCTGCATTTTCGGCAGATACTCATCATCCCCGTACATGCCCTCGCACACCAGCAGATCGGAATCCTTTGCAAAATCCGTTATCTGCTCAAAATACAGCGTATCGGTCATATAGGTGATCTTGATAGGGGGACGGGTTTCATCCGTCACCATGTCGGGGGTATACACCGCATTTTCGGTCGTGATGGTTTCGCCGGCGTGGAGTGCTTTCCAGAATTGCAACGGAATTCCTGCATTCTGTGCCTTTTGTGGATTGAATACGGGATTTCTATGCAGCTTGAAGGAATAACCAAGACAGGGTATTCTATGGCGCAAAGGGAGGCTTTGCACCTCCAGACCGTTCCACGAAAAGTTGGAAATCTCCGTATCGGAAAGCTCTACGACTTCCAGCGGAAAGGGGAGCATCGGACAGATGCAGCAGAGCTGTTCGATGACAGCGCTGATTCCCTCGTGACCGTAGATGGTAAGGGTGTCCGTTTTTCCGTAGTTTCCGAGCGAAAGCAGAAGTCCGGGAAGCCCCGAAATATGGTCTGCGTGGGCATGGGTGATCAGCAGCGCATCAAGTCGGCTGAGCTTGCAGCCGTGCTTGGCAAGTGTGATCTGCGTGCCCTCGCCGCAGTCGATGAGTGCCGCTTTTCCGTTATAATCGAGCCAGAAACAGGTCAGCCAGCGGTTCGGAAGGGGGAGCATACCCCCGGTTCCTGCAAGGCATATATTTATCATAAAGCTTTACCTCTTATACATTACTTGTTCTTGAAGATATTGATGCAGTTTTTGGCGATTGTTTTAGGATCCGACGTTTCTGTCAGACTTTCGGCGATCTTCATCACCTTCTTGACAAATTCAGAGGAGAACCGTGATTCCATCAGATTCTTCATCCATTCAATATCTTCGATGGATTTGTTGCCCAGGTAGATTTGTTCAAAAACATAGATTGAGCCTTCACCGAGTGCTGCGATGATGCTGCCGGCAATAATGGCATTGAGGACGCTTGCGCCGAGATTGATGCCGGGTATCATTTTCAATGCACTGATTGCAGCCCTTGCGGCTACGCCTACAGTACCGACTTCAACAATGGAGGTGAAGAACAATTTCGATTTTTCATCCTTATTGACGCCGTAGATCTGCGAGAGTGAGTTCACCATGGCAACCTCAATGGGGGAAAGTATCGCACCATCGGCAAACGGAATCGGTACAGCACCTACAATTGCACCGGCAGTTGTGGTTGCGGCAACTACGGTCTGTGACAATGCACGCTTTCTGGTAAGTTTGAATTGCGCAAGATCATTTTCACCTGCCTGGATTCCCTCCGGCATCAGTTCATTTGTCTTTTCAATCAGTTCGGTAATTCCGGATGGCGGCGAAAACACTGCATCATCAATTTCATAGATCGAAGCCACAACGGGAATGATTTCCCGTGGCATTCTGGATACATTTTTCTGCTTCGTGAAAGCAAGCTTGACCATCTCAATGTTTTCGGCTCTTTCCTTAACGGAATAGGATTTGGTGATCGTCACGATGATCGGTACTGTTTTCCACATGGAGGTTGCCCTCAGAAAAACCTGAAGATCCCTCGAAAACAGTTTACGACGTGTGCCGTCCACACAAAACCAGATGAGGTTGATCTGATGATCCTCTTTTCCCTCTTTGGCACAATTTTTCGACCATTTTTTTACAGAATTGATCGCCTGCTGATCCTTCAGAAATGTTGCCTCAAAACCAACGGTATCAATCAGTCGAAACGGAATGTTCTCATTTTCGTGGATTTTCAGTTCGCTTGTCGTTCCTTCGGTGCCCCATCCGGTCACAGCAACATCTTCACCGAGAACTGCGTTGATCAGCGTTGATTTTCCAACGCCGGAATTACCGATTACCAAAACATTTCCTTTTTCCATGATTTTGCCCCTTTCTTACTTATTTATAACATCCGATATTTTAGAAAATCCCAAATTCCGAACAATGCATGGGGAATTTGGGATTTATCAGTTTAATCTACAATCAGGGAAGTTCCTGTCATTTCCTTCGGCTGCTCAAGATTAAGGAGCTTGAGGATGGTCGGGGAGAGGTCAGCCAGCACGCCGCCCTCACGCAGCTTGCAGTCGCCTGCGCCCACTACGATGAACGGAACGGGGTTTGTGGTGTGTGCGGTGAATGCACTGCCGTCGGGTTCGTACATCTTGTCAGCATTGCCATGGTCAGCGGTAATCAGAGCCGCACCGCCCTTTGCGAGAATTGCGTCAACCATTCTGCCAACGCAGGTATCCACAGCCTCCACTGCAGCCACAGCTGCATCGAAAATGCCTGTGTGACCTACCATGTCGCAGTTTGCGTAGTTGAGGATGATGACATCATATTTGTCGGATTCGATCGCTTCCACAACAGCGTCAGTTACTTCATATGCGCTCATTTCGGGCTTCATATCGAAGGTTTCTACATCGGGGGACTTGATGAGGATTCTGTCCTCGCCCTCGAACTGCTTTTCTTCGCCGCCATTGAAGAAGAATGTAACATGTGCATACTTCTGTGTTTCGGCAATTCTGAGCTGTGTTTTGCCGCACTTGCTCAGGTATTCGCCCAGAGTCATGGTCAGAGCCTCAGGGGGGAAGGCAACGGATACGTTGGGCATTGTCGCATCATACTGTGCCATGCAGACAAAATGCAGCGGGAAGAAGCCGTTCTTTCTCTCAAAGCCTGTGAATGCCTCGTCCACGAATGCACGGGTGATCTGTCTTGCACGGTCAGGACGGAAGTTGAAGAATACCACGCTGTCGTCAGCTGCGATCTTTGCACCGCCTTCCACAACAGTCGGGAGCATGAATTCGTCCGTTACTTCATTTGCATAGGAATCACGGATTGCCTGTACAGGACACTGTGCGTTTACGCCCTCGCCGTAAACCATTGCAGCGTATGCCTTTTCCACTCTGTCCCAAGCGTTATCTCTGTCCATTGCATAGAATCTGCCCATGACAGTCGCAACCTTGCCCACGCCGATCTCGTTCATCTTTGCAACTGCTTCTTCCATGAAATCAGCTGCGGAGGACGGAGGAACGTCACGTCCGTCGAGGAATGCGTGAACATAAACCTTGTCAAGACCATTCTTCTTCGCCATTTCGCACAGACCGTAGAGATGCTCCATGTGGCTGTGTACGCCGCCGGGGGAGAGAAGACCCATCAGATGCAGTGCGCTGCCCTTTGCCTTGCAGTTTTCCATAGCATCCACAAGTGCCTTGTTCTCGAAGAAATCGCCGTCCTTGATGGACTTGGAGATCTTCACCAGCATCTGGTAAACGATTCTGCCTGCGCCGATGTTGGTGTGACCAACCTCGGAGTTGCCCATCTGTCCATCCGGCAGACCGACATCAAGACCGCTTGCACCGATGATGGTGTTCGGGCCCTGCATATATTTGTCGAGGTTCGGTGTCTTTGCGGCGAAAATGGCATTGCCGTAATCGCTCGCATTATAGCCGAAACCATCCATAATAATCAAAGCTACTGGTTTTTTGCTCATAGTAATTAACCCTTTCATAACTTATTTAATTTGATAAAATCAATGATACCCAATTAAATCCAGAATACCACAAGTCCCGTTTCATAATTGAGCATACAGCCTTTATTATAATAATCCGGTATCTCATAGATCACCGCATAACCCAGACTGTCCGTGAAACCTGCCCTTCGCACCCTGCTGTAAACATGCATGGGAAATTCGTAAGGGCACCGTGCAGATTCATAGATCGGATCAGGATCCATATAGTAGATATAATACGGATCATCCGGTGCAGGTGGTTTATTTTCATGCCGTTTCGCTTCTGCCAGAGATTCCATATGCGATTCATATTTTCGCATGGTTTCTTCATTGGTGTGGAACATCAGATAGATCGAAGGGTGGTAGTCCTGTGCGATCGTAGCCCCCTGTGTGATCATATAGTAATCCTCACATTCCGGCGGCAGCCGGTCGGGGAGGATTGACAGCGTTCGTGAAGCATTACCAACACCATAGGCATAAGCATACTTCTTTGCTTGGTAGAACAGCCTGTTTTCTTCAAAGGAATGAATCACCATCGGTGTGGCAGCATATAACACCGCCAACACAATGGAAACACCTCGGACAACAAACATGGAGTTCCTGCATTTACCGGTTCTTCTGTATTTCCGATGTAATACTCGTATGATCGTACACAGAAGGAGGAGTGCGCCGCCTAACGGCACGGAAATGCCGATTACAGTAAGCTGAAAGAGAACCAGCGGATTAAAAAACAGCAGAATGCCCACGATCGTATTGATCAAAGACCACGGGAATGGTGTTTTCTCCTTTTCCTGAATATTCTGTCCCTCCATACTGTCGCCCCTTTAAAAAGAGGGGACACCGAGGACGGCATCCCCTTGATAATATTTGATTATGCTTAGCCCTGTACAGCAGCCTGTACAATGGTATTGAAATCAGCAGCCTTCAGAGAAGCACCGCCGATCAGACCGCCGTCGATGTTGGGCTTAGCCAAGAGTTCTGCAGCATTTGCAGCGTTCATAGAACCGCCGTACTGAATTGTAACTGCCTCAGCAGTTTCTGCATCATAGAGCTTTGCAAGCTGTGCACGGATGAATGCGCAAACCTCTTCAGCCTGATCCGGAGTTGCAGTCAGACCTGTACCGATTGCCCATACCGGCTCATATGCGATGACTGTGTTCTTTACCTGCTCAGCAGTCAGAGACCACAGATCCAGCTTGATCTGGCGAGCGATGACTTCCTCTGTGATGTTGCACTCACGCTCCCACTTCAGCTCGCCTACGCAAACGATGGGCTTGAGACCTGCTTCCAGAGCAGCAACAGTTCTCTTGTTGACGGTTTCATCAGTTTCGCCGAAATACTGTCTTCTCTCGGAGTGACCGATGACTACATACTCAACGCCCAGCTCAACGAGCATGTCAGCGGAGATTTCGCCTGTGTATGCGCCGGACTTTGCAAAGTGTACGTTCTCAGCACCGATCTTTACGTTGGAACCTGCTGTTACGTTCATAGCAGTTTCAAGGTTTGTGAACGGTACGCAAGCGATAACTTCAACATTGCCCTCAGCGTTTGCTACCAGGGGCTTGATTGCTTCGAGCAGAGCCTTAGCCTCTACTCTTGTGTTGTTCATCTTCCAGTTGCCGGCAATGATTGCCTTTCTTGTTGCCTTGTTCATAGTAAATTACTCCTTATACATAAAATTAAAAAAACATAACGCTAATGATGACTATCCCGATGAGAAGCAGAAATCCACCGATCATCAGGTAGGAAATACCTGCACCCTTGCTCCAGTTGTTTTCCGGAACATAGGCTTTTGTCTGTTCGGGATTTCCTTTGCAGCAATAAAGATGTACTGTATCATCCTCTGCCATTGCATTGTAAACAGTTTTCTGATAAACCTTGCCCTGATAGGAATATTCAACTTTACAGTTAGTGATCTTTCGCATTTGTCCTGACGGACGGTTCGGGATTCCTGTTTTCGCCGAAAGATCAGCCCGATGGAATTCCTGCCAGACTTCATCCTCTTCTGTTGTAAGAACCTTTGCTTCCACCTCTTCCCAGAATAACGGGCAGGGGCGTGCATTCAGCGGTTTTCCCATCAAAGAGAGGATGCCACGCCGGAGCGACCAGAAGATCAACCAGACAAAGAATCCGGCAAACAGCACATGGATGATCAGTGTCGGAAGATCCATCATGGTGTGTGTGCTTCCGTGTGTGAATTCAAATGTCATTCTGCATCGTTCTCCTCTTTGCAGCACCCTTCATTATTTTCAATGTTGTTATTGCTGCCGATGGTGATTCCCGCCTTGACGGGGGATGCTAAGAAACCGATGATCGTTCCTGTCAGGATACCCAGCGTAAATGCCAGATAAATTGGTGCATTTTCGTTCTGTTTGATCTTTTCAATGAGATTCATAATGAAACCTCCGTATAGCACAAGAAGGGCGAATAGGAACTATCCGCCCTGTATTTGTGTAAAACTTACTTTTCAGCAATAACAGCTACGCCCGGCAGAACCTTGCCCTCGAGGTATTCCAGAGAAGCGCCGCCGCCTGTGGAGATGTGGCTCATCTTGTCAGCAAAGCCCAGCTGCATAACAGCTGCTGCGGAGTCGCCGCCGCCGATGATTGTTGTAGCGTCTGTTTCAGCAAGAGCCTTTGCAACAGCGATGGTACCCTTAGCCAGAGTCGGGTTCTCGAATACGCCCATCGGGCCGTTCCATACAACAGTCTTTGCAGACTTTACAGCCTCAGCAAACAGTTCCTGTGTCTTTGTGCCGATGTCCAGACCCATCTTGTCAGCCGGAATTGCGTTGGAATCAACGATCTCAACAGCGATCTCAGCGTCGATCGGGTTCGGGAATTCAGCTGCAATTGTGGTATCAACAGGGAGCAGGATCTTCTTGCCCAGGGATTCAGCCTTTGCGAGCATCTCCTTGCAGTAGTCGATCTTCTCATCGTCAACCAGAGAAGTACCGATGGAACCGCCCTGTGCCTTGATGAATGTATAAGCCATACCGCCGCCGATGATCAGGGTATCGCACTTTTCGAGCAGGTTGGAGATAACGTTGAGCTTGTCAGCAACCTTAGCACCGCCCAGGATTGCAACGAACGGACGAACCGGAACCTCTACAGCATTGCCGAGGTACTGGATCTCCTTCTGCATCAGGTAGCCAACTGCGGTTTCCTTTACAAACTTGGTAACGCCTGCTGTGGAAGCATGTGCTCTGTGTGCGCTGCCGAAAGCGTCCATTACGAAAGCTTCGCCGTCAACGAGGTCTGCCAGCTCCTTGGAGAACTCTTCGCCGTTCTTGGTTTCTTCTGCGCCACGGAATCTTGTGTTCTGCAGCAGAACAACCTCGCCCTCAGCCATAGCTGCAACTGCAGCCTTTGCATTTTCGCCAACAACTGTGTCATCATTTGCAAATGTTACCTTTGCGGGAGCGAGCACCTCAGCAAGTCTTGCTGCTACAGGAGCGAGGGAGAACTTCTCCTCCGGACCATTCTTCGGCTTGCCCAGATGGGAGCAGAGTACAACCTTTGCGCCGTTCTTGAGCAGCTTCTTGATGGTGGGAAGTGCAGCCTGGATTCTGTTGTCGTTTGTGATCACACCGTCCTTGAGCGGAACGTTGAAATCGCAGCGGACGAGAACCTTCTTGCCCTTCACCTGAATATCTTCTACAGTAACCTTGTTCAAACCTGCCATTGTCATGACATCCTTTCAGATTAAATTTTTTGCCCTTTCAGGTCTTTTGGTAACATGTCGATAATTTCCTATCGGCATACACATATATTATACACTATTTTTCCTGATTCTGCAAGTCCTATTTTATATTTTTTTCTGTAATTGGACATGTGTGAGAAATGCTGTGAATTTATCGCCGGATTTTGGCAATTCCTCACAAATCCGGCTTGACAATTTTCGTTTTTTATGCTAAAATGAAGTATCATCCGGCAATGCCGAAAAGGAGGAATTACGATGAAACGAATGACCGCAATGATGACAGCTGCAGCGCTCTGTCTTGGAGTCTGCTCACTTCCGGCAGCAGCTGAAACCGAAAAGAATTTTGAGCAGGATTTCTTCCCCGATGGCTTCACCCAGACGCCCTCCGTCCACCATATCCTGCTGGATAATAACGAGGAAAGCTTCTGGATCGAGCCGACCTTTGCCAATTCACAGGAGGTCTATGATTTCCTGATCGCATGGCAGGATAAAGCAGCGATGTGTGAGGCATATGGTCTGGAGGATATGAGCCTTGTGATGCAGATCGACTACAGAATCGATGACGGCGAATGGCAGTACGATGCCGCATGGGATGAGGAAATCTACGGCTGCGATTTTTACAACGGTATCTGCTGGCCCCATGCCGGCGATTGGCTCTGTGATAATACTTCCGTGCTTGGCGGTTCGGACGAGAATATGACGGACTATGAGAATATCAAGGACGCCCTTGTCTGGATCTACAATGACTATTACGGACACGACTGCCCGAATTTCGATGACGAAAACCACACTGTTACCTTCCGTGCAAGATACATGCTCCAGTATGCCGATGCGGAAACCTACGAGACACAGGCGTTTTTCAGCGACTGGTCGGAGGAGCAGTCCATCGGTAAGGACGGCAATCAGGGCGAACTGACTGCCCCGACGGCACTGCCGGCACCACAGATTTCGAACCTTCAGGTACTGACGGAAGAGGCGGGCAATTATTACATGACCTTCGAGCTGTTCTATCCGATTGAGATGGCATATGCGGATTATTACTATAAAATGAACAGCTGGTATTTTGACTATCAAGGTACCGTCGGCGATCTGTACGCCGAAATCAACATCAACAACACCGGCTGGCAGGAGGTATCCGTTATTAATGGACAATGGTTCACGGGCGGCACGAGAGTGGTTGATTCTGCGGAAACGAACAATATTCCGTTCACGGATTATGACTACATTCAGCTGCGTGTCAGACAGCGTCACAGCGAGCCGCTGACCAACAGCTATTCCAATATTATTTCCATCAATTCCATCGAGCTTCGCCTTGGTGATGTCAGTGCCGACGGTATCGTGAACGCAACGGATGCCGCAATGATCCTTGTGGCAGCAGCGGCAGTCGGTGCAGGCGGCGAAAGCGGTCTGACTCAGGAGCAGGAGCGTGTTGCCAAGGTAATGGGCAATGAGAGCTTCAGTGCAACTGACGCTGCAATGATCCTGACCTATGCGGCAGCAGCAGGTGCCGATTTCAAGGGTACACTGGAGGAATTTATGGCACAGAAAGGCGAAGATCAGTGATGAACATCCCAAACGATCCCGCCATTTTAGTGAGCTTTTTGAATACCCAGCTGCGTGATTTTTATCCAAGTCTGGAGGAATTCTGCAAGACCAATGACTGCGATATGCAGGAGATCATTGACAAGCTTGCAAGAATCGGGTATGTGTATGATGCGGGGCAGAGAAGATTTAAGTAAAACAAAAAATGAATGAAAAGGAGTATTGCATGAAAAAACAGAAAGGTTTGATTTGTAGTATCACCACCGCATTAACTCTGGCACTTATGGTGTCACCCTTTACAGTAAGTGGGGTAGATGCGAAGGACAAAACGCAGTCGGAGTCTGCAACCATCGTGGCGGCGGATGAATCCAAAGGCTATTTTAGGGATGCAGATGGAACATTGTGGGAATTTAATGCCCTGTTCAATGTTTCCGATGGCGCTGCAGATGATATTTCGATTGATACAGCATATGCCAATGGCGTATCTGTAAGAAAATCAGAAATGGAGAATCCATACCATGTTCAGAACTGCGAAACAATGAACAGAAGTTTACGAAGCGGCATGGTGAGTCCCAATGCATTGATGCTTTCGGATATTGAAGTGATTATCACAGAAATTCTCAATTCCGTCAAGGTCTACGATAAAGAAATGATAAAAAAATATGATTTTTTTCAGGATGATGTCATCTGCCTGCCGGATTATATCTTCGCACAGAGAATGCGTAATTGTGTGCCGATGAATTTTGTAACAAATGGTGATGCTTCAAACTATGATGAAATGTCTTATGACGATTTCTTTCAGATTCTGGAGCAGAAAGAAGCTGCTGGGCAGGAGGTTATCACTATTATGTATGGTGATAAGCCAGAAGCAGTTGAAGAAAGTACAACTACCACAGTGACAACAACCGCCACAACAGAGCCTACGACAAGTACGACGAAGGCAACGACCACAACTACGAAGCCTACGACGACAACAACAAGTACGACGAAGGCAACAACTACAACTACGAAGCCTACGACGACAACAAGTACGACGAAGGCAACAACCACAACTACGAAACCTACGACTATGACAACAAGTACGACGAAGGCAACGACTACAACTACGAAGCCCACGACTACGACAACGAAGCCTACGACGACAACAACAAGTACGACGAAGGCAACGACTACAACTACGAAGCCCACGACCGTGACAACAAGTACGACGAAGGCAACAACTACGACAACGAAGCCTACGACGACTACGACAAGCACGACGAAGGCAACGACTACGACAACGAAGCCTACGACTACGACAACAAGTACGACGAAGGCAACGACTACGACAAGCACGACGAAGGCAACAACCACAACAGAAACGACTACCACAACTACAACGGAAACAACCACCACGACCACCACAACAGAACCCCAGGCAACCACAACAACCGCCGATTGGAACCCGCCTGCAATGGAAGACTTGGTTCATGAAGGCGAACAGATTGACCAGAACACATATGATATTCTTCTCAATACAGCAAAAATGTTTAATATTGAGAAATATCAGATTGTATGGTCTGATCATCCCATTGAATATGCATATGCAGACCCTGGTTTGTATTATTGCATGCACAATGGCATAGCTTATGGCTATGGTGTGCAGATTGTATCAGGGACTGATGTGAAAGGAATCTGTCCGACTATGGATAATTTCACAGCATCGGATTTCGAGTGGAACCAGTATATGTGTTATCGTCCTTTGGTAGAAGAAGATAATGCAGAGAAAGTTATGATGAACTATGAAGAATCGTATGGTTCTTATAGAGATTTTGAAACTGGTCTTGTTGGTATGATGATTGATGACATTATTGAACCGACGTACATTTATACTGAATATATCGTTCTATTAAAAGATGAGAATAAGTTTAATCCGTTCGAATTTATCAATTGGTATCTTATTCCAATTGATGAAAATGGAGAACCTGTATACGAACTTAATAAGGGTGAATATACGGTAACAAAAACTTCAGTAGTTTCAAACTATTGGTGGACTATTGAAGAACTTACTCCGGGCTCTATTATTTTGCCTAGAGAGTCCTTTTACAGGTTTGTAAAAACAATGGATGTATATAATTTCGAGGATGCAAATGTTGAGTTTGTGTATTCTGAAGAAAATGTATATTATGCCTATAGCGATGGAGACATAAGAACAGATATTGGTAAGTGTGAGATTGCACTTCAAATGATACCAACAACAGATTTGGTCAATCTTGATCCAAACATATATCAAAAGTATATAGATAAAGGTTATTCAGAAACTGAAGCTAAAGACATAGTGGATGATATTATGAGAACTAAACATGACTATTATGTTTGGACATATTCAGATTATGTAGAAGATAATCAAATTTCTCAAGGGGAAGAACTCTTTTATATAACTGCATATAGACATTATCCTTTAGATTTCTACATGGTAATACTTGACGAAAATGGTAATCCTGTTGAAGAAATTATCAGAAGATAACCTTCGATGCGCTAAAAATGCCTGAAAGAAGGGAGAATATGAACCCCAACAACCTTCTCTCCGTCATCATCCCCGCCCACAACGAGGAACGCTATGTGGCACGGTGCATCAGTTCCATCCGCAAAGCTGCTGCAAGATACGGCGGTGACGTTGAAATCATCGTGGTCTGCAACCGTTGCACGGACGCAACGGAACAAATCGCCAAGGCAAACGGCGCAAGAGTCGTGCATGACGAAACACGCTGCATTGCAAGCGTCCGCAATGCCGGCATTAGGGCTGCGAGGGGACGCATCATCGTCACCATTGACTGCGACAACCGCATGACGGAAGGAACTCTCTCCGAAATTACAAAGCTGCTTGACAGCGGCAAATACATCGGCGGCGGTGCCCCCATCCGCTTTGAACGCTATTCCTTTCCGCTTTGGTGCAATGACATCATGTGCCGTGTGATGTTCCGTATCACGGGGCTGTACTGCGGCATTTTCTGGGCGGAGAAGCGGACATTTGAAGCCGTGGGAGGATTCGTCGAGAAAAAAGCGATGGAGGATGCAGCAACAGCAAAGCGCATCCGCAAGTACGGAAAAACGCAGGGAAAACGCTACACCGTACTGCGGCAGAATCACTTGATCAATTCAACCAGAAAGTTTGATGCACATGGCGACTGGCTCTATTTCCGATTGATGTTCAAGAATGCAGGCTCGTTTCTCAAGGCGGCGTTTGGCGATACCACGGGCGTGGACAAGCTGCTTGATGAATTGTTCTATGATTACAATGATAAGCATTGAGTATGGCTCACAACTTTTTTTCAAAAACCAATTGACAAACCACAGAAAATATGCTACAATACAATATAGCGTAGTAAAGCGATATAGCTGAAAGCGCACGACCGCTTTCCGCAGCAGCGGAAGGACAGCCCATACGGACAGGCGGGTCGGATTGCCGAGCGCAGCGAAAAAGCTGCATTATTGATTGGGTTAAAAGCCCAAATTTTATAAGATGATAACTTTATAATCATAATCTAATCACTTGTGAAACGGTCAATAAGAAGCGGCAATGCGCAGCACTATAGCTCAGAAATGGCGGAAACAATCTGTTTTCGTGATGTATATGAGATTGACAAACAGGTGATGAAAAATCACCTGTTTTTTATTTTTTATCGGATGAGGAAAAGCCTATGAATATCGAAAAACAAAAATCAGCGCCCGTCTACGAGGCACTCGAACGCTTCCGCAAGCAGCGAGTTGTGCCATTTGACGTTCCGGGACATAAGCGAGGACGTGGAAATCCCGAGCTTGTGCAGCTTCTTGGCGAAAAATGTGTTGGCATCGATGTCAACTCCATGAAGCCGCTGGATAATCTCTGCCATCCTGTTTCCGTCATTCTGGAAGCGGAGCAGCTTGCAGCGGATGCGTTCGGGGCGGCGCACGCTTTCTTCATGGTGGGGGGAACGACCTCCTCCGTGCAGACCATGATCCTCACTGCATGCAAGGCGGGGGATAAGATCATTCTCCCCCGAAATGTCCATAAAAGCGTCATCAACGCCCTTGTTCTGTGCGGCGCAGAGCCTGTCTACGTCAATCCCGATGTGGACGGACATATCGGCATTGCACTTGGTATGGAAATTTCACAGGTGGAGCGTGTGATTGAGGAAAATCCCGATGCTGTGGCGATTTTTGTCAATAACCCGACCTATTACGGTATCTGCTCCGATCTGCGTTCGATCGTGAAGCTTGCCCATGACCACGGAATGCTGGCGCTTGTGGATGAAGCGCACGGCACGCATCTGTATTTCCATGAGAATCTCCCTGTTTCCGCAATGGAGGCAGGTGCAGATATGGCGGCGGTGTCCATGCATAAATCCGGCGGAAGCCTGACGCAGAGTTCTCTGCTGCTTCTGGGAAAGAGCATGAACATGCGCTATGTCGAACAGATCATCAATCTCACACAGACAACAAGTGCATCCTACCTGTTGTTGTCGAGTTTGGATATTTCCCGAAGAAATCTTGCACTTCGTGGGCGTGATTCCTTTGAAAAGGTGAGCCGCATGGCGGAATATGCAAGGGAGGAGATCAACTCCATCGGCGGATTTTATGCCTACGGAAAGGATCTTGTCAACGGCAGCAGCATCTACGATTACGATGTGACAAAGCTTTCGGTCTACACGAGGGACATCGGACTTACGGGAATTGAGGTCTACGACCTTCTGCGTGACGAGTACGATATCCAGATCGAATTCGGCGATATCGGCAATATTCTGGCATATATTTCCATCGGCGACCGCATTCAGGACATTGAACGTCTGGTGGGTGCGCTGGAGGACATCAAACGCCTGTATTCCCGTGACAAGTCCACGATGCACAATGCGGAATACATTTCCCCCATCGTAGCCATCACGCCCCAGAAGGCGTTCTATTCGGAGAAGGAACTGATCCCCATCCGTGAAACGGCAGGGCGCATCTGCGGAGAATTTGTCATGTGCTATCCCCCCGGCATCCCGATTCTGGCACCCGGTGAGATGATCACGGCGGAGCTTGTGGATTATATTCTGTATGCCAAGGAAAAGGGCTGCTCGATGCAGGGTCCGGAGGATCCCGAGCTTGAGAAGCTCAATGTCTTGAAGGGAGAGTAACGGATGGATTACTGGTTTTCGGAACTGCATACCAATAACGTGAAAATGTCTATTCGTGTGGAAAAACAGCTGTTTTCGGGCGAGAGCGACTTTCAGCGCATTGATGTGTTCGAGTCCGAGGAATTTGGACGGTTCGTGACCTCGGACGGCAGTGTGATATTTTCCGAGAAGGACGAATTTACCTACGACGAAATGATTGTGCATGTGCCGATGGCGGTGCATCCGCATGTGAAAAAAGTTCTTGTCATCGGCGGCGGCGACGGAGGCGTAGCAAGAGAGCTTTCGTATTATGATGAAATTGAGTCGATTGACGTGGTCGAACCGGATGAGCTGTTTGTGCAGGTGTGCAAGGAGTTCTTCCCTGATAACGCAAGGGGACTTGAGGATGAGCGAGTGAAAATTTTCTACCGTGACGGTCTGCGATTCCTGCGGCGCAAGGAAAACGAGTACGACCTGATCATCAATGACAGCACGAACCCCTTTGGACATACGGCAGGCCTTTTTACAAAGGAATTCTACGGCAGCTGTTTTAAGGCACTCAAAGAGGACGGCATCATGGTGTATCAGCATGGCAGTCCGTTCTTTGATGAGGATGAGGAAGCCTGTACGGCGATGCATAAACGTGCATTCCGCTGTTTCCCCATTAGTCGTGTGTATCAGGCGCATATCCCGACCTGCCCGTCGGGATACTGGTTGTTCGGCTTTGCGTCAAAGAAATACCATCCTCTGCATGACCTTGATGCCGCCCGCTGGAAGGCAAGGGGCTTGCAGACGTGGTACTATACCACGAATCTCCACATGGGCGCATTCATGCTGCCCAAGTATGTGGAGGATCTTCTGGAAGAAGCGGAGGAACGCAGGAGGCTTCCCTCCGAGGGAAGAGTCCTCAATTCCAGTTTTGATGAAATAGAGTGATATTTTTCTGATATAGCGGAACAGGGGGCA
>JAFXCV010000050.1 GCA_017521325.1 Oscillospiraceae bacterium | reverse complement strand
GGAACTGTGAGGTAGTAGGTTACTACTGCCACGTCTTCCTTAGCGAACTGGTTTTCAGCGGTCTTAGAGCTGGATGCACCTGCATAACCGATTGCCTTGTTCGGTACGAATACGTCCATCTGAGAATAAGCCTTGCCATTCTCGATGTCATCGATCTTGATGCCATACTCGGAGAATTCCTTACCGTTGATCAGCATCTGGAATGCATATGCGCCTGTACCAATATCATTGGATACATATACGTTGATCTCTGCATAGCCGTCTTCTACGACAACGCCCTTGTCGATGGACCATGCAAATTCGTCATCGCCGGGTTCAACAGGATCGGAAGAACCGCCTACAACCAGAGAACCGCTCTTGAGTGCGGGCTTGATTTCCTTACCCTTTTCATCGCCTGCCATGAATTCAGCAAAGCTCAGTTCATATGTGCCTGCCTTCATGTCATCCGGAATGGTCAGGTAGTAGGTTACTACTGCCACGCCTTCCTTAGCGATCTGTGCTTCCTTCGCAGTTGAAGTAGATGCACCAACATAACCAATGCTCTTGTTCGGTACAAATACGTCCATCTGAGAGTAAGCCTTACCATTTTCGATGTCATCAATCTTGATGCCATACTCGGAAAATTCCTTGCCGTTGATCAGCATCTGGAATGCATAGGAGTCTGTACCTGCGTCATTTGCTACAAATACGCTAACCTCTGCATAACCGTCTTCTGCCTTTGCACCTTCTTCAATGTACCATGTGTAGCCACTGCCTACGCCGGGATTTGTGTTGCCGCCTTCGGTTGTAGCTGTAGCCGGATCGCCAACGATCAGAGAACCTGCTGCCAGTGTGGGCTTGATCTCCTTACCGTTTGCGTCGCCAGCCTTGAAGTCGTTGAATGTCAGCTTGTACTCACCATCAGCCATATCGTCCGGAACTGTAAGGTAGTAGGTTACTACTGCCACGTCTTCCTTTGCAAACTGGTTTTCAGCAGTCTTTGAGCTGGAAGCGCCTGCATAACCGATTGCCTTGTTCGGTACGAATACGTCCATCTGAGAATATGCCTTACCATTCTCGATGTCATCAATCTTGATGCCATACTCGGAAAATTCCTTGCCGTTGATCAGCATCTGGAATGCATATGCGCCTGTGCCGGGGTCGTTCTCGACGTATACATTGATTTCTGCATAGCCGTCTTCAACAACTACACCCTCTTCAATTGACCATGTGAAGCCGTCAGCCTTTGCCTTATCCGCATCGGTAAATACCGTGGACAGAGCAGATGCGGGCATCACACTTGCAATCATGGATGCACCCATGCAAAACGCAGTCAACGCTGATAAAAATTTTTTCATCGCGTACGTTCCTTTCTTAAAAATTCAATTTTTAGAACACCGTGTTCAAGTGGAGGTCGTCCACCTGAACACGGTGAATTCTGCGTTTTAAATTACTTTGCAGCTGTCGGCAGGGACTCGATGTTGCCGATGAGATACTTCAGGATTTCCATGGAGTCTGTACCCTCGAGCTTGCCGTTGTCATAGCAGTCAGCAACCTCTGTCTGGTAATCATCCAGCTTCTGATCCTCATAACCGGTCAGGTTTCTGTTCAGCAGAACGATGTCAACCAGCTCAACCTTGCCGTTCTTGTTAACGTCGCCGTAGAGATAGTCAGGCTTCTCTGCAGGCTTTGTGGTCTCAGTGGGCTTTGTGGTCTCAGTGGGCTTTGTAGTCTCAGTAGGCTTTGTGGTCTCTGTAGACTCTGTTGTTGTGGTTTCCTGCTCGCCGCCATCACCAACGATCAAAGAACCAGCTACCAGTGTGGGCTTGATTTCCTTACCGTTTGCGTCGCCAGCCTTGAAATCACTGAAGGTCAGCTCGTATGTACCGTCAGCCATATCGTCCGGAACTGTGAGGTAGTAGGTTACTACTGCCTCGCCTTCCTTAGCGATCTGGTTTTCAGCAGTCTTTGTGCTGGATGCACCTGCATAACCGATTGCCTTGTTCGGTACGAATACGTTCATATCGGGGTATGCCTTACCATTCTCGATGTCATCGATCTTGATGCCATACTCGGAGAATTCCTTGCCGTTGATCAGCATCTGGAATGCATATGCGCCTGTACCTGTATCGTTGGATACATATACGCTGATCTCTGCATAACCGTCTTCAACAACAACGCCCTTGTCGATGGACCACTGGAAGCCATCTGCAGTGCCGGGATCCTCAGTGCTGCCACCCTCAGTGGGCTTTTCTGTCGGAGCTTCTGTAGGCTTCTCTGTCGGAGCTTCTGTGGGCTTTTCTGTGGGCTGCTCGCCAGCCTCACCAACAACGATTGTCAGGCTCTCGAGTGTTCCCGGAATAACCGGCTTGGAACCGGACTCACCGCTGTTTACGAATGTAGCTTCTGTCTCGCCATATTCGTTGGTGTACTTCTCAACGAAGTCGATGGTGTATGTGCCATCCTTGATTGCAGAATCGAGAGTTACCTCAAATTCTGTCAGCGGATAAGTATCGGACTTCTCGCCCAGCAGGAAGTGAGCAGATCTCTTACCCTCGTATTTAGGATCGTTATCAGGATCGCCGGGGAACAGAGTGATGTCAAAGCTGTACATCCAGATCCAGTTCAGACGCTCTTCGTCTGCTGTGTAGTTGAAGGATGCCGGATACTTGCTGCTGTGGTTGTAAGCAATGTTTGCACAGGAGCTCTTATAAACATACTTCTTACCACGCTTGGTAGCTGCACCGAAACAGTTGATAAATGCGTCTGTCTCAAAAGTAACCTCTGTGTTGTCTGTCAGCTCACTTGCGGGAATGGTATAGGTCTTAGCCTCAGAGTAGTAACCCTCTGCTTCAAGATCCATACCAGCCTCAGGCAGGTGAATTGCTGTGCTGCTTGCTTCTACCATTGCACCGATCTGCTGGATTGCAACCTTGGAAGGATCAGCGGAAATGTACTGACCTACATTGAACTTTGCGCCTGCAGCGTCTGCTGCGGAAGCAAATGTGATGGTCTTTCCATCAGCGGAAACTGTGTAGTCACCAGTGGAATTAACCTTCAGATAAAAACCGATTTCATCGCTTGAATAAGCGAATACGGAGACAACGCTCGCAGCCATGCTTGCGCACATTGCGGCAGCTGTCAGTGCAGAAACAACCTTCTTCATAACAAATAATTCCTTTCTGTTTTGTTTGTGCAAAAATTCGCCATACATTTGCAGAACGTTCCGTCAATGTCTGCGTCCTCTTTATGATGTCGTTTGTATCCGGGACCCAACGTTGAGCCCCGGATATCAGCTTAGGCAACTAAATTAAACGGGAAGCTTGTCGATAACCTTAACAACGTACTTCAGAATAGCCAGAGCGTCATCAGAGCCGGGCTTGCCGTCGAGAGTAACGTCAGCGTTCTTCTGACCCTGTGCGGACAGAGAACCAGCGCCGAGCAGGTTCTTGTTAACAACGATAACGTCCAGGATGTCTACTGCACCGCTGCAGTCAGCGTCGCCGTACAGAACATCGTCATCACCGGGGTCTTCAGAAGTGGGCGGATCTGTTTCTGTCTGCTTCTTGCCAACAGTTACAGAACCGTCGCTCAGGCTTGTACCGTAAGCAGTTACAGTGTAGTCGGAACCAATGTAACCAACGGAGATCTCCTTGTTGGTCTCGCCGGAGCCCTCTGTTGTCTCACGATTGATAGCGCCGATCTTGAAATCGCAAACGTCGCCGTCAGCTGCGCTGCTCTTTACAGTACCGGTTACTGTCAGGAATACGCCATCCTTTGTGATCCAGTAGCCCTTGTCATCCACACCTGTGGTGTATGTAACATTGATTACACCTGCAGTGCTGTAGTCAGCCTCAAAAGCCTTTGTACCCTCAATCTTTTCTGCGTTGTCAACGCCTGTGTTTGCAACTGCACCTGCAGTTACGCCAGTTACTGTAACCAGTGAAGAATCATAGGTGAGTGCGAATTCACATACGGAGATACCTGCGGACGGCACCCCACTCAGCTGAACGTCAAGCGTAAATTCAGCACCTGCCTCTGCGTTCACCTTTTCACCTGTGATGGTTACTGTGTCAGCTGCAAATGCAGCCTGTGCTGAAAACGCTGCCAGCATGGATACAGCAGCCAGACCAGCAACAATTTTCCTTACTTTCATCTTCTTTCCTCCTTCTTAATTTGTAATGCAATACAAAGCATATAACCAAGGAACTTTTCTCTTGATCATATTAACGCCAAGTAGTTCAAGGGACATGGCATGACTCCCCCTATATCTACTTATTGTTATTATAGAACAAAATATCACATAAGTCAAGAGAATTTCAAGTATTTTGTACAAACCGTCGAAAACCCTTCCCCTCTTTTAGGCAATACTAACAAAGGATGGGGGCAACAAGCCGGCAGCATGTCATTCAGACACCCTGCACCGCACAAAACACCGGCTCCTTATACAGTTTTATTATATATCAGTCACGAAAAAAAGTAAATACTTTTTTTGAAAATCATCACATTACACAAATATGACCCTGCAAATTTCATGCTTTACACAAAAACAGGAAATCCTTAAGGTAATTTTAGGATTTCCTGTTACAAAGCAAAACATATATTCAGTTTTTAACTAAAAAATTCCATGACAAAAAACGTCATATTTCCGTGGCTTTTCGCATCTGCAATTCAGAATGTCATGCAATTTTAACAGAAATGTTCAATTTTTTATTCTTTTCATTTCGTCAGCTTTCTGAACTCCTCCGGCACATTATTCTGCACGATGGAATCAATCACCTTCCAGCTCCATGTCTTGGCAGTGCCCCAGGGGGAATTGGGCAGTCCGTGGTCTGCCACCAGCTCGTCCGTATACATGTAATAGGGATACACACGCAGATTCGTGAGGCTTCCGTCGTCATAGTGGGTAATGACGGGAGTCACCTGCACATTTTCAACAGTAATCTGATCGTTTGTACGCTTCAGGTCGAACTCTGCCATACCGCCGACCATGTTGAAGCTGTCGGTCTGTGCGGAAATGAAATTGCCCAGCGAATAGAACACAAAACCCTGTGTTCCGTCGGTTCTTGTGACATATTCCATCGTTTCGAGGGTATGGGAGTGGGTTCCGATGATGACATCTGCGCCCCATTCGATCATATTTTTCGCAAGGCTGCGCACGCCATCGCTGACGGTGTGCGTGTCCTCCGCACCCCAGTGTGCGGAAACCACAACGGCGTCCACCATGCCGTCAAGCGCCTTGATCTGCTGCTCAATAAGTGTTGTCTGGCTTGTCAGCGGAATTTTCATGGGGGAATCCGACGGCAGGCTGTAACCGTTGATATGCTCGGTATAGGCAAGGTAGCCGATGGTCATGCCGTTGACCTCGGAAATGCGGAAATTCTCCATATCCTGCGCATCACGGTAGCAGCCGATAACTCTGAGCGAGGGATTTGCAGCGATTTTGGTATCCCAGTAATCCAGTGCTGCACCCAGTCCGCCCGTACCCTTGTCAAGGGCGTGGTTATTGGACATGCAGATGATATCAAATCCGAGATCCACCATTTCATCGCCCAGCTCTGTCGGGGAATTGAAATTGAAATTGGAACCGGAAATCTCGTATTTATGTCCGGCAATGATGGTTTCCTGATTGATAAAGGCAAGATCCGCCGCAGCGATCTTATCCGCCACATTCTTGTAGCAGTAGTTGAAATTATATTCCTCACCTTCCGCCGCATGCTTCTGTGCGGACTGGTAGACACGCTTCTGCACGAGGTTGTCGCCAACGGCAAGGAAATGCACGGCAGTATCCTGCACCGGCGGCTCGGTCGGGGGTTCCGTGGGCAGTTCAATTGTCGGCTCACCGCTGAGATGTTCCTGCGTTTCAACGGGAATCGGCTGATAATCAGTCGAAATGGGCTGTGTATAACTGTTTTCCTGGCTGATGGGCTTGAAGCCGCAGCCGCACGCAGCGGCAGTCAGCAACAGGGCAAGTGAAAATGACGCAATTCTTTTTTTCATCTCCGGCATCCTTTCTCTAATGGGCATCTCTTATCTTTTTTTGCCAAATCAATTTATTATAACACATTCCATTGGAAAAAGCAATGGGATGGAATAAATTTACGCAAACATTCCACCTTTTTTACATCCATGCATAATTTCCGCAATATCCGTCACACTATTCCAAAGAGGTGATTCCATGCAATCGAATACCGAATATCGGGAAATGCCGATTCCCGCATCCCTTGAAGAAAATATCGCCATCATCCGCAATTTGTCGCAGAACAGCTCCGATGTACTCGTCAACCGCATTATTGTCGGAGAGATTCCCTGCGCCCTGCTGTGTTGTGAGGGCATGGTGGGAATGAGTTTTATTTCGCAGCTCATCATCGAGCCGCTTACAGAAATCCCCCCGATGCCCGACAGTGACGCATTGTTCGAGCATGTCCGCAGCCGTCTAATGCTCTCGGTGGATCGTCCCGTGGTGCGCAATTACGGTGAACTCTTCCGCACGCTCAATTCGGGCTTTGCGGTGCTGATTGCCGAGGGGCAGACCAAGGCTTTCGCCTTCGGCGCACAGGGCTATGACAGGCGCAGTGTGGGCGAGCCTTCGGGTGAAGCGAACGTTCTCGGCGCAAGGGATGGCTTTGTGGAGGTCATCCGTCCGAACATGTCCCTGCTGCGGCGGCGGATGAAATCCCCGTATCTCAAGCTTGAGCTGCTCAATATCGGCACCGTCAGTCAGACGGATATCTGTCTGTGCTATCTGCATGATCGTGTACCTGCAAAACTGCTGCGGCAGATCAGGGAGCTTGTCACTTCCACAGAACTGGAAACGATTCTTTCGACGGGCTATTTGCAGCCGTTTCTGGAAAATCGTCGGGGCAATCTGTTTGACAGCGCAAGCCTGACCGAACGTCCCGATGTCCTCTGCGCAAAGCTTTTGGAGGGGCGTGTGGGGATTCTCATTGACGGATCCCCCTTTGCGCTCGTCATTCCAAAACTCTTTGTCGAAAGTTTTCAGGCGCTGGACGACTACAATTTCAAGCCGTACTACGCCACGCTCATCCGCTGGCTGAAATATGCGGCGTTTCTCGTCGCCATGCTGCTGCCGGCGCTGTATATCGCCATTACCATGCACCATCCGGAACTGCTCAACAGCACACTGCTGCTGATTCTATCTGAAGCGGAGGCGCAGGCGCCGCTGTCGCTTGTGACGGAGGCAATCGGGGTGCTGCTGATGTACGAGATCGTCAGGGAGGCGGGGCTACGGCTGCCAAAGGCGGTCGGCGGTGCGGTGAGCATCGTGGCAGGTCTGATCATCGGGGACGCCGCTGTTTCTTCGGGACTCATCAGCACGCCCCTGCTGACGATGGTTGCCATCTCCGTCATTGCAGGCTACGTCATTCCCGATCTCAATCAGGCAGTCACTATTCTGCGGCTTGCCTTTGTATTCTGCGGCGGTCTGTGGGGATTGTACGGCGTTGCACTGCTGGGGATGGTCGTCCTGTTCAACCTCTGCGCTACGGAATCCTTCGGCTATCCGCTGACTGCGCCCCTGTCACCGCTGCATGCAAAGGGGCTGCGTGATGTGGCAACAAGGCTGAATTTCCGCAAGCTGCAGAAGGGACATTTCACCGTGGAGGAGTATCATGAATAACATTCACCGCAGTCAGCTTTTTGCAATTCTGATGCTCTCGGGCGCATGGTCTGTGCTGTGTCTTCCGAGGGCACATTCCGGTGCGCAGCTGCTGGGCATCGCAGCTGCCTTTCTTGTGCAGCTCTTTCTGAGCATTCCGATGCTGGTACTGGCGAGGGAGGGCTTTTCCTTTTCAAATACCGTCGTGCGGCAAAAATGGCTGGGCATTCTGTACGTTCTGTTCTTCCTGCTGTGGGGAGCGCACGGTTTTACGCAGTTCCGAAATGCCGCAGCGGAAATCAATCTCCCCGTTTCGGGAAGTCTGACGGCAGTGATACTCATCACACTCACCTGCCTGTACACCTGTTCTCTGGGGCTGAAAGCGATGGCACGCAGCGCACCTGCGGTGCTTGCACTGCTGCTTATGTCGATTGCGGTTCTGATCATCGGTGCCGCAGGTCGGGTGGACATCACAAGGCTTGCGCCGCAGTCAGAGGGTTTCTGGAGGGACGGTTTCTTCTACCTGTGCATCGGCGGTGAGCTGACGGCAGCATTGGTACTGCTTGACCGCACCAAAAGCGGACGGATGGCTGCTCTGTGGGGATTTCTTGCGGGAAAGGCTCTGCTTGCCTGTCTGATCATCTTCCTGTGCATCTGTGCAGCAGGCAGGCTTTCGGGGCTGTCAGGCTATCCGTTTTTCACACTGACCGCACTTTCGCAGCCCCTGCAGTCGCAGCGTGCGGATGCGCTGTATATTTTGATTTTCGTGATGCTCTATATCATGCACATCACCCTGCAAACGGGCGTGATTTCGCATCTTCTGCGGATGATGTTCCCGAAGTTCAAAGTTTCCGCACCGTTTTCCCTTGGGGTGATGATCCTGCTTTCGTGGGCACTGCCGCTGTCGGATGCGATCTCCACTCCCCTGTTCGGCTTGCTGATCTTGGCGACGGCATTTGTCATTCCGGCATTGATTCTGCTTATCAGGAGGTTTCACCATGAAAAGAATGTATCTGCTCCCCCTGCTGCTCCCCCTTCTTCTGACGGGATGCGGGACGGAGCATATCAGTGAACGGCTCTACACGCAGACGCTTGGACTGCAGGGCAGACGGGAACTGACGATCTACGCACAGCCATTCGGCGAGGATGCGCCGTTCTCCGCCGAGGGAAAGACCGCTGCGGATGCGCTCCGCAACGGAGAAGCAGCACAGGGAAGCCGCATCTTCATCGGGCACACAGAGCTGCTCTGCACGGACGGCACCCGAACACTTGAAGACATCCGTGAACTGCTCTCTTCTCGTGGGCTGTCCCCTGCCTGCAAGCTGCTGTACACGGATGTGGATGCCTGCTTTCAGCGGATGGATACCGCATCGCTTCTGGAAAGCCTACGCATGGCAGAGCGTCGGGGGATGATTGCGCAGACGGATGTGACGACCGCCCTTGACGAATGGATGGGGGATTCCGAAACCGCCCTGCTGCCTGCAATTTCCGACAGCGGACTGTGCATGGTGCTGCTGCACACAAACGGCAGGCGCACGACACTTTCCGAGGATGCCGCAAACGGCATGTTCTGGCTGCGCCGCAACAATGGCAAGGAATTCACACTGGCTGTCGAAACACCGGAGGGCGTGCAGGATGTCACGATCCTGCGCAGTTCCCTGCAAAAGAAATCTGCCGTGCAGGACGGCAGATCGGTGTTGCTGTACAATGTGACCGTCTATGCGGACAATTGCCCCGAAGCCCTGCACAGACCGCTGCAGGAGCATATCCTGCGGCAGTGCCGCACGGCGATTGCCGAAATGCTTGAAGCAGATGCGGATGTGGTGGGGCTGCATGAGCTTGCCGCTTTCACACAGACGAGCAACACCGAGCAGCCCATTGTGGTGAACGTGACGGTTCGATAAAAAAGGGCTTTGCCCCTCTGCGGAGCAAAGCCCATGAAATTACATCATATTGATATGTGTGATCGCAGCCTGTGCGTACTCGTTCACCTTGGGAGAGCTGTTTGCTGCCAGTGCCTTTTCGTACCACTCCAGAGCCTTCTGCGGCTGCGGACGCATGCCGCCGCTGCCCTTGAGGTAGATGTCGCCGATTGCAAGCTGGGAAAGTACCAGACCTCTTGCAGCTGCCTCTGTATGCCAGCCGATCGCACGCACCGGATCCTGCGGGAAGGGATAAGTACCCTTCTCATAACTGTCTGCCACCTGGAACATCACATGCAGCAGAACCTCACGTTCTTTCTGCTCAAGAGAAGGAATCTGGTTCTTGATCTCGCCCAGGAAGCTGAACATGCTGATCATGTAGTTCTTTGTACGGGGCTTGCCGAGGAATGTCCAGCTGCCCATTTCATCCATCTCAGAAACCGTATATACTGCGTAGTCAAGCAGCTCGTCAAGACCATCGGGAGCTGCTGCTGCCTGCTGCTGTGCTGCGGCATCCTCTTCAAGCTGGCGATTCTTCTCAATACGCTCAAACAGAAGGTTTTCCTTCATATTGGAGATCTTGTTCATCAGCTCCTTGTAACGAGCCTGACGAACCTCATCGCCGCAGAAGCCCGCTCTGCGCTCCTGCATAATGATGTAGTCGAGCATGTGGATGCAGTTCTCCATCGGGTCGATGGACTCCAGACGGGGTGCCATATCGGCAATACGCTCCGCAATCAGCTGATAGAGGAACATTGCCTTATTCATACGCATATTGTGTGCGTCGGTATTGCCAAGCTTGCCCTGGTGGAATTCTTCATCCGCCACATTCTTGAGCATTTCGACTGTCATTTTATCCGTGCCTTCACGCCACTGGTGTGCGCCGCAGTTGGTGCAGTTGATGCCGTTGCCGTGCAGCTTCTTGTGGCAGTTATAACAAATCTTTGCCATATTTCGATCTCCTTTACTTGTTCGGACACACACATCCCCGTGCATCCACAAATTTTCTATTTTATTATAACACACCCTGTTTCAAACTGCAAGAGTTTCCAAAGATTTTGTGCATTCTGCATATATATTTTTTGAAATTCTCACATTTTGAACAAATTATAAGTCCGAAAACTCTCCCGAACACTTGATTTCCGGCTTCGTAATCAGACATACCGCACGCCCAGTTTTTCAAGAGATTCCCACATCTTTCTGCGTTTTTCAGCAGGAAAACGGCAGGCGGTGGCTTTCTCAATCAGCGAAACCTTTGCGCCGGTTTTCGCTGCACCCTTGGCAGTTGCACCCACGCATCCGCATTCATCCAGACCGCAGACCGCAATCTCAGTGTAGCCCTGTTTCTGCATAAAGGTACGGAACGCCTTTGCCGTGTAGGTATCGGGGAGCATCTTCTCAAAATACAGGTCGGACACGATGTCCAGTCCGCTGTACAGCTCCGCACCCTTTGTCCCCTTGATGGAAAAGCCGATGAGCATGCGGTTTGTGATAAGATTCTGGAACATCTGGGCGATGTAAATGATATCATACCCATCATTTTGACATGCATGGATGGTTTCATTGACCGATTTCATCAGTGCAGCGGTATCATAGGAAAACATGGGCTTTCTCTCGTTCCAGAGATAGTCATTCTGCAGGTCGATAACGAGCAGGGCTTTGGTATTCGGCATGGGATGCTCCTCCTGTAATGTTTTTTCTCATTATAACACAGGGGATGGGCAAAGTCAAGATAAACCGTCGGCGGTTCGCCGCTGACATTTGCTGCCTCAAATAAGAAAAACCGTCCCAAACGGGACGGTTTTTCGGATATTCTATTCGCTTAATCAGCCATTCAGGCGAGCTTCAATCTTGTTGAGCTGCTCGTACAGAGCCTCCGGAACACGGCCACCCTTAGCAGCGATGTCCTCATCATAGTATCTGCGCATTTCAGCGATTTCCTTCTTCCACAGATCAGTGTCAACAGCCAGCAGCTTATCCATGATCTCAGAAGTTACTTCATCCTCGATACCCTCAACATTGATATCGCCCTTCTTAGGCAGGTAACCGATTGCAGTCTCCTCTGCGTCTACATTGCCTTCGCATCTCTCGATGATCCAGTCCAGAACACGCATGTTGTCGCCAAAGCCCGGCCAGATGAAGTTGCCGTCTTCGTCCTGCTTGAACCAGTTAACGTTGAAGATCTTCGGAGCCTTGTCGCCCAGCTTCTCGCCCATTTCGAGCCAGTGTGCCCAGTAGTCACCTACGTTGTAGCCAATGAACGGCTTCATAGCCATCGGGTCATGACGCAGAACGCCTACTGCACCAGCAGCAGCTGCGGTTGTTTCGGAAGAAACTGCGGAGCCCATGTAGGTACCGTGTGTCCAGTCGAAGGACTGGTATACCAGAGGTGTTGTGGATGCACGACGGCCGCCGAATACGATAGCGGATACCGGTACGCCCTGCGGATTATCGAACTCAGGAGACAGGCAGGGGCAGTTCTTTGCCGGTGCTGTGAATCTGGAGTTCGGATGCGCAAGCTTGCCGCCGTTTGCGATGAACTCGGGACCGTTTACAACGGGACCTGTCCACTCTGTTGCGTTTACAGGCGGATTCTTGTCGAGCTTCTCCCACCATACTGTGTTGTCATCATTGTTGATTGCAACGTTTGTGAAGATGGTGTCGGACATTGTGGACTGCAGTGCGTTCGGGTTGGAATTGATGTTAGTACCCGGAGCCACGCCGAAGAAGCCGTTCTCGGGGTTGATTGCATAGAGTCTGCCATCCGGACCGGGCTTGAGCCATGCGATATCGTCGCCGACTGTCCATACCTTGTAGCCCTTGTTTCTGTAGCCCTCCGGCGGAATCAGCATTGCGAGGTTGGTCTTGCCGCAAGCAGACGGGAACGCAGCACAAACGTACTTGGTCTCGCCGTTGGGCTTCTCAACGCCCAGAATGAGCATATGTTCAGCCATCCAGCCCTCGTTCTTACCCTGGAAGGAAGCGATACGCAGAGCAAAGCACTTCTTGGACAGGATTACGTTACCGCCGTATGCGGAGTTGATGGACCAGATTGTGTTGTCCTCGGGGAAGTGGCAGATGTATCTGTTCTCGGGATCCACGTCAGCCTTGGAATGCAGACCACGAACGAAGTCGTTGGATGTATCGCCCAGCTTTGTGAATGCATCCTTACCCATTCTTGTCATGATGTTCATGTTCAGAACAACATAGATGGAGTCTGTCAGCTCCACACCAACCTTGGAGATCGGGGAAGTTACAGGACCCATGGAATAAGGAATTACATACATTGTCTGACCCTTCATTACGCCATCGTACATGGGAGTCAGCTTTGCATACATTTCCTGCGGGTCGCACCAGTAGTTGGTCGGACCTGCATCCTGCTGTGTCTTTGTGCAGATGAAAGTTCTGTCCTCTACACGAGCAACGTCATTCACTGCGGTTCTGTGATACAGGCAGCCCGGAAGCTTCTCCTGATTGAGTACATACATTTTATTCGGATCGCCATCCGGAAGAGATGTAACTTCCTTTATGAGCGCATCGAGCTGCTCCTTGGAGCCATCGATCCATACAACCTTGTCCGGCTTACAGAGGGCGATCATCTCGTCAACCCACTTGAGGACATTCTGATTATTTGTCAGTGCCATTGGTATTTACCTCCTTGAATTCCGGCAGTTCTCTGCCGTTTTGGTGATGGAACTTTTTGCCTGCAAAATTTCAGCTGCAAAGTTCCTCATGATATATTATATCCGATTTTTTTGCAATTGTCAAGGGTTTCACAAAGCATTCT
Organism: Oscillospiraceae bacterium; assembly: GCA_017521325.1. GTDB lineage: Bacteria > Bacillota > Clostridia > Oscillospirales > Ruminococcaceae > UBA3855. The sequence continues at coordinate 55,098 of JAFXCV010000050.1, read as the reverse complement.
GAAAAAAGCTGCGCCGCCCCGATTGGGACGGCGTACCGTTTTCGAACTATGCATTACACCGGTTTTACCGGCAGCCAGATTTCTCCATAAAAATCCTCCGGATGATCACCGGCTTTAAGGTAGGCTTCGATATTGTAGTTGCCTGCAAGTTTGTATTCCCTGCAATTTGGCAGCCACTCCGTCCAGATCATGGTGTTGACCTTCTGGAGAGAATCCGGCAGTGCGCCTCTGCAGGGGAATACCGCCCATGTGCCGGCAGGAATTTCCCTTGTCACGCATCCCTCCGGAATCTCCCGACAGGGGCAGTAGCTGTCGGCAATCAGGTATTCAAACTGCTTTCCGTCGCCGTCCATGCAGACGCCGAACATACCCATGACCTTTTCGCCGCCGCCCGTTTCATAATGCTCCGCCCAGAATTTCGGAATCTCCTGATAGGAGGTATCCGCATTGAATGTCCTCGCTATTCCCATGATCGTAAATGCTGCTTTCTCAACGATTTTGTACTCCATCATCATACCGCCTTCCAAAGATACTCTGATTCTCAGAGGTGCGAAGGATTTCAGCTCCGCCCCCTGTTCCTTTGCAGCCTTCGGAGAAATACCGTGGAATCGGGTAAATGCCCTGCTGAAGCTGTCCTGCGAATCATAGCCGTACTTCACCGCAGCGTCGATCACCCGTATATCGGAACGTGACAGCTCCTCGCCTGCAAGCGTGAGGCGGCGCATGCGGATGTACTCGCCGACGGTTATGCCGCACAACGCACTGAAGATCCACTGAAAGTGGAAAGGAGAAACGTAGACTCTTGCGGAAATCTCCTCAATTTCAAGCTCGTCCGTCAGATGCTCCTCAATATATTGCAGTGCATCCTGCATATGCTCAGCCCAGCCACGCATTGTATCACCTCTCCGAAAACTGTAGTTTCAGTATAGCATGAATTGCATCGTATTACCCGACATTCCGTGCTTTTCGCTGTCATTCCTGTACAATCCTCACGTTTTTCAGAAACGCCGCCGACTTCCACTGTACACCGTCGGGATGCAGAAACAGCACCGCTTCAAGTTCGCCGCTGATTCGGATCTCCGAGCCGCTTTCGAGGGATTCGCCGTGTTCCGCAATCGCCGTGATCTGCACATCGGGGAGAGCAGGATGGGAAAGTGCCAGCCGGAGCTTGTGCACGGCGGATTTCCTGCCGAACATTTTCTTTTCGGTTTTTGTCCAGAGCTGCGTGTGTCCGACCGTGAACACATCCTCCACATTTCGGCAGAGGCGCACCGTCCAGCCGTTGACAAAGCCTGCGTCGTATTTCATCATCAGCCGTCTGCGGTACGCCGCAAGCTCCCTCCCGTCCATCTGACGGGCAGAGGTGTTGAATTCCTTGTTCAGTGCTTCACATTTGGCACAAAGCTGTGCTATTGTCATTGCCACGGTATTTCCCTCCCAACGCATAACATTATATTAAGTATAGCACGCAGAATTTCTAAAGTCAACAGCATATAAAAAGCATGGACGGCGAACGCCGTCCATGCTGAATGTTATAACTGCTTGAGAAATTCCGTAACACCAAGCTCACCGCCTGCGCCGGAATATGCTGCATACATGAGAATCAAAGATGCATCGCTTGCGTCAAACGAACCGTTTCCGTCAAGGTCAGCTGCCTTGATCTGCTCTGCGGTCAGACCGGATTCACCACCTGCGCCTGCTGCCGCTGCTGCGGAGAGGAGGAGGGCAGCATCCGTTGCATTGACAGCGCCATCGGCGTTGAGGTCACCGAGGGAAACCGTAGGCTCAGGAACATAATTATAATGCATCGTGGGATGAATTCCAGCTCTACATACTGATCCTGTTCCTCGTCATAGGCATATCCTCCGTAGAATTCGTCCATTTCAAAAGGATCTGCACCGCCCATTACCCAAAGAATGCGGATGGCATTCCACTGTTCCTGCGTACCTGTAAAGTAAATATCCTTCAGATTCTCACAGCCACTAAATGTTTCATATGTTGCAGAAGTAAGTGTTGCGGGAAGATAAAGCTTCTCAAGTGCCGTACATCCTTCAAACGTATCATACGAGCCTCCTTCAGCCGGCTCTGCGGTCAATTCGGTCACGCCCTCCGGAATGTAGATCTCCTTCAGACTTTCACAGCACCAGAATGCCGCTGCACCGATATGCGTCACGCTGTCCGGAATCTTCAGCTCCTGCAATGTCACGCACTTGGCAAACGCAAATTTTCCGATGCTCGTCACCGTATCGGGGAGAACGATCTTTTCCGATATTTCCTTCGGAAGGCACACAATCACCCTTGTGCGGTCCGCATCCATCAGAATGCCTTTTTCATACACAAAATAAGAATTGTCGGGGGAAAGCTCGATCGTTTCAAGGTTCACGCAGTTGGCAATAAAACCGTCTTCGATCGTCTTCACATTTGCAGGAATGTTGATTGTTTTCAGATTTGGAAGTGCTTCAAACGCTGCTCCGATGGATGTCACGCTATCCGGAATGACTATATTTTTCAGAGCCCCGCATTCTACAAACTTCCCTTTGCCAATGGTGGTCAGATTCTTTGGAAGGACGATCGTTTCCAGACTGTTGCAGCGATAAAAATACGGAATCTCCGTCATGGTATCGGGAAGCACGATGCTTGTCAGATCTTCCACACAATTTGCACCCTCTGCACTTGTGACCGGCAGTCCATCGATTTCGGCAGGAATGACAAGATCTCCGCCGCCGAAAATATAGCCCAACTCGATATGGTCACTGTAGCGGTAATACTCGTAGGAATCTGTTCTCACATATTCCGGTTCCGGCGAATCCGTCGGCTCTGTTGATTCCTCACCGTCTGCAAAATGGATGGTGGCAGCCAGAAGGGGATCGTTATACGTTTCGATATTGATTGCCTTCCATTCTTCTTCCGTGCCGGTGTAGTAAATGTCGGTGAGGCTTGGGCAGCCGAAAAATGTGAACATACCAATATTTGTCACACCAACCGGAATCGTAACGGAAGTCAGATTTTCGCTTTCACCAAATGCATACATTCCAATACTCGTCACACCATCGGGAACATCAATGGAAGTCAGACTGTTGCACGCAACAAATGCATATTCTCCGATACTCGTCACACTATCGGGGATATCAACAGAAGTCAGACTTCTGCATTTATAAAACACACGATCTTTGATGCTCGTGATGCTCTCTGAAATGTCAATGGAAGTCAGGCTGCCGCATCCATTAAATGCATCGCTTCCGATACTCGTCACACTATCGGGAATGTCAATGGAAGTCAGAGTTTTACATCCCGCAAATGCAAAACCTGCGATGCTTGTCACATTGTCGGGAATCTCCACATCTCCCTCGCAGGCAGTGCCGTCAATGAGGATATTGTTTACAATGACCAGCGGATTTTCAGCTTGCTTTGCCAACAACCATGGAGTTCCGACAAACACATTGTTTCCGACGCTTGTCAAACTGTCGGGAATGTCGACGGTAGTCAGACCGCTGCACTCGGCAAATGCATGATCTCCGATACTTATCACATCATCGGGAACGTCGACGGAAGTCAGACTATCGCAAGAATAAAAGGCACCAATTCCGATACTTGTCACACCATCCGGAATCACCACATCTCCCTCGCAGGCAGTGCCGTCAATGAGGATATTGTTTACAATGACCAGCGGATTTTCGGCCTGTTTTGACTCAATCCATGGAGTTTCATCAAAAGCCTCAAATCCGATACTCGTCACACTGTCGGGAATGTCGATGGAAGTCAGGTTTTGGCAAAATAGAAATGCACATTCTCCGATACTCGTCACACTATCGGGAATGCTGATAGAAGTCAGACTGTTGCATCCACCAAATGTAAAACTTTCAATATTCGTCACGCTGTCGGGAATGCTGATAGAAGTCAGACTGTCGCATCCACCAAATGCATACCTTCCAATACTCGTCACACTGTCGGGAATGTTGATAGAAGTCAGTCCGATGCAATCTTCAAAAGCATTCGATCCGATACTCGTCACACTATTGGGAATGTCAATGGAAGTCAGACTTTTGCACGTGTAAAATGCCCAATTTCCGATACCCGTCACCGCAACCCCCTCTATTTCCGCAGGGATCACAATTTCCGTGGCATAAGCGTCACAGCCGGTGATGACAATATGGTCACCGTAGTTTTCATAGTTCAGCAGTTCATAAGTACCCTTGGTGGTTTCTGTTGTTTCCTCCGCACTTGCCGCAATCGCCGTATCCGGCATTGTTGGCAGCATTGCCGCAGTTCCCGTCAGCATTGCAAGAGCTGTCAGCAGAGATGCAATTCTGGTTGTTTTCATAGTATTATCCTTTCTATAGTTCCATGCAATCATGGAGTACTGAATACTATTTATTATAGCATTAGTCACTTGAAAGTACAAGACTTTCTGTAAATAACGTGCCACTTTCAACGAATCGCACAAGACATCATTACCAAATTCAGCAAATCTCCCCAAAAATCCATCCCTTGACAAACCCCTCCTTTTATGGCACAATAGAAAGGAAGAAACGAAACGGAGGAATCCCCATGCAGACCATCACCATCGGCAGCCATACATTTGAGAAAACCGCTGCACTTGCGCCCATGGCAGGCGTTGCGGACGCATCCTACCGCTTGCTCGCCAAGGAACACGGCGCAGTGCTGTTGGTCAGCGAAATGATCTCCGCCAAGGGACTTTGCTACGACAGCAAGGGCAGTGCGGAGCTTTGCCGCATTACAGAAACCGAACGCCCGATGGCGCTGCAGCTGTTCGGGAGTGAACCGGAATTTATTGCAAGGGCGGCAGCGATGGTGCAGGAATACAACCCCGATTTCATTGACCTGAACATGGGCTGCCCCGTGCCGAAAGTCGTGAACACGGGGGCAGGTTCGGCGCTGATGAAAACACCTGACCTTGCAGCGGAATGCGTGCGTGCGGCGGTGAAGGAATCCTCCGTGCCTGTGACAGTGAAAATGCGCATCGGCTGGGATGCCGACCACATCAACGCCGCAGAATTTGCAAAAGCCATGGAAACGGCAGGCGCTGCTGCAATTACGGTGCATGGCAGAACGAAAACACAGCTCTATTCCGGAAATGCGGACTGGTCACAGATCGCAGCCGTAAAGCGTGCAGTTTCCGTGCCGGTCATCGGCAACGGCGATATCTGCTCGGCGCAGGATGCGGCGGCAATGTATGCGCAGACGGGCTGCGACCTTGTGGCGGTGGGACGTGCAACCTACGGAAACCCGTGGATTTTCAAGGAAATTGATTCGTATTTTAAAGGCATTCCCTACACGCCTCCCACGCCCGAGGAGAGGATGGAAATGATGCTGCGCCACATACGGATGATTGTGGAAGGCAGCAAAAAGCCGCCGGAAATCGCCATTCGTGAGGCAAGAAAGCATGCATCGTGGTACATGACGGGGCATTTTGGTGCGGCGGCATTTCGTGCAAGGTGCTATAATCTGTCGTCCTATGAGGAGGCGGAAAGGCTGGCGGAGGATTTTCTGGAAGTGAACAAGGAATAAGACAAGGCGTTTCCTGCGAAATATTGCAGGAAACGCCTTTTATGGTATTTTCGGACAGGAATCATAGAATATGCCACCAATCCGGCAGCTCCTCACGGAACACATCCTCCACAAGTCCTCTTATGCGTGCAAGTTCTGACGGAACCTCGGGATGCTGTGCTTCAATCATCGGACGCAGTCCTGCAAGGATCTTGCGGATGGAGTCAAGCTTGCTGCCGTCCACGAACACACCTGCGATATCACGGAAATGTTCCCATTCCTCCAGCAGCTCGTCATACGCCGAGAGCGCACGTTCCGTTTCGGCAGCGACAAATTCCTGCGCAACAGCTTGCGTCTGTTCGACAAAACGATCCGATCGGCGATGCAGGAGCAGCAGCGAGCTTACGCACAGCGCAACCAGCGCAATTAAGATTCCGATGCTGATCACACAGCGGTTCATGGGCGCTTCCTCCTTCCCTTCTCCTTTTTAACGATGTGGCAGTTACAAGCGGTATCCGCCGTGAGCAGAAAAATTTCGGGGATGGTCAGCGAGCGTCCCCGCAGTACGGAATTGAGCCATTTGCGATCCTGTCCGATGGCGGCAAGCGTCGTTTCCCGCAGCTCACCGTCCGCAATGATGATCTGCGGCGGATCGACATCCTTCTGCGCCGTATGCACATCCTTTTTGGTGGCAGGCTGCGCCTCGGATTTCTGATAAACAGACACGGCGCCATTGGTTTCCACGATGGCAAACTGCACATCCTCCAGCGAAAAAACACCGTTCGTGCGCAGCGTACTCATCAGGTCATCCACGGAAAACCGCAGTGCATGCAGCATTTCCTGATCCACATTGCCCTCACGGATGATGATCTTCGGGCTGCCCGAAACTAGCCGGCGCAGGCGCACCGATTTGAGTGATGCCCACGACACCACCACCTCGCAGCACACCAGCACCAACATCGGGAGCATGCCACGAAGAAGAGGAATATCCGTGTTTTCAAGCGACAGCGTCGCAATATTGGAAACAAGAATCGTCACCGCAAGCTCCGATGGCTGCAGTTCTCCAAGCTGCCGCTTTCCCATCAGCCGCACGGAAAATATAACGATCACATAGACGATCAGCGATCGGATCAGCAGAATACTCATAACACAGCCCCCATCCATATTCTGTACAGAGTATTGCCCGATTTTGCGGAATTATGTGCCATGGCACAAAAAAAGCAGCCCCGTCAATGGGACTGCCCGCATGCATCAGCATGCTGCATTTTTGATGACATTCTTTGCCTTGATCACGATGTTCTTATCATTTTCATACGTCAGCAAATGGGAGGCGTGACCAATATCCACCCAGCGCACCTCGGAGATCTCCTCCGCCTGCGGTACAAAATCGTAGTTCTTTGCCTTGGCAATGAAATACACCACGACCTTCTGTGTATCTCGCTTCGGTGAATAGGAAACCGTTTCACGGAACGTGGAATCCACAATCACGTCGATCGAGGTTTCTTCCTTGATCTCACGGATGGCGGTTTCTACTTCTGTTTCACCGGCTTCTACATGCCCCTTCGGAAACGACCAGTGACCGCTGTTGATGTGGCGGATCAGCAAAATCTCAATGTTTCCATGGGATTTCCGATAAACAATTGCTCCGCATGACTTTTCATGCCGCATGCTACCATCTTCCTTTCCGTACTGCTATACAGTCTGTAATCTTTTGTTATAATTATTATAGCACATTTTATCCAATTTGTCCATATGTTTTTTGTGAGTTTTGCAATTTTTTTCGTTTTTTTGAAATATTTCGCTATTTCTGTTTACGAATGCAGATTTTTGTGCTACAATGAAAGAAGAATATGCGCTCAGCAATCCGTGAAAGGAGCCGGCAATGAACGAACAACTGCAAAATTCTACCGAGAATCGGGATACTGTCTGTGAGAAATTCGCAGATCCCTTTAACCCGTTTGAAAACGAAACCGAATTCCGTGATTACAACCGAGACTACTCCGCTATCGTGCCGCAGCTGCGTCTGGCAGGCTGCTCTCTCCCCCTCTTCCCCGGTGTACAGGAGCGCAGGGGCATCCGCCGCAGCTACAGCCGTGCGGGTGTGGGACTGCTGCTGCACATGATCTTTTCAAATGCTCTGAGCATCGGCTTTATGATGCTGTTCTACTCGCTGCAAACACTGTTTGATACCGCTGCCTCCGGTGGTGAGCTGCCGGATAATTACGACATTCTGCTGGAGGAGCATTTCTGGAGTTCCTCCTCCAACGGTGCGATGAACCTGCTTGTGTTCATGTTCGCCAATCTCGTCGTCGCAATCATCGGATGCAAGTTTTCGGGAATCACCATTCCCTCTCTCTTCCGCACTAAAAGGCTCCATCCGGGGCCGATGCTCCTCTACATTCTTATTGCCATCGGTCTGCAGCATGTCTGCGGATATGCCGCAAACTTTATTTCCGACTTTCTTGCACAGGCGGATATCACCGCCTATGAGCCTGATTTTTCTACCGGACAGGATATCAAATTTGTCGTGATCTCGGCAATCTACGGCTGCATCGTCGCCCCCGTCACAGAGGAACTGCTGTTCCGTGGCTTTGTGCTGAAAAACATGTCCGTTGTCAGCCAGCGGTTCGGCATCATCGCAAGTGCCGTGCTGTTCGGTCTGTGGCATGAAAATATTGCACAGTTCATTCTGGCATTTGCCGTGGGCATCCTCATGGGCTACCTCACCGTCAAGCATGATTCCCTCGTGCCTGCCATTCTCTGCCATATGGCGGTCAATACGGCGGCAACGATTTACGACATCTGCTACACCTACCAATGGCACATGGCATACACGGTATTCGACTGTATCTACAACGGTCTTGCGGCGATCGGTGTATTCATGCTGATCGTGATGATCATCCGTGAACGACTGCCCCACACCACACCCTGTCAGCAGGAGCGTGGTCTGCGCATTGCTGCCACCTCCCTGCCGCTGATTCTGGTAACAGCGGCGCATCTGGTGATGACCGTCCTGCTGATCATGGACAGCAGCAGCGGCTGATGCAACATGCACCTAAGTGTTCCTGTTTTATTTTCAAAACTTGTGAAAATCTCCGATTTTTCGGAGATTTTCTTTTGATTGTAGAAAAATGGCAGAATTTGTGCTATAATTATTCTGTTGAAAATTATATGAGGGGGCATTGATGTGAAGCACGTGCGCTTACGCTTCATCGCAGTGCTGATGCTGATCTGCTTTGGCTGCTGTATGACCGGGTGCAATGCACGGAATGAGGGGAGCATTGCCGATTCTGAGGTGGATTCCATAACGGAAACACAAGAAACATCCACACAGTCAGACGTCAGCACCACAGAGGGCATCGAGGAAGGAGTCGGAACAGACATGACACACGGAAATGCTGCGGAGATCGCAGCGGACATTAAAATCGGCTGGAATCTCGGAAACACGCTGGATTGCTACGATGTCACATGGGCAGTCAAGGATCACGAAACCGCATGGGGCAATCCGAAAACCACCAAGGAAATGATCGACACGGTCAAGGCGGCAGGCTTCAATGCAGTCCGCATTCCCGTTTCATGGACGGATCACATCACCGAGGACGGCACAATCGACAAGGACTGGATGGACAGGGTGCAGGAGGTCGTGGATTATTCCATGGACAATGACCTGTATACTATTATAAATGTACATCACGATGATTATACATGGCTCAACCCTACCAGCAGCGACGAATCCGCTGTCAGGGCAAAGCTTGTGAAGATCTGGGAGCAGATTGCAGAACGATTCCGTGACTATGACACAAAGCTCCTGTTCGAAGGCATGAACGAGCCGAGAGTGGTCGGCAGCACCTACGAATGGACGGGCGGCACTGCCGAAGAACGTGAGGTCATCAACCGCCTGCTGCAGGCTTTTGTGGATACGGTTCGTGCATCGGGCGGCAGGAATTCCGCAAGAACACTGATCGTCACCACCTATGCGGCATCCATCACGGGCGAGGCGGTCAATGCGCTGAAGGTTCCCGATGACGGCAACATCATCGTATCCATCCACAGCTATGCGCCGTGGAAATTCACGACACTGGAATTCCCCGAGGAAACCGATTTCACCGACAGCGGAAAAGCAGAAATCGACAAGGGACTGGATTTCCTCTACGGAACCTTTGTTTTCAACGGCATCCCCGTATTCATCTGTGAATTCGGTGCGGAAAACAAGGATAATGCCGAAGAACGTGCGGAATATTTCTCCTACTATGTCGAAGCTGCCGCAGAGCGTGGCATTCCCTGCTTTATCTGGGACAACGGTAAGGAAAATGGCTACGGCCTGCTCAACCGCAGGGACTGCACCTGGTATGATGAATCCCTCATTGACAGCCTGATGGCTGCCGTCAGCTGATATGGTAAATATATCCGAAAAAGGGCTTTCGGATTTGGACAAAACGCAGAATTTTACAAATACACCGGTTTTTTCAAGAAAAACCGGTGTAATTTTATGCGTTTTGTGGTATCATAAATATGGAATATTTCACGATGGTACGGCATAAAATCTACAGCTGCCATCGGAAAACCGTCCCATGACGGAAAAATAGGATTGATAGAAAAAGGGGGAACAGATTGCAATGAAACATCCGATCATTACCATCGAACGTGAATACGGCAGCGGCGGCAGTATCGTCGGTAAGCAGATCGCCGAAATGCTGGGGATTCCGTTCTACAACCACGAGATTCTGGAAATGGCTGCCGAACGCCTTGGCGTGCCGATCAGCAAGCTGGAGGGTGCGGAGGAATCCTCACCGAAGAGCTTTTTGTATTCGCTGCTTCTCAATGCAAATCCCGAGCGCACGATCGAGGATAACCTTCCCGTTTCGGACAAGGTATACATTATGGAAACCAAGATCATCAAGGAGCTTGCGGCGCAGGGGTCGTGCGTGATCGTGGGGAGATGCGCAAACCACATTCTGCGTGACAATCCGTATCGCTTCAGCGTGTTTGTCTATGCACCGAAGGCGTTCCGTCTGCAGTATGCACAGACGACCTACAATGTCCCCGAGCAGGAGATCCAGACGCTTCTGCCCCGTGTGGACAGCCGCCGTGAAAAATTCTACAACATCAACACGGGCGGCAACTGGCACGACAAGGAAAACTATGCGCTGTGCCTCAATTCCGCAAGCCTTGGCATCGAGGGATGCGCAAAGATCGTTGTGGATGCGGTGAATGCACTTTCGGATCCCGAATAAGTCTTTGTTCTCTCCCCAACGAAAGTCGGGGAGATTCTTTTTTCTTCGGACAATTAAAAAAATTTCCAATATTTTTTGGTTTATGTTGTTATAGTAGTGTAGGGTATCTCCAAAAGCATCGTTTTCAGAGGATCACGATGGACAAATCTATCAGAAAGAAGGGGTTATTATGAAAAAAACTAGAAACAAGATTTTTGCAATGGCACTTGCATGCGCATTCTGCACGTCCGTGGTATCCATGCCGGCGGCGGCAGAGGAAGAGGTTCATAAGGACTTTGCATACTATCTGAGCATGTCCGATTATGAGGTATATGCAGAGTACTGTGAATTTTATGGGTATGAGGTGCAGGAGGAGCTGCCATTGGGATTTGCTCAACCGGATTGGGCGATACATATGTATCATGCATTGTATGATGAAGATGGCACAGGCTTTTACATGGAGTGTACGGATACACTTGAGGATCTGTATGATTCTCTGGAGGCATCACCTGAGCTGTTCGGATTTCCGGAGGAATGGGAAACTTCTGCACCCCTTGTCAGCATCGAACCGACTTCGGAGTGGGTACAGTATGATCATGCACAGTATGAATTGTACGACATTAAATTGAATACGGAAATTTTCACACTGATAGATGAAAGCTACACGAAGTACTATGCTCAAAAAGATCGGTTTATTTTCGATATGTACAGAATTCGATTGACGCTGGAACACTCCGATTTTGCAAAGCAATATTCTCACCCCGACGCAGTTGTACGGCAGTATAAAATTGAAGGTATGCCGGAAAATCCCGTTTTCGGTGATGCAAACTCCGATGGTGTCGTCAATGCTGTTGATGCCGCAAATATCCTGACCTTTGCTGCACAGTTAGGGACTTTTTATACATGTCCCGAGATAGAAGGCGTAGATTCCAGAGTGTCCGATGTGACGGGAAATGGCTGGATTAACGCCTTGGATGCGGCAGTCATTCTTTCTTATGCGGCTGATACAGGAGCAGGGGCAACCAAAAATCAGCTCAGAAGCTATCTGTATGAACAGGATAAGATCGTACAGCGTCTTGCTGTTCATGCACCGGATGATACAGAGTGGGCGGGAAACAAGGTGTTTGACAGCCGCCTGAAGCTGGAAGAATACCTCGGACAATGGGATCACTATATGGGCGTCAACACTTACAGCGGATTGGGAACCGGCTATGACAAGGAAGAATTTCTTTCCCTGATCTGTGAACCCTACACAGAGGAATTTTTCCGTGACCATAATGTAGTTGCCATTCATCTGAGCGAACGCTCCTCACCGACATGGCATGAGGTTTGCGGCATTGATACAAATGGAGATGGTTCGGTTTCCGTTTCCATGATTCGTCACAATCAATATGCAGATCCGTTGGAAGAACAATGGATGATTCTTGTGCAGGTGGATAAAACAGTGACCGATGCAAAGATGGTGAACGTGGAAATGACAGCAGCAAATCCTGATGGAGATGACACAACGGCAGAAGAAAAAATTACCGACATTGCGCAGATACGCACGATGCTGACTGCCTATATCGAAGAAAACGGTCTGGATGCAAAGGTCGTAACCAATCAGGAATATCCCGGCTATCAGCCGATCGTGATCGAGTACAACTTAGATGCTGAGGTCAATGCTTTCCGGATCATTTTAGAGTATATTAACCGGCAGAATATGGACAGGACTAACATCGGTTTTGTGCCGATTGATGATGGCATGAAAATGACAACAGTACTTCCTAACGCTTACAGCACGACCACACAAACAACCACTACGACAGTATCGACTCCTGCTGCCGGCGATGCCGACGAAAATGGCAATTTCAACGTTTTAGACGCATGCCGGAATTTGATCAAAGCCGCAGGACTTGCACATGTGATACTGCTGATTCCGCAAAACTTACACTGATGCATGTGCATGGAGAAACAACAAGGCAGTGGAATTTGCACCCACTATAAATGTGAAAATGACAACTGTATATCTTGAGCCTTAGAACAAATTTACGCCCTCCCTTTTTCGGGAGGGCGTATTTTTATCCGCACAAACACCCGGCAACATACAAAACCACTATATGCGCAGGGTAATATATATAAAACAGATACTTCCATCCCTTGCCTTTCTTGCCGTTGTAACAAAGGAGCAGAGGCAGGGAGAATATCATCATCCACTGAATCGCCGTGCGGAACATCCTGTGTGTCACGCTTCCAAAAACAGTGAAGGCAATGCCCAGCGGTTCAACCAGCGGATCGAGCAGTGACGGCACGCCAAGCACATCCCAGAAGAAATACAAACCGCACCACGCACTATAAGCGACGGCAAGGCGTTTTTTGTTCCCTCTGCAAAGGTAGAAGATCGGGATCAGCAAATCCACAAACTGTGCATTTCCACCGAATGACACGGAACAGCCGAGCAGTGCATAAACCGCCGTTTTCTCTGCTTCTCCTGAATACTTAAGTGCTGCTTCCATCAGATACAGAACGCCAAACTGGTACACCCAAAACAGCACCGTGCTGATGATCTGTTTTTTGCGATCCCCTTGAAATTTGTCCCAAAGAAAAATGAGCAGCATCATGCCGAAAATTTCAAGGAACACATTGGTTCCGATAACTTCGTTCTGTCCGAATGCCATCGGCAGAAAAATGCCGATCGCCGCCATCAGCAGATTCATCAAATAAAGACGTTTGAGATAGCTCATCTTGTCACGTGTGTGCGTGAATCCCTCCACCGCACAGAAAAAGAAAATGCATGCCGAAAGTCTGCCGATACACCGCAAAGCAAATGGCATATCGGGAAGAAATGCACCCACATGGTCAACCGTCATCAGCAGCAAAGCAATGATCTTCAATGTAGTCGTTGTCATAACAAGCCCCCTGATATGGTATAGCTACATTATACATCTTACCCCTTTTTTTGTCAAGTTTGTGCGAAAAATCGGGTTCCCCGTCAAAAATTTCGGCTTGCAAAATTCCAGAATCTGTGATATAATAAATATCGGAAAATCACGGACAGGGGCGGTATTGCAAAATACCGTCCGATATTGCTATGTCCGCACAAGGAAACAGAAAGGAAGAAAAACATGGGAATTATGGACATTTTCGCACAGCTTTCGGCAAGCTCCCAAAATTCCGGCGGCAAGCCCCAATGGCTGATCGTGGGACTTGGAAATCCCGGCATGACCTATGAAAACACACGCCACAACGCAGGCTTTATGACGATTGACGCACTTGCAAAGGAACACAATATCGAAGTAAGGAACATGAAATTCAAGGGCTACTGCGGCGAGGTGATGCTCGGCGGTCAGAAATGCCTGCTGCTCAAACCCAACACCTACATGAACAACAGCGGTGAATCGGTCGTAGCGGCAATGCAGTTCTACAAGCTTGACATTGACCATGTGATCGTGGTGTATGATGATATTTCCCTCGATCCCGGAAAGCTGCGCATCCGCCGCAAGGGCAGCGACGGCGGACACAACGGCATCAAGAGCATCATTGCGCTGACAGGCTCACAGGATTTTTCACGCATCAAAGTGGGCGTGGGCAAAAAGCCCCACAAGGACTACAACCTCGCTGACTGGGTGCTGAGCAAATTCAAAAAGGACGAAATGCCCCTGATGGAGGATGCCTGCAAGAACGCCTGCGCCGCACTGGAACTGATGGTGCAGGACAAAACCGACGCTGCCATGAACAAATTCAATGCGTAACACAGTAAGGTAACTGATATGAGATTCTTTTCCGATACATTTTCAGAGCTGCAGGACTTTGATCGGCTCTGCAGCGCATTTGAAGAGGGTGAGGTTCCCGTCTGCGTGACGGGGCTTTCCGCCATTCACAAGGCACAGCTGGCGCTGGCACTTTCGCAGCGCAACACCCCTCCCATCCTCCTGCTGACGGCAACCGATGCCGATGCCATCAAGCTTTGTGCGGACATCAACGCCATGGCAGGCAGCACGATTTCGATGCATTTTCCTGCAAAGGAACTGCTGTTTTTGCAGGCAGAGAGCAAATCTACCGAATACGAGCATGAACGGCTGCAGGTTTTGTCGGCTGTAATGAACAAGGAGATCCGCATTGTTGCGGCAAGCGTGGAGGCGGCATTGCAGCCGACCATTCCACCGGAAATTCTCCGCATGTCCCATGTGATGCTCGAATCGGGCGGCATGGTGAATCTTGAAGAACTGACGGCGCACCTGATTTCCGCCGGCTACAGCCGATGCGAAAACGTCGAAGGCAAGGGGCAATTCGCCATCCGTGGCTCAATCGTGGATATCTTCCCCGTGCAGGCGGCAAGCCCTGTGCGTATGGAGCTGTGGGGGGATGACATTGACATCCTCACGCTGTTTGATCCCGAAACACAAAGACGCACCGAGGAAATTGAACGCATCACAATCTCCCCTGCATCCGAAATCCTGTATGATCCACAGGAGCTGATTGAGAAAATCAAGGAATTTTCGGGGAAACTGCGCAGTAAGCGCACCTCAAAGATCCGTGAACATCTCGAACATGACATTGCAAGGCTTGAGGGAGGCTTGCAGCTTGCCAATATCGACAAGTACTATTCCCTGCTCTACCAGCACACGACACTGACCGATTATGTTACGGGGCCCGTGCTGCTTTGCGAATACAGTGACATTCATCGGCATGCACAGACGCTGCACGCACAGCGGCGTGAGGATCTGGAGGTGCTGTACGAGGACGGCGTGCTTTGCAAGGGACTTGACGGCAATGTGATGGATTTCCCGTCGCTGCAGGCAATTCTGGAGGATCGCAGCTGTGCCTATCTCAGCCAGTTCCTGCAGAGCAGCGAGCGCATTCCGTTCCGAAAGATCATCAGCATTGAGGCACTGCAGAACGCACCCTGGGGCGGCGAGATCCGCCAGCTGCTGGAGGATTTACAGGAATACACCACGCAGGGCTATCGTGTCATGCTTGCGGTCGGCAGCGAAAAGACGCTACCGATCATCTGCAACGACCTGCAGGAAAGCGGCATCCGCTGCAGCATTGCGCAGGCGGATGATGTCTGCAAGCCCGGTACGGTGCTGATCACCGCACGGAGCATCAGCGCAGGCTTTGCCTACCCCGACAACAAAACTGCCCTCATCGTGCAGACAAAGCTGCATGCGGCAAGGCGCAAAAAGCCACGCCACAAGGCAGGTCTGGAAATCCGCACACTGGAGGATCTGCATGTGGGGGATCTGGTCGTACACGCCATGCACGGCGTGGGACGGTTCCTCGGCATCAACAAGATCGAGATGGAGGGCATTGCAAAGGATTACATCACCATCCAGTATGCAGGCACGGAAAAACTCTATGTGCCTGTCACACAACTGGATCTGGTTTCCAAATACATCGGTGCGCAGGATGAAAATTCGGTGAAGCTTAACCGACTTTCCTCTCCCCAGTGGCAGAAAACCTGCAGCAACGTCCGCAAGGCAGTGCGTGACATGGCGGAGGAGCTGATGAAGCTCTATGCCAAGCGTGAAAACAGCGAGGGCTACGCCTTCTTCCCCGATGATGAATTGCAGCGGAGCTTTGAGGAGCGTTTCCCCTATCCTGAAACGGATGATCAGCTGCAGAGCATTCAGGAGATCAAATCGGACATGGAACGTCCACGCCCGATGGACAGACTGCTCTGCGGAGATGTGGGCTTCGGCAAGACTGAGGTTGCATTCCGTGCGGCGATGAAATGCGTGCTGAGCAACCGCCAGTGTGCCATTCTTGCGCCCACAACGGTGCTTGCACTGCAGCATTACCGTACTGCGGTACAGCGATTTGACCGCATGCCCGTGCGTGTGGAGATGCTCTCACGATTCCGCACGGCAAAGGAGCAGCGGAAGATCCTTGAGGATCTGGAAAAGGGCAAGATCGACATCATCATCGGCACCCACCGCATCATCCAGAAGGATGTGAAATTTCATGCGCTGGGGCTTGCCATCATCGACGAGGAACAGCGTTTCGGTGTGGCACACAAGGAGAAATTCAAGGAGATATTTGCAGGCATCGACGTGCTGACGCTTTCGGCAACGCCGATTCCGAGAACGCTGAACATGGCGCTTTCCGGCATCCGTGACATGTCCGTGCTTGCCGATCCCCCGCAGGATCGCTACCCCGTGCAGACCTATGTGACCGAGTACCAGCAGGGCGTGGTGATGCAGGCAATTTCCCGTGAACTCAAACGTGGCGGACAGGTCTACTACATTCACAACAGGATCGACACCATCATCCATCGTGCGTCAAAGATTCAGCAAATGTTCCCCGATGCAAGGATTGCCGTTGCCCACGGCAGGCTCACTGAGGACGAAATGTCCGAGATCTGGCGGCAGGTGGTGGACGGGGAGATCGACATCCTCGTCTGCACGACCATCATCGAAACGGGTGTGGATGTGGCAAATGCCAACACCCTGATCATTGACGATTCCGATCGTCTGGGACTGAGTCAGCTCTATCAGCTGCGTGGACGTGTGGGACGTTCAAACCGTCGTGCCTATGCGTATTTCATGTTCCAGCGTGACAAGGTGCTGACGGAGGTTGCCGCAAAGCGACTGGAAGCGATGCGGGAATTTACACAGTTCGGCAGCGGCTTCCGCATTGCCATGCGTGATCTGGAGATCCGTGGCGCAGGCAGCATTCTCGGCGGCATGCAGCACGGACACATGGAAACGGTGGGCTATGACATGTACATGCAAATGCTCAATGAAGCACTCGCCGAGGTCAAGGGTGAGAAGGTCAAAAAAGCCGCCGCATGTACGGTGGACATTCAGATCGAAGCGTATATTCCGGAGGAATATATTGAAAGCTCCTCGTCAAGAATTGATATGTACCGTAAAATTGCTACAGTGCGTGATGAAACGGACGAATCGGAGCTGATCGACGAGATCATCGACCGTTACGGCGAACCGCCCAAGGCGATCATCGGACTGATTAAGGTTTCCCTGCTGCGCAACACGGCAGCATCCATGGGCATTACCGAGATCACCCAGAGAAACGGCAGTCTGCAGTTCTACATCCAGTCGCCCGAGAATGAGCAGATCGCCGCACTTTCGGCAAAATATGGCAGGCGCATCCTCTTTTCCTGCATGGAAAAGCCCTATATCGGCGTAAAGCTTCTGCCGGGACAGAAGCCTGCGGCACTGATGCAGGAAGTGATTTTCTGTATGAGGGATGCGCTGCACTAAAAAGAAACCAGCCCAAAACAAGGCTGGTTTTCCTCTACCCGATTACCGTCACTGCCAGATCATACGCCACATGCAGTATGATCGGAACGGCAATGCTCCTTGTCTTGACAAAGCTCCAGCTGAACAGGATACTCAATGCGATGATCTGCACAAATCCCAGACTTGTGAATGCGGAAACAAAAATTCCGTTATGGATCCAGATAGGGAAGTGAATTGCCAGAAATGCCAGTGCATTGAGCAAAATCGCCTTCCATTGGTTGTTTTTCCCAATCGTGGCATTGAGAAGCCAGCCACGGAATACTGATTCCTCCGTGATGCCGACCACCGCAAGCCAGACAAAATCCGAAGGGTGGAAATCCTTTGCAATCCCGATGTGCCCATTCATCAAAAGCGGATTTGCGGCTGCATAGACAAAAAACAGCAAAAGCCACGGAATCCACGGCAGCCAGTTTACCTTCATGCGGCACATTTCTTTGCGGGGAATCTGCAGGTGTTCCGCATATTTCCCCATCAGCAGAAACGCCGGCAGCGTCCAGACAAGATTCTTCACAATGCCATCCCCAAGCAAATTGGATAGCCACGGATTTTGCAGATGCTCCGTCATCTGCGGATTCAGGCAAAGCTCCCACACAGCCCAGATAGCATAGAAAATGATGCAGTAAATGATGAGTATTCCCGTTAATTTGTTCGGTTTTATCATAAAATGCCCCTTTCATAGAGAAATTGTCATTTCATCAAGTATATTCTACCACAATCACAAAGCAATTGCAAGTGTGTCGAAGTACGTGGTTTTTCCAAATAAATTACGGCTGTTGACAATTTCGTCCATTTTGTGGTATACTCTAAAACGAAGATGCAGAAATTATAATTGAGAAAAGAATAAGGAGAACATATATGAACAAAGTTGCAATCATCACAGACACCAACAGCGGCATGCCGCAGGAAATGGCAGATTCCCTCGGTGTGTACATGGTTTCCATGCCCTTCATCGTTGATGGCAAGGAGTATTTCGAGGGGGTTGACTGCACCTATGCACAATTCTTTGAAATGCTCAGATCTGGCAGTGATGTTTCCACCTCACAGCCCTCCCCCGAATCGGTTACTGCACTGTGGGATGAAGTGCTGAAAACCCACGACGCCATTGTGCATATCCCGATGTCCTCGGGACTGAGCAGCTCTTGTGCAACAGCAAGGGGGCTTGCGGCGGATTACGAAGGCAGGGTGTTTGTTCCCGATAACAAGCGTATTTCCGTGTCACAGTTCCAGTCCGTACTGGATGCGGTGGCAATGGCAAAAAAGGGAATGAGCGCAGCGGAAATCTGCGCAAAGCTTGAAGCGGATGCGCTCAATTCCAGCATCTATCTTGCGGTGAATACGCTCGATCTTCTCAAGAAAAGCGGCAGAGTCACAGCGGCAGGCGCAGCCTTTGCGGCAGTGCTCGGCATCAAGCCTGTGCTGCAGATTCAGGGCGAAAAGCTTGACGCCTTTGCAAAGGTGCGTGGCATGGCAAATGCCGAAAAGACCATGCTCGATGCTATTCAAAAAGACCTGCATGGACGCTTCGCAGGAAAGCGGGTGAAGATCCTGACAGCATATTCGGGCGATGAATCCGTAGGAATCGACTGGCAGAACAAGGTGCAGGAATTCTTCGGCGACACCACAATCGAACGCTATCCGCTGCCCATCAGCATCTGCTGTCATGTGGCATCCGATGTCAGGGGTATCGCAGTTACAGAATACGAAGAAGCATAACGGAAAGGAATTACAATGCAGTACAAGGCAATTTTATTTGACATGGACGGCACGCTCGTGCCGATGGACAACGACACCTTTGTCAAGGGGTATTTCAAGGAACTTGCCAAAAAACTCTCCCCTTTAGGAATCGCTCCCGACGCACTGATCGCAGCGGTCTGGGCCGGCACCAAGGCAATGGTGAAGAATGACGGTACCAAGAAGAATATCGAAGTGTTCTGGGATACCTTTGCAAAGGCTACGGGCAAGGATGTGACGGAATACCGTGCAATGTCGGATGCATTCTATGTGAATGAATTTATGGCGGCAAGAGCATACACCATGGAAAATCCCCTTGCGTGCGAAGCAATCCGTCTGGCGCACATGGCTACGGACAAGGTGGTCTGCGCCTCAAATCCCCTGTTTCCATTGACGGGACAGCAAACCAGAATGGGCTGGGTGGGGCTTCGGGCTTCGGACTTTGACCTCATCACAAGCTACGAGAGTGACAGCTTCTGCAAGCCCAATCCCAAGTATTATCTGTCCCTCTGCGAAAGACTGGGCGCTGCTCCCGAGGAATGCCTGCTCATCGGCAACGACGAGGAGGAGGACATGCATGCCGCATCCTCCGTGGGAATGGACTGCTATCTCGTGACGGACTGCGTCATCCGCCGTGAACAATGCCCGTGGAACGGCAAGGCAGGCACCTTTGCGGAAATGGTGGAGTTCTTGCGGGGACTTTCGGAATAAATAAAAACGTGCTTTCAATTTCTGAAAGCACGTTTTGTTTTTTATTTGGATTCTTCGGATTTCTCTTCAGTTACTTCCGGTTCTTCGGGCGTTTCCTCGGTCGCTTCAGATTCTTCGGTTGTTTCCTCGGTCGCTTCGGGTTCTTCGGTTGTTTCCTCGGTGACTTCCGGTTCTTCGGTTTTTTCCTCAGTTACTTCGGCTTCTTCGGTTGTTTCCTCAGTCACTTCGGCTTCTTCGGATGTTTCTTCTGTCGCTTCCGATTCTTCGGGTTTTTCCTCGGTCACTTCGGGTTCTTCGGATTTCTCTTCTGTCACTTCAGTTTTTTCCTTCTTCACCTTTGTGCCGGCAAGGCGTTCCTCGACCTCTTCATCCTCCCAGCGCAGACCACAGATGAATGTAAATATCGCCAGAAGGACAAGTGCAATGACAAGCGTTACAATCGCCATGGTCATGGCACGGCTTGTCAGGAGATTGAGCATACCCACCACTGCGGAGAAAATCTGCGGATCCTTGATGGTAAAGCCTGCAAAGAAATCCGTTGCCGTCACATACACGCAGGGTGTGAGCAGCAATGCGCCTGCAACGAGGGCTGCAAGTCCCAGCCAGTAGAAGAAATGTTCAATCTGCTTGAGATTGCACAGAATCAGCAGAAGCAGCAGGAATACCACCGCAACAATGCAGAGCGTGCATGCCAGATTCAGATAGGAAACATAGGTCTTTGCCGTTTTCAACCAGCCCTTTTCATACATCATGGAAAGCTTGAAGGTGTCCGTCGAAGAGAGGATCTTGGATTCCGCACTTTTGATGACGGAGGCAAGCTTCTTTTCGTATTTCTCGTCCTTTTCATAGCCGTTCTCATCGGCATATTCTTCAAAGAACGAAGTAACGGAATCTTCCAGCTTTGTGAAATCCATTTTGAATTCGTAGCTGTCTGTCTTGCCACGAAGATAATCGAACGCCTGCGAAACACTGCCGAGAATTGCCTCGCCAAGTGCCTCACGGTCAACGGCATTCATAAACACCTCAGCCGGAATGCCCGTGCTGTTGGCTCTTGTGTTGAAATGACTCTCAAGTGATGTGTATGCTTTGTCCGCAAGCTGCTCCTGCTGGACAACCGTGCGGAAGGTATCGGCATTGAGCACCTGCATTCTGGCAAAGAATACAAGCTCCGTTGCCAGTATCATAAATACAAGCAGGAAGGTCAGCAGGACATTGGGGATGTAGCAGCGTATTTTTTTCATTCTGCATCCTCCTCTCCTGCGCCCTCAATGTAGAACTGCTTGTCCGTAAGCTCGCAGATCACACCAATTCGCATTGAGGATGTACCCAGCACCTGTGCCTGACAGGTGTACAGCGTCAGCTGGTCGGTATCCGTCGGGAGAATGTATTTCTTCTCCGTGTTTTTGAATTTCACAAGCTCCGTCGCCTTGTAGGTGAACACGCCGTACTTGGTGTACAGCACGATCTCATCGCCGACCTGTACTCTGTGAAGATCGGAGAAGAAGGTGTTGACATGTGCGTCAATCACAGCGTTGCCCGTTTCGCCCAGCACCTTGGATGCGGAGGACTGGCATGCACCACGTTCGAGAAGCTCCGCACTCGAACCCCAGTACACCGGTGCAAGGAGGTTGATTGCCTTGCATTCGATCACGGCATACTGCTCGCCGAAGGACGGCATCACAGCCTTGCCCTCGCTTGTCAGCTCATCGTCGGAGATATTTTCGGTTCTGATATCATTTTCCTTGATGACAAGACCGTTTTCCCCGGCTGACGGGTCGATGCGCATGTCATCCATGAACGCAAGGTTCAGGTAGGTCTGTAATTTTTCATAGGGCTTGATCAGTGCCGCTGCGCACAGCGCAAAGCACAGGATCAGCATGAATAATCCGGTCAGAAAATACAGGAGAATTTCTCTCCGTTTTCTTTTTTTTGCGTCCGCCAAAACAGGCTCCTTTCTACTTCGTTGATTCGTCGTTTCCCATCTTACGGCTGAGTACCGCAAGTCCGCTGAGTGCAAGAATTGCACCTGCTGCCGCAGATACCAGCAGTCCTGTGTGAGAAATGCCCGTTTCGTCAATGGTGATGCCCATTTCGGACTTGTCAACGATCGTGCCCTGATCGTCACGGATGGTCAGGGAAATATTGTCATCCGTGAGCTTATCCACAGTCACATGCATGCCCATCTCCTCGGCAACGCCCAGAAATCCCTCCATGACCTCTGCCTTGTTATCAATGGGCATCTTCTTAAGGATGTTCTTTCTCTCCTCGGGTGTGAGGTTTTCAAAAAAGGTTCTTCGTTCTTCCGGTGTCATGCCGCTGACATACGCTCTCATTTCTTCAAATGTCATTTCGGCAAATTCCTTGGTTGGTGCCTGTGTAGGTGCTTCGGTCGCTTCCGGTGCCTGTGTAGGCGCTTCCGGTGCCTGTGTTCCCTCTGTGGGCGCATCAGTCGCTCCGGTTGTACCCTCCGTAGGTTTTACCGGATCCGTTGTGGGCTGCTGTGGCAGTCCTTCAATACCGTACATAAAAAATTTTTCATACAAATCAAGGATATCTCCCTCAAAATTCTCAAGTTCTGCCCAGATCTTGTCCAGATCCTCCTGTGTATATGCACCCGTTGACCACATATTATAGCCTTCCTGCACCTGTGCTTCGGGAAATCCCAGTTCTCTTGCCTTGTTGGCAATATCATCCACCGTCACAGCGGATGCAGAAAGTCCGGACATGCTGAAAAAGCAGCCGGCTGCAAAAAGCACTGCAAGAATTCTGTGTTTCATTTCTCTCTTTTTCATAATCTGCCTCCTTTTCGGGGTTGTACATGATCCTACATCTACATTATAGCAGAAGTCCATGGAAAAAGCAAGCGTAAAATAATGGGAAGTGCATGCAAATTCTTGTGAATACAAAAAAGCAGGGAACAAAGTTCCCTGCTTTCGGTTATTCTTCCTCGGAGGCATGCTCCCTGAGATAGGCAACCACATCGCCCACCGTATGAATATTATCCACAGCCTCGTCGGGAATTGCAATGTCCGTTGCACTCTCGATGGCTACGATCAGCTCCACTGCGTCCATGGAAGTGGCGTTGAGATCCTCCAGAATATCCGTATCCTCCGTGATATCCTCCGCATCCACACCGAACTGCTCCGCAATAATTGCTGCAACTGTTTCAAATTCCATAAATATACCTCCATTGTCAAACTGCCTTGCCGGCACTTACCGTCGGCTTGCTCGTTTCTAAGATTAGTATATCGGAAAAGCAGGCATTTCGTCAATACACAGTATGCCGATTTTTGCGCTTGTATTTCTATCCAAATTGTATAATTTCACCAATTTCGGCTGCTGTTTTGCATTTTCCCGTCCTGACACTGTCCCACAATGCAGTATAATTGTGCAGGGCGTGTAAAAAATCACAAAAAACCATTGTAATTTTCACGAAAATATGCTATGATAAAAGGTGAACATTTTGCTGATATGGAGGTATCCCATGCGTTCTTATACATTGATCGGCAATCCATTAGGACATTCCATGTCCCCGATGATCCACGACAGGCTCTTTGCGCTGAAGGGGCGTGATGCGCAGTATTCCCTGACTGCAATTCCCACCGAGGAACTTGCGGAAAAACAGGAATTTCTGCACACGCTTTCCGGCTACAACATTACCATTCCACATAAAATGAATATCATTCCCCACCTTGACGAGCTTGACGAAACGGCAAAGCGGTACAATTCCGTCAACTGCGTTGCAAACCGTGACGGAAAAGCCATCGGCTACAACACCGACTGCGAAGGATTTCTGCGCAGTGTGCAGGACATGCCGCTTGACGGCAGGGTACTGCTCATCGGCTGCGGGGGCGTAGGCAGAATGATGGCGATTGAAGCGGCGCTTCACGGCGCTTCCGAGCTTGTGATCATGGTGCTGCCTGCCGATATGCCGCTTGCACAGGCTTTGTGTGACGAGCTTTCTGTAATGGCGGCAAAAACCGTTGTCACGATCGTGCAGTCCGGCATTGAGGAGGCATCCGGTGATTTCGATCTGCTGATGAACGCCTGCCCCGTCGGAATGTACCCGAAAACAAACGCATGCCCTGTGAGCGACGAGCTGATCGGGCGATGCGGTCATGTGTTCGATGTGATCTACAACCCCACCGAAACCCTTCTGATGAAGAAAGCAAGGGCTTTGGGAAAGCCCGCCGTGGGCGGTGCGGCAATGCTTGTATGGCAGGCAGTGCGTGCGCACGAAATCTGGGATGGCGACACCTACACAAACGAACAGGTGCAGGAGATCATCCGTGAGCTGGAGGAAACCGTGAACCGTGATTTCCCCGTACAGGAGGACTGACATGACGATTTATCTGTGCGGCTTCATGGGCTGTGGCAAAAGCACCGTGGGCACGAAGCTTGCAAAAAAACTGAATTGTCCGTTCGTGGACATGGACACTTACATCGAAGAACAGGCAGGCATGACGATTCCGGAGATTTTTGAGAAATACGGCGAGCCGCATTTCCGTGATCTCGAAACACAGGCGATACGGGAGCTTGCCGGACGTGACGGTGTGATCGCCTGCGGAGGCGGTGCGATGCTGCGTGAGGAAAACGCAGAAATCGCCGCCAAAAACGGCAGCGTGGTGTATCTGGAGGTTCCCTTCCATGTCTGCTATCGCCGCATTGCGGATTCTGACCGCCCCATCGTGCGCCGCAGCAGCCGTGAGGAACTTGAAACGCTTTACAATTACAGAGAAGGCATTTACCGTAAGCACAGCACACATATTGCAGCGTGCGACAAGACGCCTGCCGCAGCAGTGGCAGACATATGCAGTGTGCTTGGACTGATAGGAGAAGAACAATGATTATTTATAATGCGGAAATTTACTCCATGACGGAGGATGTCCATTTTTACGGCTATGTGGTCGTGGAAAACGGAAAAATCAAGACCGTCGAACAGGGCAGACCTGACACCGTAACCGAGGATGACATTGACTGCCACGGCGGCAGACTGCTGCCGGGCTTCATTGATGCGCATACACATCTGGGCATCATCGAGGACGGCATTGACTTTGAGGGCGATGACTGCAACGAGGTGTCCGATCCCTTCACGCCGCAGCTGCGTGCGCTTGACGGCATCAACCCTTTCGACCGCTGCTTTGCGGAGGCAAGAATGCATGGCGTGACCTCGGTGATGGTATCCCCGGGATCTGCAAATGCCTGCGGGGGCGAGATGCTGCTGATGAAAACAGCCGGCAGATACACGGACGAAATGGCAATTACCGCATGCGGCATGAAATTTGCGCTCGGCGAAAACCCGAAATCCGTTCACAGCGACCGTGACGAGGCTCCCGTGACCCGCATGGCGACGGCTGCGCTTATCCGTGAGGGACTGCAGAAGGCAAAGCTGTATGCGGAGCGTCTGCATCGCTTTGAGGAGCATCCCGACGAGGAAGAAATGCCCGAATACGATGCAAAATGCGAGGCGCTTCTGCCGCTTCTGAAAGGCGACCAGAAGGCGCATTTCCACTGCCATCGTGCGGACGATGTCTGCACGGCACTGCGTATCTGCAAGGAATTCGGTCTGGAATGCGTCATCGTGCATGGCACGGGTGCACATGTGGCGGCGGATCTGTTCGGTGAAATGGGCGTTTCCGTCATTGCAGGCCCCCTGATCTGCGACCGCTGCAAGCCCGAAATGCGGGAACTTGCACTTTCCAATGCGGCAATCCTGTATGACAGGGGCGTAAAGCTTGCCATCTGCACCGATCATCCGGAGGTGCCGATCCAGTACCTTGCACTTTCCGCCGGACTTGCCGTCAAGGGCGGACTTTCCCGTGAAGCCGCACTGCGTGCGATTACTTCCGAGGCTGCCGACATTCTGGGCGTATCCGACCGCATCGGCAGAATCGAGGAGGGCTTGGATGCGGATCTGGTGCTGTTTGCGGATGATCCGCTGAATGTGATGAATGATCCGGTCTGGGTAATGATCAATGGTAAGATTCTGGAGAGTTAAGGAGTGTTCCCCATGAGAACAATTACAGTACAGGAAATCACGGATGCTGTTGCAGCGCTCTGCATCCGTGCAAATAAGGTGCTTCCGTGCAGTCTGGAACAAAAAATTTCTGCATGTGCTGCACAGGAGCAATCCCCCGTGGGCAGGGCAGTATTTGACGATCTGATCGCAAATTTACAGGCAGCACGGGAGGAGGATATCCCGATCTGTCAGGATACGGGCATGGCGGTGGTATTCATCGAGCTTGGACAGGATGTCCATATCACGGGCGGCACGCTGCGTGAGGCGGTGGATGCAGGCGTATCCAAGGGCTACACGGAAGGCTATCTGCGCTGCTCGGTCGTGGGCGATCCGCTGGAACGTGTGAATACGGGTGACAACACCCCTGCTGTGCTGCATCTGGAGCTTGTGGAGGGTGAGCAGGTGAAAATCACGGTCTGCCCGAAGGGCTTTGGAAGCGAGAACATGTCTGCGATGAAGATGATGACACCTGCGGCAAGTCATGACGATATTGTGCAGTATGTGACCGACTGTATTGCGAAAGCAGGCAGCAATCCCTGTCCGCCGATCGTGGTGGGCGTGGGTATCGGCGGAAACTTTGAGCATTGCGCTTATCTTGCCAAAAAGGCGCTCTGCCGTGATTCCGCAAAGCGCAATCCGAAGCCCCTGTATGCGGAGCTTGAGCAGAAAATGCTCGAATCCATCAACAAACTCGGCATCGGGCCGCAGGGCTTCGGCGGAACGGTGACAGCGCTGTGCGTGAATATTGAAGAAGCGCCGACGCACATTGCAGGTCTTCCCGTGGCGGTCAATGTGGGCTGCCATGTGACAAGACATGCGGAGATGGTTCTGTAAGGCACACATCCATAAAAATGAAAGAGCTAACCGATAGGTGCGGTTAGCTCTTTTTGGCATTAAAATTCCGGATAAGCCATAGCAAATGTTATTTTCCCATTGAACGGTACGTCAATCTTAGCATAAAATTTCCCTTCATCCTTTAAATTATCATAGTTATCAAATTGATACCATTTACCGTAAAATTTAAAATTATACGAGTCCTCATCACTTCCAAGGTATTCATAATTCGTAACCTTGTAATTGGTCGCTTTTTTCAGCATCGCAGAATTCAATACTGCCTGCGGTACATACGCCTCTGCAATTTCATATGCTTCGCTCATAGAAATCTGCTTTTTCTTGGTTTCAGCGACACTATAATCATTCTTCTTTGTGTCACTTCCCTCGCTGGTTCCCTCATCCGGCGGCGTACATCCGTTGAAAGCAAACAGCATGGATGTACAAATCAACACGGACATTATTTTTTTATTATTCATTGATTCGCTTCTCCTTTTTTCGTTATTTTAGTACTAATTAGTACTAACATACACATTATATCATTAATATGTGGTAAAGTCAATAGTACCAATCGGTTTTAAAATATAATTGGTATACTTTACAAAACAGGGAGATGATTTTTGTGTATTTTCAAAGATTACGGGACTTGAGAGAAGATATGGATATGAATCAGACAGAAATTGCAGAGCTTCTTCACACAAGTCAGACAGTGTATTCACGATATGAAAGAGGATATCAGACGATACCAGTTGAACATTTGTTGCTGTTATCCGATTTTTATAACGTATCAACTGACTATATTCTTGGCAGAACAAACAAAAAAGAGGTAAACAAATAGAACATAGAATTTATGTAATCATCCCAATAACGCAAAACGCCCCGTCAACCGACGGGGCGTTTCAGTCTGTCGAAAAACCTTATTAGGTTCAAAGGACGAAGTCCTTTGGCGGGTGTGGGTACGCAGTACCCACACAAATATAGCCCCTCCCCCTCTGGGGGAGGGGTTGGGGTAGGGGCAGGCTTCGGGGTGCTACCCCCAGAAAAATACTTTTTCTACAAGAAACGCCCCGTCAACCGACGGGGCATTCATTGTATCTATTCATTCACCACAGCATACATTTCCGCAGCGTCCGCTTTGGTCGCATGCTCGGCAACCACCAGGACACGCACCTTTACGGGGCGCACGCCCATCTGGATCTCAATCACGTCGTTCACCTTCACATCATAGGAGGCTCTTGCCACCTTGCCGTTAACCATGACCTTTCCGGCATCGCATGCCTCGTTGGCAATGGTACGGCGCTTGATGAGTCGGGAATTCTTCAGATATTTGTCAAGACGCATCGCTTAGTCTTCCTTGGGATTAACAGCATCCTTCAGGCCTCTGCCTGCCTTGAATGCCGGTGCCTTGCCGGACGGCAGCTGAATCGGCTCGCCCGTGCGGGGATTGAGGCATACCTTCTCACGGCGCTCTCTGACATCGAATGTGCCGAAGCCCGTCAGAACTACCTTTTCACCGCTTGCCAGTGTATCACGGATGGTGTCAAAAATATAGTTTACGGTTTCCTCTGCTTCCTTCTTGGTGCAGCCGCTGTGCTTTGCGTATTTTGTGATCAGTTCAGATTTGGTCATTATCATTTTCCTCCTGTGTATTCTCTGTTTCAATTTGCTGCTCCTGTGCCTGACGCTGATGCTCCTTGGCATCCTCCCAGTACACATCCAGCTCCCCGATGGTCAGATCGGGCATATGCTTTCCGTCCGCATTGACCAGCTGTTCGGTCGCAGCGAAACGCTCGATAAATTTCCCCGTTGCCTTTGTCAGCGCCTGCTCTGCGTCAATTCCCAGATGGCGTGCAGTGTTCACGCAGGAGAACAGCAGGTCACCCAGCTCCTCCTCGATCATCGCCTTGTCGCCGTCTGCAATCGCCGCCTGCAGCTCCGCACGCTCTGCTCGCACGCAGTCAAAAGCTGACGCTGCATCGTCAAAATCCATGCCGGCTCTTGCGGCACGCTTGCCGACCTTCTGCGCTCTTGTCAGTGCCGGCAGTGATTTTGCAACGCTGTTCAGCGTATCTGCATAGGTTTCCTGTCCCTTGGTTTCCTTCTTGATCGCATCCCAGTTCTCTAAAACGGTTTCCGTATCCTCCGCTTTGACATCGCCAAATACATGAGGATGACGGACGATCAGCTTTTTACAGATCTCGTCGCACACCTGTGCAAAATCAAACTGCGATTCCTCCTCTGCCAGACAGCAGTGGAATACCACCTGCAGCAGCACATCTCCCAGCTCCTCACGCATGAGGGGCATATCCAGCAGGTCGATTGCCTCGACTGCCTCATATGCTTCCTCCAGAAAATCGTTGCGGATGGAGGTGTGTGTCTGTTCCTTATCCCACGGACATCCGCCGGGACTTCGGAGCAAACGGACGATTTCTATAAGATCCGCAATGCCATACTGCGGCTTCTGTTCAAACTCAACCATAGTTCCTCCCTATAGATTGCCCAAAATTCGGAGAAATTCTCCTGTTATCTTGCGTCAACAAAGCCTACCTTGCGGTACACCTTGCTCAGCACTCTCTGGGAATAGCGCAGTGCCTCCGCACCGCAGCGTGTGTAGCATTCCTTGAGATATGCCTTGTCGCCGATGATTTTTGCGTAATTCTCACGCACCGGTGCCAGATGATCGGCAACCGCTTCGCCCACGGCAAGCTTGAACGTACCGTAGCCCTGTCCTGCAAATTCCTTGACTGCATCGTCGATGGATTTGCCCGTCACTGCCGAATAAATCGTCAGCAGGTTGTTGATGCCATCCTTGCCCTCACGGAAGCAGATTTCTGCCTCGCTGTCGGTCACGGCACGCTTGAATTTGCGGATAATGGTATCCTTATCATCCAGAATCAGGATGCAGGCATTGGGGTTGTCATCGGATTTGGACATCTTCTTTGTCGGATCCTGCAGTGACATGACTCTTGCGCCGATCGGAGAAATATACGGCTCCGGAACGGTGAAGGTATCGCCGTATCTGCCGTTGAAGCGGCGTGCAATGGTTCTTGCAAGCTCCAGATGCTGTGTCTGGTCTGCGCCTACGGGTACGAGATCGGCATTGTATGCGAGAATATCCGCTGCCATCAGCACGGGATAGTCAAACAGACCTGCGTTGATGTCGTCCGCATGGCGCTGGCTCTTTTCCTTGAACTGCGTCATTCTGGACAGCTCTCCGAACTGCGTGGAGCAGTTGAGGATCCACGAAAGCTCCGCATGGCTCTTGACATGGCTCTGGATAAACAGCAGGGACTTATCAAGGTCGATGCCGCATGCCAGCAGAAGCGCATATGCTTCAAGGGTATTGCGTCTGAGCTGTGCAGGCTCGATTTTTACCGTAATTGCGTGCATATCCACCACGCAGTAAATACAGCGGTATTCCTCCTGCAAAGGCTTCCAGTTGCGGATGGCACCGATATAGTTACCGAGAGTAAAGGTGCCTGTGGGCTGGATGCCGCTGAAAATCAGCTTTTTTTCGGTGTTCTGCTGTGTCTGCTCACTCATGCCTGATCGCCTCCGGGAGCCTCCGGCACAGCACCCTGGTCACGCATCTGTGCAAGGCGCAGGGACGTCATCACCTGCTGGTACAGATAATGGATCACACGCTTCTCACGCTCAAGTGCGCCGGGGTTGCGGGGATCAATTTCCACCTTGAAGGTGCCTCTCTTTGTCATCAGATACACATGATGACCGTTGTTTGTGGGCAGGGGGAACTGCGTGGTCTTTTCTGCGAGGGGCAGGAGCTGGTTGGAGTTGACAACCAGATTTCTTGCTGCCTGTACAACGGACTTATACTTTGTGGAAGCGCCTGTATACTCGGCGCCGTTGTTGAAATAGAGATTTGCCGCACCGTTGATGAAGCACACCATGGTCACCATGATCACGGGGCTCATGGGCATATCCACAACAACGCCGTAAACTTCATCAGCCTTGAACTTGATGTTGGAAAACTGTGCGGACGGGATGTGCAGCGCACTGCTGCGGGTTGCCAGATATTTGGGGGTCACCGGATACGGATCCAGCGGCGAACGTCTTACTACTGCCATGATTCAAAATTCCTTTCTTGTTAAAATCAGCCGAACATTTCCTTTGTAAGCGCACCGAGAATCTCAACGCCTCGGTCGATTGCATCATCCGTGGGCGTGGAATAATTCATACGGAAGGAAGCTGTCTTATCCGCCTCGCTGATCATGAATGCGCTGCCCGGAACGAGTGCGATCTTGTATTCGGATACGGCTCTCTTGCAGAAGCCCATCATATCGCAGCCATCGGGAAGTGTACACCATACAAACAGACCGCCCTCGGGACGTGTGTAGGTGATCTTTTTGGAGAACGAAGCGTCCATGCCGCCGAGCATTCTCTCGCACTTCTGCTTGTAGATGCCACGGAGCATAGCAAGATGTGCGTCGAAGTCATAATTCTTCATGAAGCTGTACGCCAGCATCTGTCCGAAATTATTGCTCTGCACATCGGAAACCTGCTTGCAGACAACCATCTTGGCGATGACTTCCTTCGGGGCAATCGCATAGCCCACACGGATACCGGGGGCAAGCACCTTGGAGAAGGAGCCTGCATAGATCACTCTGCCGTCGGTATCGAGCGTCTTGATGCTCGGCACATGCTCGCCTGTGAATCTCAGGTCACCATAGGGGTTATCCTCCAGAATCAGGGTATTGTACTTCTGCGCCAGTGCATAGATCGCCTTACGGCGTGCAAGGCTCGTGGTCTTGCCGGTCGGATTCTGGAAATTCGGGATAATGTAAATAAGCTTTGTGTTGGGGTTTGCCTTCAGTGCATCCTCCAGAGCATTGAGCTCCATGCCCTCGTCATCCAGCGGAATGCCCACGAGATTAACGTTGTAGGACTTGAACGCATTGAGCGATCCGATAAAGCTCGGTGCTTCGCAAATCAGCGTATCGCCTGCATTGCAAAGGGACTTGCACGCAAGCTCCATCACCTGCTGCGCACCGGAGGTGATGATCAGCTCCTCACGCTCTGCGTCAAAGCAGTTCTCGGCAGCCATGCGCTGCTTCATCATCTCACGCAGAGGGGTATAGCCCTCGGTGATGCCGTACTGCAGCACGGCAATCGGATCCTCCGCCAGCATCTTTGCTGCAATCTCTCTGACCGCCTCAACGGGGAATGCTTCGGGTGCCGGATTTCCGGCTGCAAATGAAATAACCTCGGGATCTGCGGTATATTTCAGGATCTCACGGATTGCAGAAGCCTGCAGCTGTGAGACTTTTTCCGAAAAAGAATAGTTCATCTACTTCATTCCTTTTTGTCAAACTCTCTGCCTGTGAAACCATTGTATTGCCCCCAATGGCAAAATAGCACCGAACAAGGGGAAAAACGTTCACGGACAGAGGCATATTACTATTATAGCACATAATTTTCGTTTCGGCAACATAAAAATAAAAAAAACTTGAAATTTTTATCGGGAGGCGGGTGTGCTGCAGTGAAGATGAAGCTGTCGCATGAATCTGAATAGGAATGTTCGGCGTAAACTGCCCCACCCCACCCCCTCCCAAAAGCGGAGAGGCTATACATGGAGGGTACTGCGTACCCTCCACCCGCCAGAGGCTATCGCCTTTTGATTCCATTATCGTTTCATAATGCCTGCGCACAGAAAGGACATTCCATGAAGAAACAGAATTTTCTCAAAGGCTCGCTCATTCTTGCATGCTCCGCACTTGCGGCAAAGCTGCTCGGGGCATTGTTCCGCATCCCCCTGACAAACCTTCTGGGCGGCACGGGAATGGGGTATTTCAGCTGTGCCTACGGCTTATTTCTGCCGCTCTATGCGGTTTTTGTCACGGGCTTGTCCACTGCGGTGGCTCGCTGCACCGCCACATGCGCAGCCTGCGGTGATATGGCGGGTGCGCTGCGCATCCGCAGCGGCGCAAGACGGATTTTCTGCATCGCAGGGCTTTGCGGCAGCATTGCCGCCATGCTCGCTGCAAGGGCATTCGCCGTCCATGCCGCAGGAAGCGCACAGGCATACCCTGCGGTGCTTGCCATCACTCCGGCAGTCCTCCTCAGCTGCCTGACGGCGGTGGAGCGTGGCTATCACGAGGGACTGTGCAGCATGTATCCCACCGCTGTTTCGCAGGCAGTCGAAGCCCTTTGCAAGCTCGTCTGCGGACTGTGGCTCTGCCATATTGTACTGGATTCTTCTGCACTGCCGCCGATTTTTGATAATTTCAGCCGTGAGGCACTGGCTGCCGCAGCGGCAATTCTGGGCGTGACGCTCTCGACGGCGGCAGGGTGGGTCTGCACGCTGCTGTTCCGCACGGAAATACCGCAGCAAAGCACAGACGGCAGCGTCCTCCCGATGAGGAAGATTCTGCGCATGCTCCTTTCCGTCATGATTCCCGTGGCACTCGGCTCACTTGTGACAAATCTCACCGCCCTCATTGACCTTGTGACCGTCATCCGCATGCTCAGCCGCCGCCTTGCGCAGGATGCACAGAGCTTCTACGCAGGCGCAGCGCTTTCCCCCGACATTCCGCCAAGCGAGGCTGCTGCGTTCATCTATGGCTCCTTTATGGGGCTTTCCGTCACAGTCTGCAATCTTGTACCGTCCCTGACGAACATGTTCGGAAAGGGCGTGCTACCCTGTACGGCACAGGCTTGGGCAAGGGGCAACCGCAAAAAAGCCGCAGAATATGCGGCGCAGTCCCTTGTGCTGACGGGGCTTGCGGCAGTTCCGGCTGCCTGCGGCATCTTTGTTCTGCCACAAGCCATCCTCGAATTTCTGTACGCCGGCAGACCCGAGGAAATTGCAGCCGCCTGCATGGGACTGCGTTCCCTTGCGCCGGGAGTGATCCTGATGTGTCTGTCCTTCCCCGTTTTCAGCCTGCTGCAGGCAATCGGGCGTGCGGATCTGCCTGTAAAGCTCATGGCGGCAGGTGCCGCCGTCAAGGCAGCGGGGAATTTCCTGCTGATTCCGCATTTTTACACCGCAGGTGCGGCGATCTCGACAGACCTCTGCTATGCCGTCATTCTTGTGCCTGCGCTGTTTCTCCTGCGGCGTGAGCTTGGAGAAGCCCTTCACGTCGGCAGAGCTTTCCTCGGCATCGGCTATGCCTCGCTCATGTGTGCGGCATCCGCATGGCTGTGCTACAGCCGCATTCTGCCGTATCTTCCGCAAAGGCTCTCCCTGCTTACGGCAATCGCCTGCGGAGGTGCGGTCTATGTGCTGATCGTGTACCTTGTGATGGGAAAAACGCTGCGTGGAAGATTTCGTGCATAAAGTGCATGGGACTGCCCATACTTTTCGGAGAATCCATAGCAACGAAAGGCGGTTGTTCCATGCACGCAATCCTGTTCTGTGACAGGGAGGTTTCCTGTATTCCCGTGAAATCCATGCCCGAAGCACTGCTTCCCTTCTGTAATCTTCCGCTGCTTGCGCATATCCTGCAGCACCTTGACCGTGAGGGCTTTACACGCATCACCCTTATCGGGGCGGATGCGGACACAAAGGCACTTGCCGATTCCCTGACGCTGCAGGCGCAGCTGCATTTTTCGGACAGCTTTGACGATATCCGGCCGCATGCATCTGCACTTGTGCTTCACAGGCTTTGCCTGCCGGAGTGGGATATGGCCATGCCGAACACACCGCAGGAATACCTGCGGATGCAAAAGAAACTGCTTTGCAATTCTAATTTCCGGCATCTGCGCATCGGGCAGAATGTGACCATCGGCAAGCAGGTGAAGCTCTCCCCTGACACCGTCATCGGCAGTGACTGTATCATCGGCGACCACGCAGTGCTTGAGGGCTGTGTGATCGGCGACGGCGTGCAGATCGGCGCAGGAACGACACTTCGCAGCTGTGTGGTCTGCCGCCACGCTCTGATTGACCGGGACATGCAGCTGGAAAATGCGGTCATCGGCGAGGGGGAAATCTCCTCGGTGCATTTTGCGCAGCCACGCAAACGGCGCATCGTCGTGGACGAGCTTGACGGCGTTCACGAGGGGCTGCCACGCTGGAACAATGCAGAAACCGCACTTCGTACAGGCGCTGCACTGACGGCACTGGGCATGCGCATCGCTGTGGGCTTTGAGAATGCGGGATGCGAAGCATACGCACTTGCGGCGGCAGCCGGTGCGGCATCGCAGGGAGCGCAGGTCTGGAACTGCGGCGTGTGTGCGCTGTCCCAGCTGTTTCATGCAGCTGCAAGCGCAGGCTGCGGCATGGTGCTGCATGTCCACGGCAGCAGCGTGCATTATCTGACCGTCCGTTCTGCGGACGGGGCGCTTCTCTCCTTTTCGCAGTGGCAGGAGCTGCGGCGGGCGATGGAAAGCCGTGTTTCCACAAGGATCACAGATTGTGGAAAACTCAATGACGCCCGATGCCTGATTTCTCTCTGGGAAGCCGATTGCCGCAGAATCCTGCCGCCCATGCAGTTCACGGTTGAGGTTTGCTGCGGAAATGCGGTGCTGCGCAATGCCGCAAAATCACTGTTTTCGGGCGGCACGGGGGACAGACTCGTTCTCAACCTCTCCGATGACGGCACGCAGGCAAGTGTTTTCTCCATGCAAACGGGCATGGTATCCAATGAAACGCTCCTGCGGCTTGCATCGCAGTGCTCCGAGGGCGGCTTTATCAATCAGGCGGTTTTTACGGATGGAATCCTGCTTTTCGCTCATGTTCTGCGCATTCTGCATCAGACCGGATGCACGCTTGCAGAGGTGCTTAAAGCATTGCCGCCGCTGTACACGGCGAAACGGGAAATTTCCACAAGACTCGGCAGGCAGGCTGTGGAAAAGCTCCGCAGAAAAATCTCCGACTCCCGCATTACCCTCAGCCTTCCCACCGCAAGCGGCATCGTAAGGATGGCAGCATATGCCGATTCCATGGAAACCGCATCGGAATTGTGCGGCTTCTGGGAAAAGAAAATCCGTGCGGCAGAGGAAAAATGGAGCGATTTGTCCCAGTATGCAGAATAATCCATGCACCTTTCTGCCTTTTTTATCCAAACTGCCAAATTCTCTGTATTCGACAAGCACCGCACTTGACAAAGCATGGGAATTCTAATATAATAATAGTATGTATTCGCTTCCGGAATTACCGGAAGGACGTGAACAAAGCGATTCGGCATGATTGCCCGTAATAAACAGGGATGCAGACTGCGTCCCGTACTTATCCGCTGCTGTTTTTACAGCCTTCACACAGAGCAAATGACTGCTTCCGATCCAACACTGCTCCGTTCGTTCCTGCGGCGTTTGAATGCACCGACACCGGAAAAACTTCAGTTTTACTGAAGCTGTCCGCATTCCGTACTGCTGCAGCGTTGATTTTTTGAACGGATCACTATACCCTTGTGCGGCTTTGGCACAATTGCAGGATCTCCCCACAGAGACGTGCAGGCATTTGCCCGAATTCCAGAAATGAGGTATGAATTTGAATAACGCAAAACCCAATGAAAGAAGAAAAAGATTTACTGTGCGCCACTCCGGTCATCGTTCCGGCCCACGCAAGCAGAACAGCCACGCCGCTAATCAGCTGCAGAAACAGGCACCTGCGCAGCAGCCGAAACGCCGTGAAGCCCACCGCACACCGATCCGTATCATTCCGCTTGGCGGACTCAATGAGATCGGCAAGAACATGACCGTATTTGAATGCTGCAACGATATGTTCATTCTCGACTGCGGTCTTGCCTTCCCCGATGCGGACATGCCCGGCGTTGACATCGTTCTGCCGGACTTCACCTATGTGGAACGCAATGCCGACAAGCTGCGTGGCATTATCATCACCCACGGTCACGAGGATCACATCGGCGGTCTTGCATACCTTCTCAAAAAGGTCAGCGCACCCGTTTACGGCTCCGGCATGGCAATTGGCCTGATCAAGCACAAGCTTGAGGAACACGGCATGCTCGGCAAAGTTTCCCTCAATGTCATGGAACCCCGTAAGACTGTAAAGCTCGGCTGCATGGCGGTGGAATTTATCAAGGTCAACCACTCCATCCCCGGTGCCATGGGTATGGCAATCCACACACCGGCAGGTGTGCTGGTGCATACGGGCGACTTCAAGGTGGACTTTACCCCCATCGACGGCGGTCCGATCGACCTTGCAAGATTCGGCGAGCTTGGCAGCAGAGGCGTACTTGCACTGATGACGGATTCCACCAACGCAGAGCGTCCGGGCTATACGCAGTCCGAACATAAGGTGGGCGAATCCTTTGAAAAGCTGTTTACAAAGGCAGGACAGCGGCGTATCATTATTGCAACATTTTCTTCCAATATCCACCGTGTCCAGCAGATCATCAACCTTGCCGCCAAAAATGGCAGAAAGGTTGCGGTTCTCGGCAGGAGCATGATCAATGTCATCTCCACCGCACTGGAGCTTGGATATCTGGAGGTTCCGAAAAATACGATCATCGACATCGAAAATATGAACCAGTATCCGCCCGAGCAGATCGTACTGATCACTACGGGCAGCCAGGGTGAACCGATGTCGGCACTCACCCGTATGGCGATGAATGACCACAAGAAGGTCAATATCACGCCGATGGATTTCATCATCATCTCGGCAACCCCCATTCCCGGCAACGAAAAGCATGTGACAAAGGTGGTCAACGAGCTGCTGCGTTCCGGTGCGGAGGTTGTTTACGAGGCAATGTATGAGGTGCATGTTTCCGGTCACGCATGCCAGGAGGAACTCAAGCTCATGATGGCACTGACAAGACCGAAGTACTTCATCCCCGTACACGGCGAATACAAGCACCTGATCAAGGCACGCAATATTGCAATCGAAATGGGCATTCCGCAGGACAATATCATCATCGGTTCCATCGGCAATGTCATTGAAACCGACGGCACGTTCATGCGTGTGGTTTCACAGGTTCCCGCAGGCAGAGTCCTTGTGGACGGTCTGGGCGTGGGCGATGTCGGCTCGATTGTGCTGCGTGACCGCAAGCATCTGGCAGAGGATGGTCTGATTATTGTGGTAGTGGGCATCGAAAAGGCATCCAACACTATCGTTGCAGGCCCCGATATCATTTCCAGAGGCTTTGTCTATGTGCGTGAGGCGGAGGAACTGATGGTGCAGGCACGACAGGTTATGTGCCACACACTCGATGAATGCTCCGCTTATGAACTGAAGGAATGGACTTCCCTGAAAACCAAGCTGCGTGACGCACTGTCGGATTTCATCTACAGCAAGACCAAGCGCAGCCCGATGATCCTGCCGATCATTATGGAAATCTGATAAAATAAGTACCCGTTCCCCAACAAGGAGGTGAACAGATTGAAAACCAAGATGCATATCCTGCTCTGGGTCATCATCGTTCTGCTGGTCGTGACCGCAGTCCTGCCGGCAGCATTTCTGATGTATCACGGCGCAGCATATGGTCTGCTCTGCTGCATACCGGCAGTCCTGCTCATCGGCGTGCTGGTATTTACCATGCTGTATTCCCACAGGAATCAGGTGCGGTTTGTGGCAAAGCTCAATAAGGAATGCGAGCGTGCGGAGCTTGCAGTGCTCCAGCAGCTTCCCGTCGGCATGTGCGTGGTAGATCAGAACGGCGTGCTGATCCATTACAATGACTGCTTCGACAGGCAGATCCTCGGCGGTGCCGATCTGTTCGGAACGGTGCTGTACAATACCATGCCGTTCGATCCCAAGCGGGAGGAACAGGAATACAACTGGAAGGACAGAACCTACCGCATCACCTCCCTCCCCTATCGTGAGGAAGGAACGGAAATGACAGCGTTCCTCTGGACGGATATTACCGATTTCTCCCTGCTCAAGGCGGAATATTACGCAAGCCGCCCGAGCGTTCTGCTGATCATGGTGGACAATTATGAGGATCTGATCCAGAGTGCCAAGGAAAGTGCAAGGCTTGAGATCGGCGTTGCGATCGAAAAGCTGCTTGAGGATTTCATCTCACAGACAAACGGCATCCTGCGCCGCCTGAAAAACGGACGTTTCATCGCCATTATCGAAGAACGACATATGGAACAGATCATGCGTGAAAAATTCCGCATTCTCGATCAGGCAAGAGAGATCCGCACGGATGACAAGAATTATGTGACCTTCTCCATCGGCGTCGGTCATGGCGCACCCACGCTGCAGGAGGGCGAGCAGCTTGCTGCACAGAGTCTGGACATGGCACTGGGCAGGGGCGGCGATCAGGCAGCGGTCAAGACAGAAAGTGGCTACCGCTTCTTCGGCGGCATATCCAAGGGCGTGGAGAAGAAATCCCGTGCCAAGACACGAAGCATCGCCGGTGCTGTGCAGGATCTGATCGTGCGCAGTGAAAACGTATTCATCATGGGACACCGCTTCGGCGATCTGGATTCCGTGGGCGCTGCCTGCGGTCTGGCAGGTGCGGTAAAGCTTCTGGGCATTCCTGTTTCGGTCGTGGTCGATCCCCAGAAAAACCTCGCACCGCAGCTGATCTCCATGATGATGGATGAGATCGGCGGCGACCTGTTCATGACGCCGCAGGACGCACTGGAAATTATTTCCGAAAAGAGTCTGCTGATCATCGTGGATACCCACAGCAAGGATATTCTGGAGAGTGAAGCGCTCTACAAGGCTGCCGCCAATGTCGTGGTTGTCGATCATCACCGCAAAACGGTGAATTATGTGGACAATGCGCTGGTATTCCACCACGAGCCGTATGCCTCCTCCGCCTGTGAAATGGTGACGGAGCTGATTCAGTATTTCAGACTCGACGGAATGATTGCTTCCTGCTATGCCGACTGCCTGCTGTCGGGTATCATGCTCGACACCAAGAATTTTGTCATGCGTACAGGTGTGCGAACCTTTGAGGCAGCCGCATTCCTGCGGAAGATCGGTGCGGATACCGTCAAGGTCAAGTGCCTGTTCTCCGGCTCCATCGAAGCCTACCGCAGCCGCACGGATATCGTGGGTGCTGCTGAAATCGTCGGATGCCACGCCATCGCAATGGCATCGGAAGCGACAGAGGATGTGCGTCTGGTCGCTCCGCAGGCAGCGGATGAGCTGCTGAGCATCACCAATGTGGACGCTGCATTCGTCATCTACAAGATCGGTCATGTCATCAATATTTCCGCACGCTCCCTCGGTGCTGTCAATGTGCAGGTCATCATGGAAGTGCTCGGCGGCGGCGGACATCAGACAATGGCTGCCACACAGA
Organism: Oscillospiraceae bacterium; assembly: GCA_017521325.1. Lineage (GTDB taxonomy): Bacteria > Bacillota > Clostridia > Oscillospirales > Ruminococcaceae > UBA3855. The sequence continues at coordinate 14,675 of JAFXCV010000050.1, read as the reverse complement.
TTCCCGATATTTCAATGCAGGAAGCAAAGGAACGCCTGCTCAAGGCGATTTCAGACCTGCAGTAACCAAAACATACACTGAGAAAGGATTAAAATCATGAAAGTTATTTTCCTTGCCGATGTCAAAGGCTCCGGTAAAAAGGGCGAAATGAAGAACGTTGCGGACGGCTATGCAAGAAACATGCTCCTGCCCAAGAAGCTCGCCGTTGAGGCAACTCCCGAAAACATCAACCACCTCAAGGGACAGCAGTCCTCCGCACAGCACAAGATCGACGTGGACAAGCAGAATGCACAGGCACTGCGTGAAAAGCTCCACGAACAGACCGTCAATATCACCTGCAAGGCAGGCGCAGGCGGCAAGCTCTTCGGTTCTGTTACCGCCGCACAGGTTGCGCAGCAGATCGAAGCACAGTTCGGCTGCAAGATCGACAAGAAGAAGATCGTTCTCAAATCCGATATCAAGATGTTCGGCTCCTTTGCGGCTGAGATCCGCCTGTATACGGGAATTTCCGCAGAGGTGAAGATCGAAGTTTCAGAAGGATAAATCCGATAGTAGTTCCATATCACCCCGATTGGGGTGATATCGGCGTTTTTTCGGAATCTCCCACGATCCCACATTACGAAAGGAGGATATTTATGGCTGAAACAAGCAGTTTTCAGGATATTGAAATGCCCTACAGTCTGGAAGCGGAGCAGACCATTCTCGGTGCGATCCTGATCGAATCGGACGTGCTGTCGGTCGTGCTTGAGCATATCAAGCCCGAATGCTTCTACCTTGACCAGCACCGTGCGCTGTTCAACATCATCATGCGGATGTTCTCATCGGGTGCAAGAGCCGATGTCATCACCGTCCTCAACGAAGCAGTTTCCATGAAGATTTTTGAAACCGCAGCCGAGGGCAGAAATTACCTTGCAAGCCTTGTCAACGGCGTGCCTGCCGTTTCCAATATCGAAAGCTACTGCAATATCGTTGCAAGCAAATATTACATCCGTGTCCTTGCGGAAACCGCAAGGGGCATCCTCTCGGATATCCAGAGCGGCGAAACGGATGCACAGCTCCTGCTTGATGCCGCAGAACAGCGCATCTTCGACATCCGTCAGGGACGTGATGTCACGGGTCTGACCTCCATCAAGGAAATCGTTGCCGAAACCTACAACCACATCGGCAAGATCTCCGGTCCCGACCGTGAGCTGTACCTTGGAACCCATTCGGGCTTCTCATATCTCGACAACCTCACCTCGGGTCTGAACAAATCCGACCTCATTCTCATTGCGGCTCGTCCTGCTATGGGTAAGACCGCTTTTGCGCTGAATATCGCCTGCAATGTCGCAAGGCACGGCGACAAGGAGGTCTGCATTTTCTCTCTTGAAATGCCCCGTGATCAGCTCGTTTCCCGTCTGCTCTCGTCCGAAGCACAGGTGGATTCCTACAAGCTGCGAAGCGGACGCCTCGACGGTGACGACTGGGTGCGCCTCGGTGCGGCGGCAGCCTACATGCAGGGACTGCCCATCTACATCGACGATACCGCAAGCATCACGGTACAGCAGATCAAGGCAAAGCTGCGCCGCATGAAGAATCTCGGTCTTGTGGTCATCGACTACCTGGGTCTGATCCAGACCACACTGCGTACGGAAAACCGTGTGCAGATCATTTCCGAAATCACCCGTCAGCTCAAGATCATGGCAAAGGAACTGGATGTTCCGATCATCCTGCTCTCACAGCTCTCCCGTGGTCCCGAAAGCCGAACGGACAAGCGTCCCATGCTGTCCGACCTTCGTGAATCGGGTTCCATCGAGCAGGATGCTGATATTGTCATGTTTCTCTACCGTGACGCTTATTATAATAAAGAAAGCCAGCAGCCGAACGTCGCCGAATGCATCGTAGCAAAGAACCGACACGGTGAAACCGGCACGGTCAACCTCATCTGGGACGGTCAGTTCACACGCTTCAGCACCATGGAGATGCACAAGGATGCGCCTGCTTGATGCGGTACGCGCCTTCCTTGCGGAGCACGGCATCGAAAACTGCCGTATCACCGTGGCACTTTCCGGTGGTGCGGACAGTGTGAGCCTTCTGCATGCGCTGTATTCTCTGAAAACGGATTTTTCCCTCGATCTTTGCGCCATTCACATCCAGCACAATCTGCGTGGTATGGAGAGCGAACGGGACGAACAGTTCTGTCGGAAGCTTTGCAGGTCGCTTGACATTCCTTTGCAGGTCGTAGCCTGCGATGTTATGGGCTATGCACAGGAACACGGCATGTCCGTCGAAACTGCTGCAAGGGAGTGCCGCTATGACGCTTTTTCCCGATACTGCGAGGGATTTGTGGCAACCGCACACACGGCATCGGATAATCTTGAAACGGTGCTGCTGCGCTTGACCCGAGGAACGGGACTGAAAGGGCTTTGTGGAATTCCGCCGCAGCGCTCGCAGTTCCTGCGTCCCCTTCTTCGTGTGAGCAGAGCGCAGGTGGAGGAATTTGCCGCAGAAAACGGACTTTCCTATGTGACCGACAGCACCAATGCGCAGGACTGCTACCGCCGCAATTTTTTGCGGCACAACGTGGTGCCGGCGCTTCGTGAATGCAACCCCTCTCTGGAAGAAAGCTTTGCACGAATGGTGCAGACACTGCATGCGGACGAGGATTTCCTTGCAATACAGGCAAAATCCGCATTTGACGCATGCCGACGAACGGACGGAGCGCTTGAGGGGCTTGATGCCCTGCACCCTGCCATGCAGCGCCGCTGCATCGGGATGCTCCTCGCTGAATATGGAGTTTCCAACCACCACAATATTCTTGTGGTGCAGTCCCTCCTGCAAAGCGGCGGTTCCGCCGAGCTTTCACGGGGAGGGCTGCGTGCGCATGTCAGCCGCAAAATTCTCTGGCTGGAAGAAGTGTACGTGGAAACTCCCGAAAAAATCTTGAAAATCGGAGAAAATTCCATTTTCAAGGGAATTGTTGTCGAAGCAGCCATAATTCCCCGTACAAATCTCGAAAAATTCGAAAGTGTTCACAGGATGTTCACAAATAATGTTCTGGATTATGATATAATAAATAAGTGTGCCGTATTACACGGCAGACGTCCGGGTCTGCGGATCAAAACGCAAAACAGGGCGCATCACATTTCCGTCAAAAAATGGCTCAGCGAAAGCGTTTCGCCGCCCGAACGTGCAAGGGTGCATTTTCTTTCTGATGAAAGCGGACTGCTCTGGGTGCAGGGACTGGGCGCTGCGGAACATGCGGCTGTGACGGAACGCACGCAGAATCTGCTCTATCTGCGGATTATCACAGAATGAACACGAAGGATTCACAGCAATGCCATTCTGATATGGTAAACTACGATTACAGTTAAGCAAAAGATATAAGGAAAAGGAGAGGATCATTTGACACCGAAAAAAAGCAAGGGCATATTCGCCTATCTTCTGGTTGCGGCAGTTCTGATTCTGGTTTTTGCGTACATGATTCCAAAATTCAGCAAGCCCAAGGGAGAATTCGAATACACCGAAATTATTTCGCACTTTGACAAGCTGGAGGTCAGCTATTACACGCTCGATCTCGGAACGGGCGAACTGGAGCTGAAGCTCAAGGACGGCACGGAAATCGACTATTCCGTTCCGAATGTATCCATTTTTCTGGATGACACAGAGGACTACCGCCTGAAATACAACAAGGCGAATCCCGACGCACCGCTGGAGCAGGATTATTTCAAGATTACGGATAATTCGTGGCTGGTGACATATCTGCCGACATTCCTGATCCTGATCATGGGCATCGTGCTGTTCGTATTTATGATGCGGCAGGCAGGCGGCGGACGCTTCAATAATTTCGGCAAAGCGAACATCAAGAATCATGTCAGCGACAAGAAGATGACGTTCTCGGATGTGGCAGGTGCCGAGGAAGAAAAATTCGAAATGGCAGAAATCGTGGATTTCCTCAAGAATCCCATGAAATACACCGAAATGGGTGCAAAGATTCCGAGGGGCGTACTGCTGCTCGGCCCTCCCGGTACGGGTAAAACACTGCTTGCAAAGGCAGTGGCAGGCGAGGCTGGCTGCCCGTTCTTCCCGATCTCCGGTTCCGACTTTGTGGAAATGTTCGTCGGCGTGGGTGCATCCCGTGTGCGTGACCTCTTTGAAACTGCAAAGAGAAATGCGCCTTCCATCATCTTCATCGACGAAATCGACGCTGTCGGCAGACACAGAGGTGCAGGTCTTGGCGGCGGTCACGATGAACGTGAGCAGACACTCAACCAGCTCCTCGTAGAAATGGACGGCTTTACGGGAAATGAAAGCGTTATCGTCATTGCGGCAACCAACCGCCGTGATATTCTCGATCCGGCGCTGCTGCGTCCGGGACGTTTTGACAGACAGATCGTGGTCGGCTATCCCGACATCAAGGGCAGAGAGGAAATTCTCAAGGTACACACCAAGAACAAGCCTCTTGCTCCCGATGTGAATCTTTCCGACATTGCAAAGGGTACCGCAGGATTTACGGGTGCTGACCTTGCAAACCTTGCAAACGAAGCGGCACTCCTTGCGGCACGCAACAACAAGAAGGCAATCACCAACGAGGATATCGAGGAGGCAACCATCAAGGTGGTGGCAGGCCCCGAAAAGAAATCCCGTGTCAAGACCGAAAAGGAAATCAAGCTCACTGCATACCATGAAGCAGGTCATGCAGTCTGCACCTACTATTGTCCGCATCAGGATAAGGTGCACCAGATCTCCATCATTCCCAGAGGTATGGCGGGCGGCTACACAATGTCCCTGCCCGAGCATGACAAGTCCTATGTCAGCATGATGGAAATGCGTGAAGAAATCGTCGTTCTGCTTGGCGGCCGTGTTGCGGAAAAGCTGATTCTGGACGATATCTCCACAGGCGCATCGAACGACCTCGAGCGTGCAACTGCAACAGCAAGAAGCATGATTACTCGCTACGGCTTCAGCGAAAATCTCGGCCCCGTGGTTTACGGCAGCGATCAGAACGAGGTATTCCTCGGCAGAGATTTCGGCAGCACGAAGAACTACTCCGAGCAGGTGGCTGCGGAAATCGACACAGAGATCCGTGCGTATGTGGAGGATGGCTATCAGAAGGCAGAACAGATCCTCACCGAGCATATGGATCAGCTCCATCTGGTGGCACAGTACCTGATCCGCCACGAAAAGGTGGACGGCGAGGACTTTGCAAAGCTCATGCGTGGAGAACTTGCGCTTGATGCAGAGGCTCCCGAAGTGCAGGAGGCTCCGGCAGAAACTCCGGAAACGGAACAGCCCACCGAGCCAACAAACGGCACTGAGGATTCTGAATCTTAATCGCATAAAAAGCCCCGTCTGATGACGGGGCTTTCGTTTTGCCACACGCTCTCAAGAGGGGCTTCTGTCACGATAAGCGAAAAGGACGATGCCAAAGCATCGTCCTTTTTATGTATGATGTTACTTGTATTTAGCCCAGAACAACGACTACCTCGTGTACGCCGCCGTCCTTTACAGGAATTACATTGCCGGAAACAGCCTCGCCGTCAACGGTCATGGATACAACGCCCTTGCAAACATGGTTGGGATTCTCAACCTTGATGTTGTAGGTTGCGCCACGGAACTGTCTTGTTGCCGTGAAGCCGTCCCATGCAGCAGGAATGGAAGGATCAATCTTCAGACCGTCGAAATCAGCTGCAATACCGAGAATGTACTGGGAAATTGCAACCATATTCCATGCAGCAGTACCTGTCAGCCAGGAGTTCTTGCCCTCACCAAAGCGGCTTGCATCCTTACCTGCGATCATCTGACCGTATACATACGGTTCCGTCTTGTGCAGATCGGAAATATCCTCGTTGAATGCGGGAGCGATCTTGCTGTAGTACTCAAATGCCTTGTCACCTCTGCCGGCATATGCCTCTGCACAGATGATCCATGCATTGTTATGTGTGAAGATACCTGCGTTCTCCTTGTATCCGCCCGGATATGTGGAGATTTCGCCGTACTGGATGTAGTACTTGCTGTATGCAGGATTGTTCAGTACCAGACCGTACTTGGTGTTGAGGTACTTGTCAATGGAATCAAGCGTCTTGATGTCAGCGCCGACATCCTTACCGATCTCGGACATAACTGCAAAGCCCTGCGGTTCAATGAAGATCTTGCCCTCTTCGCACTCCTTGGAGCCCATCTTTGCGCCTGTGGAATCATATGCACGCAGGAACCAGTCGCCGTCAAATGCGTGTTCCATGACGTTCTTCTTCATCTTGTCGATCTCAGCCTGTGCAGCAGCAGCCTCTTCATCCTTGCCCAGATGCTTGAGAATTGCTACATAGTTCGGGCCTGCATAGGTGAACAGAGTTGCTACCATAACGGACTCAGCAACCTTGGAGTAGCCGCCCTCAGCCGCAAACTTGGGATTGGTGTAGGTCTGGAAGCTCTCGCCGGGTGTGTCGGAGTAGCAGGACAGGTTCACGCAGTCGTTCCAGTCAGCTCTCATTGCCAGAGGCAGATCGTGCGGGCCGAGGTTGTTGACGATCTTGTAGAAGGAAACCTTCAGATGGTCAAGCATCGGCTGTGCCTTGTCCATGTCGTTATCATAGGGAACCATCTCGTCGAGGATGCCCCAGTCGCCTGTTTCCTTGATGTATGCGGAAACAGAGAGAATCATCCACAGCGGCTCGTCGGAGAAGTCGCCGCCGATATCGGAGTTGCCCTTCTTTGTCAGGGGCTGGTACTGGTGATAGCAGCCGCCGTCCGGAAGCTGTGTGGAAGCGATATCAATGATACGCTCTCTTGCTCTGTCGGGAATCTGGTGAACAAAGCCCAGAATATCCTGGTTGGAGTCACGGAAGCCCATGCCTCTGCCGATACCGCTTTCGAAGTAGGATGCGGAACGGGACAGGTTGAAGGTTACCATACACTGGTACTGGTTCCAGATGTTCACCATACGGTCAACCTTGTCGTCAGGTGTATTGACATTGAGGATGCCCAGCAGCTTATCCCATGCAGCCTTCAGCTCTGCAAGACCTGCTGCAACCTTCTCGGGAGTGTTGTACTTCTCGATCATAGCGAGAGCCTTCTCCTTGTTGATGGTCACACCGTCAGCCTCAAACTTCTTGTCAACGGGCATTTCCACATAACCCAGAACGAATACCAGTGTCTTGGACTCGCCCGGAGCCAGTGTGATCTTCTTGTAATGAGAAGCGATCGGAGACCAGCCGTCAGCAAAGGAATTTGCGGGCTTGTCTGCCATAACTGCCTGCGGATCGCCAAAGCCGTTGTACAGACCGATGAAGGAATCTCTGTCAGTATCATAACCGTCAATGCTGTCATTTACGGTATAGAACGCAAAGTGGTCACGTCTGTCTCTGTATTCAGTCTTGTGGTAAATGGTGGAGCCTGCAACCTCTACACGGCCTGTGGAGAAGTTTCTCTGGAAGTTTGTGCAGTCATCCTGCGCATCCCACAGACACCATTCAGCAAAAGAAAACAGGGAGAAAGTCTTTGCCTCAGAGCCTTCATTGGTGAGAACAACCTGCTGAACTTCACCGTCATAGTTCTGGGGAACAAAGAATGTAACCTCAGCCTTCAGATCATTCTTCTTACCTGTGATTACGGTGTAGCCCATACCATGGCGGCACTCGTAGCTGTCAAGCTCTGTCTTTACAGGGGACCAGCCGGGATTCCATACTGTACCGTTGTCGTTGATGTAGAAATAGCGGCCGCCCATATCAATCGGAACGTTGTTGTAGCGGTAACGTGTGATTCTGCGCAGACGAGCGTCCTTGTAGAAATGGTAACCGCCTGCAGTATTGGAAATCAGCGAGAAGAACGCCTGTGTTCCGAGGTAGTTGATCCACGGATAGGGAGTTCTGGGGGAATTGATGACGTATTCCTTATTGGCGTCGTCAAAGTATCCGAACTTCATAGCTTTAACTCCTTTGTCTTTTATTATGTATCTTTCTGTTCGCAGCCGGTCAACGACCGACAGAACACCAATATTATTATACCATACTTTTCAACGCTTGGCAAGCCCCTTTTCCCCTTTTATCCGCAGAAAAAGCATTCTGCGCTTTGTGCAGTTTGTACAATTCCGGAATCGGATATTTCCAAAATTCCGGCAAGCATAGCGATTTCTTCGGAAAATGCTGAAATCAATCAAATTTTTCAAAAAATTGTCAGTTTGCTATTGACAAACGCCTTGCAGTATGGTATACTGTATTTACCAAGATAGAAAGGAGAGTAAGGATGGATTACTCAATAATGACAATTGCAGCGATGCTGCTTGAGCGAAGCGGAGAGTCCGGCTCCATGATTTTCTCGCTGCTGCAGTGGGCGGCGCTGCTTCTGGGCTACTGGATTTTGTTCATGAAGGCAGGCGAAGAGGGCTGGATGAGCCTTGTGCCGCTGCTGGGCACCTACAAGATGTTTGAGATGGTGTATGGAAACGGCTGGAAGATGCTGCTCATGCTGGTTCCGGGCTTGAACATTGTACTCTGGATCGGCTACTGCATCCGTTTTGCGCAGGTCTTTGACAGGCACTGGGCATTCGGCATCGGCATGCTGTTTTGTCCGCAGATTATGATTCTGTATTTTGCATTCAGCAGTGCAAGGTACACAGGTCCGGTCTACAAATTCATTTGATGCAGACTTGACAATAATCGACAATTCTTGTATAATATAGCTATCATGATTTTAGGAGGTCAAACAAATGGAAAACGAACTTTTGATGGAACAGGGCGGCGAGGCAGCGATTGCGATATTTGCCGGTTTTTACTTGATCGTCATGGTCATCAGCCTGATTCTCTCTGTTGTAACACTTATTGCAACGTGGAAGCTGTTCACCAAGGCAGGTCACGAGGGCTGGAAGTGTCTGATCCCGATCTACAGCGCCTACATTCTGTATGAAATCATTTACGGTCAGGGTTGGAAGTTCCTTCTGTGCTTCGTGCCGATTCTCAACTATGCAGTAGCGTTCATGACCTACATCCGTATGGCACAGGTCTACGGTAAGGGAATTGGCTTCGGCATTCTGAACCTTTTCTTCTATCCCATCACAATGTGCATCCTTGCATTCGGTGATTCTTATTATGAGGGTCCGTGCGACAGCTTTCTTTGATATCAAAAGCCGCAGTTTTCACTGCGGCTTTTTGCATGTAGAAAAAGTCTTTTTCTAAAATAAGCACACCAAAATTTGCCCCCACCCCAACCCCTCCCCCAACGGGGGAGGGGCTATATTTCGTGGGTACTGCGTACCCACACCCGCCAAAAGGCTGTCGCCTTTTGAATCCATGAGTTTTTTCGACAAGCTGAAAGCCGCAGTTTTCACTGCGGCTTTTTCTTTTATGGATATGCTTTTTACTGCAGCGTGAAGAATCTCTGATTGAACACACAGCTCTCCTCCGGTGCGATCTCCTGATAGCCTGTGAATGCATTCGGAAGATCCAGATTCGGAGCGTCGATCATTGCGGACATCGGCTCGGGGCAGAAATAGCCGTTGAAGCCCTTGTCGTTCCAGATGATCCAGAATTTATAATTGTCGCTGATCTCATACGCAAACTTCTTGCCGCTTGCAAGATCCTCGCAGATCAGACCATAGAAATCCTCGCCGTCCACCGTCATGCGCTCGGCAAAATACATCTCGTTGTCAATGTTCTGCAGAACAGGACATCTGCTGCCGCTGCGGTATTCCAGATCCATCACCGTCAGGTCACCCAGCTCCTTGGTCGGCAGGCAGCGGTCATTGAGCAGGCAGCGCTTGCCGATCGGCACAGTAATGCGCTCGTCCTTCTCCTTGCCGCCCACTACAAACGGGGAATTGATGGCGGTATGTGTTGCCACAGAAATCGGCATCATCTTGTGGGATTTGTTGATCAGCTTGAATTCATACTCCAGACCGCATGCGGAGAGGATGAAGGTGAATTCCGCACGGAAGCGGATGGGGAGATACTGGAAGAAGGGATCCCTCTCGTCATAATCATACGCCGTCTTTGCCCATGCGCAGTTTGCGTCCGCACCATGCTCCACCACGGTATGCGCACGCTTGTGCAGGAAGCCGTGAATGTGGTTGTTGTAGGGTGCCTTTTCGTTCACAGGCAGGTGGTAGACTGCATCCGATGTCTTGAGAATGCCGTCAGCAAAACGGTTTGGCAGATAGAGTGTGGGCAGTCCCCATACCTCGGCGGACTGCAGCAGTGTTTCGTAGGTGTTGTTGTCGCTGAAACGGAAAAATTCCAGACCGTTCGCAACATCCTGCAGTCGGATCACATTGGAGCCTACCTCCGGTGCGATCAGTGCGCTGTAGCCGCCCGCATCCAGGCGAACGCAGGGCATGCCGCCCCACTGCATCATCTGTGTTCTGTTCATAGTTGTGTCCTCCTGTTTATGCCGCCTGTATCGGCGAATGATATCGTTTTTATTCTACCACGTTTCCCCCGATTTGTCCAGAGATCACCGCAAATGTCCACATTTTGCACAGCTTCAAGCCCTCTTTTTGTGCAATTCCACGAAATTTAAACGGTATGGCAGAATATGACACACAGCTGTGTGAAAAAATGCAAAATTCTCTTGCAAAAACCTGCCGTGCATGGTATAATAAAGTATCTGCGTATTTTTCAACATCAAATTATAAGGAGGAACAATATGGCAAAGAAAAAAGCGGCTGTGCCGAAGCTTGATCCGGCTGCAGCATTCCGCAATCTTTCTGCGCAGGGAATTCTCGACGCACTGAAGAAATGGGCGATCACGAACCGCATCTATATCATTGCATTCTTCATCCCCATTGTGATCATGTATATTTCCTACGCAATCTTCGGATTATACCCCTTCGGTGAAGAATCCGTACTTGTACTCGACCTCAACGCACAGTATGTCTACTATTTTGAGGCGCTGCGTGACGCATTCTGGGGGGACGGCAGTGCATTCTACAGCTGGAGCAGAAACCTTTCGGGTGAATACATGGGCATCATCGGCTATTATCTGGCAAGCCCGTTCACGCTCATCGTGATGCTCCTGCCGGAGAAATGGATGCTCACGAGCCTTCTGATCATGATTCTTGCAAAGGTCGGCTCTGCAAGCGTCACCTTCTGCTACTACCTGCAGAAATCCAAGAATCTGGAACCCAAATCCGCAATGATATTCGGCGTTTTGTATTCGCTCTGCGCATACATGGTCATCCAGACGCTCGACCCGATGTGGCTTGACGGTCTGGTATTCCTGCCGCTGATCATTCTCGGCGTGGAATATCTCATTGACGACGGCAGAAAGCTCAACTATATCATCCCCATCGCCATCATGTTCGTTGCAAACTTCTATATCGGCTACATGATCGGCATTTTCACAGCATTCTATTTCCTCTACTATCTCTTCCTCGGAAGTGAGACAAAGCGCAAAAAGCTGGGCGATTATGTTTATGTCTGCTGCAATTTCGCAGTGACCACTCTCGTATCCCTCATGCTCTCCGCATTCATGCTCATTCCCGTTGTCAATGCGCTGCAGCTGGGTAAATTCAGCTTTACCGAACCCGATTACAGCTTCAAGACGCAGTTTGAACCGCTGGATGTCATCGGTCAGCTGCTCATTGCACAGTACGACACCGTAAACGTGGACGGCAGCCCCGAAATCTACTGCGGCATCCTGTGCGTCGTGCTGCTGCCGCTGTTCTTCCTCAACAGCAATATCAACATCCGCAAAAAACTGGGCCATGGTCTGCTGCTGGCAGTCATGTTCTTCAGCATGTATATCAAGCCCGTGGATATGATGTGGCACGGCGGACAGGTTCCGAACTGGCTGCCCTTCCGTTATTCCTTCATCATTTCCTTCATCCTGCTGTCTATGGCGGCAAGTGCCTTCAAGAATATCGACGGCACAAAGCTTTCCCACATCGGCGGCGTATTCTTCGGCGTGCTTGTACTGCTGCTGTACATCGGCAAACAGGACTATGACCATCTCGACATGATGAAGACCATCTGGCTTTCCATCGGTCTTGCAGCAATTTATCTGACCATCCTCTATCTGCATGCGGCAAAGCCGGGCAAATTTGCAATCCCGATCATGCTCGTGTGCATCCTTTCGGGTGAGCTGATCTTCAACAACGTCCACACCTTCAAGGCAATCGACGAGGACGTTGCCTACTCCACGAGAGCCTCCTACGAGATGTTCGTACAGTCCGGCCGTGGTGCAGTGGATGTGATGGAAGACATCGACGACGGTCTGTACCGTTCTGAAAAAACCTATGCACGCTGCGTCAACGACAATCTGGCATTCGGTCTGAAGGGCATTTCCCATTCCAGCTCCGTAATGAATGCAAAGACGCTGAGCTTTATTGAAACCCTCGGCTACTGTACAAGAAGCTATTATTCTCGTTATGACGGCACGACCGAGCTTGCCGACTCCCTGCTCGGCATCAAGTACGTCCTCGACAGAGGCGACAAGCCGGATCGTCCGCTGCTCCATCCGAGCTACGAGAAAGTCACCGAATACAAATACAAGGACAAGGATGACACCTACAACGACGGCGATCCGAGAGAAAAGACGATTTCCATCTATGAAAATCCCAATGCCCTGTCCATCGGCTACATGGCAGATGCGGACATCCTCAACATCGACCATCTGGGCAACGACAATCCGTTCAACAGCCAGAACATTCTGCTGAGCACCCTGACGGGCAACACGGAATTTGACGAAGCAAACCAGATCACAGGCTTCCACGAATACTACACACGCATCGACCACGGCGAGCCTGTACTCGGTGCGGTAACGCTTTCCGATTACAACGGACAGGCATGCTACACCAAGATGCCAACCGGCGACCCGACCATTGACTACCGCTTCACTGTAACAGAGGAAAAGGAAATCTTCATGTTCCTCAAGACCGAGAACGAGCAGAGCGTCAACCTCTGGTTCGGTACAAAGAATGCCGATACGGGCGAATATGATTTTGAGAGCTTCGGCACCTACTTCAACGGCAAGAACTACTGTATCCTCGATATGGGCAAGCATCCCGTCGGCACGGAGCTTTGCATGCGTGTGACCGTTGACAACGAACACAATGCAACCATCATCAAGGACGCATTCTTCTATTACTTCAACAGAGATGTATACCAGGCTGACGTTGATACGCTCAAGGATGCACAGCTGGAGATCACAAAGCACAAGGATACCTACATCAAGGGTACTGTCACTGCCTCCGAGGACGAGGTGCTGTTCACCTCCATTCCCTACCAGCCGGGCTGGACAGTTAAGGTTGACGGCAAGCGGGTGGATCACATCGAATCGCTTCAGGCAATGATCGCTGTAAAGCTTTCACCCGGCACACATACCGTGACCTTCTCCTACACACCGCCCGGATTCGTATTCGGTGTGGTGCTGCTGATCATCGGTATCGGCATGCTGGTGCTGTTCTATCGCCACGACAAGAAATACAACAAGGTTCTGCTCGCCAGAAAGCGTGAAAAGAAGCTTGCTGCAATTCAGGCTGAGAAAAAAGCATAACGGAAAGGGCGGCGGTATGCCGCCCTTTGTTTACCGCAACACCTGCACAGGAACGGAATATGATGAAGTAACAGAACAAAAGGAGCTGATTCCATGATAAAACTGCAAATTCCCGCAACAAGTGCAAACCTCGGCGCCGGCTTTGACGCACTCGGTCTTGCACTGGAGTACTACAACTATGTGGAAATGGAGGAGAGCGACCGCATCGACATCACCTCCGCAGACGGCACGTCCGTCCCGACGGACGAGAGAAATCTGATCTACACCTCCGCAAAGGATCTGTTTGAGATCTGCGGAAGAAAGCTGCATGGTCTGCGCCTTGTGCAGACCAACAACATCCCCATGACGAGGGGGCTCGGTTCCAGCTCTGCCTGCATCGTCGGCGGACTTGTGGGGGCAAACCACCTGCTGGGGAATCCTCTGAATCAGGATGATCTGGTCAATCTTGCCGCACAGATCGAGGGGCATCCCGACAACACGGCTCCTGCACTCCTCGGCGGCATCGTCACTGCCGTATTCGACGGCAGGCAGGTGCACTGGGTCAAGCAGGAGGTTTACACGAAGCTCCGCTTTGTGGCGATGATCCCCGATTTTGAGCTGAAAACCGAAAAGGCGAGAGGCTGCCTGCCGAGTGAGGTTTCCCACAGGGATGCAGTCTACAACCTCTCCAGAGCCGCACTCTTTTCGGCATCCCTCCTGACGGGAAAATTTGAGAATCTGCGCACGGCAGTGCATGATAAGCTGCACCAGCCTTACCGCATGGCACTCATCCCCCACGCCCGTGAGGTATTTGACATTGCCTATGCACATGGGGCGTATGCGGCATACATCAGCGGTGCAGGCCCGACCGTCATGGCGATTGCCGACGAGGAAAATACCTTCTTTGCAGGGAAAATGCGGTTTTCTCTGGACAATGCAGGGCTTTCCGGCTGGCAGGTACATGATCTGAAGATCGACAATACCGGATGCGTGCTGCTGTAAAAACACAAACCCTTGGAGCTTAAATGAAGTAGTAATAAAGAAGTATAACCCGTGAAGAATTTCTTCACGGGTTATTTTAATATCTCACAGATAAATTGGAATTTGTCGCTCTGACAAACTAAAAGTGGTTCTATAAACTACCTTTCAATTATTCGCAGTACATACATATAGTTCCATTTGATAACTTAAATCCATTCTTTTCGTAAAACTTAGCCGCTGGTGCATACTCG
>JAFXCV010000049.1 GCA_017521325.1 Oscillospiraceae bacterium | reverse complement strand
TCCACAGAACAGATACATAATATAAAAAGCAACGGAAAAGACAGGACAGAGCAAGAAACAAATACTACACAAAATTCGAATGCTTGTTATTATGTTTGCAATCTGCTTTCTCATCTGTTCACCTACAAATTCTTATTTATCGTTGAGTTGATTATAACATATTTTCCACATAAAGTCAATGACATAAGCAACGCAAAGCCACTTTGGACACAATATCAAAAGTGGCTTCGTAATACTTCTATATAACTATTGAACTTACTGCTTCAAGGGTTTTCTCTTTATCACGCATCCCCCTGCGTCGTATTTCCAACACACAGAATATGTCGGAACTGTATATTTTCAGCAAGGAAAAGATAAAAATCCGTCAACCTCTCTTGACGATGCAAAGAAAATGGAGTATAATAAGGATAACAACCAATTGAGGAGGGATTTCTCATGACCAATATTTTATTTGCAGCTTCCGAATGCGTACCGTTCATCAAAACCGGCGGCCTTGCCGATGTTGTCGGCGCACTGCCCAAGAGCCTTGACAAGTCACGTTTTGATGTGCGTGTGATCATTCCGTACTATACTTGTATTCCGGCACGTTTCCGCAATTTCTTCCACTACCGCCACCATTTTTACATGGATTATGCAGACAGGCAGGAACATGTCGGCATTATGGAATACGAGTACGACGGCATTAAGTTCTATTTCGTAGACAACGAATATTATTTCAGCGGTGCAACCCCCTACGGCAGCGACCTGAAGTGGGATATCGAACGCTTCACGTTCTTCTGCAAGGCGGTGCTGGCGATGATGCCCGTCATCGGCTTCCATCCCGATATCATCCACTGCCACGACTGGCAGACAGGTCTGATTCCTGTGCTGATGCACAGCACTTTTGCAACACATCCGTTCTATCAGGGCGTGAAATCCATCATGACCATCCACAACCTGCGCTTCCAGGGCGTTTGGGATGTCAAGACCTTCCAGTATAATACAGGTCTGCCGGATTATATGTTCACCCCCGACAAGCTGGAATTCCACAAGGATGCCAACATGCTCAAGGGCGGCCTTGTGTATGCCGATTACATCACAACCGTCAGCGACACCTACGCTGAGGAGATCAAGACACCGCAGTACGGCGAACAGCTCGAAGGTCTGCTTTCGGCAAGATCGCAGTCCCTGCGTGGCATTGTCAACGGCATTGATTATGATGTTTACGATCCGCAGACGGATGACAAGCTGTTCTGCAAGTACGGTATCAAGGATGTGCTTGCCGGCAAGAAGGCAAATAAGCTCGCACTGCAGGCAGAGCTTGGACTGCAGCAGGATGAGGGCAAGATGCTCATCGGTCTGATTTCCAGACTGACCGACCAGAAGGGTCTGAATCTGCTGTGCGATGTGTTCGACCGTTTCGTGGATGATCACACACAGTTCGTGCTGATCGGAACGGGCGACCCGAATTATGAAAATGCATTCCGTTATTTTGCAGGACGTTATCCCGACAAGGTTTCGGCGAACATCTGCTACAACGACACGCTGGCGCACAAGCTGTATGCGGCAGCGGATATGATGCTCGTGCCGTCCCTGTTTGAGCCGTGCGGTCTGACGCAGCTGATTTCCCTGCGCTACGGTTCTGTTCCGCTGGTGCGTGAAACGGGCGGTCTGAAGGATACGGTTGAGCCGTACAACGAATTTGAACTGACGGGTACGGGCTTTACGTTCGGGCCGTTCTATGCGGAGGATTTCCTCAATACGGTCAACTACGCAAAGTCGGTGTATTTCAATTACCGCAGCAACTGGGACGATATGGTCTGCCGTGGCATGGCAAAGGATTTCTCATGGAACAGCTCTGCATGTCAGTACGAGGGCATGTACGAGTGGCTGCTTGGCAGATAACGATGATTTTTATGACATTCCCCCGCCGCAGGCGGGGGATTACTTATCGGGAGGTAACATATGAACCACGAAGAAAAAGCAAGGGAACTCTTTAAACAGGGCTATAACTGCTCACAGGCGGTGCTGCTGGCATTCTGTGACGTGACGGGACTGGATGAGCAGACAGCATTGATGCTGTCGTCATCCTTTGGCGGCGGCATGGGCAGGATGCGTGAGGTCTGCGGTGCAGTCAGCGGCATGTTCATGGTGGCAGGTCTGCTGTACGGCTACAGCGAGCCGCACGATCAGGCAGGAAAAACGGCGCATTACAAGCGCATTCAGGCGCTTGCGGAAGAATTCCGCAAGGAAAACGGCTCGATCATCTGCCGTGAGCTTCTTGGACTTCCTGGAGGTGCGGATTCCCATGTGCCGGAGCCGAGAACGGATGCGTACTACAAAAAACGCCCCTGTGCAGATCTTGTGGCAATGGCGGCGAGGATTATGGATGCATACATCGAAAACAACAGGTCATGAAAATCCCCCGAATGCTGAAATGCTCCCCTTTTGTCAGACAATGTGGTATAATAGAGATATACCGATGAGTACCGTCTTGCCAACGATGCATAATGCAGCAAAGCGACCAAGCTTATCGCTTAGTCGCTTTGCACAGATTTCTTTGTTTTTCTTTGTCTAACTTTTTGGGTCAGTTCATATCCTGGCAGGGGTAAAAAATCTATAAAGACAGCTTATGTATGATCATTATTATGCGTGCGGTCAAATTCTTCCCAAAGCAAATCCTGCAGTTCCTTGGAAACTTCCTGCCCCTTTGGAGCAAGCTCATCCGGGTATTTGTTTTGCAGACGCTTCTCCACGAGTTTTTCATAGCTTCCGATAACCCTTGCAGGAACACCTGCAGCGACGGAATTATCCGGAATATCTCGATTTACGACACTTCCGGCAGCGATCAGAACATTGTTGCCGATTTTGGTGCCATACAGAATCGAAACATTCGAGCCGACAAACACATTATTTCCGATTTCGATACAGCCGACACCCTCCTGCAGGGTCTTTTTCTTTGTCTGGCGGTTAACGATTGTATGAAATCCGTCATGCGTTATAAAAAGCACGTTGGATGCAATGGTCACGTTATTGTGGATGCGGATCAATTCAGGATACAGCGGCGGCTTCAATGGTGTATAACAAACGTTGTCACCGATTGATGCAAAAATCTGTTTTTTTCTAAAGTATTCCGCACGTTTGCGTCCGGAAAAAAAACAAAGACTCCGTGCAAGAAGCATTGCTCTTTTAAAATTCATATCTTATCGCTCCAGTCTTGATAGATTCACTATTAATACGTTTCTATTATATAACTTTTCCATAAAAAAGTCAATATCGGCAGCAGCTTCGGTGGCGTCTGCGTATTATTTTCGTTTTTCGGAATAGTCATCAAACAATTCGGCGTACTGCTGTTTCCCCTCATCCTTCGGCAAAACCCTCTCGGCATATACCAGATACATGTCATCATCACTGTTCGTGGTCTGGTTGATGCTTGGATCCCTGTGGGTGTTGGCGTCATAAAACGCCTGATAGCTTTTCACTTCATCAAATTCGATGAAGTACACAGCGTAGTTCCCATTCTGCACCGCCTTGCCGAATGCCGAAATATACGCATCCGTGGCGGATTCGGGAATCCTGACGTTGTAAATTTGCAAAAGCTCTGCCTGCTCCTCTGCCGAAAGATCTGTGATGTACTGTGCAGAATCACCGAAGAAATGCCGCAGCTCCCTATTGCTGTAGAAATCGTGGATTTTCAGCCCGCCCTGTACAAGCGTAACGAGCAGACCGAGAACGGTAAAAATGGTAATGCCACGTTTCTTTTTGCTTTTCTTTTTGTTTTGTTCCGCAGCACATTCATTTTTCTTTTCGTTTTGTTCCATAGCGCATCCTTTCTCAGCGAAGCTGCGTTTTTCTCAATTATACCACGGTTGTTTTTCCTTGTCAAGGAGCATTGCGGACAGTGAAACCGGTGTCCATCCGAACAGGACATCTCGCCAGCGGCGGCTCGCCGCTGTTAGTCAGGCTAATAGACTTGCATTTTCTGAAAAAATGTGGTATAATATCAAATATATCGTATGTTTTAAAAAAGAAAGGAAAGAACGATGGAAAAACGTTTGATTTATGCGGATCATGCAGCAACCACCGCCGTATCCGAGGAGGTTCTGCAGGAAATGCTGCCGTATTTCACACAGCAGTACGGCAATGCTTCCAGCATCTATAAAATGGGACGTGCATCGCACGAAGCCCTCAATGATGCCCGTGCAAGGGTTGCGGCTTGTCTGGGTGCGCAGGCGAATGAAATTTATTTCACTGCCGGCGGCTCCGAATCCGATAACTGGGCAATCAAGGGAACCTGCGACCGCCTTGCGGCACAGGGCAAAAAGCACATCATTACAAGTGTGTTTGAGCACCATGCAGTGCTGCACACCTGCGAATATCTCGAAAAGCACGGCTTTGAGGTGACCTACCTCCCCGTCAGTGCGGAGGGTCTGATCAATCCTGCGGACGTGGAAAAGGCGATCCGTGAGGATACCGCACTTGTCACCATCATGTATGCCAATAATGAAATCGGCACCATCCAGCCGATTGCCGAGATCGGCGCCATCTGCAAGGCGCATAAGGTGCTGTTCCATACCGACGCCGTACAGGCTGTGGGCAATGTGGAAATTGACGTGAAGGCGCAGAATATCGACATGCTCTCCCTCTCCGGTCATAAGTTCCATGCCCCGAAGGGCGTGGGTGCGCTGTATGTGAGAAGGGGCATCATCCTGCCGAATCTCGTGCACGGCGGCGGACAGGAATCGGGCAGACGTGCCGGGACGGAGAACGTTGCAGGCATCATGGGCATGGCAAAGGCTCTGGAAATCGCCACAGCGGACATCTCCGGCAAGATCGCAAAGCTGACACCCCTGCGTGATAAGCTGATCGACGGCATTCTGCAGCTGCCGCAGACAAGACTTAACGGCAGCCGTGAGCATCGCCTTTGCGGCAATGTGAACGTTTCCATCGTGGGCATCGAAGGTGAAAGCCTGCTTCTGATGATGGATTATTACGGTGTCTGTGCATCCTCCGGCTCTGCATGCACTTCGGGATCACTCGATCCGTCCCATGTGCTGCTGTCGCTGGGACTTAAGCACGAGGTGGCACATGGTTCGCTGCGTCTGAGCTTTGACAGGGATTTCACCGAGGAGGATGTGGATTACATTCTGGAAATCATTCCGCAGGTGGTAAACAGACTGCGTGAAATGTCCCCGATGTGGGAGAGAATGTGCAAGGAAGGCATTTCACTGGTATAAGTAAAAATGACTTGAAGGCGAAGCCTTTGGCGGTGCCGGTGTGCAGCACCGGCTCTGAATCGCCATGAGTAAAGGATATAATATACAGGAGGCAAGGATTATGATTTACAGTGATAAGGTAATGGACCATTTTACAAATCCCAGAAACGTGGGAGAAATTGAGAATGCAGACGGTATCGGCGAGGTAGGCAATGCCAAGTGCGGCGATATCATGAAGATGTACCTGAAGATCGACGGCAACGTGATTACGGATGTCAAGTTCAAGACATTCGGCTGCGGCGCAGCAGTTGCGACATCTTCCATGGCAACAGAGCTGATCATGGGCAAGAGCATCGACGAGGCTCTGCAGCTGACAAACAAAGCGGTGATGGAAGCCCTCGACGGTCTGCCGCCTGTCAAGGTACATTGCAGTGTGCTTGCAGAGCAGGCAATCAAGTCCGCACTGTGGAACTACTACGAGAAGCAGGGCATTGACCCCGAGCCGATCATCGGCAAGGTGCCGGATTGCGAGGACTGCCACTAAGCGCAGAGCCTGCGCCGGCGATTTGCGAAATAAAAACAAGGACGATGCTTTCGTGGCATCGTCCTTTTTGTTAATATAGTTCTTGCTCTAATTTCCGGAATGAATCCGTGTCAAAAAAATCCGTAATTGTGATTTCAAGTCCATCACAAAGTTTCTTGATTGTGACAATTCCGATATTCTTTGCCCGATGATTTACAATATCATTCACCGTAGATTGTGTGACTCCCGACATATTGCTTAATTTATTTACAGTGATGTTTCGTTCTTTACATAATTCAAGTATCCGCTCCGCAACAGCTGCCGATATATTCATGCTATCATCCTCCGTGTTTGTGTATCTTATATAAAATATGATAGCATTTTTTATGAAAAATAATTGTCGGCGAACCGTTGACTTTTGATAAATCTTGTGATATAATTCAGTTAACGGGCAACCGTTAAAAACGAAGAAGTAGTTATTTTTCAGGAGGGATTTGTATGAAAAAAAGAAGCAGAACAATGGGAATCGCACTTGCAGGTATGATGATGCTTTCAGCGATGGCTGTACCTAAGGTGTTGCCACAGGATTTGCAGGAATCTAGCAGTATCGTACAGACAGTGGAGATTGAGGCAAATGCAGCTGATGTGCGTAAGGGATATTTTAACAATGGTGGCACAAGCTGGACGGGATGGACCTATATCAAGGCAAACACTGGGAGAAACTGGAGAGGTCAGACCTATTACAAGACACCCAAGGTGAAAATGTGCACTTTTGATGGTATGGGATGGAAAAGTGGCGGAACGATGTCAGTGCAGGTTTATTCAACATCCGGTGCATATGTGGGTACTTACACAGTTAACAGTGGCAGCAAGCTTACACTAAAAGGCGGATACAGTGGTTATAAGATTAGAATCAAACGTCAAATGTACAACAGTACAGCCAAAAACTTCATCAATGCAGGCAAGTGCATTATGTGGAGCATTGATGCAAGCAAGAACTGCTATTTTGGCAAATAAATCTATGGTAAAAAAACGCAGGAACGGCGAAAACCGTTCCTGCGTTTTTTATAACGTAAACCTCACCGGCAAAAACTCCTTCAGCACATGCACCCCATCGGAAAGCACAATCGGGAAATCATCGCCGCAGAATTCCGCCATGACCTGCAAACACGCACCGCACGGAATGCATGGCGCATCCGGCTCATCGCCCTTCGGTGCGCCGCAGATGGCAATTGCGGAGAATTCCCGTTTTCCGTCCGAAACCGCCTTGAAAATCGCCGTGCGCTCTGCACAGCAGCCCAGCGAATAGGACGCATTTTCGACGTTGCAGCCCGTGTAGATCTGCCCGTCATCCGTCAGAAGTGCCGCACCGACCGCAAATCCGGAATACTTGCAGTGGGCATGCTCCCTTGCAGCCATCGCTGCCAGCATCAGTACTTTTTCGTCCATGATCAAACCTCCCCTTTTAAAAACAGCGCACCTGATTTCGGGTGCGCTGCATTTTGTCGTGAAATGGTTGCAAAGGGCGTACCCTTTGGCGGGTTGAGGGTACGCAGTACCCTCAAAATATAATCCCTCCCCTGGGGGAGGGGTTGGGGTGGGGGCAAGCTCTAAGATGCTATCCCCAGAAAAAGAACTTTTCTAAAGCCTGAGCGCATCAAAATACGGTGTGCTGTATTTTGTCGGATTTCAAAGAAATCTCTTGCAATTCCTTGCTTTAGGTGTTATAATGGATATACAAGCCGTTTACTTTGTTACGAGTGCCAGTGTGTCACGGGCAATGAGCAGTTCCTCGTTTGTCGGAACAACCCAAACCTGAACTCTGGAGTCGGACTGGGAAACCTTTGCGAGCTTGCCCTTAACGCCTGCATTTGCAACAGCGTCAATCTTGATGCCCAGCACGTCCATGTCGGAGCAAACTGCTTCACGAACGTCGGGAGCATTCTCGCCGATACCGCCTGTGAACAGAACTGCATCCAGACCGTTCATTGCAGCTGCAAATGCACCGATGTACTTCTTGATCTCGTATACCAGCATGTCCTTGGACAGCTTTGCTCTCTTGTTGCCCTCTTCTGCAGCAGCAGTTACATCACGGTTGTCGGAGCCAACGCCGGATACGCCCAGGAAACCGGACTTCTTGTTCATGTAGTCGGACATTTCAGCAGGTGTGAAGCCGTGCTTTTCCATCAGGAAGGTGACTGCGGACGGGTCAACCGCACCGGTTCTGGTACCCATCAGTACGCCGTCGAGGGGTGTGAAGCCCATGGTGGTGTCTACGGACTTGCCGCCGTCTACAGCAGTAATGGAAGAACCGTTGCCCAGGTGGCAGGATACGATCTTCAGTTCCTTTGCATCCTTGCCCATTGCCTTTGCAAGTGCAGCGGATACGAAACGATGGGATGTACCGTGGAAGCCGTACTTACGAACATGATACTGCTCATAATCCTCATACGGGAAACCGAACATATAAGCCTTTTCGGGCATTGTCTGGTGGAATGCAGTGTCAAATACAACAGCCTGCGGAACGCTCTCCGGCAGAACCTGCTTGCAGGCACGCAGAGCGAGCGCATGTGCATGGTTATGTACGGGAGCCAGCTCACGGAGTTCGTCGATCTGATCAATGATCTCATCGGTTACCAGTGTGGTTTCGGAGAATATCTCAGCGCCCTGTACGATACGATGACCAACAGCGGAGATCTCATCCATGCTCTTGATGACAGCAGCGTCACCTGTAGTCAGAACCTTGACCAGCTCCATGAATGCCTCTGTGTGTGTCGGGAAGCTGCAGTCAGCATCATATACTCTGCCATCGGATGTCTTGTGGGAAATATGACCGTCAATACCGATACGGTCGCAGTTACCCTTTGCAAGTACGCTCTCATCCTTCATGTCCAGAAGCTGGTACTTCAGAGAGGAGCTGCCTGCGTTTACTACGAGAATCAACATATACAATCGTTCCTTTCGATAAAAAATAATTGATTTGATAGCCCAAAAAGGCATTACCATTTTATTATATACTTTTTTAGAAAAAAAGCAAGTCTTTTTTCGATTTTTTAGAAAAAAATTATACCACTTTGTTCCTGCATCCGCAGGAATACGCCGAAAATCAGCAAAAAGGGGCAAGTGCCCGAAAGAAAAGGAGAAACCAATATGAAAGTCAGTGCCATCATCTGCGAATACAACCCCATGCACAACGGACATGTGCATCACATCCGCAAGACCCGTGAAAACGGTGCAACACACATCATCGGACTGCTCAGCAGCAATTTTGTACAGCGTGGCGACGTTGCGCTGCTGGACAAATTTGACCGTGCAAAGCTTGCGATCCACCACGGCGTGGATCTGGTCATTGAGCTGCCCGTGGCATTTTCTAATGCATCCGCCGAGCTGTATGCAACGGGTGCGGTGTCCATTCTGAACAACCTCGGTATCGTTGATGAGTTGAGCTTCGGCAGCTCCTGCAGCGATCTGGAATGTCTGGAGCTTCTGACGGAGGCATCCCTTTCCACCACGCAGCAGTACCTCGATCGCATCCGTGACCGCATGCGTCAGGGCGATTCCTACCCTGCGGCACTCTGGGAGATCGTGCGTCAGCGTTACGGCAATAAGGTGGCAGGCATGATGCACGACCCGAACAATATGCTGGCAATTGAATATATGAAGGCGATGCACAAGGTTAATGCAGGCTTCAAGCCCTTCACAATTGAAAGACAGTGCGTGATCCATGACAGCATGGAGCCGAGCGATATGTATGCAAGTGCAAGCTTTGTCCGCAAATCCGTTGCGGAGGGCGATATGGCGTATCTGGACTATGTGCCGGAGGATACCGCAAAGCTCATCGCACAGCGTACAAGCGAGGGAAAAATCGCCGATGTGCGCAGGCTCGAACGCCTGATTCTGCACCGCATCCGCACCATGCAGCCCGAGGAGCTGCTGGAGCTGCCGGATGTGAACGAATCGCTTCAAAACCGCATTTATGCCGCAAGACACGCCAACAGTTGGGATGAGCTGCTCGCCGGCGTGAAGGCAAGGTGCTTTACCATGTCCCGTATCCGCCGCATCATGATGGCGGCAGCAATCGGCATCCGCAGGGAGGATCTGCGCTACTATCCGCCGTATGCAAGAGTCATCGCCTTTAACGAGAGAGGCAGGGAGCTGATGGGCTATGCCAAGAAAAAGAGCCGCATCCCGATCGGTACTTCCCTTGCAAAGCTCAGCGAAGAGGGCAGACTTGCCAATAAATTTGTGCGTCTGGAGGAGCGTGCGACGGATGTCTACGGACTTTCCGTGGAGAAAATGTTCTCGGCAGAGCAGGAGTTCCGCATGAAGATCGTTCCCGAGGTGACGAAATGAGTTTGATTCTTGGGAATATCCGTGGGGTGATCCTCGATCTTGACGGAACGCTTCTGGATTCCATGCCGCTGTGGCATGAGATCGACCTGCAGTTCCTGACGGAAAACGGCATCACACCGCCGGAGAATATTTCCGAGATTGTGGGCAAAATGAGCATTACGGAATGGGCGGAATATTTCATTCGTGAGTTTTCCATGCCCCATACGCCGCAGCGGGTGATACGCCGCATTGAGGAAATGGCGGAAACCGCCTACAGGGAAACGATCCCCCTTAAGCCCCATGTGACGGAATTTCTCGATGCACTGGATGCACAGGGAATTTTCTACGGAATTGCAACGGCGACCTACCGCAATTCCGCATGGGCAGCGCTGAAACGCTTGGGACTTGCCGACCGTATGCAATTTGTGCTGACGGGGGAGGATGTCGAGGGCGGAAAATCCACGCCCGAGATGTACCTGCGTTCGGCGAAAATGCTTGGCACCACCCCGCAGGAAACACTCGTGGTGGAGGATGCCTTGCACTGCGTGCAGACGGCTGTATCCGCAGGATTTCTGACTGCCGGCGTGTACGATGCGGCATCGCTGCCGGAGGAATGGCAGGAGATGCAGAAAATCTGCACGGTATGGGGCGAAAGTCTTTCTGAAATTCTGAAAAAACTGCAATAGTGTTTCCTGGGTCCCCCGCTTATGTCGGGGGCTCATAAATTTCCTGTTCAAACGCTTCTTTGCGTGAGAATTTCTGCGGTATTCTGGGATAATCCGGCAGGATTTTACACACTGCAAAATCTATGCACTCTTTGTCTAAAATTATGCGGAAATTACATTGCAAACTTGTGTTAAATGCGGAAATTTCGCAATTTTCATTGACGAATTCCGCATGTTACGCTATAATATATCCATAACAAGCGAAAATTTCAATAAAGAGGTGTTTCTAATACGGAACGCCCGAAATACAGAAAGGTGAGAAGAAGCATGACTTATCATGAACTGGTGAAAAACGTAAAGGATACCCTGACCGCTGTTGACGCATCCGCAATCAGCGAGCATATCGCTGTACAGGTGAACGTAACGGGCGAAGCTGAGGGCATTTTCTATATCGAAGCCGCTGAGGGCAAGCTGAATGTTGAGCCTTACGACTACAATGACAGAGATGCTCTGGTTGCAGCTTCTGAGGAATCCCTCCTCGCTGTGATGGCAGGCAAGCTGAACATCGAGCAGGCAATTGCAGACGGCACTGTTTATTTCGAGGGCAACGTTGACAAGATGACAATGCTCAGCGCAGTATTTGCACAGCTGCCTGTGAAGAAGACCAGAAAGCCTGCCGCAAAGAAAGCTGCTGCGGAAAAGAAGCCCGCTGCAAAGAAGACTGCCGCTGAAAAGAAGCCCACCGCAAAGAAGACCACCAAGAAGGCTGCCGCTAAGGAAGAAGCTGCCGAGGTGATTGCCGCAGTGGCTCCCGCTGCTGAAGCACCTGCTGTTGAGGCTCCCGCAAAGCGCAGATGCACAAGAACCAAGAAGACAGAAACTGCTGAAAAGAAGCCTGCTGCAAAGAAGACTGCAAGCAAGTCCAAGAAGTCCGAGGACAAGGCTGAGGCATAAGTTCTCCGATGAAATTTCGATATCGCAATCCTGCCGCCAGATGGCGGCAGGATTTTTTGCTGAAAAAACAGAAAAAGACATAGTGGAAACACCATGTCTTTTTCGGTAAAAAATAAGAGAAAGAGGTTAGAAATAATTTTCTAATCTAATTATACCAGAAATTCCAAAGGTTTACAAGTGATTTTCCCATTGAAATATAAAAGTTCACAATTTTTGTTGATGTTGTACAAGATTCATATTTTGAAACCGAACGAGATGCACAAATCAAAATCGTCTGGAAGAAAAAATGCAGTCAGCACTTGCAATTTTTCTGAAACTGTGCTATAATAAATCCATGTGAGTACTGAAAAGATGTCGGTACATTCGGAATATAGGTGTGCGGGCCCTGTGCAATGAAGCACCGTGAACCATGTCAGGCGGGGAACCGAGCAGCATTAAGCGGATTGTTTGATGTGCCGCAGCAAGCCTGCACACCTATGTTCCGAATTTTTTTAAGGAAGCATCGACGAAACCGGAGGAAGCGCTATGTATCAGGCTTTATACCGCAAATGGCGGCCGCTGAGCTTTGCGGATGTGCTTTCACAGCCGCAGGTCACAACTACGCTGCAGAATCAGATTAAAAACGGCACCACTGCCCACGCCTACCTGTTCACAGGCTCAAGAGGTACGGGCAAGACCACCTGCGCCAGAATTCTGGCAAAGGCGGTCAACTGTGAGCATCCCCGTCCCGACGGCAACCCCTGTCTGGAATGCGAGATCTGCCGTGATGCGGAGAACGCCGTGCTGTCCGACCTGATCGAGATCGACGCTGCCTCCAACAACAGTGTGGAGGATATCCGTGATCTCCGTGATGCTACAGTCTATACGCCGGAGCGATGCAAATTCAAGGTTTACATCATCGACGAGGTGCATATGCTCTCTCCAAGCGCATTCAATGCGCTGCTCAAAATTATGGAGGAGCCGCCGGCATACGTCAAATTCATTCTGGCAACAACGGAGATCCACAAGGTTCCCGCAACGATCATTTCCCGATGCCAGAGATATGATTTCCGCAGGATCCGTCAGGAGGATCTGGTCAGCCGCCTGTGTACGATCGCACAGCACGAGGGCATTTCGCTCGAAAAGGATGCCGCAGAGCTGATGGCAAGGCTGTCCGACGGCGGTATGCGTGATGCGATTTCTTTGCTTGACCGCTGCTCCGCCTATGGAGAAACAATTACTGCGCAGATCACCGCAGAGGCGGCAGGTGCCGCCGGACGGGAATATCTGCTGACCATACTCGACGCCCTGCACGAGGGCGATACACCCAAAATGCTGCAAACGGTTGCACAGCTTCATGATGCATCCAAGGATCTGCAAAGACTTTGCGAAGAGCTGATTTTGATGCTGCGTGATGTGATGCTGCTCAAGGCAACGGGGGATATTTCCCTCCTGCACTGCATGGCGGATGAAATTCCGGCACTGCAAAAACTTGCGGCAGAATGCGATCTGGATACGGTCATGGCACAGCTTCATGCGCTGCAGTCCTGCAGAGAACGCATGGGCAGAGCCGTCAACCGCCGTGTGGAACTGGAAATGACGCTCATCCGCATCGGAAGCAAGCTTCCTGCTGCGGTGTCCGTGGCAGCCGCACCTTCCGCAAACGCAGCAGAAGTACAGGCGCTGCAGGAACGCATCGCACAGCTTGAAAGCCGTGCGGCGGCAGCGGCGATGACGCCGGAAGAAGCGGAGATCACAAAGCCCCATGTTTCACCGGCTCCGGAGCCGGAACCGGAGGTGGACTTCAAGAGTCTGCGTATCGAGGATTTCAAGCCGCTTGCACAGTGGCCTGAGATATTGGAGGAATGCGGCAGGATCAATCCTGCGGTGCTTGGCACGCTTGCCGGCTCAAACGCAGTGGTCAATGCCAACATCATCCTCATCGTAGCGGAAAACCCGTTCTTCCTGACCATGTTCAAGGACAAGCACAATGCCAAAACCTTGGGCGATGCGATCCAGAACGTCATGGGCAAGCGCTATGTGATCCGTGCAAAATGCTCGGCAGCGGCGGCAAAGCCAAGACCGGTGCAGGAAATGCTGGAAAAAGCAAAGAACAGCGGCATATCAACGACCGCTGTCACATAAACGGAACTGCCTGCATGGGCGGTTCTGATCAAAATGAACTAATAAAAAAGGAGTATTTGTTATGAAAGCAAGAGTACCGAAGAACCTGGGCGGCGGCGCTCAGAACATGAATTCCATGATCCGTCAGGCACAGAAGATGCAGGATCAGATCACCGAGCTGCAGGAGGATATCGAGGCTCGTGAGTTTACTGCAACCGCTGGCGGCGGCGCAGTTGAGGTTGTTGTAACCGGTAAGAAGACCATCAAGTCCCTGAACATCAAGCCCGAGGTTGTAGATGCTGAGGATATCGAGATGCTGCAGGATCTGATCATCAGCGCAGTGAATGAGGCTGTAAATCAGGTTGAGCAGACCACTGAGGACGAAATGAGCAAGATCACCGGCGGCGTTTCCCTGCCCGGCTTGTTCTAAGAATGGCGGCGCATGACGCTCTGCCCCTTGTCATTTTGACAGAACAGTTTGCAAAATTGCCGGGTATCGGGATGAAAACCGCTGCCCGGCTTGCTTATCATGTGATGTCGATGGAGGCGGCGGATGTGGAGGAATTTGCGCAGGCACTGCGCAATGCCAAAAAAACCGTTCACTACTGCAGCTGCTGCGAGAATCTCACGGATCAGGAACTTTGCCCCGTCTGCGAGGACGAGAACCGTGACCGCAGCACCATCTGTGTGGTGGAAACCCCCAAGGATATTGCCGCTTTCGAGCGAACAGGCGAATACAGGGGTACCTACCATGTGCTGCATGGGCTGATCTCCCCCCTGCGTGGCGTTCTGCCCGATGATCTGAAGATCCGCTCACTCCTGCGTCGTGTGCAGGCAGGCGGCGTTTCCGAGGTCATCATGGCAACCAATCCCACTGTAGAGGGCGATGCCACAGCGGCGTATGTTTCCCAGCTGCTCAAGCCCCTTGGCGTGACGGTGACCCGACTTGCATTCGGTCTGCCTGTTGGCGGCATGCTGGAATTTGCGGACGAAGTTACCCTGTACAAGGCGCTCGAAAACCGCAATGAAATTTGATTTCTAAAGCCTCCCTGCATGTGCAGGGAGGCTTTTCTGCTGTATGCTCCCGATTTTCTCCACTGCATTCCGGTTGCTGCATTCTGATTTCATGTGCAGTTTCACTAAAAATTATCCCAAAATTTCTATCTGAACCGTCTATAAAAACCGTCTTTGTTCATCGAAAATTCACAAACGAAGAAAGGAACTGTGTTATAATGTAAGGTATAAAGGTAGGCATCGTGGGGAACTGCACGTGATTACTCCATGATACAGGCTTTTTCTTATAGAAAGGATGATAGAAGATGTTTTCAAGAACTATGACAAGCCGCATGAAGGCAATTGCAGTTGCAGCACTGATGTGTGTATCTGTTGCAGCAACTTCCGTTTCCGTCATGTCGCAGGCACTGCCGGTTGAGGCAGTTTCCATCGGCGAAACACTGAAGGTCAAGGGTGTGTACAGAGGTACAACCGTGGACATCGGCACAAATCTCGATGCCATCACATTCACGCTGGTTGCAGACTACACGGGCAATTTCAGCTACGGCTTCGGTATCGGCATCACAAAGGATCCCTACTGGAAGGAATGGGACGGTTCCAAGGGCAAGTGGGTTGCGGAAGCACCCGGCACGGACGTTGCAGTTGTTGAGGGCGAGGAATTTACGGTTACCATCGACACCTCCTCTCTGGATCTGAAGTATGATCCTGCATCCTCCCAGTACCCGGGCGAGTATGAATTCCGTAACTACTACAGCGGCACGGGCGGCAAGGTAGAAATTATCTCCGCAGTTTCCGGCAAGGGCGACGGCAACACCACAAAGCCCACAGATCCGGACGATGAACCCGGCGGAAGCGACGGCGGAAGTGCCATCACCGATGGTTCCACCAGCAAGAACAAGAAAAGCGGCGACTGGAGCTTCAAGGACAACAAGGACGGCACAGGCACAATGACCGCAACACAGGCAAGACAGCTCGGCGAGCTCAGCTATCTGCTGACGGCCGGCTACGACGAGGAATATTATGCAGCTGAGGGCAAGGAACCCGGTGAGGACGATCCGATCAACAGCCACAAGTTCACCTATTCCGATTTCGGCGTATCCGGTGCAATCGGCCCCAAGACCGAGGAAGATGTTGCAAATGAGGACAGAGACAACATCACCATCGAATCACTGGAGGCTACCATCACCAGCAGCGCACCGATCAAGAGATTCATGTACGGCGGCGGTCTGAACGTTCTCAACGAATCCCCTGCCGATGTGGAATCCGCAAAGCGCCTTGCAGAGATGGAAGGCAAGGAAAATGCCGGCTACTGGTATAATGACATGGGCGAAGAAATGCTTGAGGAAGCACTCGACGCCGGTGCAGAATTTGAGATCGAAGTTGGTCAGGGCTATGATGTGGAGGCATCCACAAAGAATCCGCTGGGCGAATATTTCAACGTGGTATGGGATGTTCCGCAGGCAGTGCAGCCCTATGTAACGGGCGGTCAGATTTCCTTCCAGTTCTGGTACGGCGAAGAGGATGCGGAGGAATACACAGCAATTGACGAAGTAACCATGGAAGAAGCAGTTCTGACATATACAGAGAAGAAGACCTTTGATTATACGGATACCGCAAGTGCCGATGTTGACGCTGTACTGGAAGCAGGCGGCGATATGGCAGGCATTGCTTATGCGGATCTGGGTCTGGATGCAAACAGCAAGGTTGGCGCAGTGGTATTTACACTGGATGTCGGTTCCGACCTCGACAAGCTTGTTTACGGCATCGGAACATCCGTTGGCGATGATTTCCAGATGTGGGCAGACGGCGAAGGCGGCGACGAATGGAACTGCGTTCTGACCGATGTGGAATCCGGCAAGGTGGAGATCTGCTGGATCGTTCCGAACGGCGTGGATATCAACGAACAGTACGGCAACATTCAGCTCGGCTACTGGTACGGCGGCAAGGACGGCAAGGAGCTTGACGAGATCACACTCGAATCCATCGACGTATATTACGCACAGGAAGAAGCTCCCACAGAGGCTCCGACAGAGGCTACAACAGAAAAGCCCACTGAGAAGCCCACTGAAAAGCCTACAGAGCCTGCACTCGTGCCTGATTACGGCGACGTAGACTGCAACGGCGCTGTTGACATTCTCGATGTTATCGTGCTGAACAGAAACCTGCTTGGCGAAAGCAAGCTTTCAAGCCAGGGTCAGCTCAATGCCGATGTCAACGAGGACGGAAAACCCGGTGCAGACGACTCCCTTGCAATTCTCAAGTATGTTGTAAAGGTGATCGACAAGCTGCCGATTTGATGATCTGCGGCAAAAATAAGATAGCATGCAAAAGGCTCACCCGATGGGGTGAGCCTTTCTTCTTATTCATTCCTGCCATCCGGCAGCTCCGTTTCCTGCTGCGCAATGAAACGCTCCGCAAGGGTCTTGGTGATGCTCGCACAGACGCCCACCTGCATGACAAGATCGTAAATTCTATCGGAAATACGCTCCTGCTCCTGCAAAAGAGGAATCGCCACGCTGTCCGTATTGTCCGCCACAAACTGGTATGCCTTGAGCTGGTTTTGCACAAAGGAATTATACCGCAGCCGCAGCATCTCGCCCTCTAAATCGGGCGGAAACATCTTCTGGATGGCGGAAATTCCCAGCGCATCCTTCAGCGAACAAATCACCACCAGATATGCAAGGTGCGTCTTGCCGTATTTCTTCTTCACGGGCGGCGGCATCACACGCATTTTAACGTAATTGTTGATCATCGACGCTGTCACGACCTTTTCCTCGCCTCCGTCCCCGATCGCAAGATAGCGGTTGATCAGGACGATCATCTGATCCATGTACAGCTCCAGATCCGGGAAATCCTCCCACTTCGGAAGTCGAAATCCCCGAAGAATGGACGATACTTCATGATAATAGCTGCTGAAATTCTCCTTGTCGTAACGCATGCCGCACCTCCTTGTATTTGTTATTCTGATGTTATTCCTATTATAGCATCTTTTTGTTTCTTTGTCCAGACGAAATTTGAAAAAATTCAGAATATTTTCCGAAAAACCACTTGACAAAATACTGCATATGATGTAATATAGTATTAGATACCAGATTACAACCGCACCCTGTGCATGCTATAAAAAAGGAGCGAGAACAATGAGTGAATTTGTTATTATTACAGACGGTCCGTGCGATCTTCCTGCAAGCTACTGTGAGGAGCATCGTCTGACAGTTGTACCGCTGTATGTCAGCATGGCATCGGCAGCCCCCGTGTGCTTTCCGGCAGAAACCTTTGACACGAAGGCGTTCTACGATTCCCTGCGTGAGCACACGCCCGTAAAGACCGCAGCACCGAGCATTGATGACTACAAGAAATACATGCTGCCGCACCTGCAGGAGGGCAAGGATATTCTCTATGCAGGATTTTCCGCAAAGCTCAGCGCTGCCTTCAACGTGGCAAGACTTGCTGCGGAGGATTTGATGGAGGCATTCCCCGAGAGAAAGATCATGTGTCTGAATACAAAATGTGCATCCCTTGGTCAGGGACTGCTTGTGACGCTTCTGGTTGACAAGCGTGAAAACGGCAGCAGCCTCGAAGAAACCTACGCTTACGGCGAGCAGATGGTCCCCCGTATCCGTCACTGGTTCACGGTTGCAGATCTGATGCATCTCAAGCGTGGCGGCAGAATCAGCAGCAGTACGGCGATTATCGGCACGATGCTGCAGATCAAGCCCATTCTGCGTGTCAACGATGAGGGCGGTCTTGAACCCTACAGCAAGGTGCGTGGCAGACGCATGGCACTCAAGGAACTTGCGGATTACGTCGGTGAGAACATGGTTCCCGGTACACTGACCGCCATCAGCCATGGCGATTCCGAAGAGGACGCACTGTTTGTGCGAGATATTCTCCGCCGCAAATATGGCATTAAGAAAACGATGCTCAACCTCATTGATCCCATCGTCGGCGCACACAGCGGCCCCGGAACGATTGCGGTATTCTATGTGGATAAGAATGAACAGTAATACGAATCCCCCTGCGTTTGCAGGGGGATTTAGTCTGTCAAAAAACACTCCGCAGGAGAGCGGGTTGAGGGTGCGGCAAATTTAAGCGAAATACTACTTTTTCTACAAACTGAGGCTTCCCCTCAAAGGGGAAGCCTCATGATGTTTATTCGGTTGTTTTCTCCACACGTTCCAGTGCGATCTTGTAAACGCCCGATGCCCAGACATGTTTGGAATTGTTGAAGGAAATCACAGGATCACGGGAGAAGGATACCATCTGATCGGCATTATGATTGGTCAGGTCGATCTCAAGCACGATATCCGTCGTACTCAGAGCGTCCAGTTCCTCCGGAGGCCCGATGACGGTGATGCGTACTTCCTTTGTGATGACCTTGAAGTCATAATTGGCAGGTGCGTTGACAACGGAGACATTGTCCGCATTCACGATGAATTCACGTTCCTCAAGTCCCTCGCTGTCAAGCGTCAGGGTTACCTGCTGCAGACCACTCTGGTTGATCACGCCTTCCTTTTCGGGAACAGTGAATGTCGTGCTGTAATTCAGCCCGATCTCTTCAAGCTTGATGAAGCCCAGATGCCAGTTCTGCTGGTTTGCAAGGGATGCATTGTTGGATGCAAGTGTAATTGTTTCCGTGGACAGCTTCAGGCGTGACTTGAGCCACTTGATTCCCTCGTCGCTGAATTCTCTGGGAACATTGCGGATCTCATACGTCAGCGGAAGCTCCGCCTGCGTCAGCACGGGAATGTCAATCTTGAAATTCGTCACGGGAATCGTCAGCTTCTCAGCGTCAAGAACGGAATTTTCCTTATTATAGAGGATGACATCGCTCGTGTACAGTACATAGGAACCGTCAATCTCCTCCTTTTTGTCAGAGCTTGCAACCACCCTGTCGATCTCGTCAAGCTGTGCCGTAGGACCTGTGATCTCGATCGTCGCAGGATTGCACGTTGCGTCACTCATCGTATGACCGGGGGTGATGACAATATTCGGGAATGCAGGTTCCACATTGAACGTCCGTGTTTCGATACGGTCAAAGGTTACATTTGCTTTGGAGGGAGATACGGATTTCACTGTGAAATCTACGTTGGTGTCGCTCTTGACGGTGATTTCCAGCGGAAATTCTCCCGTACTCATGACGTTTTCCACCACGGCATATGCCGTCAGATTTTCTTCCGTCAGCACGCCGATCTTGGAACGGCTGCCCTCGATCTGGACATTGACCGTCTGCACATCGCAGGAAACCACGCTCAGTCCGTTTTCGCCTGCCTGTGTGTTTTCCAGCTCCACCTTGACGGGGATATTGTAGAAGGTCTTGGGCGTGGTCGGATAGAGCGTCACGGAGATAGTGAACCAGATGAGGATTGCAAATGCCACCGAAAGCACGACCGTTGCGGGCTTGCTCTGCGTCAGCTTGTCAAACAGCCCTTTGAGCTCATGCATTTTTTTCATCTGCACCCTCCTTTCCCTTTCCACGCAGTCTGGAAGAAAGTCGGATCTTGCCCTCCGTCTGCTTCGGAATCAGATGCTCCGTCAGCAGATGATGCAGCTTGTCACGGGTATAGTTGCGGGTAAGATTGCCGTTTTCCGCAACGGAAATCTGTCCCGTTTCCTCGGATACCACGATGACCAGCGCATCGGAATTCTCACTCATGCCGATTGCGGCACGGTGACGGGAACCGAGCTTCTTATTGATCAGCTCCTCCTTCTGGGGCTTGGGCAAAAAGCACGCCGCCGCCAGAATCATACCGTCACGCATGATGACCGCACCGTCATGAAGCGGTGTTTTCGGATAGAAGATGTTGCCAAACAGCTCCTTACTGGGCTGAGCATTGACGATCGTACCGTTCTCGATCTGTTCGCCGAGTCGGGTCTTGCGTTCGATGACGATCAGCGCACCCGTGCAGGTGGAACTCAGCTCCACGCAGGAGTCGCAGATGGCTTCAATGGCAATTTCCCATTTCGCCGTCACCTCATCGCTTGTACCGCCGAATCCCAAGGATTTCAGTCCGAACTGGGTATGACCGATCTTTTCGACCGCACGGCGGATCTCCGGCTGGAAGATGATCATCAGGGCAAGGATGCCGATATTGAAGGTTGCCTCCAGCAGATATGTAATGGCTTTCAGCTCAATTGCGGCACTGACCGCATACACGACAACCAGAAAGATAATGCCCTTGAACAGCGGACCTGCTCTGGTTTCACGGATGAACTTGAAGACGTAATAAATCAGGTAGGACAGCAGTGCAATATCCAGAAAATCCACGGGACGCATGGTTCGCACAACGCTGTACAGCGATTCAAGTATATCATTCAGGGACATTGCCTCACTTCCTTTCTTTTCTCTCTTTATGTACGAGGGCAAACGCCCTCTATTAACATCATACCACAAATTCGAATCATTTGCAAGTGTTCTTCAAAATTTGTGATTAATTTTTCACATGAAATTTTTGTTGTTTTCTGCAATCCCCCTCACTGCCTCTGCAAGTCGCAGCACATCCTGCGGACGGCTGAACACGGACGGTGCAAAACGCACAGTGCCGTTTTCCGTGCCGAGTCTGTGATGCGCAAGCGGCGCACAGTGCAGTCCCGCACGCAGGCAGAAGCCCTCCTTTGCAAGCAGCTGCGCCGTTTCCTCAGAAGGAAGATCACGGATATTGAACGACACGATCGGCGCATATTCCGCACGGGGACTGCGGTAGACGATGACATTCGGAATGCTCCTGAGCCTTTCGGCAAGCAGTCCGCACAGGGCGGATTCCGCACGAAAAATCTCAGGAATGCCCTTCTTTCTCACAAATTCTATTCCTGCCTTTACGGAAGCGGCACCGATGACGTTAAGCGTGCCGCATTCGAGGGAATCCGGCAGGAAATCCGGCTGTTCCGGCTGATTGGAAATACTTCCCGTTCCGCCCTGCATCAGCGGCGGCAGAGGAAATTTCCCGTCCGAAATCAGCAGCCCCGTTCCCGTAATGCCGTACAGTCCCTTATGCCCTGCGGTGCAGAGGATGTTGATGCCGTCGGAGAGCTTCACGGGCAAGGTGCCGCAGCCTTGCGCACCGTCCGCAATGAAACAGATGCCACGCTGCTGACAAATCGCACCGATCTCCCGCCACGGGAGGATCTGCCCTGTGACATTGCTTGCAAGCATGCAGATGACCGCCTTTGTATCGGGTCGCAGCTGCGAGCGAAAGCTTTGCACGGTTTCCGCAGGCGTTTCCTTCACGGCGGCGATGCTGTAGCGGATCTTTCCCTTTTTCGCCAGTGCATACACGGGACGCAGAACGGAATTATGCTCCATGTCACTGATGACAAAATGACCGCCGCCCTGTGCCATTCCCTGAATCGCCAAATTCAGCGCATGGGTACAGTTGAGGGTAAAAGCGACCTGTTCGGGCTGTGCGCCGAAGAAATCCGCTGCGGTTTCCCGTGCCGCATACACCATTTCTGAAGTGCGTGCGGCAATCGGATGTCCGCCACGCCCTGCACTGCCATAGCGCACAAGTGCCTTTTCCACGGCAAGACGCACCTCGGGCGGCTTTGGAAAAGTGGTTGCCGCATTATCAAAATTGACGATCATACGCCGCCACGCTCGATTCTCATACTGCGCACGGGAATTCCCTCACGCTCCAGAAGTGCCTGTGCAGCTGCACAGTTTCCGACGATCCGCAAACCAAATCCGCAGCCTTCCTTTGAGGTGCTGCGGATGATCTCAGCAGAAAAATCATTTGCAGTCAGAATCCGCTGTGCCTTGCGTGCCAGCGTATCGGATGGCATGACTGCTCTGCATATCATAGTATCACCCCTTCATATTGGTATACTACATTCTATGCAGAAAATCCTTCCGAAGTGTGATATTGCTCCGTTGATAAATTATAGATTCTATTTTCTGGAGTCAGCTCTCCAAGACTTTCCCACCCCCTGCCCCCTCCCCAGAGGGAAGGGGAAAAAGGGTAGGGTGCTGCCGCAACCTACCCCGCCAAAGGCTATCGCCTTTTAAATACATTATCGCCCTTTCACTGCTGAATTACGATTCACCCTGCTGTCTGAGCAGCAGCACAACGCAGTGTGCGGAAATTCCCTCCTCACGTCCTGTGAAGCCAAGACGTTCCTCGGTGGTTGCCTTGACGCTGACGGAGGTGACAGGTACACCGCAGACAGCGGCGATGTTTTCACGCATTTTGTCGATATGGGGTGAGAGCTTAGGTTTCTGGGCAAGAACCACAGCATCAAGATTTCCTACAGCATAGCCGTTTTCATGAATGAGCTTCACCACATGCCGCAGAAGCTCCAGACTGTCCGCCCCTTTGTAACGGGGATCGGTGTCGGGGAAATGCTTGCCGATGTCGCCCAGTGCAAGCGCACCAAGGAGGGAATCGGAGATCGCATGCAGCAGGACATCCGCATCGGAATGCCCCAGAAGTCCGAGTGTATGCGGAATTTTCACGCCGCCGAGAATAAGGTCACGTCCCTCCACGAGCTTATGCACATCGTATCCATGTCCGATTCTGATCATAACAGCACCTCCGCAATTGCCCGATCCTCGGGCGTTGTCAGTTTAATATTGGTATAGTCCCCCACAGTCATATACACCTTGCCGCCGATGGCTTCGACCAGCTGGCAGTCATCGGTGAAATCCAGCTCATGCTCCAACGCAAAATCCACTGCTTCGAAATACAGCCGCTTGCGGAACACCTGCGGCGTCTGGGTGATGTAGAGCGACGGGCGATGGGGCGTATCAATGATCAGTCCGTCATCCACCACCTTGATGGTATCCTTGACAGGCACGCCGAGCGTTGCGCCGCCGAATACACGGGCATCACGGATGACCTTGGCGATATGTTCGGGCTTGACAAGGGGGCGTGCGCCGTCGTGAATGGCAATGTACTGCGAATCCTTCGACACGAGCTTCAAGCCCTCCATCACGCTTTTCTGGCGTGTATCGCCACCCTCGGTAATGGCAGCAAGCTTTGTAATGCCGAGCTTTGCGGCAGTTTCACGGATGATGTCATTGTTTTCAGCCTTGGTGACGATGATGATCTCTGCCACATCGGGGCAGTTTTCAAACGCACGCAGAGAATGCCCGATGACGTTGGTATCCCCAAGTTCGAGCAGGATCTTATTCACGCCGCCCATGCGTGTGGCGTTTCCTGCGCAGACGAGAATCACGGAAGTATCCGTTTTCTGTGAAATTTCCGACATAATGAACCTCCTTTTATTTGGTCGTTTCCTATATTTAAGTATAGCACACCGCAGATGGACTGTCAAGCACAGGGGCGCATTGCATCTGTCTGCAATACTTGACTTTTTTGTCGAAAACAAGTATAATAAAGAAACCGGATGCCATTTTCAGCGGCATCGGAATTTTTCAGAAAGAACTGATTGGCTTTGAAGAAATTAAAGCGTATGATGATGTTCCTGCTCTGCGCAGGCATGCTGTTTGCATTTGTCGGCTGCCGTGAGCAGCAGAATGAAAATACAACGCCCACAGAATCCACAGCAGAAGAAACCCAGCCCACACAGCCCCCCACCGAGCCTGACGACGGCGTAGAGGGACGCACGGTCTATTGGCTTGGGGATTACGACCTCAACCCTGCAAAGGGCAAGGGAAGAAGCGCAGCGATTGCGATGTTTGAGGATCTGTACGGCGCAAAGGTGGAATGGATTCCGTGCGATTACAATGACAGATACACGGTGCTCAGCAGCCGTCTGCAGGCAGGCGAGCCTGTGGATATGATGGAATTTGATGTTAATGCCATGCCCGACGGTGTACAGCAGGGGCTGTTTGCACCGCTTGACGGCTATATTGATTTCAAGGATGTGATCTGGAAGGATTGCTTAGACGAGATCGACCTCTTTTTATGGCAGGGCAGTCACTATGTCGTGCCCTATGCTGTTTCGGATACTCTGCTGCTTGCCTACAGCCGCAAGGTCTGTGAGGAAAACGAGCTTGCCGATCCTTACACGCTCTACACCGAGGGCAAATGGGACTGGGATGCCTTTATGGGAATGATGCAGGATTTTCTTGCAAAGAACGAGAGCCGCACAAAGCGATACGGCATTGCAGGCAGCTTCGGGCAGGCGCTTTTGCAGTCCACGGGGCTGACAGTGATCGAATCGGACGGCAAACGTCTGACAAGCCGCATTGACGCCCCTGAACTGGAGGCGGCAGGCAGCCTGATGGCGGAGATCCGCAAACAGGGGCTGTATGACGCAACGCTCTACCGCTGCTTCCCGACCAAGGGAAATGTGCTGTTTTTCGGGCTGGGCGAACGGCTCCTTGGAGAATCGAATGCAGAAAATCCCGATGCAGATCTTATGGCCGTGCCGTTCCCGAAAATGACGGGGGCGGACTCCCATTATCTCAGCGGCAGCTTTGAGGCAAAGATGCTTGTGAAAGGCTCCGACAAGCCCGAGGCAGTTGCGGCATACATCACCTGCGAGCGCATGGCACGCACGGATGAGGAATATACCGCAAAAACGAAGGAGCTTGCACTGGAAACGGTGGAATCCCCCTCCGGTCAGACGCTGAGCCTTATCACGGAGGAGCAGTATGACGCCATTGCGGGCTACAAGGCGGAAATTCCGATGCTGTATGAATTCGGATACGGCATGGGAGAAACGATGTACGGCGAAAACGACTACACCTTTGCAGGACGGGGTATGATGAATAATCTCACCGACGGACTTCTGAAATTCAACACCACATGGGCTGCCATGCGTGACATGTATGCAGCAGATATCAACGCATTGCTCGGCACGGCGGAAGAACCGACCGACGCACAGTAACAAAATGACGGGGCATTCCGCATGCTATGCGGAATGCCTTTCTTTTTTGCGGAAAAGAGCAACAAATTCTGCCAAACCCCTTGACAATTGCGGCGTTTTGCCGTATATTTATTTTATGGTGCATTTTGTGCATTTTCATAGGATTATTGTCGGTTTTGTCGGAATATGCCGATATTCCGAAAAACGTTTGAAAGGAATGTTGTACATGGAAAATATCGTCAGCCTGAAGGATATTGTGGTGGAGTTTGAAGATGGCGACCGCATCCTCAAAAGCATCAGCCTTGACATCAAGGACAAGGAATTTGTGACCTTCTTAGGCCCGTCCGGCTGCGGAAAAACAACGACGCTGCGTATCATCGCAGGCTTTATGGAGCCGACGGCAGGTGACGTGCTGTTCGAGGGCAAGCGCATCAACGGTCTGCCGCCGCACAAGCGCAACGTGAACACCGTATTCCAGCGATATGCGCTTTTTCCGCATCTGAATGTGTACGAGAACATTGCATTCGGTCTGCGTGTGCAGAAGGTTCCCGAAAAGGAGATCCTGCGCCGTGTGGGCGAGATGCTCGACCTTGTCAACCTGCGTGGCTTTGAAAAGCGCACGGTCAACCGTCTTTCCGGCGGTCAGCAGCAGCGTGTTGCCATCGCAAGAGCGCTGGTCAATCAGCCGAAGGTGCTGCTCCTTGACGAGCCGTTGGGCGCACTTGACCTGAAACTCCGCAAGGAAATGCAGACGGAGCTGCGCAAGATCCAGCAGGCGATGGAGCTGACGTTCGTGTACGTTACCCACGATCAGGAGGAGGCACTGACGATGTCCGACCGCATTGTGGTCATGAACGGCGGTGAAATCCAGCAGATCGGTTCCCCGACGGATATCTACAACGAGCCTGTCAATGCCTTTGTTGCGGACTTTATCGGCGAGAGCAATATTGTCAACGGCTGCATGCCGCAGGACTGCGTGGTGGAATTCACCGGCAGACGCTTTGACTGCGTGGACAAGGGCTTCTCCCCGAATGAAACCGTTGACGTTGTCATCCGTCCCGAGGATGTCAAGGTAATCCCTGCGGACAAGGCAAAGCTTACGGGCATTGTCGAATCCGTCGTATTCAAGGGCGTACATTATGAGATGGTCGTGGACGGCGTTGACCACAAGTGGATCATCCATTCCACAAAGGCGGAACCCGTCGGTGCGATGATCGGCATGGCGTTCGATCCGTTTGATATTCACATTATGAAGAAAACGGAGGAATAACCATGAAACAGCTCAAAGCTCTCTCCGCACCCTATCTTGTGTGGATGTTTGTATTCATTCTTGTTCCCCTGCTGATGGTGGCGTACTTCGCCTTCACCACCGATGA
Source organism: Oscillospiraceae bacterium (assembly GCA_017521325.1). Taxonomy (GTDB): domain Bacteria; phylum Bacillota; class Clostridia; order Oscillospirales; family Ruminococcaceae; genus UBA3855. The sequence goes on along the minus strand of JAFXCV010000049.1, from coordinate 74,336 downwards.
GGGAACGCTTACGATGCAGTATATTTCCGACGTCGGACAGTACGCCAACATCTTCGTGCGTTCGATCTGGCTGGCACTGATCGCAACGGTCATCTGCCTTGTAGTGGCATATCCCCTCGCCTTCATCCTCTCCCGCATGGACAAGCACAAGCAGGGGACGATGCTGATGATCGTGATGCTGCCGATGTGGATGAACTTCCTCCTGCGTACCTACGCATGGATGACCCTGCTTGGCAACAACGGCATTATCAATTACCTGCTCGGCGAAATCGGCTTAGGGCCGTTCAAGCTCATCAACACCTCCGGCGCTGTTGTACTGGGTATGGTCTACAACTACCTGCCCTTCATGATCCTGCCGCTGTATTCGGTGATTGTCAAGATCGACAAGAGCGTCATTGAGGCGGCGTCCGATCTCGGCTGCAATTTCTGGAATACGCTCCTGCGTGTGATCGTTCCCCTGAGCGTACCGGGCATCACATCGGGCATTACGATGGTGTTCGTTCCGGCAATTTCCACGTTTATTATTTCCAGAATGCTCGGCGGCGGTTCCAACCTGCTCATCGGTGACCTCATCGAAATGCAGTTCCTCGGCAATGCCTACAACCCCCATCTCGGTGCGGCAATTTCGCTCGTGCTGATGGTCATCATCCTCCTGATCATGACGGTCATGAACCAGTTCAGCCCCGACGATCAGGTGCTGATTTAAGGAGGTCACCCGATGAAAAAACTGAGTAAACTCTATGTTGCACTGGTGCTGATGTTCCTGTATGTCCCGATTTTCGTGCTGATCGTCTTTTCGTTCAACGAATCCAAGAGCCGTTCCGTATTCAGCGGCTTTACGCTCGAATGGTATGAGCGCCTGTTCCATAACGACATCATCATTTCGTCACTCATCAACACCATCATCATTGCAATTCTCGCAAGCATCATTTCCACCATCCTCGGCACGCTCGCTGCCATCGGCATCAACAGCATGAAGAAGGTTCCGAAGGCTGTGGTGATGAACATCACCAATATGCCCGTCATCAATCCCGAGATCGTGACCGGTGTTTCCATGATGCTCCTGTTCGTGTTCTTTGCGGCAAGAATGCATGTGGAATTCGGCTTTGTCACGCTCCTGATCGCACACATCACCTTCGATGTGCCGTATGTCATTCTCAACATCATGCCGAAATTCAAGCAGATGGATCCCCATCTCTTTGAGGCGGCACAGGATCTCGGCTGCAGCCCGTTCATGGCGTTCCGCAAGGTCATCCTGCCGGAAATCATGCCCGGTATCGTCAGCGGCTTTCTGATGGCATTCACCTACTCGCTCGATGATTTCGTCATCAGCTATTTCACCAGCGGCTCGACCTCGCAGACGCTGCCGATTACGATTTATTCCATGACAAGGCGTAAGGTTTCCCCTGAAATCAATGCGCTGTCAACGCTCATTTTCCTGACAGTCGTGATCATCCTGATTGTGAAAAACATTATTGAAACCAGAGCCGCAAAGAAGAACGGCGCATATAAGGGGGCGTGAGCATGAAGAAAAAATGGCTGTCCCTCGTGCTTCTGCCCGGTATGCTGCTCAGCCTTCTGAGTGGCTGTGCCTCGGAGGAAGCAGAAGAAACTGAGGAGGAAGAAGTCCTCGAAGCGCAAACGCTGACCGTTTCCGATCCGGATTATTACACCCGTTTCAAGGACGACGGCATTTCCATCAATGTCTACAACTGGGGTGAATACATCTGCACAGGTGCGGATGAAGGCACGCTCAACGTCAATGCGGAATTCACAAAGCTCACGGGCATCAAGGTCAATTACACGAACTTTGCCACCAATGAGGAACTGTACGCCAAGCTCAAGGGCGGCGGCACGAGCTATGACATTGTCATCCCCTCGGACTATATGATCAGCAAGATGATCAAGGAGGGCATGATCCAGAAGCTGGATTTTTCAAACATCCCGAACGCAGGCTACATCATGCCCAATTTCCGCAATCTTGCGTACGATCCCGACAATGCCTACAGCGTTCCCTACACATGGGGCACGGTCGGCATCATCTACGACCAGACCATGATCGACATGGACGAGGAAGACATTGACTGGGATATTCTCTGGGATGAAACCTACCTTGACCAGATCCTGATGTTTGACAATCCCCGTGACGCTTTCATGATCGCACAGATCATGCAGGGCTACTCGATCAACACGGAGGATCCCGAACAGCTTAGGGACTGCGCTGACAAGCTCAAGGAACAGAAGCATGTGGTGCAGGCGTATGTCATGGACGAGATCTTTGACAAGATGGGCGCAGGCGATGCACTGATTGCGCCGTATTACGCAGGCGATGCACTGACGATCATGGGCGAAAACGAGGATCTGAACTTCGTTGTTCCCAAAAGCGGCACCAACCTTTTTGTGGATGCCATGTGCATTCCCACAAGCGCAAAGCAGAAGGAAGCGGCAGAAATGTACATCAATTTCATGTGCGAGCCGGATATTGCCTTTGCCAATATCGACTATATCTGCTACTCCACGCCGCATTCGGCAGCATTTGAGATGCTTGATGAGGAAACGCAGAACAATCCTGTTTCCTATCCCGATCAGGATTTCATTGCAGAGAAAACCTCGGTATTTGTCAATCTCTCCGATGAAGCAAACCTCCTGATGCAGAATCTCTGGACGGAAATGAAATCCGCAGAGGACGAAACCACGAACAAATGGCTTGTGCCGATCTTCCTGGTGCTTTGTCTTGCGACTATCATTTTCGTACTGATCAGACGCTATATCAAGAGCAAAAAGGATATTTTCTGATATAAAACAGCTGCCCCCCTTTTCGTTCAGGCGAAAAGGGGGTATTGTATTCCCTGTGAAAATATGGTATAATACAAGATAAGTAAAAACAAGGAGGCAGCGATGAAACGGGTAGAAATCTTCACGGACGGCGCATGCAGCGGCAACCCCGGCCCCGGCGGATGGGGGACGGTGCTGCGCTACGGCACGGCGGAAAAAGAGCTTTCGGGGGGCGAGGCAAATACCACGAACAACCGCATGGAGCTTTCCGCAGTCATTGCAGGACTTGCGGCACTCAAGGAGCCGTGTGAGGTAATTCTGACAACGGACAGCAAATACGTCGTGGACAGCATCACCAAGGGCTGGGTATACGGCTGGAAGCAGAGGGGCTGGATCAAATCCGACAAGAAGCCTGCACTGAATGTCGATCTCTGGGAACAGCTTCTGCCGCTGCTTGACAAGCACCATGTGACATTCGTCTGGGTCAAGGGGCATGCGGGGCATCCCGAAAACGAACGCTGCGACGCACTTGCGGTTGCCGAAAGCAAGAAATTCGCATAATAAAGAGCGATTCTCCCAAATAGGGGGAATCGCTTCAGTCTGTTGAAAAAGCACTCCGCAGGAGGGCGGGGTGCGGCAAATTTGAACGAAATACTACTTTTTTGACAAGCTGAGAGCGATTCTCCCAAAACGGGATGAATCGCTCTTTTTGCTTGAAATCAGCATTAATCCACCGTCAGAACGGACAGGATGAAGTAATTCTCCTCCTCCGTTGCAGATGCAGCCTTGCCGTCCTTGTAGGTCACATGCAGCGTGTAGGATACAGTATCACCCGTGTTCTTGTCCTCGTAGAAATACTTGTAGGACTCAACGAGGGAATCGCTTGTGTACTTCGTACAAAGCGGCGGAAAACCGATGTATTTCTGCACTGCGGTTGCATCCATGCCGGTATTGATGCCCTCATACTTGACGTGACCGCTTGTTTCCACGCCGTTGCCGTATTTCTTCAGCTGGCGGTAATCATAATAGACTACCTCGTTGATGACGTTGTTTTCCGTTCCTGCAAGCACGAGCCACTCCGGAATGGTCACACCGCTGACCTGTACGCTCTTCTTGCTCTCAAACAGATGACCGTAATCCTTAGTTGCCATGTTGACGCAGGCATATTCGGAGGTATTCTCCATCGTAATGCGTGCATATTTCTGTGCGGTGTCGGGACTTACGCCGATCTGCTCTGCTAATGTGCGTGCATATCTTGCACCGTCATTTTTCCACTGTCCGACCTTGATGACAATGATTGTCGTTGCAACGATCACGATGATTGCAACAAAGATCGCCAGTGCAGCCCTTGGAGAAAGTCGCACCTTCCTCGGCTGTTTTGTTTGTTTTGTTTTTGTCTGTGGCATGATGAATTCCTCCTTATGCGCCCTCGGGACGCAGATTTTTCTTTGGCATCCCTTGCGGAACGCCCTTTCTCAAAATGCGCCGCTGCGCATTAAAGATTCAGCAAATTGCGGTCAAGCATCGTTTGTGCCGCAAGCAGCACACCGATTCTGCTGCTGTGGTAGCTCAGCCCCCCCTGCATCCACGCCGCATACGGCTCACGCAGCGGAGCATCCGCAGAAAGCTCGATGGATGCACCCATCGTAAAGGCACCTGCCGCCATGATAACCTGGCTCGAATAGCCGGGCATGTCCCAAGGTTCGGGGGTTACATAGGCATCCACGGGGGAACCTTTCTGGATTCCCTGACAGAACGCCACGAGATTTTCCGCATTGCAGAGCTTGAGTGCGGTGACGATATCGCCCCTCGGTTCCCCTGCTCTGGGCGAGCATTCAAAGCCCAGCAGCGTGAACAGTTCCGCTGCAAAGGCGGCGGTTTTCAGCGCATTTGCGGTGATATCGGGTGCTAAGTACAGCCCCTGGAACATCTCACGGTTCATGTCCAGCGTGCAGCCGACCTCCTTGCCCATACCAACGCAGGTCAGGCGGTACGAACAAAGCTCCACAAGTTTTGCAGGGCCTGCGATATAGCCGCCCGTTCTTGCAAGTCCGCCGCCGGCATTCTTGATGAGCGAACCGATGATGATATCCGCCCCCACATCTGTCGGCTCCCTGTCCTCGACAAATTCACCGTAGCAGTTATCGACCATGATGATCGCATCGGGATTGCCCCTTCTGATGGCTTTCACCATTTCTGCAATATCCGCAGTGGTGAAGGCTCTGCGCAGGGAATATCCTCTCGATCGCTGAATATAGGCGATTTTTGCGCCTGCGATTTTCTTTTCGATGCTTTCAAGATCCGCCCTGCCGTCGGGGAGCAGATCCACCTGATCGTAGGTCACGCCGTAATCCGCAAGGCTGCCGTTTCCGGCTTCTCCTGCAATGCCAATGACCTCCTCAAGCGTATCATAGGGCTTTCCCGTCACGGAAACCATCTTATCCCCCGAACGCAGCACGCCAAACAGCGCAACCGACAGCGCATGCGTGCCGGATACGAAATTGTGACGTACGAGTGCATCCTCCGTACCCATGACCTGCGCCCAGACCTTGTCGAGGGTTTCTCTGCCCATGTCGCCGTAGCCGTAGCCCGTGCTGCCTGCAAAACACGACTCACTCACCCGATTTTCGGCAAAAGCCGACAACACTTTTGCAGCATTATGCCGTGCGGTGCGGTCGATTTCCGCAAAGCACGCCGCACAATTGCGCTCTGCCTGCTCTGCAAGCTCCAAGAGCCGTGCGTCGATCTGAAAGTAATCACGAATTCCCATTGTCCAAACGACCTTTCTGTAAATTGTCCTTCTCCTGCTCGATACGCTCCAGCACATACTCCGTTTCCAGCGCCTTGAAGCCGATTTCCCTGTAGAAGCTCTCACGGATATCCAGTGCATACAGCACGGCGGTCTTGTTAAACTGCGCAAGAAATCCCGCAAGCCACCGCAGGAAAATACGGGCATGCCCCAGTCCCCTTGCTTCGGGACGTGTGGCGACCTGTCCGACCAGCACATGTCCGTCAATGTCAAACATGATGCTTGCCGTGGTATCCTTGCGGTAGGTCAGCACACGGCTCACGCCATGGCGGCATCTGTGAGAGGTATCCGTCAGCCACAGGGCATAGTCCTGCAGATTCGGGAAACCTGCCGAGAGGATCTCATACACCTCGGCAAGCGGCGGATTGAATTCCACCGCATCCTCCACATCATCCGCAACTGCATCGGGCACAAGCTCAAACATCGTGCGGTGCAGACTGCGGTATTCCGGCAGAAGCTCTGCAAGCTGCGAGCGCACAGGTTCATTGCACTCCACACGGAAGGGCTGGTGCATCTGCAGGAACAGCGCCAGATTTTCGGCATCCTCTTCCTTGGCATCACAGATCAGCACCGTATCATTGAGCCGCAGCATCACACCGCTTTCCCCCACTGCATAGAACTGACAGAAGGAATAATCCAGCCCATATGCCTTGTAATAGGAATACATCTTCCGCCCACGCCAGCTTTGCCGCAGAAGCGGAATATTCAGTTCACTGTCGTGTTCGAGTTGTCTGATCATAATTCTGCAATTTTCTCCATCATTATTTTCGTCAGCTGCATGCACTGTTCCATATCGCTCATCTGTGCAACGCAGGACGGTGAATGCAGGCATCTGCACGGCACGGAAATCGCAAGTGTGCGCACGCCCTCACGGGATACATGCACTGCCCCTGCGTCATTGCCGCCTGCAATGCGGCTCTTGGTCTGGCAGGGAATGCCCAGTTCCTGCGCTTCTTTGAATGCCATCGCATACAGCTCTTTATCATAGATCGTGCTTCTGTCCATGAAGGAAACCACGGGGCCGCCGCCAAGTCGGCAGACTGCCGCATCCCCCGTCACGCCGTCCAAATCGGCTGCGGTGGTTGCCTCCAGAATGACCGCAAAATCGGGGTTGATCGCATACGCCGCCGTGCGGCTGCCACGAAGTCCCACTTCCTCCTGCACGAAAAATCCAAACCACATATCAAAGGGCAGCTCCGATTCAAGAAGCTCAAGCAGAACGGCACATCCGAAACGGTCGTCGATCGCCTTTGAGGAAACTCTGCCGCCGCCAAGCTCCGTGAATTCGCCCATGAAATAAATGCTGTCACCGGGGGATACATACTGCTTTGCCTCATCCGCATCCTTTGCGCCGATGTCGGCATAGAGCGCATCCATCTTCGGCTTTTCATCCCTTGCGCTGCCCGAAAGCAGGTGAATGGGGGTGCTTCCAATCACGCCGGGGAGCTTCTTTTCGCCCACCATGACGTTTCGCCCCAGTACCACGTCCGCATCCACGCCGCCCACTGCGGCAAGTGAAAGGGTTCCGTCGCTGCGGATTCCCGTGACGATCAGTCCCACTTCGTCCATATGCGCACCGAGCATCAGTGTGTGTTTCGGCTCTGCTGCGCCCTTTTTGTGCACAAGGAGATTCCCGAGGGCATCGGTTCTCATTTCCAGAATATCGGGAAGTGCTGCAATTCTCTCTGTCAGATACGCACGCACGGCGTCCTCGTCGCCCGAAATGCCGCAAAGCTGACACAAATCCTTCAGGTATTTCATCCCTTGCACCTCCTCAGATATGCGGCGAGCAGCTCGCCCGTGAGCATCACATCACGCAGCGAAATGATCTCCGCAGGTGTGTGCATATAGCGCAGGGGTATCGACACGGTACATGCCTTCACGCCCTCTCTGCATACGGAAAACTGGTCAGCATTCGTGCCGGTGGTGCCTGCCATCACTTCGTACTGCCACGGAATCTGCACTTCGTCGGCAATACAGCTCAAAGTCTTGCTCACACTTTTCGAAAGCGACGGAGAATAGCCAATCATCGGGCCTTCGCCCATCTTTCCCGTCTTGGTTTCGCTGTCGCCGAGATTGCGTGCGAAGCTCACATCCACGGCAAGCGCAATGTCGGGATTTGCCGCAAAGCAGCCGATTTTTGCACCACGCTCACCCACTTCCTCCTGTGTGGAGAACAGCACCGTCACACGGCACGGAAGCTCCTCATCCTTGACGCTGTGCAGCGCACTGAGAATGGCAGCCACGCCGCAGCGGTCGTCGAGTGCGGGGGAAGTAAAGCGGTCGCCCAGCAGTCTGGCGATATTTCCGGCGAAGGTCACACTGTCGCCGGGGGAAATAATCTGCCGCAGTTCCTCAGCGGAAAAGCCGGTGTCAATACGGATATCTTCAAATTTCGGGACTTTTTCATCCCCATCCGACAGATGGGGCGGCATTGCGCACACCACGCCGTCAATGACCCGGCTGCCGTGCAGATGCACTCTCTGCGCCGGCAGGAGTCTGCGGTCGATACCGCCGACATTGCCCACGGTCACAAAGCCGTCGTCGGTGATGCTTGTGACGATCATGCCGATCTGGTCGATGTGCGCATCAAGCAGCACATGGGGCGCATCGGGATCGGAGCTTCCGCAGGTGCCGATGACATTCCCATGGGAAATGCGGGCATCGGGGCAGTAGAATTTCAGAAATTCCAGTGCCACCATAGCGATATTGGTTTCATCGCCCGAAATGCCGGTGATTCTGCACAGTGCAGTGAGCATGTCGGCGATAATCTGCTGCTTCATCAGTTCAGCTCCTTTACAAGACGCTTATAATGCTGTCCTCTTACTTCAAAATTGGGATACAGATCAAAGCTTGCACAGGCGGGGGAAAGCGTCACAATATCGCCGTTTTCCGCTTCTCTCTGTGCAATTTCCACTGCCTCCTCCATGGAGGACGCATGCAGGATCTTCAGTGCGGAAGGATCGTAATTCTTCGCAGCCGTCACAGCCGCTTCGATCTTCGGGGCGGTCACGCCCATGAGGATGAGGATTTTCACACGCTCGCAGACGGTTTCCGCCATCGGTTCAAAGGGAATCTTCTTGTCATAGCCGCCTGCAAGGACGATGATCTTTTTGTCAAAGCTGCGAAGTCCTGCCAGAACTCGTGTGGGGCTTGTGGCGATGCTGTCGTTGTACCAACGCACGCCGCCGACCTCACGGACGAATTCAATTCTGTGTTCCACGCCGCCGAATTCCTTGGCAACCTTCACAAAATGGGGGATTTCCACATCTCCCCAGAGGGATGCGATCACGCCGAGGAAATTCTCAACATTGTGCATACCGGGGATACGGATATCATCCTTATGGACAACCGGCGTTACCACGCCCTTTTCGATATAGCAGAGCATGCCGTCCTCACGCAGGAATGCGCCACGTTCGGGACATTCACGGCGAGTGAACCAGTTGAGCTTGCCACGCACCATGGGGGCAAGTGCTCGGGTTCCCTCGTTGTCGAGGTTCAGGACGGTTCTGGAAAATCCGTTCTGGTGGGCAATCAGGTGCGTTTTGCACTCGGTATATTCTTCCATCGTACCATGGACATCCAGATGATTGGGGGTGATATTGGTGATGAGCGCCGTGTCGGGGGATTTTCTCATAGAAATGAGCTGGAAGCTTGACAGCTCCACGACAGCTGCGTCATCCTCGGAAATCTGTTCGATGATGGGCAGGAGCGCACGTCCGATGTTGCCGCCCTTGTGAACGGTTTTTCCCGAAGCTGCGAGAATTTCCGCAATCAGTGTTGTGGATGTGGACTTGCCGTCCGAGCCTGTGACTGCGTAGATTTTGCAGGGGCAGAGGTCAAAGAAGGTTTCCATTTCGGAGGTAATGACCACGCCTGCTTCCCTTGCCTTTGTCAGGGCAGGGTTATTGAAATACATGCCGGGAGTGCGGAACACCACGTCGAAATCCGTCAGGGAATCGAGGTAATCCTCGCCAAGACGGAACTCCACACCCTTAGCGGAGAGCATGTCGTAGGTTTCCTGAAATTTATCTGCGGAGCGCTTATCCAGCACCGTCACGGCAATGCCCTTGTCACGGAAGAGGGAGATCAATTCCGTGTGGCTGACGCCGGTTCCGATGAAAGCGACCTTTTTTTGCTGCATATCGTCGAAAAATCGTGTAATTTTACTCATATTTGCCTCCTGCAATATACATTCATACATACTTACTTTTATTATAGCAGAAAGTTTCCAAAAAATCAATATTTTTCAGTAATTCCTTGAAAATTTAAGTGAAAATTAAAGCATGGCGTTTCCGCTTGACAGCAAAGCTGTCAAAGGAAACAGCTCACCGGCGGCGGTTCGCCGCCTTCCCTTTGGGGTTCCACCCACAGCATGAAGTGCAGCTTTAATTTCAAAATGTGTTGCAAAAGAAGAAAGAATATTGAAGAAAGAATAAGCATTCTCCGCACCGTAGGTTGACTTCCCCCATAACCTGCGTTATAATGAAACAACACAAAAGAAAGGCGGTCATTCCATGAATTACATCACAGGCACAACCATCCGTAATCTGCGTGAGCAGAAAAATCTCACCCAGAAACAGCTTGCAGAAAGGCTCTGCGTGAGCGACAAAACCATTTCCAAATGGGAAACCGGCAGAGGGCTTCCCGATATCAGCATCCTCATGGAGCTTGCCGCTGCGCTTGGTGTTTCCGTCCCCGAACTGCTCACAGGGGAGCTTGCCGTGAACAGCAACCGTTCCTCCAATATCCGCAGAATGTCCTTTTACGTCTGCCCCGTCTGCGGCAACGTCATCCAGTCCGTCGGCATGGGCGCATTCAGCTGCTGCGGCGTATCCCTGCCGCCCCTCGAAGCGGAGGAGGCTGCGGATGAGCATGCAATTCTCATTGAAGAAAGCGACGGGGATTACTATATCACACTCGATCATCCGATGGAAAAATCCCATTATATTTCGTTTATCTGCTATGTGTGCGCCGACAGGATCGAATTTGTCAAGCTCTACCCCGAACAGAATGCGGCGTGCCGCCTTCAGAAGCGCAAGCGTGGCGATCTGTATGCGTACTGCAACCGCCACGGTCTTTTTCGGGTAAGACTCTGACAGCGGACGGATACAGAAGCAGAAGGGCGGGCAGATTGCAGTATGCCATGCCGGCATTGGCAATATCCGCAAGCACCCACACCGTTTCAAGGCGCATGACAGCGCCGATTCCTGCTGCAAGGCAGAACACAAGGCGGTAGCTGCGGATGTACTTTCCGTTTGTCAGGTACCCGAATGCGCTGCTTCCGCAGTACGACCACCCGATCAGGGTACATAATGCGAATAGTGCGATCATCGGCGGCAGAAGCACATCTGCCGCCGTTCCCATTCCCATGCGAAATGCCTCCAGCACCAGAGCACCCCCATCCGCAGAGGAATCCAGAACCCCCGTGCAGAGGATGACAAGTGCCGTTGCCGTGCAGCAGACAAAGGTATCCACGAACACCTCACACATGCCGAAAAGTCCCATTCTTTCGGGGCTTTCAATATCCGCATCCCCATGCAGGATGCTGCTGCTGCCAAGTCCCGCTTCATTCGAAAACACCCCACGCCGCAGCCCCACGGACATGGCATGCTGCACCGCAGCGCCGCTGATGCCGCCGCCCGCAGCGGAAATGCCGAATGCACCGTCAAAAATGGAAGAAAAGGCACTGCCCAGATTCTCACGGAATTTCCAGATGACAACGCCTGCCGCCAGAAGATAGGCAGCAGAAAGCAGCGGAATCACGGCGCAGGTGAATTTTCCGATGCGCTTTGCGCCGCCGAGAATGACCACGCCCGTGAGGAGTGCTGCCGCAATTCCCGAGGCTGCGGGCGGCACGGAAAATGCCGCATTGAGTGTCTGCGCCATAGCATTCGACTGCGTCATATTGCCCATACCGAAGGATGCCGCCGTGCAGCACACGGCAAAGGCAGCCGCAAGCTTCGGACTTTGCAGCCCGAAACGCAGATATGCCATGGCACCGCAAATGGGGAAGCCCTCTTTGTTTCTGCGGCGGAAACGGCAGCCGAGGACATTTTCCGCATAAATCAGCGCCATTCCCACAAGCGCCGCTGCCCACATCCAGAAAATTGCTCCGGCTCCCCCAAGCGTCAGGGCGGTAGCAACGCCTGCGATATTCCCCGTTCCCATGGCGGCGGCAAGGGAGGTGGCGGATGCAGCAAATGCGGACATGCCCTCTGATTTTGGGGTGTTTTTTTGTTTCCGCACAAGCAGTCGAAAACTTCGCAGCGCCGCAAATTTCCCCGAAAACAGGCAAAGCAGCCCCGTTCCCAGCAGCAGGAACAGCAGACCGCTGCCCCACATGAGTTGATTCAGCGTCGATAAGAAGCGATACATGGCAGACTCCTTTCTTTTTTCAGCAAACCTGCATGTTATAGTGATTTTCTACCATACTATGTATATGTACGCATCCCTCTGCGGCATGACCGCACCGTATCCGGAGGTTCTATGACTGTCTATCACGCCGATTTTGCCGCTGCACGGCTTTTGCAGCTTCTGCTGCTTTGCATGGCGCTGCTTGTCTGCATAGCGGCGGCTTATTTTTTCAGGTCCTATCCGCTTGTGCTGCTGATTTGCAATGCATCCGCCGTTGCGATCTCGCTCCTTGGCTGCATCGGATTTCCGCTGTACATCCGCAGTCTGCGCTGCATTATTTCCTCATCACAGATCACTGTGCGGCACGGCATTTTTCTGCGGCGTGAGCAGTCCGTGCTGCTGCGGAGCATCCAGTTCGTGCGGATCATCCACGGCCCCTTTGACGGCGCATGGGGGCTGAATTTCATCGTCCTGCATGTCTACGGCGGCATGCTCGGCATTGCCTTTCTCAGCCACCGTGACCGCATGGCACTCACGGAATTTCTGCGGCAGAAGGGGGTATTCCATGCTCCGTGAGCATCCCCTGCGCATCATCCGCTACAGCCTGCGCAGCCTCTGGCTGCTCCTGTTTCCCCTCGTGCGCAGTCTGCTGCATTTTCGCACCGAGGGCATCCGCATGGAACGCTCCGATCTGTTCCTGCTTTTCCTGATTCTGGGCTTCGGGTGGCTTAGGTGGTATTCCTGCACCATCCATGCGGAAAAGGGCGATCTTACGGTGCACAGCGGCATATTTTTTCGACACAGCCGCCGCATTCCCTCGCAGAATCTGTCCGCACTCACGCTCGAATATCCCCTCCTGCTGCGCTGTGTGGGCGGCGTGTATCTGTCGGCGGATACGGCGTCGGGCATTGCACGCACGACCGATCTGCGTCTGCTTCTGCGCAGGCAGGATGCGCAGCACCTGTGCCGGCTCCTGCCTGCCATCCGACCGCACGGAAAATACGGATTCCGACAAACCGTGCATCCGTGGAGAATCCTGCTGTTTTCCGTCATTTTTTCCAGCAGCTTTTCGGGGGCGGTCTACACGGCAACGCTGTGGTTTCAGAGCGTGCGCATCATCGGCAGACTGCCGCAGCAGATGGAACTACCCCAGCGTTTCAGTGAGATTACCGCACAGCTCTCCCATCAGCTTAGGGGGATACCACCTGCGGCGGTGGCGGTGGGGCTGCTTGTATTTTCCACATGGTTTCTTTCTTTTGTGAAAAACCTGCTGCAATACGGCTGCTTTCAGATGGAAACCGACAGGCGGATGCTCTTTGTCCGCAGCGGCATCCTCACAAAGCGGAGCTTTTTTCTGCGCAGCGACCGCATCGGCTACATCGACATCCGTCAGAATCTGCTCACAAAGCTGTGCAGGATGTATTCCCTTGCCATCAGCTGCCCCGGCTATGGCGTGAAACAGGGAACGATCCCCGTATGTCTGCCGATCCTGCGGCATGATGAAATCCTGCATATGCTGCCGATGCTCTTTCCGGATGCGGCAATGCTGCCGAATACGCTTCGTCCCCGATTGGGTGCATTCTGGAGTTATGTGTGGATGCCGGTGACTGCGATCTGTGCGGTAGTTCCGACGCTGCTGATCGGAAAGAGGATGTTTCCTGCCGCCGCACAGTTGACTGAATTTCTGCTGCTTATGGCGCTCATTCCGCTGCTCTGGAAAGTGGCGGTACAGCTTGCCGCCCTGCTCACAAGCGGCGTGAGCATCACCAAAACACAGGTCTGCCTGCGGTTCTGCCGAGGATTTGTGTTCCACACGATCATTGCCGGAACGCATCACCTTACTGCGGTGGAAGTTCGCCGCAACCCCTTTCAGCGGTTTTTTGGGAAATGCGATCTCATCTTTTTCTTTCACAGCGAAAAGCCCACACGCTTTCGTCTGCGGAATGTGGAATACGAACGTGCGGCAGAGCTTGTGCGGAACATCCGGTAGATGCAAAAACGGAGAAGGATTCACTCCTTCTCCGTTCATTGTTCCGATAAAAATTTCCACAGGAACTTATCCGCCCTTCGCAATCCGATCAATCGCATTCGTATTGAGCTTCGTTGTCAGACGCAGGCGGTCAAGCTCCTTCTGCATCTCGTCAAGCTCCGCTGCACAGCGGCCAAAGCGTGCGATGTTCTTTTCCTGCTCCGCTTCCAGCTGCGCAATGCGCTGCATCGCCTTTTCCAGCTGATTCGTGAGCGTTTCCACCTGCGCCGTAAGCTGCGCATTGAGTTCGTTCTGCTGCTCGCCGAATTTCTTGAGCGTCTGTCCTGTTTTTCCGATTCCATGAATTTCTGCATAGGTTTCTGTTTTCATGCTGCCGCCTTCCTTTCTTTGTTTCTGTAGGATTTCTTCTATCATTCAAAAAGCCCGAAATTCCTTCGGTTAAAATTGAGCATCGCATGCAGGCTCTCCTCCAGCGAATATTCCGCCGTCCAGCCCGTATCCTCACGCAGCTTTGTGATATCCGCTGCCGGCATGTCGGCTGAACGCATCCGCCGTTCCTCCTGCATTGCCGCAATCGGAATACTGCTCTGCTCCGTGAGCATCTCCAGCACCTCCTGCATGGATACGCTTCTGCCGCTGCCCACGTTGTAGATTTCGCCCGCCCTGCCACGCTCCATGAGCATGACATATGCCCTGACTGCGTCACGCACATCGCAGAAATCACGCCTTGCCTGCGGATTTGCAAGCTTTACCATCGGTTCACGGAAGCCTGCCTCCATCTCGGCGATCTGCAGTGTGAGGTCTGCCGGAAAATACTGCGGCGATAGTCCAACGCCCACCTGCCCGAACGCACGCACCATGACGATTCCCATCCCGTACGCCCTTGCATACAGGCTGCCAAAGCAGCTCTGGCATGCCTTTGTCACGCCATAGGGATTCGACGGGTGCAGGGGCGCATCCTCCTGCACGGGCGTCTGCAAGCCCTTCACGCTGCCGTATTCCTCCGCTGAACCCACAAGCAGGATCCTCGGGTAGTAATCCTCCATGCTGCGAACCGCTTCAAGCAGGCACAGCAGCCCCTTGATATTCATATCCACCGTATCCTTGGGATCCTTCCACGACTGCGCAACCGAATCCTGCTCCGCCAGATAATAGATCTGCGCAGGGCAGTGCGTAAACAGCAGCGTGCGCACAGCGTTTTCGTTCAGAATATCAAGATCCGTGACCTCGCAGCCGCCGATGCGGATGCTCTCGTGGGGAAGCTTTGCAAGCACCACGGATTTTCCCTGCGACTGCAATTCCCGTATCAGATAGGTGCCTGCAAATCCGCCGGCACCGATGACCAGTGCGTCCATATCTTACCTCGTTTTCGTTTCTTATGAAAAACTGCGCAGCTTTGCCATAAGGCTTTTCAGATACGCATCCGTGTCGGAAATCGAGAAGCCGAACATTGCCTTTTCCAAAGGCTTTTTCATGACCTTTTCCGCCTGTACCAATGCATCCGAAGGCGTGATGCTGCCGCCCTCTGCCGCCGCAATGAGCGCATTGAGAGCATCCACATAGGTCAGCACCTGCATTTTATGATAGCCTCTGAATGCTGTGGGCAGCGTCCTCGACTCTGTCACAGGTGCCGTCTGCATCGTGCGGATCGCATTCACATAATTGCCAAAGCAGGTGTCCACTTCCTCAGGGTCAAAGCCTCTGATTCCTGTTGAAATCGGCTTTTCTGCAAGTGCCTGCGCCTGCTCTGCTGCTTCCTCAACGGTGAGCTTTCCCTTGCGTACCTTTTCCTTGAGCTGCTCAAATTCGTCAATTCGAGTAAGAACCTCCATCTGATCGTACCCGTTTTCCGTGGGTCTGAATACTACAGCCATATATTCTGCTCCCTTCTGTCGAGAAATCGTACATCTGTATCTCATATTATAACAAACCCTGAGCACGACTGTCAAGGGATTTTGCGGATAAAAAATTTTTTTGCGCAATCTGTTGAATTCACAGAAAAGCTGTTGCAGAAGCCCGAAAAATATGGTATAATAAAAGTAACTGTGGCGGTGTATACGGATACACGCCGAAAAATCGGATTATGAAGGTGAAACTATGTCAAACATAAAGAAAAACACACGGAATCTCGGCATTGATCTTCTCTGCTGTCTGGGTGCAATGCTCCTGCTCGGTCTGAGTTATTTCGATGTCATGGGCTTTGCAGAGCTTCCCGTGGATTCCTACATGGCGGCACTGCCCCTTGCGGCTCGCTGGTTCTGCATGAGCGGCGCACTGCTGCTTGCAGGCGGCATGGGCTTTGTCTTGAGCGGCAGAAAATTCTCCGCATCCTATTTCAAAATTTTCATCCGCCTGCTCTATATCTATCTCGTGGGCAGCGCATTCAGCCTGCTGCTGCGGATCTTCCTCCTGCAGGAAACGCTTACCGCAGCAGACATCGTGCAGGAATTTTTCAGCTTCCGCACCTCCTTCCTTGCACCGATTGTGGGCATGTATTTCCTGCTGCTGCTGGCAGCCCCCTTTATCAACGCTGCCTTCCATGATCTTGGACACAGAAGACCGAGGCAGGTTTTCCTTGTGCTGACGGCATTTTTCGGCACACTGCAGCCCATTCTGCAGTTCGGCGGCATCACCGTGCTGCCCTCATGGTGCCTCACGCTTGCCCCCATTGCAGCCTATATCGGCGGAGCCTACATGAAACGTTACCTCAAACGCCGCCGTGATATTGTACTGATGGTCATTTTCCTCATCGCCATTCTTGCCTGCGAAACGGCAGTTGTACTTGCGATGAGCATGGCAAAGGGACAGCTGTACTGCCCGTGGCTTGACAGCATGGCAGCACTTCCGAGCCTGTGCGTCGCACTGTGTCTGGTGGGTATTTTCCGCAGCAGAAAATACGGCAGCAGCGTTGGTCACCGCTTCTTCGGCGGTGCGGCAGGCGGTATGCTTCTGGCACTGATGCTTGGCGATCCGCTTCTGCGCTGCCTGCTTCCTGCACTTGAAGAACGCTTCCCCGATGTTTCCATCCGTCTGTGGGCGGGCTTCGGCGTGGTTCCGATTCTGTTCATTCTCTGCACGGCAGTGGGACTGCTGCTGCAGTTCCCCGTGTTTGCCATCCGCAATGTCATCCGCAATTCCCGCATGACCGATGAGGAAGAAGAAGCGGAAACGGAGGAAGCGGAGGAAATTCCTGCGGACGAGGAAGAGGAAGAACTGATTTTCGAGGAACAGGATCCCGAAGAAGCCGCAGCCGAGGCATATGAGCTTGACAGCAATGACGAAGAGGAAGAAGCAGAAGAGGAACCTGTGATTCAGAAAACCGTGTCACTGCCGCTTTCCTACACGCAGCCGCTGCCGCAGGCAAGCGAAAACAGCTCCCGTCACACCATTACCGTTCCTGTGGTGCAGCAGCATGAAATGACGGTGAAGCTCACACAGCCCCCGGCAGAAAAGCCGATCGGCGTACATGAGGTGAAGCTTCCCGAAAAGCCTATTGAAAAGCCGATGGCACAGCCAATCGAAAAACCGATCGAAAAGCCCGTCAGAAGACCTGCTCCCACGCCGCCCCCGCAGCCGAGAAATTACACGCTTGACGATATTCTCAGCGAGCAGGGCATCCAGACAAAGCACATGCCCGATTCGGTCGATGACCTGATTGCGGAGCTGACGAAGTAACCCCTGTGTTCTGCCCTTTTCGGGCGTGGTTCATCCTATTTGAACTTTAAGAGCGACAGCTCTTAGCGGGTAGGGGTACGCAGAACCCCCAAAATAGCCCCTCACCCTCTGGGGGAGGGGTTGGGGTGGGGGCAGCTTCAGGCTGCCTGACCCGAAAAAACATTTAACAAACCCGTGTTCTGCCCCATTTTCAGGGCAGAACACTTTTTTGAAAGGAAGTACACATATGAAACTTTTATTTATCGGTGACGTGGTGGGCGAAGTCGGCTGCCGCTTTCTGAGCAGAAAGCTCCCCCAACTGCGCCGTGAACTCGGTGCGGATATCACGATCGTCAACGGCGAGAATTCCGCAAATGGCAACGGCATCACCGCCTATTCCGCAGAGCAGCTCTTTTCCTGCGGCGCAGACCTCATCACCACCGGCAACCACGCCTTTCAGCGCAGGGACAACCTGCATATTTTCGATAACGACTGCATTCTGCGACCTGCCAATTATTCCGACGCCTGCCCCGGCAAGGGCGTGGGGCTGCTCGACCTCGGTGCCTGCCGCATTGCCATCATCAACCTTTCCGGTGTGCTGTTCATGGAAAACCTCGCAAATCCCTTTGATACAGCGGATGCGCTGCTCCGTGAGATCGACACGCCTAATATCTTCGTGGATTTCCACGCCGAGGCAACCTCGGAGAAAAAGGCGATGGGGCATTACCTTGCAGGCAGAGTCACGGGCATGTTCGGCACGCACACCCATGTCCAGACAGCGGATGCATGTATTTTGCAGGGGCATACGGCATATATTACCGATGCAGGCATGACGGGCGTGGAGGATTCCGTCCTCGGCGTCAAAAAAGAGATCGCCATCGACCGCCTGCACCTGCACGTTCCCACACGTTTTGAGGAGGCGCAGGGCGACTGCATGCTCAACGGCGTTCTGGTGGAATTCGATGCAAAAATCGGCAAAACAACCAAAATTCTCCCTATTTTTGTGAGATAATTCACAAACTTTTATAAAACTCTTGCTTTTTGCCGATGAATGGTGTATAATAATAATACAGTAAATACCCTGTAACCATTATCCCATAAACACAAAAACAATATACCCAAGGAGGCTATTATGGAAATTTTGAAAGTATCTTCACGTTCATCCCCAAATTCTGTAGCAGGAGCCATCGCAGGAGTCATTCGTGAAAACAAGAGTGTCGAGATTCAGGCTGTTGGCGCAGGCGCAGCAAACCAGGCTGTCAAGTCGGTTGCGATTGCAAGAGGTTATCTTGCACCGATCGGTATTGACCTGATCTGCATTCCTGCATTTACCAGCATTCAGATTGACGGTGAAGACCGCACCGCAATCAAGCTCATTTGTGAGCCGAGATAAGTGCATAAGAAAGGGCGATGCGCATGCATCGCCCTTTTTGTGTGCAGAAAGCCCCACTCCATACGGAGTGGGGGCTTGTTTAATTTCCGTACAGCACGGAATAGGTGTAATAATAGAGATCCTCCAGATCCCAGCCCTCAGCGCCGACAGAGCCGGAGTAGGTGGTCGGTCCTTCGTTTACCCGTGTTGCATACGGGAAAGTGCCTATGCAGTCTTCTCCGGATTCCTCACAGGCAGCATAGGAAACCCTGCCATCTTCAATGATAACAAAATAATTGTATTCGCCAAGCTCCGTATAGTAGTCATTCGCCATATCGTAGATATAGGATACATCAAACGGAACATTGATGCAGTCATCCGCATCCGAGCTGATGATGTAATCCCCAAGGACATCGACATTCTTGGAATCAAGCTCAATGATCGCCGTTGAATAGGCGTCATAGATCGCCTTTGCAGCGCTGTTGACACTTGCCTGCTGTGATTTTGCGGTATAACCAAGCATGGCAGGAATCAGAATGGCAGCGAGAATGCCGAGAACAGGAAGAACAAACAGCATCACCACTGCGATGATGATAATCACGATCACTGCGGTGTTGTTCTTCTTGGGGGGATTCTGCACCTGTGCGTTGGAGTACTGATAAACAGCAGGGTTCGGCATTCCCGGATTCGGGTTTTGGTTCCGGCAGTTGCAAACTTCGTTTTCTGCAAGCGGTCTGCCGCAGTTCTGACAATAGGGCATGGAAATTCCTCCTTTTATGAGTTTCGTTATAAACAAACCCGAAAGGCATTGCCCTTCGGGTTTGCGGTGTAAATTCGCTTATGCCTTCTTTGCGTAATCACCAATTGTCTTGATGCCACGCTTTTCATTCCACCATACCCAAAGCGTCGGAGCGATGCACTGGGAGGAGAAAGTACCTGCCAGCAGACCGAATACCATCGGTACGGAGAAGCTCATGATATCGTCAACCTTGCACACATAAGCAACAACGCTGATAATTACCATTGTAGCAAGTGTGGTGATGGTTGTACGGATGGAACGGCGAAGCGTCTGGCTTGCGCTGGTGTTGATCAGCTCGGAAATGCTGCTCTTTCTGGGCAGAATGGACTGGTTCTCACGGATTCTGTCATATACAACGATGGTGTTGTTGATGGAGTAACCGAAGATGGTCAGCAGAACTGCCATGAAGTTTGCGTTGATCTCAAAACCGCACAGTACGAAGGAACCGTAGGTAACGATAATATCGTGCAGCAGTGCCATGATTGTGAACACACCTGCGGACCAACCGCTGATCTTCTTGAATCGCAGAGCGATATAGATGATCAGGAGAAGTGCTGCAAAGAGTACCGCAACGATACATTTGCCGAAGAACTCACGACCGGAGGACGGGCTTACGTCGTTGCTGTCGAGCACTTCAACGCCTGCATCCGGATAGGTTTCCTGCACAGCCTTGAGCATCTTTTCCTGCAGCTCCTGTGTCAGACCTTCGCTGTAGCTGAAGGAAATGGTCAGGGTGTTGGTGTTTGCATCAAAGCTTTCACCTGTCTGAATGGTAACCGGAGAATTGAGGATCTCCTCGATCTCGGCCTTGCATGCATTTGCGTCGATATCGCCTGTGTAGGAGTAGGATACGATGGTACCGCCCTTGAAGTCGATTGCTACCTCTACGCCGAGGAAGCTTGTACACAGGGATACGCCGATGAGTACAGCTGCGATGGTGAAGTAAACCTTCTTCATGCCGCTGAAGTTGAAAATTCTTGTTTCCTTATGCTTCTTCTCGTTGTAACCGTACAGAGAGGGCTTCTGGAATGCCTTGAATCTTGCCAGAGACATGGTCATCAGTCTTGCTGCGCCCACGCCCATGACGATGTTCAGGATAACGCCGACGAGCAGAGTAAAGCCGAAGGAGTATACAAAGCCTTCTGTGGTTGCGCCGAAGAAATAGAAGATGGTGTTGTCAAGGAACTTGGTGATGGGGTTGGTATTGGTACCGAATGCACCCATCAGAATTACCGCAACGATCGCCAGAGTCAGGTTGCCGTCGAGGATTGCAGAGAATGCGTTCTTGTAGCCTGCCTTGAGCGCAGCTTCCACGGATCTGCCCTTAGCCAGTTCCTCACGGATACGCTCTGCAGTGATGATGTTACAGTCAACGCCCATACCTACGGAGAGGATGATACCTGCAATACCGGGGATGGTCAGTGTAGAGCTGGGCTGGAAGCCGAACCAGCCGGAAACTGCTGCAAGCATACCTGCAACCTGTCCGATCAGACCGATCACAGCCACAAAGCCGGGTACACGGTAAAGGATGAGCATGTAAACACAGATGAATACCAGAGCAATGATACCGCTGAGGACCATCGCATAGAGAGCACCCTGACCGAGTGTCGGGGAGAGTGTCTTGGAGCTTGTGGTCTTCAGAGAGAAGGGCAGCGCACCGGAATTGATCTGGTCTGCCAGTGCCTTGGAGGAATCTGCGTCAAAGTTACCTGTGATCTGTGCAGAACCTTCATTGATGACGTCGTTAACCGTTGCACTGGAAACGCACACATCATCCATCCAGATGGAGATGTAACCGCCGTTTGCCTTCTGCTTTGCGGTTGCTTCTGCGAATGCCTTTGCGCCGTCTTCTTTCAGCGTGAGGAATACCTTCCATTCTTCGTGAAAGCCGCCTTGTGCTTCTTCAACGTCCTTACCGGTGAGGATGATCTCGCCGTCCGGCTCGGTACCATAGCGGAATGTCAGCTCTGCCATCTGTCCAAGCTCATCTACCGCTGCAGTGGGATCAAAGTTCTCCTCGCCCGACTGCCACGGGAAACGCACGATGATACGGCTGTTGTTGTAGTCCACATAGGTTTCGCTGTCATTGATACCCATTGAAAGAAGACGGGTGTTGATGATCTGCAGTGCAGCATCCATCTGATCCTTGCTTGCATCCATGTCATTCTCGGGCTCAAATGTTACGTCAACACCGCCCTGGATGTCGATACCCAGACGAATATCCTCCAGACTGTGTACATACGTTGTCTTAATGTCGCCGTAGTATGTGGAAATTCCGAACAGCGTAGAATATGTAAACGCCAGGATCACAAAGAAGACAACAAAAAAGACGGGTTTTCCCATTTTTTTATTCACAATCTAACCTCCTGTCAGATTTACCCCCATGCTGATCGGGGGTCTATCCGAAATTTTCTCGTGAAAAAATTCACGACAATTACTATTATTATAGTACAAAAACGCCATAAAGTCAATAGCTTATGTGAAAGTTCTATGATAATTTGAGAAAAGAATCTCCGAAACGACGTTTTCAGAGATTCTTCAGAAATTATTCTGTGATTCCAAACAGCTTCATGCCTGTTTCACAGCAGGCGTTGAGCATTTCCTGCGTATCCATCCCCTTGATCTCTGCCGCACGCTCGGCGGTATGGGCGATCAGGGAGCTGTCACAGCGTTTGCCCCTGAACGGAACAGGTGCCATATACGGGCAGTCGGTTTCAAACATGAAACGATCCGTCGGCACAAGCTCCAACACTTCAATTGCCTTTCTTGCATTTTTAAAGGTAAGCACACCCGTCAGGCTGATGTGCAGCCCGAGGGCAAGCACCTCCTTTGCCGTTTCCGCAGAACCGCTGTAGCAGTGCATCACACCCTTTGGTCGGTATTTCCGCAGAATCTCCATTGCATCGCCCACAGCGTCCCTCACATGGAGGATCACGGGAAGGTCAAGCTCCTTTGCAAGCCGGAGCTGTGCAATGAACACTTCCTTCTGCCTGTCGGCATCATAGCCCTCATAGTGATAGTCAAGCCCGATTTCGCCGATGGCACGGATCTTCGGGTTCTCCTCTGCAAGGCGACGCAGCTGTGAAAGCCAGTCAGAGGGGAGGTTTTCCAGATTTTCCGGATGCACGCCTGCTGCGGCATAAATGTAATCATAGCGATCGGCAAGTGCTGCACATGCCTTGGAATCCTCCACATCGCAGCCTGCGAGCATTACATAGCGCACGCCCTTATCGGGCAGACTATGCAGAAGCTCGTCCCTGTCTTCGTCAAAGGCGTGGTCGGTATAATGTGCATGGGTATCAAAAATATTACGGTACACGGCTTATTCCTCCGATGCGGGCTGTTCGGATTCTTCAAAAAACTCCGAAACGCCGTTATAAAATCCGCTGTCGAGGATGAACACATTGCTCTGCGGCTCGATCGTGCCGGTGGCAATACGGAATGTGGCGATATTGCTGTCGCCGTAGGTGTACATGTATTTCAGCGCATCCTTTTCTTCATTATAATCAATGGCGGAAATGTCGGTTTCCATCATATTGATCAGGGTTTTGAAATTGTTGTCCATGGAGGACACGATGCGGTCAAAATCCGTCTGGTTGATCATTTCGGCAATCAGGTCGCCGCACAGTGCGCTGCGCTGGATTTCACCCTGCTCAAACAGGGGGTAGCAGAGCAGCTTTTCCATCTGGGACGGGCCGAGATACTGCGGCTCATTGCTGTCAGTGAAGCCCATCAGTCCCTTGGGAACCTGATAATAAGCACCGCCGAAGATGTTGCAGATCTTCTGGAAGCCCTCGGAGTTGATGATAATGTAGCGGTCGGTTTCGATCTGCGTTTCGTTCTTGATGGCAGCCTCGACCTGCTTCACGCCGCCGTTGGAATAAAATCCCGAAAGCGTATCCTGTCTGCCGTCCACGAGTGAGATCATGTTGTCGGGAAGTCCGATCATGACGATTTCCTTTTCGCTCGGACGGATTCTTGCCAGCATGAAGGTCAGAGGCTCCGGCTTGCTCGGTTCATCGAGAATGAACAGGAGCGTAGCGTCACTTGCAGCGCTGGGCTTTATCGTGGTTCCCGGCATTTTCTGAACGTCGTTTCCGTCGCTGTCAAGCTGTCGGAACAGATACATGGCAATGCCGCCGATGCCGAGAATGGCGAGCAGGAATGCCAGCAGAAAGGGAATTGCCACATGACCTTTCTTTTTTTTCTTTTCCATCTTGTTGTCCTCCTTATAAGAAGCAGATTCAATTATTTTTAAAGTTTGCAATTTCACTTGCATTTTTGAAAAAATAATGCTATAATGTTGGTATGCGTCAAAATCCGCAGCGTTCGACCTCCCAGTTTTCGGGAGTCAGGGGCGGATACAGCGGATGGCTGCCGACATTGTCAAGGCAGATCCTGCAATATGCCAGTTCCTGACGCATCGCATATCCGAGCGTCTGCATGGAACCCGAACGCCCCTTGCTGCACACAGCAATGATAGCGGCGGAGCGATCGACCATGTAATAGTTGCGTTCACGGAATGCCTTATGGGAACGATAGCTCCCCGGCAGCACGATCAGTCCGTTGACATTCTGCAGCATATACTGTAGTCTTGGCAGGCTGTAGCCGTGGCTGCTGTAGAATTCTTCATAATCCTCGCAGGGCTGCACGCCGATCACCTGAATGATGGGATATCGCTGCCGCAGCGTGAAGAGATATTCCGCTGCAAGATAATCCACACCGTCCGCAAGTCCGGTCAGAAAGTGGGTATATCCCTGCGTGATAGAAATATTGATGTAATGATGGAGTGTTTTCGTCAGAATCTGCAATGTCCGTCCATCGGGCAGCTTTTCCGGACGGTGTCCGGTGAAGCACAGCACCCGTTCACGAGGTGTATTCTGTAAAAGCGGATGCTCCGCATACTGTTCCATTCTATACCCCCATTTGTCAATCACAATCAAACTCATTATACCATACAACAATGCAAACCACAAGTGGAAAACAGTATTTTTTTTGAATTATTACTTTTCTGTTCCCGTTTCGATACCAATTCGACATTTTTCGGGAACTTTCTCTGCCATTTATCCGCAGCACGGCGGATTGACGGCAATTTCAATTCTGGAAAGGAAGACCGATATGCAGTATCGTCAGCGTGCGTGGGCGGAAATTTCGCTCAGCGCTCTTTCTCACAATGTACATACCATCCGTCAGGTGCTTGCCGACAGCACAGAATTCTGCGCCGTTGTCAAGGCAGATGCCTACGGCCACGGCGAGGAGATCATCTGCCGAAAGCTTTATGGAATCGGCGTGCGTTTCTTTGCAGTGTCCAGCTTTGAAGAGGCGATGCGTGTGCGCAAATGGTGCCCGCAGGCGGAGATCCTGATCCTCGGCTACACCTCACCCGAATGTGCCCCGATGCTCGCACTGCAGAACATCCTGCAGGCGGTGGTATCCTGCGAATACGCAGAAATGCTCTCCGATCACGCATCCCCCGGCATGCCCGTGCGCTGCCATGTGAAGCTCGATACGGGTATGGGACGCATCGGCGTTCCCGTGAAGGATCCCGATGCCTGTCTGTCACAGATGCAGGACATCATCTCCCGTCCGGGACTGCAGGTGGAGGGTCTGTTCACCCATTTTGCCGCAGCGGACGAGGCGGATGCGGAAAATATTGCCTACACCGATGCGCAGGAGGCTGCGCTCTTTGCGGTGGATGCGGCACTCAGGGAACAGGGTATCGCCCTGCGCCATGTGCACTGCATGAACAGTGCGGCGATCTGCTACCGCAACCAGCCAAAAAGCACGCTGGCAAGGGCTGGCATCATCATGTACGGACTCAAACCCAATGCGGCACTCCCCATGCCGCTGGAGCTTCAGCCGGTGCTTTCGCTGCGCTCAAGAATCAGCCACATCAAAACGACGGAAGCCGGCACCTGCATCAGCTACGGAAGAACCTATATTACTGAAAAACCGCAGAAAATCGCAACCGTCACCATCGGCTATGCCGACGGCTACAGCAGACTGCTCTCCGGCAAAGGAGAGGTGCTTGTCTGCGGCGTGCGCTGCCCTGTGGTAGGGCGCATCTGCATGGATCAGATGATGATCGACATCGGGAATGTCCCCGACGTGCAGATCGGCACCATGGTCACTCTCATCGGCAGGGACGGGGATGAATGCATCACAGCGGATGAGGTTGCCGGAAAATACGGCACCATCGGCTACGAGGTCGTATGCGGCATTTCCAAGCGTGTGCCGAGAAAATTTATGGATGAGGGCAAAGTGATCCACGAGGATCACCTGATATAGTGCAGAATCTGCACACAGCAAGCATACTTATTGTTGGAGGAAGACTATGAAAACATACACACTGGGCATTGACGTTGGCTCCACCACCGTCAAGACTGTGGTTTGTGATGAACTGGGAACAATTTTGCATTCCGCCTATCAGCGGCATTTTTCCAAGGTCAAGGAAACGGTTGCGGCGCAGCTGGAAAGCATTCTGGAGAAATTTCCGGATGCAATGCTTTCTGCGGCAATGACCGGCTCTGCAGGTCTTGGGCTTGCCAATGCTGCCGAAATCCCCTTCGTACAGGAGGTGCATGCGGCATTTCTGGCGGTAAAAAGCTGCTATCCGCAGGCAGATACGGTGATCGAGCTGGGGGGCGAGGACGCCAAGATCATCTTCCTGACGGGGGGCGTCGAGCAGCGCATGAACGGCTCATGCGCAGGCGGCACGGGCGCATTCATCGACCAGATGGCGACGCTTCTGGGCATTACGGCGGATGAGCTGGACGAGGCTTCCCTGCGTGCAAAGCGCACCTATCCGATCGCATCCAGATGCGGTGTGTTTGCAAAATCCGATATTCAGCCGCTGCTCAATCAGGGAGCAGCCCGTGAGGATATTGCGGCAAGTATTTACCGTGCAGTCGTTGACCAGACCGTGGCAGGACTTGCACAGGGCAGAGAAATCAAAGGAAATGTACTGTTCCTTGGCGGTCCCCTCTCCTTCCAGCTGGGGCTGCGCAGGGCATTTATGGATACACTCGGACTAACCGAAGAGCAGGCGTTCTTCCCTGAGCAGGCTCCTGTTTTTGTGGCGCTCGGTTCCGCACTTTACGCTAAGGAAAGCAAGCTTTCGGCAAAATCCGCACAGGAGCTGCTCTCCATGGTGCAGAATGCACAGGCTGCCTCCGAGGTGGTAACAGGCGACTGCCTGTTCCAGTCCCGTGAGGAATACACGGAATTCGTCGAACGCCACAAGCGTCACGATCTGCAATATGCAGATCTGCACACCTGCGAGGGCGATGCGTATCTTGGCATCGACTCGGGCTCGACCACCACAAAGCTTGTGCTGATCACGGAGGACGGAAAGCTCCTTTACAGCCACTATGCATCAAACGAGGGGCAGCCCCTCGATAAAATTGCCGAGCAGCTTAAAACTATTTATCGTGAAAAAAATCCGAACCTGCGCATCCGCAGCAGTGCGGTGACGGGCTACGGTGAGGATCTCATCCGTGCCGGTCTTTCCGTTGACCACGGCATCGTGGAAACGGTAGCGCATTTCAAGGCGGCATCCTTCTTCTGCCCCGACGTGGATTTCATCATCGACATCGGCGGTCAGGACATCAAATGCTTTAAGATCAAGAACGGCGCCATCGACAGCATCATGCTCAACGAAGCGTGTTCCTCCGGATGCGGCTCGTTCATCCAGACCTTTGCCATGGCACTGGGCTATGACATTGAGGAATTCTCCAAAATGGGACTGTTTGCACAGCATCCCGTGGAACTCGGTTCCCGCTGCACGGTGTTCATGAACAGCTCCGTCAAGCAGGCACAGAAGGACGGCGCAACGGTGGAGGATATCTCCGCAGGTCTTTCGGCGTCCATCATCAAAAATGCCATTTACAAGGTCATCCGTGCCAAGAGCGTGGAGGAGCTTGGTAAAAATATCGTCGTGCAGGGCGGCACCTTCCTCAATGACGCTGTTCTGCGCTGCTTTGAACGTGAGATCGGCAGACATGTCATCCGTCCTGCTGTTTCGGGACTGATGGGTGCATTCGGTGCGGCGCTCTACGCCAAGGAAAAGGCGCAGGAATCGCCGAGTCTGCTGATTGCTCCCTCGGAGCTGCAGAATTTCTCCTACACCTCCAAAAACATTCGCTGCGGCGGCTGTACGGCAAACTGCCTGCTCAACGTCATCCGCTTCTCGGACGGCGGAAAATTCATCTCCGGCAACCGCTGTGAAAAAGGTGCAGGCATCACAAAGCCCTCGGAGGTTCCGGATCTGTACAGCTACAAATACGACAGCCTCTTCCGGATCGTCAGCGAGCAGCCGAAGAATCCCCGTGCAACCGTGGGAATTCCGATGGTGCTGAGCTTCTACGAGCAGCTGCCGTTCTGGTATACCCTTTTCAACGAGCTTGGATTTGCCGTGGAAATCTCCGGTGAGAGCGACCGCAAGGTCTACTTCAAGGGACAGCACACGATCCCCTCGGATACGGTCTGCTATCCGGCGAAAATCGCCCACGGACATATTGAAACACTGCTTGAAAAGGGCGTGGACTTCATTTTCTGGCCGTGCATGAGCTACAACATCGAAGAACCCGACACGGACAATCACTTCAACTGCCCCGTGGTGGCGTACTATCCGGAGCTGATGAAGGCGAACCACAAGGAGCTGAATAACGACAATTTCGTCTATCCCTACATGGATCTCAACCGCCCGAAAAACGTCATCAACGTCATGAAACGCACGCTTGCAAAGTACAACGTCGGCGGAAAAATCCCTGCTGCGGTGGACGCAGCATACAAGTCGCTGGACGAATTCCGTCGGAATATGGCGGATAAGGCACAGGAGGTCATCCGTCAGGCGAGGATGGAGGGCAGGAAGATCATCGTGCTTGCAGGACGTCCGTATCATCTTGACAAGGAGATCAACCACGGCATCCATAAGCTGCTGACAAGTCTGGGACTTGCAGTCGTGACGGAGGAAAGCGTTTCGGCACTCGGCAGCATGCCGGAGCTGCGTGTTCTCAATCAGTGGACGTATCACAGCAGGCTTTACCGTGCGGCGGAATATGTTTCCACGCAGCCGGATATGCAGCTTGTACAGCTCGTTTCCTTCGGCTGCGGCATTGATGCGATCACCACGGACGAGGTGCGCAGCATCCTCGAAAGCAGAGGAAAGCTCTATACACAGCTGAAAATTGACGAGATCAACAACCTCGGCGCTGCAAAGATCAGACTGAGAAGCCTGCTTGCGGCAATGGGCGGAAAAGAATAGAAAGGGGCGTGCAGTATGGCAGAATATGCAAAGTTTACGGAAGAAATGAAGAAAACGCACACGATTCTCGTGCCGAACATGCTCCCCATCCACTTTAAGCTCATCATCCGTATTTTAGAAGCCTACGGCTACCACTGCGAGCTGCTTGAAAGCGAATCGAAAACCGTGGTGGAGGAAGGGCTGAAGAACGTACATAACGACACCTGCTACCCCTGTCTGCTGGTGGTCGGACAGTTCATGGAGGCACTTAAAAGCGGAAAGTACGATCCGAACCGCACCGCACTGCTGATCACGCAGACGGGCGGCGGATGCCGTGCGTCCAACTATATCCACCTGCTGCGCAAATGCGTTTCAGAAACATTTCCGCAGGTTCCTGTGGTTTCGCTGAATTTTTCGGGACTTGAAAAGGACAGCGGTTTCCGGATGACGGTGCCGATCACGCTCAAATGCCTGTACGGCGTGCTTTACGGCGACATGCTCATGACGATCTACAACCAGTGCCGCCCGTATGAGCTGATACGGGGCAGCTCTGAAAAATGCCTGCTGAAGTGGCAGAAGAAGCTTGACACACTGTTCAAGGAAAACAAATTCACGAACACGAAGAAGATCTACAAGGAGATTCTGGACGATTTTGCAAAGATCGAACGCTCCTCGGTTCCGAAGATCAAGGTAGGAATTGTGGGCGAGATCTATGTAAAATACTCCCCCCTTGCGAACAATCATCTGGAGGATTTCCTCTTGTCGGAGGGCTGTGAGCCGGTCGTTCCGCTGTTTCTGGAATTCATCCTCTACTGGGCGGTCAACAAGCTCAACGACGCATCGCTCTATGACGCCAAAACTGCGGCAACACCGCTGTTCAAGGCGGCATATAAAACGATTTACCACAAGCAGAAGGAGTTCATCAGCGCCATCAAAAAGCACGGTGTATTTGAGGCACCGCATGATTTTGAGCATCTGCGCAAAATCGGGCAGCAGTACATCGGACAGGGCGTGAGCATGGGCGAGGGCTGGCTGATTCCGTCGGAAATGGGCGCACTTGCCGAAAGCGGCACGGAGAACATCATCTGCACCCAGCCGTTCGGCTGTCTGCCGAATCACATTGTGGCAAAGGGCATGAGCCGTGCGGTGAAGGAGCGTTATCCCAACGCCAACATCATCGCCATTGACTATGATCCCGGTGCAACGAGAGTCAATCAGGAGAACCGCATCAAGCTGATGCTTGCCAATGCAAAGGCGAGCCGGAAATAGAATTTGCAAAGCCCCTGCGGATGCAGGGGCTTTTGTGTTCATCTTCTGAAAATTCTCCGTTTCCTCTTGAAAATGCACTCAGCAGGAGGGCGGGGTAGGGTGACTCCCCACGGGGTGGGGAGATGTCGAGCAAAGTGAGACAGAGGGGACGGGCTGTTCAGCGCCAGCACCCTACCCTTTTCCCCCTCCCCTCTGGGGAGGGGGTTAGGGGGAGGGGGAAATTGAAGCGAAATAATACTTTTTGACAGACTGAAAGCCCCTGCGGATGCAGGGGCTTTTGTGTTCATCTTCTGAAAATTCTCCGTTTCCTCTTGAAATATCGCAAAATTGTGGTATAATAGAATTTGTATGAAAGAATCAGAAATTTCCGGAGGTTACTATGCCGAATTTTACAGGCTGCCCGTGTAAGGTCTGCCAGAATCTGTTCCGTGAGGGTGATGACATCGTTGTCTGCCCCGAATGCGGAACCCCCTACCACCGTTCCTGCTATGAAGCAAACGGTAAATGCATCAACACCACGCTCCACGAAAGCGGCAAAAGCTGGCAGGAAATGCACCGCAGCAAGCTGCTCGACAGAAGCTGTCCGAACTGCCACCACATCAATGCACCCGATGCAGCGTACTGCTCGATCTGCCGTACACCCATAAATGGCAGGGAACAGGAGGAATCCGCACCGGATGTCAACATCATGATGCCCGGCGGCGCTTCCATGCGCTTTAATATCAATGATCCCTGCTGCGGTTTGCCCAAGGATGAACAGTTCGACGGCGAACGCTTGGACGATGTGGCAAGCTATGTACGCAGCAACACGCTCTACTACATTCCGCTGTTCAAGCGGTTCAAGGAAACGGGCAGGAAGCTCTCGTTCAATCTGCCGTGCTTTCTCTTTCCGCATCTGTATTTTGCCAACCGCAAAATGTGGCCGATGGCAATTCTCTCGGTCCTCATGCTTGTGCTGTGCAAAATCCCTTCGCTTCTCACAAGCATCCAGATGGCGTTCACGGACAAGAAAATGATCAAGATGTACAAGGAATACGGCATGGACGTGACCGAGCTTTACGGCGGTCTGCTGGAATTCATTGAGGAAAACCTCTCGCTCATTCAGACGCTGGATATTATTTTCTACGCCGTTCAGCTGACCTTCTGTGTGCTGATGTGCGTGTTTGCCAATTATCTCTACTACCGCCACGTCATCAAAAAGGTGAAAACCACTGCACGCACTTCTGCGCCGCAGGTGCGGCAGATGCTGCTGCAGCGTGACGGCGGCACAAGCATCTGGGGTATGCTCGGTGCAATTGCGCTTTATTACGGCGGTCTGATGGCGGCGCTGATGGTCATTCTCATTTTGTTCGGATAATGCTTTGGAAAACGCTCCCGAAAAGGGGGCGTTTTTATTTCCCTTTACAAATCTCCACCGATATGTTATACTAAAGTTGATCACCGTTTTTACAAACATTCAAAAAAAGAGGTATCCTATGAAACTGATATTCGTCCGCCACGGACATCCCGATTATGAAAACGACTGCCTGACTCCTCTGGGACATCAGCACGCCGCACAGGCGGCGCTGCGGCTGAAGGATGAGGGAATCGAACAAATCTTTTCCTCCCCCTACGGGAGAGCCTTTGAAACTGCGCAGCATCTGGCAAATCTCCTTTGCATGGATGTCGAAAAGCTCGATTTCATGCACGAAATCCGCTGGGGATCATCCGACGGAAATGAAATTTATGCGGACGGCCATCCGTGGGATACCTCGCTCTATGCGATTTCGCAGGGCTTTTCCCTGATGGATGAGGAATGGACAAAGCATCCCCCGTTCTGCAATAATATTGTATTCTCCGAGCTTGAACGTGTGGCAAGGGAGAGCGATGCGTGGATGGAATCCATCGGCTACAGACGTGAGGGGACAAACTACCGTGTGATCGGCGAAAACACCGACAGGACGATTGCCGTGTTCAGCCATGGCGGATCCTCCTCGGCGCTGTTTGCACACCTGCTCAATCTCCCGTTCTTCTACCTGTGCAGGGCGATTTGTCCCGATTTTACGGCGATTACCGTGCTGACCCTTTCCGATGAAACGGGAACGCTGACTGCCCCGACGATCGAAATTGCCAACGATTCACGGCATATCCGAAGCGGTGGGGTTTCATATGAGATGTAGTGCGATGAAAGGACGTGAGCATGTGCATACAATGGATCCGCAGCTGTATAAAGACATTCTCCGCTACATAGAGGAATTCTATGAGGGTGCAGTGATTTCTGCACCGCCACGGCGCAAGCCGATTTTTGGCAATTGTGCTGCAAGGGGTGCGGCATCTGCGCCCATGGAGGATCGCTGCTGCATGGCGGCTCCCGCTGTGCTTCCCGACGAGCTGCAGGAGCGTGTGCGGCAGCTTGACGAGAGCTTTTCGCAGATGCTGCTGCGGCTGATCGACGAGAGGGGCATGACGGATGCGCAGTGCTACAAGAAGGCAGGCATTGACCGCAAGCTTTTTTCAAAGATCCGCAGCGACGTGCATTACAGACCGAGCAAGCAGACGGCGCTTGCGTTTGCAATTGCGCTGGAGCTTGACGTGGACGAAACCGAGGATTTTCTGCGAAAGGCAGGCTATGCGCTTTCCCGCAGCAGTAAATCCGATGTGATCATTGAATATTTCATTTCCAAGGGGATATACGATCTCTTTGTGATCAACGAGGCGTTGTTTGCGTTTGACCAGAGTCTGATTTTGGGGTAACGGGAGAATTCGATAACGAAACTGTACCTGTTTTACACCTCCCCTTTGGGGAGGGGCTGCACCGCACATTCCTATGTGCGGTGTTTTTTGTCGCTTCCCATGCGACCAAATCCCATGAAATATCCGCTATAATGAGAATGTAAGCAAAAGCCACAATTCCCAAAAGGAGGATATTTTATGAAAAACAATCTGACCGAACTCGTATTCATTCTCGACAGAAGCGGCTCGATGGCAGGACTTGAGAGCGACACCATCGGGGGCTTCAACGCCATGCTCGGACGGCAGAAAAAGCAGGAGGGCGAATGCTTCGTTTCCACTATTCTGTTCGATGACGAAGCGCAGGTGCTGCACGACCGTGTTCCCCTCTCCGAGGTTCCGCCCATGACGGACAAGGATTACTTTGTTCGGGGCTGCACGGCGCTGCTCGATGCGGTGGGCAATGCCATTGCACACATCGGGAACATCCACAAGTACGCACGTCCTGAGGATGTTCCGGTGCACACGGTGTTCGTCATCACCACCGACGGCATGGAAAATGCAAGCCATACCTACGATGCGGACAAGGTAAAGAAGATGATCGAACAGAAAAAAGAGGCGTGCGGCTGGGAATTCCTCTTCCTCGGTGCCAACATCGACGCCATTGCCGCCGCAGGCAGCATCGGCATCACCCCTGAACGTGCCGTCCGCTACAAGAGCGACAAGCGTGGCACAAGGCTGAATTTCGCCGCTATGAGCAACGCCATCTGCTCGATGCGCTGCGACATCACGCCCGGTGCGGAGTGGAAGGAGGAAATTGAAGCGGACGTTGCGGCAAGGGGAGAATAATTCCGATAATAGAAATTTCTGCATCATCCGCATTTGTTCTTGTGTTTTCGACAATCGCATGGTATAATGGAATTACGAGAAACGGCAGCACCGCAAAAGGCAATCGCCTTTTGCGGTGCCGGATGAATAAAAGGAGTCACTATGAAACGATACCATGCGATATTACTTGCGCTGCTCTGCCTTCTGACGGGCTGCGGCAAAAAGCAGGCGGAGCCTGCATCCCAGACGCTGCAGGAGCCTTCGGAAACGGAATCTGCGACCGAAACCGCTCCCGAAACCACACAGCCGACCACGGAAACCGAAATTCCCGAAACACAGCCCTTCGTAAAGCACGAGCAGCCCGAGGGTGCGGTGCTGAACGTGCGTGAAAAGATCGAAGTCTACGAAAAGATGACGATTTCCGAGCTTCTGACGGATTCCAACGTGGAATTGGAAAACGGCAGCGAAATCGTTGTCACTGACAGCCTTGGGGCTCTGGAAGCAGTTGTGCGCTACACCTACGAGGGGGAGATTTACGAGCATCCGATCCTCTACAAGGTCGCAGATACCACAGCGCCCCTCATGCTCAACGGCGGCTGGGGTTCTGAGCATAAGCTTGGCGAGCCGTTCGATCTGACGGAGCATATCGGCTTTGCGGATAATTTTGACAAAACGCCGAAGCTTACTTATACAGGGCAGGTGGACACGGGCGTGTGCGGCAGCTATCCGCTGACAGCGACGGTGACGGATTCGTCGGGAAATGTGACAAGCTGGAATCTCTCCATCAACGTGGTGGAGAAGGTCGAAAAGCACCAGTCGAGCAGCCCTGCGCTGACATTTGACACGCTCATGGAGAAGTACGCAGGCGAAAATGTGCGCTTCGGCATTGACGTTTCCAAGTGGCAGCAGGAGATTGATTTTGAAAGGGTGAAACAGGCAGGCTGCGAATTTGTCATCATGCGCATGGGGTATTATTACGATGATATCGCCATGGATCAGTACTATCGGCAGAACATGGAGCGTGCAAAGGCGGCGGGACTTGACGTAGGCGTATACATTTACTCGACGGCAAATTCCGAGGAGGAAGCGAGGATGAATGCCCGATGGATCGTAGAAAATCTGGACGGACAGGAACTGGATTTCCCCGTGGTGTTTGACTGGGAGAGCTTTTCGCATTTTCAGCAGTACGGAATGAGCATCCACGATCTGAATATGAATTTCCTTGCATTTGCGGATGAACTGGAAAAGAACGGCTATTCTGCGATGCTTTACAGCAGCAGGAATTTCCTGTGGAACTTCTGGTACGAACAGGACAAATACCCCGTATGGCTTGCACACTACACCGAGCAGACCGATTATGATGGGGAATATGCCATCTGGCAGATGAGCAGCCGTGGCAGAATCCACGGGATTACGGGGGATGTTGATCTGAATATTCTGTATGAGGATCGGGTGAAGTGGTAGGAGTAAATGGATCTCTCTCAGTGGAGCGATAGCCCTGACAAAAGGGGTGGGAGCATCACTTCGGGAGATATACCTGACACAGTCAATACTAAGAAATGGAGGTAGCATTATGAAAAACAAACTTGCAGTAACTCTGACGGCAACAGGTCTTGCATTTTATGGAGTGGTTGGATTCTGGACGAGTATCGGCTACACGGTAATGAATCCGATTTTCTTTTACAGTATCATGGCGGCAATTTTTCTCTCTCCGATCGCAATTTTCTGGTCAGCCTGTCTTCTGGCAAAGGAAATGACGATTGGTAAAACGATCCGGAGCACTGCTCTTTGTCTTCTGGCAGGAATTATCAGCGTTGCTTTATTAATTCTCTGGCTTTTTCCTGAAAGACTTATTGATATTCTCGGAACCTTCATCTGTACTTTTGTCGGCAGCATGATTCTTGCAGCTGTCGCAGCGTCCGCTGTATATGCACTTTCTTTCATGATACTTGCGGCTGTTAAGAAGCTGAAATCCTAACTCTACATTCACCCCGAAAAAATAAACCATGCCTTGCACAGCATAGCGGTGCAAGGCATTTCTCATTTCAGCTTTCTTTTATTGCCCTTTTCATCGACGATGTAGGTGTTGTCGAGCTGTCCACGCAGATTTTTCAGAAATCCTGCACGGTACTCATCACGAAGCGCCGTCTGTTCTGCCTTTTCGGCATCCGTCAGCCCCGTGGTCTTTGCCTTTTTTGCAAGCTCGTTGATGCGGTCAAGCTTAGCCTGTTCCATTCTTCTCACCTCATTTTCGAAAAAAATACGGTGCCGTAAAGGCACCGACTCAAGAGAGATAAAATGATAACAGTGGGGGGAATTGGGGGATTACTAAATCCACTGTTATCATAACCGATGAACCTTAAAATTATCTTAAAGTTTTTTAAAATCCGGAATTATTTTCCGCCAAGCCTCTCAACCGTTCCAAGTGCCAGCTCCATCATCGCACGGAAGCCCGTCTGGCGTTCCTCGGGGGTGGTGAATTTTCCGTCAAGGGGACAGTCGGATACCGTGCAGATGCACAGCGCTTCCTTGCCGGCACGGGCGGCGTTCATGTAAAGTCCTGCCGATTCCATTTCGATGCCCAGTACATGCATTTTTCTCCAGACTGCGAGGGAATCCGCATCGTCATAGAACGTGTCGGAGGACAGGAGATTGCCCACACGGATGGACAGCTCCTGCTGCTTTGCGCATTCCGCAGCAGCGGAAAGCAGACGGAAGGACGCAATGGGCGCATAGGTTCCGGGGAGATTATACTGCGCTGCAAAATTGGAATTGGTGCAGGCACCCTGTGCAAGAATCACGTCACGCAGCTCCACCTCCGGTGCAATGGCACCTGCCGTGCCGATGCGGATGATCGCCTGCACGTCAAATTCGTGGAACAGCTCGTAGGAATAGATGCCGATGGACGGAATGCCCATGCCGCTGCCCTGCACGGATACGGGAATGCCGTGGTAGGTGCCGGTATAGCCGAGCATGCCTCGGATCTCATTGACGAGGACGGGGTTTTCGAGATAGGTTTCGGCGATGAATTTCGCACGCAGCGGATCGCCGGGCATGAGGACGATCGGGGCGTAGTCGCCCTTTTTGCCTTGCAGATGTGGTGTGGACATGGAAAATACCTCCTTGTTGTTCTGTATTGAGGGGATGGACTTCCCCGAATTTCTGAAATCAGTCCTTTCGCAGGATCTTCTTGACCGTCTGCATAATCGCCGAGAAATTGAATACGCACATGAAGATCACCAGCACCGCCTGGAACGGAATGAGATAGGGCGGCTCCAAAATAGCGGCAATGCTCATGGCAAAGAGGATTACGAGATTAAGCACAAAACGCATGTGATGCACCTTGAAGGGAATCAGGCGTCTTGTATCGACAATGCGGATGAGGTAGCACACAAAGTAGCTGACAAATGTCGCAATGACCGCACCATGCACGCCGTAGCGGTAGATGAGGATCACGTTGAGAACGAGATTGACAACTGCTGCCACAAGACTCGTCCAGAAGCTGTGCGAGGTTTTCTTGGTGGCGGTGTAAATGCTGCTGAGGAACTGGTTGAAGCTCATCATCAGCACTGCAATGATCAGCACGGGCATATATTTGTATGCCATTGCATATGCCGCATCCTTGCTCGAATCAATGAGGATGAGCGAGAGGGGCTTGCACAGTGCAATGGTGAATGCCGCCGCAAGAAACATGATGGACTGGTAGGCGGAGAAAATGCGGTAGTAAAAATTGCTCCTGTCCTTGCTGTTGTTCTCGGTGATGGCGGACATGTTCCACGCCTGAAAGAAAATGGTGGAAACCATCGAAATGAGGTTCGGCACCTTGGATGCCGCATCGTAAACGCCCGCTGCCGAATCGCCCACGTCGGGACTAATGGCAAAGCCGTCCATGTAGCGGACAAAAAGACGGTCGGAGAATCCCGTGATGATCCACAGCACGGCTGTCGGGATCATGGGA
This sequence comes from Oscillospiraceae bacterium, assembly GCA_017521325.1. GTDB lineage: Bacteria > Bacillota > Clostridia > Oscillospirales > Ruminococcaceae > UBA3855. The sequence continues at coordinate 36,572 of JAFXCV010000049.1, read as the reverse complement.
ATGGAAAAGCGGAGCATCATTTTCGTGATCTCGCTGTTGTACAGGCGGATGTTGAAGAACTGCCAGAGCTTTGCGGTGATCCACAGGAAAATGCCCGAACAGAGATCCGAGAGGATGACCGAGAGCATGAAGCCCATAACGCCCAGATGCATCACGGAAATAAACAGCACGTTGAAGCAGAAGAGCGAGAGTGTAGCGAGAATGCCGTCGAGTGCAAAAAGCCGCACCATGCCCCTTGCCCTGACAAACTGCGAGCTGAGCTGTCGGAAGGACGAGGCGGCAATGTATAGGACAAGATAGATGACATAGCCGTCGGTGTAGGGCAATAGCGTCAGGAGGGGCGAGAGCAGGATAAGCCCGATCAGTCCCCCGATCTCCGTGACACATGCAGAGGTGAAGACTTCCCGTTTGTCAAACTCCCTGTCGAGTCCGTAACGGATGACCGCTTCGGCGATGGAGAGCGTGACAATGGGAATCAAAAAGTTTGCGGTACTTTCCAGCAGCGACTTTGTGCTGTTGTCACCCGATGAGATGTTGTGCGTGTAGAGTCGGGTGAGCAGATACATCAGGATCTTTGAGCCAAAGGAACCAACGGCAAACACCGCCGTGTTCATGGCAAGACTTTTGTATTTATTCAAATCATTCATCCTTACTTGAAAATGTTGTTGCAAGGCGATTTGAGCGCCTCATTTCTATTATACCAGATTTCAGCGGAAAATGGAATAGTTTTTTCAAAACTTTTCCGCAGCGTGATTTACTCCGTCACTTCCTCAATTTTTCGCCGTATTCTGCGGTTTCGGTATTTTTTTGCCGATTGAATATGCTTGACACCATCCGGAAAAAATGCTATAATATGTATAATCGTGCAAAATATACGCATCTTTGCATGAACGGAGATGCTGCACCATAAAAATAACATGAAAGAAGGAAGAATCGTGTTTTTTCAGAAAGACATCGAAACCATGCACCGCAAGGACATTGAAGCCCTGCAGCTTGAACGTCTGAAACATCTTGTGGATTACTGCATGAAGAACGTACCGTTCTACAACAAACGACTCACAGAGGCAGGCGTGACGGCGGACAAGATCAAGTGCCTGTCCGACATCCAGTACATCCCCTACACCACAAAGGCGGATCTGCGTGACAATTATCCCTACGGTCTGTTTGCTGTTCCGCTTAAGGAAATCGTGCGAATCCATGCATCCAGTGGTACAACGGGCAATCCGACTGTTGTAGGCTACACCAGAAACGACATCAACAACTGGAGTGACTGTGTTGCACGATTCTGCACCGCTGTTGGCGTAACAGATGAGGATGTAGCACAGATCTCCTTCGGCTACGGCTTGTTTACCGGCGCACTCGGTTTGCACTACGGTCTGGAAAAGATCGGCTGCTCTGTCATTCCGATCTCCTCCGGCAACACCCAGAAGCAGGCAAAAATCCTGAAGGATTTCGGTGCGTCCGTCCTTATCAGCACACCGTCCTATGCGATGTACATGAGCGAGATTGCGCATGACATGGGTATTTCCAACGAGGAACTGAAACTGCGCATCGGTCTGTTCGGCTCCGAGGGCTGCACGGATGCGCTGCGTGACAAGATCGAAAGGGGCTTCGGGCTGTTTGCAACCGACAATTACGGCATGAGCGAACTGATGGGACCGGGCGTATCGGGCGAATGCGAATACCGCTGCGGTCTGCACATTGCGGAAGATCACTTCCTGCCGGAGATCATCAACAGCGAAACGGGCGAGGTACTGCCCGCAGGTGAAAAGGGCGAGCTTGTGATCACAACGCTCACCAAGGAAGGCATTCCGATGCTGCGTTATCGTACCAAGGACATTACCCGTCTGCACTATGATACCTGCAAATGCGGCAGAACGCATGTCCGCATGGAAAAGGTACAGGGCAGAAGCGACGACATGCTCAAAATCCGTGGCGTAAACGTGTTCCCGTCCCAGATCGAAAGCGTTCTGGCAACGATCGACGGCATTTCACCGCATTATGAGCTGGTGCTGACAAGAAAGAATTACACCGACTATCTGGAAGTCCGCATTGAGATCAATGACACGGGACTTCTGGAGAACTTTGCGGATCTCGAACGCCTGCAGAAGGATGCGGCATTCAAGCTTAAAACCGTTCTCGGCATTCAGGCAAAGGTCACGCTCGTTGCACCCCGTTCCATCCAGAGATACGAGGGCAAGGCAAAGCGTATTGTGGATAAGAGGAACGAAGAGGAGTAAGCAGAGGACTGCATGAAAAAACGACGATCTGTCATCCGCATTATGGTCGGGTTCCTGTGCTTTTCCCTTGTGTTTTTCGGAATCGCTGCGTTTCTGGCAGTAATGGCAGCCACAGAATTCAGCATGGAGAAGGATACCCACGGCTATGTACTGCTTGAAGCAACGGTCGAGGACACCCGCACCTATGAAGAAACGATTCAGTACAGACACAAGAACCAGTTGAGAACAGGAACTGCCACGAATTTTGTTGCGGATGTCCGCTTTGAATACGAAGGCGAAACAATCACAGGCTCCGTTGAGGGTGATCCCTTTGCCAAAAAAGGGGATATTGTTGAGGTTTTGTATAATCCCCGTACAAAGGAACTAAAGCTTGATTTCTCAAAAACAAACGCCCTTGTCAACAATCTGTTTTACGCCATTCCGATCGTGCTTCTGGTTTTGGTCGGCTGTGCAATTGCCATTCCGACGCTTGTCATCGGCGGCAGGAAGCTGAAGCTGTATCGGGAAAGCAACCACATCCTCGGCACGATCGACGACATTCAGGAGAATGCCTGCGGAAATGGTGTCTATCAGAAAACCATTACCCTCACCTTCAATGCACCCGATACGGGAATGCCCGTGACCATCAGAACAACAACAAGAAAGACTGTGTCGCAGTATGCGGGGCAGAGCATGTGGCTTTATTACAATCAGCAGAATCCGGCTGCGTCCGTGATTGATTTGTGAGAAACTTTGTCCCTGCATTCCGCTTGAGGAATGCAATCCCTTAAAAAATCGTTTTTTAAGGGCATATTCTACAGAAACAGAATACAAACAGGACGTCTTTTTATCCTGTTTTGTTCAATCATCAACATGAAGCTTATTGCTGCCGCTTTTGCGCATAAGGCGCACATAAGGCAGCGAATGTCAGCGGCGACTCGCCGCAGGAGGAAAACCAATGAAAGAACTGATGATCGGCAACGCAGCTGTTGCCAGAGGTCTGTACGAGGCAGGCTGCCAGGTTGTTTCCAGCTATCCCGGCACACCCAGTACGGAAATCACCGAATTTGCCGCAGAATACGACGAGATGTACTGCGAATGGGCACCCAACGAAAAGGTTGCCATGGAAGCTGCCTTCGGCGCATCCCTCAAGGGCGTGCGTACCGCATGTGCCATGAAGCATGTTGGTCTGAATGTGGCTGCCGACCCCCTGTTCACCCTGTCCTACACGGGCGTGACGGGCGGTATGCTCGTGTGCGTTGCGGATGATCCCGGCATGCATTCTTCCCAGAATGAGCAGGATTCCCGTCACTACGCCATCGGCGCAAAGGTGCCGATGCTTGAGCCTTCCGATTCTTCCGAATGCAAGGAATTTGCAAAGCTCGGCTTTGAGATCTCCGAGAATTTCGACACGCCCTGTCTGCTGCGTATCTGCACCAGAATTGCACATGCACAGAGCGTTGTAGAGCAGGAGGAGCGTGTGGTTCCGGAAGTAAAGCCCTATGAAAAGAACCCCGCAAAGTACATCATGATGCCCGGCAATGCCATCCGCCGTCACCCGTTCGTGGAGGAGAGAATGGCGAAGCTCACAGAATATGCGGAAACCTCTCCCATCAATCGTGTGGAAATGGGCGACACCAAGATCGGCATCATCACCTCCGGTGCAAACTATCAGTACGTCAAGGAGGTATTCGGTGACAAGGCAAGCGTTCTCAAGCTCGGCATGGTGCATCCGCTGCCCGTGCAGAAGATCAAGGATTTTGCCGCAGCAGTTGAGAAACTCTATGTTGTGGAGGAACTCGACGGCATCATCGAAACACACTGCAAGAATATCGGCGTGGACTGCATCGGCAAGGAGCTGTTCACTCCGCTTGGCGAATATTCCCAGAAGAGCATTGCGGCAGCATTCGGCATGCCTGAAAAGGCTTCCGTTTCTGCAGATACCGTTGTTCCGAACCGTCCGCCCGTTATGTGCGCAGGATGTCCTCACAGAGGCATGTACTATGTTCTGGCAAAGAACAAGATCACTGTACTCGGTGACATCGGCTGCTACACCCTCGGTGCAGTACCGCCCCTGTGCGCACTCGATTCCACCCTCTGCATGGGTGCATCCATCTCCGGTCTGCACGGTTTCAACAAGGCAGGCGGCGCAGAAACAGAGGGCAGGACTGTGGCTGTCATCGGTGACTCCACGTTCATGCATTCGGGCATGACGGGTCTTGCAAATATTGCGTATAATGGCTCTAATTCCACGGTTCTGATTCTGGACAACTCCATCACCGGTATGACTGGACACCAGCAGAATCCGACCACCGGCTACAATATCAAGGGCGATCCCGCAACAAAGATCAACCTTGAGGAGCTTTGCCATGCACTCGGCATCAACCGTGTGCGTGTGGTAGATCCCTACAATCTCGACGAATGCGAAAAGGCACTCAAGGAAGAACTGGCTGCGGATGAACCGTCCGTGATCATCTCCCGCCGTCCCTGCGTGCTGCTCAAGTCCGTGAAGGCAAAGCCCCCTGTAAAGGTGGATGCCGACAAGTGCAAGAGCTGCAAGAAGTGCATGAAGATGGGCTGCCCTGCAATCCATATGGAAAACGGCAAGGCTGCCATTGATACAACACTGTGCGTAGGCTGCGCAGTTTGCGAACAGCTTTGTGCTTTTGGTGCGATTACTGACTAACTGAGTGGGGGACGCTGTCCCCCATACCCCCTGCCAAAGGGATGTACATCCCTTTGGAATCCCATGGCGTTTTGCCATTGCACCCCTACGGGGTACAAAGGCAAAACGTTAGGATTGAAAGAACTGCATTCTTTGGGCAGGAAATAAAGGAGAACAGTGTTCTCCATTCATCGTCAACACCCCCACAAAACCCACAGGGCAGAGGGGACGGGTTCCGGTTGGGAACAGAGCCCCCATATAAAACCACACAGTAAAGGAGTTAATACTATGGATACAAAAGGCATTGTCATCTGCGGTGTCGGCGGTCAGGGCTCTCTGCTTGCCAGCAAGCTGCTGGGCAGAGTACTGATGAACGAGGGCTATGACATCAAGGTTTCCGAGGTACACGGCATGAGCCAGAGAGGCGGCTCTGTCATCACCTATGTCAGATACGGCGAAAAGGTCTATTCCCCTGTAATTCAGACGGGTGAAGCTGACTACATCATCTCTTTTGAGCGCATTGAAGCGGCAAGATACGCATCCCTTCTGAAGGAAGACGGCGTGCTGATCACCAACACACAGCGCATCGACCCGATGCCCGTTATTACAGGTGCAGCGGAATATCCGACCGAGATCCTCGATGAGCTGCGTGCAAAGAACGTGAAGCTCGAAGCATTTGACGCACTTTCCCTCGCAATCGAAGCAGGCTCCGCCAAGGCAGTCAATATCGTTCTCATGGGTCAGCTTGCAAAGCACTTCCATATTGCGTATGATAAGTGGATCGAAGCCATCGAACAGCTCGTAAAACCCCAGTTTGTAGAAATGAACAAGAAAGCATTCGCTCTGGGATATGAGTTTACTGCTTGATTCCATGGGGGACTCTGCATACCCCCTGCCAAAGGGATGTACATCCCTTTGGAATCCCATGGCGTTTTGCCAATGCACCCCTACGGGGCACAATGGCAAAACGTTAGGATTGCAAGGATCACATTCTTGGGCAGAAGTATGGAAAACTGATTTCCACAAGATCAAGCTTAAACCACAAATCCAAAGTAATGCTTATTATAAGCCAAAAACGGCATAAAAAGGAGGAAAAGACATGACTACACAGCAGCTTTCCATTTTCATGGAGAACAAGCCCGAGCAGCTTGTTAAGGTAACAGAAACTCTCGCAGAAGGCGGTATTGACATCCGTGCAATGTCTCTGGCAGACACACAGGATTTCGGCATCGTACGCATGATCGTCAGCGACTGTGCAAAGGCACAGCAGATGCTCAGTGCCAAGGGTCTGATGTCGAGCATCACCAAGGTAATGTGCGCTGCAATTCCGGATCAGCCGGGCGGACTGGGTGTCATCACCAAGGTACTGTCCGATGCGAAAATCAACATCGACTACCTCTATGCATGCATCACCATCATCGGCAAGTGCGCTTATATCGTGCTGCACGTTGACGACGAGGCAAAGGCTGCACAGGTTCTGGCAGACGCAGGCATTACCCTTGCAACTGACGAAGAGCTGGCAAAGCTTGGCTAAAATTCATGCCCCCGACTTACGGGGGCATGCTTATTATGGAGGCATCCTATGAAGGAAAACTACACCCTCATCTGCCGTCTTGCGGCGGAATTCACCATCTGCTGCTTTTGCGGCTGGCTGTATGAAGTGGCGCTCTATTGGATGATGTACGGCTACTATCAGGAGCGTGGCGTGCTACAGCTGCCGCTGCTGCCAATCTACGGCTTCGGGGGACTTGCGCTTCTTGCGCTGTTTCGCAAGCGCAGGAACTGGGCATGGGTATTCTTTGGGAGCGTGCTTCTGACAACGGCACTGGAGCTTGTCTGCTCCTACCTGCTTGAGTGGATCTTCGGCGAATCGCTCTGGGATTACAGCCACTGGTGGCTGGATTTTGAGGGGAGAATCTCTCTTCCAAGCAGCCTGATCTTCGGCATGATGAGCCTGCTGCTCATCAAGGGGCTTGACCCGATGATGCAGAAATTTCAGGAGAAAGCCCCCTCGTGGCTCGTGCAGGGCATCGGAACACTCTGCATGCTCACGATTCTGGGGGATGCGATGTGGACGTTTTTTGTGAAATAATGGAGAAAAGTCCTTTTTTCTGGGATTAGTGACGCAAAGCCTGCCCCCGCCCCAGCCCCTCCCCCGACGGGGGAGGGGCTATATTGTGTGGGTACTGCGTACCCACACCCGCTAAGAATCCATGGTTTTTGGACAAGCTGAAAGGGCGATGCAGGTGCATCGCCCTTTGGTTTTGGGGTAGTTTCTCTGTTTTTATCCGCCGCTTTTGATGATCGGCACGACATCCTTAAACGGAATCCAATCCTTCACGTCATCGCCCTTGACCTTGCGGATCATGATCATCGGCAGGTGGCTGCCCTGATAGGGAAGTATGTCGTTGTTCAGACCGCTGTTTTCAAAGCAGATATAGCCGTCTTCCAGCGGAATGGGGGCTGCGCCGAACAGATAGGGCAGTCCATCGGCGGGAACATTGTAGACATACACGTTGAAATCAAGGTTGTTCCGGTCAAAATTGGGGATCTCGGTAAGCGTGCCGTTCTCAACATCCACCGTGAAACCACGGGTTCCCGTGTCGTCACCGCCGGTGCTTGCCGTACAGAGAAGCTTTATTTCGCCGTTTTCCCTGTAAGCGGAAAGCCCCACGCCGTTCCATGCATCCGCACCATGGGCAATGCCTGCCTTGTTAAAGGTTTCGGTGATGTTTGCGGAGAATGTGATTTCTCCCTTGTTGAAATCAAAGATGAACAGTCCGTCCATACCCTCGGTGAATACGCAGTAATCGTCGTTTCCGTAGATGAGATAGGGGAATTCCGAGCCGAAATATACATTTCCAAGCCATTCCTCGGTCGGGGGGAGGAGTTCAAAGGTGGTCGGTGCAAACTCCGTTTGCAGCATTGTGTGTGCAAAGGTTTCCAGTGCAGCCGGATCTGCAAGCCGATAGCCCGTGCCGTTGATTGCGCCATTGAACAGCTCCATTTTTGAGCCGTCCTTGAGATTGATCAGGAAATGCATGGACTTTTCGTCATGCGGAGTTTCGTCATTGCGTTCAACAATCTCCTGTTCCTGCAGAAGTTCCAGAAACTTTGCGGCCTGTCTTTGGTCGAGCGTCACCAGCTCTTCCGTGCCATAACCAAGGCGGACAACAAGCAGATCTTCCACGGTAAGCTTGCGGAAGGTATCGGGCGTGATGTCCGTGCTTGCCTGTCCCATCAGATATTCGCCGTATTTCACGAGCGTCTGAATCGTGCCGTCCACCAAATAACCCTGACCGTTGAGATAGACCATATCCGACTGCTGACCGAGGGAGAGCGTCAGTTCCGTGCCGTCTGTCTTGGTGATGTACCACTGCATGTAAGCGCCCTTGTCAAGCGTCTGATTGCTTTGACGAGTGAATGGCGTGAGTCTTGCACGGTCAAGGAATTGTGAAATTTCGGATTTCTCGAGTTCTTCCTTTCCCATGTACTCAATTTCCACGGACATCTGCGCAATCTCCTGCGCCTCCATCGTCAGAAAGGGATTGCCCTCAATGACGGGCGGCTCGTTCATTCCGAGTAACGTACTTCCGAATTCCATCAATGACTCATAGTTTTCCATTACATAGAGTCCGGGGCTCAGTGTATGGACTGTGCCATCCTTGCAGGTGATTTCAAAGGTGACAGTATCGCCAAATAGTAATTCGGTCTGCTTGCCGACAATCTTCAATTCTGACAGGTGTTGCACGAATTGTTCGATCTGCATTTCAGTCAAGTCCAAACTAACGCCCTTCACCGTATACATGACCTTTACTCCTGCGATTTTATCCGCCTGCATCGTCGTGAACGGATTATCCTCGCTCAAAACCGACAGATCCGTCGTTGGCACAGGTAAGGTAACATCCGTCGACACAGGGCTGACAGGCGAATCGGGCGTATCTCCAACCGGCAGTCCCCCACGCATCACATGCGGCACGGCAATGACACCTGCCGCCAGCACAAGGCATGCGGCAACGGGGAGAACCCAGCGGAATTTGCGTGTTTTCGGAACTTCCGTTACATTTTCATCCAGCAAAGCTTCGTCGAGATCGCCGACGGCTTCAAACAAATCTTCTCGTTTCATATTGTAAATCCCTCCTGTTCGAGATGCAAACGCAGCTTCTTTCGGATTCTGCTCAGCGTCACCGAGCAGGAATTGGCGGTCATGCCAAGCTCCCGTGCAATCGCATCCATGGAATCTGCGTAAAAATAACGGCGCACAAAGATATTGCGTTCCTTTGCGGAAAGTTCACTTACAAAGGCATTCAGACTGCTGCGCAGGGCACGGCTTTGCAGCTCGCCCTCCACATCCGCCGTATCCGCCACGCATTCGGAAAGCTCGTCAAGCACGGCGGAAAGCTCACCGCCGCCACGCTTTTCGGTATTCCGATGCTTGTAGCGGTCAAAGGCAAGATTGCGCACGATTTTTGCAAGAAAGAGCTTCAGACGCACAGGTCTTTGCGGCGGAATCACATTCCAGAGCCGCAGCATGGCGTCACTCAGGCACTCCTCCGTATCTTCGGCACTTTTAAGGATGTTGTCGGCAATCGTGCGGCAGTACGCACCGTATTTCTGCTGCGTTTCGGTAATCGCCGCTTCGTCACGGTCAAAATACAGCGCAATGATCTCATTGTCATCCATCTGCGTTCCCTCCTTTCATACCATAGGACGAGATTATTTTCAAAATCTTACAGAAATGATTGATCCGGAAATTAAAGATCAATCTTGGATTCAAAAGGTGATCGCTTTTGGCGATGGGGTGGGGCTGGCTTTGAGGAACCCCCACTATCTCCATTTTACCCCCAATCCGCCGAAATTGCAAGGGAAAAGAGGATTTTCGTCAATTTCCTTGCCCCCTGTCGAATCGTGAAGAATGTTGCGAAAGATTAAAGAATATTACAAAACAAATACAATTCATGGGGAAGTCGGCTACAAAGCGGCAAAACGGTTGACATTCTCCTTGGAAACTGCTAAAATAATAATGGATTACTGGCGTGCCTGTGAATTTCACGGTGCGTCACAGAGAAAGAAATACTCCTCTGCCTACGGCAGTGGTACATAAATCGGAAAGGAGCGCACAAATGGGAGAGAGAAAGCTTTGTTACGGCTGTATGCAATTCAAGACCGAAACAGAAAAGATCTGCCATAACTGCGGCTACGCCGAGGGAACCCCGTATGACCCGAATTACATCGCACCCGGTACGGTTCTGAACGAACGCTACGCCGTTGGTGCAAAGCTTGGACACAACAGCGAGGGCGCAACCTACATCGGCTACAATAAATCCATCGGCTGCAAGGTATTGATTCGTGAATACATGCCGCAGGGACTGTGTGTGCGTGTGAAAAATAAGGCAACCATCAGCGTCAATCCCAGCCATGTGGTGCAGTACAAGGCACTGATGGCAGAATTCACAGAGCTGAACAAGACTCTGGCGCAGATGCGCAGCCTGCAGCACATCAATCCCACACTGGATCTGTTTGCAACCAACAACACCACCTATGCGGTGTATGAATATCTCGAAGGCATCAAGCTTGTGGACTACCTCAAGGACAACGCAGGTGAACTGACATGGAAGCAGGTTTCCGAAATGTTCCCGCCCTTCTTCACAACGCTCAGCCTTCTCCACAACAGCGGCATCATTCATCGTGGCATCAGCCCCGATACCATCTATGTCACGCCCAGAGGAGAACTGCGTCTGTGCGGCTTCTCCATTTCCACCGTGCGTACGGCACACACGGAGCTGCCGTGCGAGATGTTCCACGGCTATGCGGCACCCGAGCAGTATGCTCCCAGCACCCGTCAGGGTACCTGGACGGATGTATACGGCATCTGTGCCGTGCTTTACCGCATCCTGACCGGCTGCAAGCCCACGGAGGCACCGAGCCGTATGGAAAACGACAATCTCTGCGAGCCGTATGAGATGAATCCGAACATTCCACGTCATGTGTCCCGTGTGATCATGCGTGGTCTGAATCTGTTCGGTGCGGACAGAATCCAGACTGTGACCGAGCTTGTGACACAGCTTTTCGAGCAGGTTCCCGAACCCGAGCCGAAGCCTGTTCCTGTGGAGCCGGCGTATCGTCCGAGACCCCAGCAGGTAAGACCTGCACCGCAGCCCGTCTACGATGACGACGACTATGATGATGATTATGATGATTACAACGTAGATGATCGTGACAGCATGATCGACCGCATCAAGATTCCGATCATCATTGCAGTGCTGCTGACCTGCGTGCTGATGGTGATTGCCATCGTTGTGCTGAATCTGCTGGATATGGGACCGGGCGGAACGACCAGCCGTCCTCTGGAACCCACCTCCTCCACAACGGAAACGGTGGACAACATTGTAACGGAGCCGCCTGTGCAGGATACAACAGCTGCGACCATCCAAAGCGGCGACAGCAACATGCCCGATCTCAGAGGCAGGGACTACGAAACCAAGAAGCGTCAGTTCGAAGCGGAGGGCTGGATTTTCTTAGAAGCAACCTACGATTACAGCAGCGAATATAAGAAGGGACAGATCATCAGTCAGTCCATCGAACCCGGCACCTCCTTCAACAGCGGCATCACCATGCAGGTTGTTGTCAGCAAGGGTCCTTCCAAGGTGAAGATCCCTGCATACGAGGGCAAGACGCTCAAGGAATACGAGAAGGAACTGGACGCTCTGGGTCTGCGTGATTTCTATGTGACCGAGGCTGTGACGAATTACAAGTACGAAACGGGCGAGGTCATTGAGCTGAACGTCGAGGCAGGCGATATGTTTGACCTGACGGGAGATGACACGCTGAAGATCTACTATGCAAGCAATCCCGAAACGACCACAGCGGAAACCACAACCGCAATTGAAACCACAACGACTGCACAGCAGACCGTAACCACAACGGCTCCGCCCCAGCAGACAGAGACTCCTGCGACAACGCCGGCTCCGCCTCCTGCGGAAACGGATCCGCCTGCAACACAGGCTCCCCCTGCGGAACCGGAACAGGCTGAATAATGAAGAGAAGGCTCCCCGTTTTCGGGGAGCCTTAGTTTGTCGAAAAGGGTGAGGTTTTCTAAACTTCCCCACCCCAGCCCCTCCCCAAGGGGAGGGGTTCGGGGACTTCGTCCCCGAACCCCTTGTCCTACCATTCTGAGGCCTTTCAACAAACTGAAGGCTCCCTTTGACGGGGAGCCTTCTATATTTATGTGCTACTTTCTACGGTTGATGATGGAGGAAATCAGCGGCACGGCGAAGGAGAAGGCAAGTGCCTGCCAGAGGATGCTGCCGCAGAGGGACGCAGTCCCGAAAATCATCTGCGCCTGCGGAATCCAGATGGTCGCCGCCATCAGCCCTGCGGAAATTAGCACCGCAACGATGAGCTTCCAGTTATTGAAATACGCCACACTGAAAATCGTACCCTGCTCGGATTTGCACTCAAACACATGAATCAGCTGTGACACTACAAGCGTCAGAAGCGCCGCCGTTCTCGCCTGCGGAAGATCCGCACCGAAGCGCAGTGCCGTACTGAAGGAGCCGAGCGTGCAAAGCCCGATGAGGATGCCACGCCAGACGATTTTTGAAAGCAGCCCGTCGGCGAAAAAGCTCTCGTCCGGCTTGCGTGGGGGCTTTTTCATAATTGCTTTGTCCGGCGGCTCAAGTCCGAGTGCAATCGCAGGCAAGCCATCCGTGGCAAGATTCACCAGAAGCAGCTGCACGGGCAGCAGCACCACGGGCATGCCCATGAGAATGCCGAGGAACATCGTCAGCACCTCGCCAATGTTGCACGAGAGCAGATAGCGCACAAATTTGCGGATATTCGCATAAATGCAGCGTCCCTGCTCGACTGCCTTCACGAGGGTTGCAAGATTATCATCCATGAGAATCACATCCGCCGCCTGCTTTGCAACGTCCGTGCCGCTTTTGCCCATGGCAACGCCCACATCCGCTTCCTTGATGGCGGGTGCGTCGTTCACGCCGTCACCCGTCATTGTAACGATGCATCCGCTTCGGCGGAATACCCGCACAAGCCGCAGTTTATGGGAGGGATTGACTCTCGCAAACACGCTGATTCCCGACAGCCTGCGGTCAAGCTGTGCATCGCTCATCAGATCCAGCTCATCGCCCGTGACAACCTCGCCCCCACGCAGCAGCCCTGCCTGCTTTGCAATTGCCGCCGCAGTCTTTTTGTGGTCGCCCGTAATCATGACCGTGCGCACGGATGCCGCCGCACAGGTGCGGATGGCGTCCTTCGCTTCGGCTCTCGGGGGATCGAGCATGCCGGTAATTCCAAGGAATACCATTCCCTCTTCACAGTCGGAAAGTGCCATGACACTGCGTTTTTCTGCAAAGGCAAGCACTCGCAGCGCACGGTCGGAGAGGGCTTCGGTCTGTCGGAGGATTTTCTGCCGTATTTCTGCCGTCAGCGGCTTTGTACCGCCCTCGGTCAGGACATGGCTGCATTTTTTCAGAATCACATCCGCTGCACCCTTCACGCAGGCAAGCGTTTCGTCATCACTTCGAACGATGACCGTCATGCAGCGTGTGTCGCTGTCAAAAGGTTCCTCGGCGATTCTTTTGTATTCGGAAAGTGTTTTTGCCGAAATACCGCCCTTCGCACCTGCTGCAAGCAATGCCGTTTCCGTCGGATCGCCCACAGCCGTCCAGCTGTCGGAGCCTTCCTCTGCGGTGATTTCGCCGTTATTGCACAGTACGGCACAGCGCAGAAGCTTCGAAAGGGAGGGGATCTCCTTCGGGCGGATCTGCCCGCCGTTTTCGAGGATCGCTCCCTCACGGCGCAGTGCTGTTCCGCTGACGGTGAATTCCCGGTCTGTCGTGCAGATCTGTGTTACGGTCATGCGGTTCTCGGTGATGGTGCCTGTTTTGTCCGAACAGATGACCGAGGTGCAGCCGAGGGTTTCCACGCTGTGCAGACGGTTGACGAGCGCCTTGTGCTTCATCATGCGGCTCACGGCAAGGGCAAGGGCGATGGTGACCGTCGCCGGAAGTCCCTCGGGGATGGCAGCAATGGCAATGGAAATGCCCGTCATGAGCATGTCAAACACCGGTTCCCCACGCAGGACACCTGCGGCAAATACGGCAATGCACACGCCGATGCAGATGATGGAAAGCACCTTGCCAAGCTCCCCAAGGCGTTTCTGGAGGGGCGTTTCGGCACGTTCGATATCCGAGAGCATGCCGGAGATCTGCCCCATCTGCGTGGATTTTCCCGTTGCTGTGACCGTTGCTGTACCGCTGCCCCTTGTAATTGCCGTTCCGGCGTAGAGAAGATAGGGACGGTGCAGCCCTGTCAGATCGCTGTGCATGCTGCCGCTTTGCTTGGGGACGGGTTCCGCCTCGCCCGTCAGCACCGATTCATTCGCATAGATGCGGTTTGCATTCGTCAGAAGGCAATCCGCAGGCACGCAGTCGCCGGCTTCAACGGCGATGCAGTCGCCGGGAACAAGCTGACTTGCAGAAATTTCCTGCAGCACACCGTCACGGTAAACACGGGCGGTCGGGGCGGTCATATTCCGCAGGGCTTCGAGGGTTTTTTCGGTTCTGTATTCCTGCACAAAGCCGAGAACGGCGTTGAGCAGGACGATGACAATAATGGTGACGGCATCCGTCCATTCGCCGAGCAGTGCGGAAATCCCCGTGGCAACAAGCAGAATCAGCACCATGGGATCCTTGAACTGCCCGAAAAAAATCCGCACGGGTCCCGGCGGATTTGCCTGCGCAAGTACATTTTCGCCGCATTCTGCAAGTTTTTCCGCAGCCTGCGCCTGCGTCAGTCCCTTCATAGCATCAACCTCCGAATTGTAGTGTTGATGCATTGTATGCGGGAATGTGATGGAATATGACGAAGAAAAAACACCGGTACTTTCGTAACGGTGTTTGGAGTCTGAAAGAATATAGAATAAAGAAAAACGCCCTCTGCGTTAGCAGAGGGCGTTTTTGGTGGGAGAGGACGGATTCGAACCATCGAAGCAAGAAGCAACAGATTTACAGTCTGCCCCCTTTGGCCACTCGGGAACTCTCCCATATTGGAGCTGGTGGACGGACTCGAACCCCCGACCTGCTGATTACAAATCAGCTGCTCTACCAACTGAGCTACACCAGCACCGTTTTTCAGTGCATCGTCTGTCCTGACGACTTTATTATTATACCACAAACAAACACGCTTGTCAAGTGTTTTTTTTGTTTTTTTCAGAATCAAAAAATTCAACGTTTTCCCCGAAATTTCGGGGTTTCTCTTTCTTTATCACCCGCTATTACAAGGATTCTCAAAAAAATTGTGAAAAATGCATAAATGGTGATTTGGTATTTTTGGTATTTTTTGTTCCCCGCCCATGGGGGGAAACTCTTGACTTTTTGGCGGAAAAAAGGTATCATAGTAATAATATCAGAACGAAAAAGATGTGTATATTGTATGGAAAGGATGGATTGCAATGCAGATGAATGAAAACAAGTTTGTAAAAGAGGGACTGACCTTTGACGATGTCCTGCTGATTCCCGCAAAGTCCGATATTACGCCGAATATGGTGGAGCTTGGCACAAGACTTGCAGGAAATATTCACCTGAACACCCCCATCATGACCGCAGCGATGGACACCGTTACGGATTCCCGTATGGCAATTGCCATTGCTCGTGAGGGCGGTATCGGTATCATCCACAAGAACATGTCCATTGAGCAGCAGGCTGAGGAAGTGGACAAGGTAAAGCGCAGCGAAAACGGCGTTATCGTGAACCCCTTCTCCCTGACAGAGGACAAGCTGGTTTCCGACGCTGACGAGCTGATGGGCAAATTCAAGATCTCCGGCGTGCCGATCGTTGACGGCGAGGGCAAGCTCGTGGGCATCATCACAAACCGTGACATGCGTTTCCTGACTGATTTTTCCGCAAAAATCGGCGAGATAATGACCAAGGACAACCTCATCACTGCTCCCGTTGGCACAACCATGGAGCAGGCACAGGAGATCCTGCGCATGCATAAGATCGAAAAGCTTCCGATCGTTGATGAAAAGGGCTATCTGAAGGGTCTGATCACGATCAAGGATATTGAAAAGGCAGTGAAGTTCCCCAATTCTGCAAGGGATGCAAGGGGCAGACTGCTCTGCGGCGCAGGCATCGGCATGACCGCAAACATGATGGAGCGTGCAGAAGCGCTGATCAAGGCGCAGGTTGACGTGCTGGTACTCGATTCCGCACATGGTCACAGTGCAAACATCATCAATGCACTCAAGAAGATCAAGACTGCATTCCCGGATATTCCGGTTATCGCAGGCAATATTGCAACAGCAGAGGCTGCGGAGGATCTGATTGCAGCAGGCGCAGACTGTCTGAAGGTCGGCATCGGCCCGGGCTCGATCTGCACAACAAGAGTGGTTGCAGGTATCGGTGTTCCGCAGATCACAGCGGTTTATGATGTTGCAAAGGTTGCAAAGAAGTATGATATTCCGGTTATCGCTGACGGCGGCATCAAGTATTCCGGTGACATCGTCAAGGCACTGGCAGCAGGGGCAAATGTTGTTATGCTCGGAAGTCTGCTGGCAGGCTGCGAGGAAGCTCCCGGCGAAACAGAGATCTACCAGGGCAGACAGTTCAAGGTTTACCGTGGTATGGGAAGCCTTGGCGCAATGGCTTGCGGTTCCAAGGACAGATATTTCCAGGAGAACGCAAAGAAGCTTGTTCCCGAGGGCGTTGAGGGCCGTGTACCTTACAAGGGAGCTGTGGCTGACACGATCTTCCAGCTCATCGGCGGTATCCGTTCCGGTATGGGCTACTGCGGCTGCAAGACGATTCCGGAGCTGTGGACAAATGCGCAGTTTGTTCGCATCACCGGCGCAGGTCTGAAGGAAAGCCATCCGCACGATATCTACATCACAAAGGAAGCACCGAACTATTCGGTTTCTATCTGATCTGAATTGCAAACATGATAATATGTCAGGAAAAGTCCGGATTTTACAATCTGGGCTTTTTCTTGACAAATCGGGGAGCATGTGTTATCATAAAGCTATGGGCACAGAAAGGGTGTGGCTTATGAAAAGCAAAATGAATACATCACATGTTTTTACCCTGCTCCTTGGCATAGCTTCCCTGCTGCTGGCGTGTTACATCCTCATAGCGAATCTCCTCCGCTTCGTGCCGGAACTTCGCAGTGCAGGAGCAATTGATTTTTTTCTGGAATTTGCTGTACTTCTGGTCATGGCAGCTGCCATTGTCACCTCCGCTTTGACAATCTGCGGCAGAAAGCAATGCTTTTTGCGTGGCTTTGCGGCGCTCTATACAATCTGCAACATTTTCATTCTGATTTTGAATCTGTTTATGCTGGTGCAGCATGCTGCGTCGCTTTTTCGGCTCAGCTTCGACACCTATGACATCCTGTACTTTCTGGCAACGAGGCTGCCGGGACTGATACAGAACGTGCTGTCGATCGCTTCCGGCGTCCTGCTGTTTCTGGGTGTGCAGCACAAGAAACGATCGTTTCTTATTGCGGCGGTGTGTCCGGCGGCAGCCGCCTATGTGATCTCCCTGACCGAAGGGATGTCGGTATTCAATTTTCCCATGCTCTTTCTGCTGATAGCCGTATCGGCTCTGGTGAACAAGAACGGGCAGCACAACGCTCCTGCCTGAATTACCATGAAAGGAAATGATGATATGAGGGATAAAATTATCAGAATTCATTGGAGCGAGCCGATGCTCCTTGAAGATGCAATTCAAAGTGACCTTGCTCAAAAGCAGGGTTTGTACTACATCACAAGAATTTTTGGCAAAAAGGAAACGAGTCTGTATTTAGGGAAAGCAACAAAAAACAATACCATAAAGCATCGGCTGATAAGCCATAGAGATAACTGGCTTTTTAAATACAGGGGCAAAAAATATGTGCGGATCGGTCGTATCGTATATCCTAAAACCTCGGACATCTATGAAAACGAAAAACTGATCGACCACGCAGAGCGTGCCATTCTTTATGACAAGGCACACAGCAAATTGTTCCCCGAAAATATTCAGAACCGTAAGAGGTATACATCCACAGACTTATATCGGATTGAAAATGAAGGGGATATTTTCCAGTTAAATTCGTCTATACGGATGCAGGAACATTAATTAAAAAGGGTAAGTTTCTCTAAACTTGCCCCCACCCCAACCCCTCCCCCTCTGGGGGAGGGGCTATGTTTCGTGGGTACTGCCGCTGAACAGCCCGTCCCCTCTGTCTCGCTTTGTTCGACATCTCCCCACCCCGTGGGGAGTCACCCACACCCGCCAAAGGACTCCGTCCTTTGAACCAAACAAAGTTTTTCGACAGACTGAAGGGCGATGCACATGTATCGCCCTTTTCTTACCCCATGCAAAAGCTCCCTCCGCCAGCAGCGGAGGGAGCAGTTTGTTTCTTACGAAATACTGTACTTTTCGGAGAACTTCTCGAAATTGTCGATGAAATTCTTGTTGCCGAACTTCACCTGATTGAGATACTTATGCGTGTCGAACGCATTGTGTGCGGTTTCGATCATCAGCACAGCAACGTTCGAGCAGTGGTCGGATACACGCTCGTAGTTGTTGAGCAGATCCGTCAGCACAAAGCCGGTTTCGATCGTGCACATGCCCTTCTGCAGACGCTGTACATGGTTCGCCTTGATGTCCCTTGTCAGGTTGTCAATCACCTGTTCCAGCGGCTCGATGTTCGCAGCAGCAGCCTCGTCGGGATTCTCATAGATGCTGAAGGTGTTCTCCAGAATCTCACGGATGGCACCCGTCAGCACGGAGATCTCCTTCTGTGCCTCGGGCGTGAACTTGATCTTCTTTTCGTGGATCTCCTCTGCGACATCCACGAGATTTACCGCATGGTCACCCAGTCGCTCAAAATCGTTGATGACACGCAGTACTCTCGAACAGATCTGGCTGTTATGCTCGGAAAGCGCCTTGGAAGAAATCTGCACAAGCGTCGTGCCGATCTGATCCTCGTAATTGTCCAGAACATCCTCGTTTTTGAGGATCTTTTCCTTCTTCTTGTCGCTGTAATTCGTCAGCAGATCCAGGGACATCATCAGCGTATCCTTGGCAAGCAGTGCCATTCTGACAGATGCAGCTTCACACTCGGAAACCGCAACAGAGGGTGTTGCCAGCAGTCGTTCGTCGATGATGCCGCCGAAGGACTTCTTTTCCGGCTCCTCGTCCTTGTTGGGGAGGAACAGATTCGCAATCTTCTCCAGAAGTTTCATGAACGGAAGAAGAATTACGGTTGTCGTTACGTTAAATACGGTATGTACCAGCGCAATGCCTGCGGAATCCACGGGCAAATCGGAAAATGTAAATTTAAAGATGGAATCCGCCAGCAGATAGAGCGACAGGCAGATGGCTGTACCAATGAGGTTGAAGGAAATATGCACAATGGCAACCTTCTTTGCGTTGCGGCTGACACCGATACTGGAAATGAGCGCCGTCACACAGGTACCGATGTTCTGACCCATGATGATCGGGATCGCCATGCTGTAGGAGATCTGTCCCGTCTGGCTTGCAAGCGTCTGGAGAATACCCACGGATGCAGCCGAGCTCTGGATGATGCCCGTTACAAGTGCACCGATGAATACGCCGAACAGGGGATTATTGAATGCAACGAGCAGGTTCTGGAATTCCGGCATATCTGCCAGAGGAGAAACCGCATCGCCCATCATTTTCATACCGTACATGAGGACTGCAAAGCCCACCATTATATTACCGATGTCCTTCTTGCGCACGCTCTTGCCCGAAAGGATCATGAATGCACCGATGAGCGCCAGCACGAGGGAGAAATACTTGGGATTGAGCATGGCAACGATCAGATTATCCGTGCCGACATCCATGAGGCTGAGCAGCCATGCGGTGAAGGTGGTACCGATATTGGAACCCATGATAACGCCAATGGTCTGTCCGATCTGCATGACGCCGCAGTTAACAAGTCCGACCAGCATCACCGTCAGTGCTGACGAAGATTGCAGGGCAACGGTGATGCCTGCGCCGAGGGCGAGGCTCTTGAAGGGATTGGAGGTCATTTTTTTGAGTGCCTGTTCGAGCTTGCCGCCCGCCATTTTCTCAAGACCCGATGACATGATGTGCATGCCGTAAAGGAAAAATGCAAGTCCGCCGGCAACGATGACCAGCGCCAGAACAATCTGCGTAATATCCATAATCGAATCCTTTCAGATCTGTCGTTTTATCACGTTTTTGATCGAAACGTGATTTCATACAAACTTATTATAATGAAGGTATGTTAAAATCAGGTAGCTTCTATGTTAAATCTATGTTAAATTCAGCCATATTATTTAAAAATTGCCTGTATAATCCGACGCTTGCGGCACACAATACAAACAGGAGCCGAAGAACGGTTCCGGATTTCCGCAGGGATTGGAAACATGTGCCTTCGGAGAACAAACGGACAGGTTTCCGTAAGAAACGAGGTGTAACAAATGCTGGATAAAATTGCACTGACGCTGCTGGTGATCGGCGGCATCAACTGGGGTCTGGTCGGCATTTTTCAGTTCGATCTGGTCGCATGGCTCTTCGGCGGTGCGGATTCTCTGCTGAGCAGAGCGGTATACATTCTTGTTGCCGTTTCCGCAGTCTGGTGTTCGACGCTGCTGCTGCGTCTGGACAACGAAACCGAGCATATCACATCGAGCGCTCATTGATGAAAAAAATCCCGTTCCGAATGGAACGGGATTTATTATTTACAGATTCAGAAACGCTTATGCATTCAGCAGTTTAGCCAGATGCGCCTTCTTTCTTGCTGCGTTGTTCTTATGCAGCAGGTTCTTTGCGCAAGCCTGGTCAACACGCTTGATTGCAACCTTTACTGCAGCTTCCTTGTCAGCAGCATTTGTTGCGCATGCGATCTCAGCCTTCTTGATCATGGTCTTCAGATTGGACTTTCTTGCCTTGTTGGCAGCAGCCTTTGTCTTGTTAACCTTTACTCTCTTCTTGGCAGACTTGATATTCGGCATTCTTTGTGCACCTCCTCTATTTGTTCTGGCAGCGTATAAATACGCCATCACGGTATAAAATAGGAAAGCAGAGAGACACATTCTGCTCTCGGACGGGGAACGATCGTCCACGCATAGTATACCGTCACTATACCTAACATATATTTTACCATCTTTTCTTCAAAAATGCAAGTCCCAATTTCACGATTTTTTCAATAAATTGCAGCATCCTTTTCGTCAATATATACAACGAAACGGTGCTGCGGTCTGCAAGGAGGCTGTTTATGGATTACAGGACGGACTTAGCGCTCGAACGGCTGGCACAGACGCAGGTCAGGGAGGGCATCACCGAACACAAACGAGGGGAGCATTTCCGCATCACCGAGATCCACATTGCCGATGATGAAAGCGGCAAGCCCCTCGGAAAGGGCAAGGGCTGCTACATCACGCTGGAGGGGCAGTCGCTTTCCCGTTTCGCAAGCGATTTTGAGGGCATGGCTGCGGAGCTTGCAGCGGAGCTTTCTCTCCTTATCCCCGCTGAGGGCTGCGTGCTTGTGGCAGGGCTTGGCAATCAGGACATTACCCCCGATGCACTCGGGCCACGGACAATGGCAGGCGTGCTTGCCACCCGCCATCTCAAGCGTGAGCTTGCGCAGGAGGATGAGGAATTTCTGAAGAACCTCCGCCCCGTCAGCGCCATTGCGGGCGGCGTTTTAGGACAGACGGGCATGGAGAGTGCGGAGCTTCTGCTGGCAATCTGCGACAGAATCAAGCCCTGTGCCGTCATTGCCGTGGATGCGCTTGCCTGTTCTTCGCTCGGACGGCTCGGCACGACGGTGCAGATTTCGGATACGGGCATTGCCCCGGGCAGCGGCGTGGCAAATCACCGCCTTGCCCTCACCTCGCAGAGTTTCGGGATTCCCGTTATCGGGCTTGGGGTTCCCACGGTCATCGGCATGCGCACGATTGCCGAGGATCTCACGGGACGGCGTGCAAAGTCGGGGCTGCCCGACATGATGGTCACCCCCCGTGACGTGGACAGGCTGATCTCACAGGCAGCGCACCTTCTCGCCTGCAGCATCAATCTTGCACTGCACCCGAAGCTCGATTATGCGGATATTTGTACGCTGATGGCGTAGGAATCATAGAAAAAAGCTCCCAATTATTCGGGAGCTTTTCGCATTGAAAATCAGTATCAGCCGGTAAGCATTTCATAGGTAACACCATACTTTTCGGCGATATCCCTTGCATAGGACAAGCCTTCCGGACAAGCGACCTCTACTTTAAAGGAACGCTTGCCGCCGTCATTCTTCATAATGAGGGAAGCTGCCTTGATGCCGCAGCTTTCCTTGTTGATTTCATCGACATCCGCTGCAAGCTTGTGCATATGCGTATTATAAATGGTTCTTACCTGTCTTTTCAGAAGCGCCCTTACCGAATCCTTCGCAATATAGAACCCCTCTTCAAATGAGGTTGTTGAAAAGGTTTCGTTAAGAAGAAGCAGGCTGTCCTTTGTGCAGCCAAAGTAGATCTCTTTGAAGCGGACGCATTCCTCGCCAAGTCTTCCGAGATCCATTGTTTTGTCTTCATCCGCCGGAAAATGGGTGTAGATGCAATCAACAGGTCTGTAACAAAAGGAGGATGCCGGTACATAGATGCCGCCCTGCGCAAGCACGAACAGGAGTCCCACTGCCTGTGTGATGGTTGTTTTTCCACCCCGATTTGCACCTGTGAGGATGTATATCGTATGTTCGTTGTCAAACTTGAGATCATTGCAAACAATCTCATCTTGATTCTCCTTGCTGAGCGCAAGCTTGAGATTATAAAAATCCTTTGCATCCATGGATTCGGCAGCATTCTCCGGAAGCCGTGCTTCGCAGAAATTGAATCCACGTTCCATATTTGCACTGATAAATTCCGCAAATCTGATGTAATAGATAAATTCAGGAATGATATGCGAAATATTCACGATGGCAATGCTTGCGTATTTGGTGAGTGTATCACGGAGCTTCTTCACAAGAGAATCAAGCATCTTGTTCAGCGTCTTGTCAAGATAAAAAGTAGCTCGGCTTGCCCCGTCGTCTTCCGGTGTACCGACAATCGTGGAGATCATGCGATTTTCGATGTACGGCGCACTTTGCGCAACGGAAATACCGGCGGTCTTTTCGATGAATGCATAGAGCTGGCTGTCATGCTGTTTTTCGATCTGGTGGTAATGCATATCCCCATTCCATTCCGTGCCTTCATGAATTCTGTTTTTGGAAGCGAGCGCATCGGCAAAATTGGTGACAATGCCCGATTTCTTGAACGGCTTGTTATTGATCGAAACCAGTCCCATACTGATGGCTTCGAAACGTTCGTTGACATTGATTCCGAGCGTGACGCTCTGTATTGCGGAGGATTTCTTTTTAAGTTCGGCAATGTCCTTTTTCATCTCAGCAAAACAGGCTTCATGGTACAGCTCATCAATGAAATTCCGGAATCCCAGAAGTCCCTCCGATTCAATTCCTGCATCGGAAAGGCAGATCTGCATGGATTCCACGCATTGAATATAGTCGTTAAGCTCATCGAGCCGATGCAGAAGATGCCACAAACCGAGTTTTTCCTCCGACTCCTTGTGGATGCTGCTGAAACTCCGAATGAATTCAAGCTTATCAAAAAGCTCTGTCATACGCTTTCGCAAATCAGGATGATGCAGTATATCCACAAAAACCTTTTGTCTATATATGGCAATTCTCGGATCGGCAGTCATATTGGAGATGATACCCATGATGAGATTCTGCTCTTTTTTGTTGTCCGTGAGATTACGGCAGATGGCATCAAGACCGAGGTCATGACAGGCAGCTTCAGACAGCTGCTTGTATTCCGTATTTTCGTAGTGTGGAAACAGTATGCTGAATCGTTTGTTTTCGTTCATATCACCACTCCTCGTGCAGATTTACGAATATTATATCATGTTCAAAGCGCATGTGTCAACCCCTCCCCGAGGGGAGGGGCTATAGTTCGGGGACTTCGTCCCCAAACCCCTTGCATCGGACATTCGCCCGATGCTTTGTTCTTGGTTTTTCGACAGACTGAGGGCTGTCCGTTTTGGGCAGTCCTTTTTCCATATTGCGAATCTCCCCCAAATATGCTATAATGAGAATAACAACCAAAACAAGGACGTGAGCATCATGCAGAAAATCGAAACGATCACCGACAGAGTCAGGCGCATGGAACTATATTTTGACACGATTGTGCAGGCGGTGCATAACGATGTAAAAATGCTCCAAGATCCGCCGATCAAAACCATGCTGGATTCCCTGACTGCATACTACGACAGCGGTCAGTGGCTCTCGGATTTCCGGGCGGATGAGCGTGGAGAACTGCCGCAGGATCTCAAACGAGGGGTGCTGTCGGAGGATGGCGTGTACAATCTGCTGTATGATATCGGGGAGAGAAAGGAAGAAATGACAATGATCAAAGGCATCCACCATATTTCCATGAAATGTCAAAACGAAGAAGAATACCGCAAAGCACGCAGTTTTTACGCAGAAACTCTGCGGCTTTCCGTCATCAAGGAATGCGAAGCCTGCATTCTGCTGGATACGGGTGCAGGCATTGTGGAGATCTTCCGTAACGGCACGGAGTCACTTGAAAAGGGAGTGATCCGTCATTTTGCGTTCGCTGTGGACGATGTGCAGGCATGCGTGAACGCAGTGGAATCTGCAGGCTATGAAGTATTCATCGCCCCGAAACCCGTACAGATCGGCGGCGATCCGGCATTTCCGGCAGCCATTGCTTTCTGCCACGGACCCCTGGGGGAGGAAATCGAATTTTTCCATCAGGGTTGGTAACCGTTAAATATTGGGATGAGCCGCAAGGATCCGAGGGAATCAAAAGAAAACACTCCATAATGGAGTGTTTTCTTTTTCATTTCATTGTGCTGTCATGATGTGACAATTTCTATTCTAAAACTCACATTAGCTATGATTCCGCTTGCAAAGCAAAGGAATCATGCGGTAAACCGCATTGTTCCGCAAAACAAGAAAACCTCCCTAAAAGGGAGGTTTTCAAATGCGTCCAACTGCGCAGACGCTGCGCTGGTCGAGGTGACAGGATTTGAACCTGCGGCCCCTACGTCCCGAACGTAGTGCTCTACCAAACTGAGCCACACCTCGTAATAACCTTATATATTATATCACACTTCATCCGGTTTGTAAAGGGGAAATATACATAAATTTAAAAAAATATTTTTTGCTTTTTTGTTGACTTTATTGGAGTTCTATGGTATAATATTGTAAATATGTCTTACATCCTGAGATGGATTTTCTTTTTTGTTGTGCCGCTTTGCTGATTTACTGTGGTAACACGCCCGTTGCAGGATGTTTTTGAACCGTGCAGCCCACGGGCTGCATTTCCGCTGCGCCAAGCGCAAACAAGCCCCGATACCTGTGTATCCCACCCAAAGAAAGGAAAAATGCCATGGCTCGTTATGATTATTCACAGGCTGCCTGCCCGCTGATCGATGAACTTGCGGCTCGCTGCCGTGAGGAATTCCCCATCAACCCCGAACTTTATACACAATACGACGTCAAACGTGGTCTGCGTGACCTCAATGGAAAGGGCGTACTTGCAGGTCTGACGCACATCGGCAATGTCGTGGCTTCCAAGACCGTGAACGGTGAGAGCGTTCCCTGCGAGGGCAAGCTCTATTACCGTGGCTACGATGTGGAGGATCTCGTTGCAGGCTTCGTCAAGGACGATCGACTCGGCTTTGAAGAAACCACCTATCTGCTGCTGTTCGGAAAGCTCCCCACAAAGGAGCAGCTTGCGGAATTTACCAAACTCATGGCGGATCTGCGATTCCTGCCGGCAGTATTCACTCGTGACGTCATCATGAAAGCGCCCAGCGACAACATGATGAACACCCTTGCAAAGTGCGTGCTGACGCTGTATTCCTACGATAATCTGGCAAATGACATCTCTATTCCGAATGTACTGCGCCAGTGCCTGTCGCTCATCAGCCTGTTTCCGCTGATTTCCGTTTATGGCTATCAGGCGTATAATTTCAAGGCAGGTGAGGATCTGATCATCCACCAGCCCAACTCCAATCTCTCCCTTGCGGAGAACATCCTGCACATGCTGCGTGCCGACAGCAAGTTCACGCCTCTGGAGGCGAAGCTCCTTGACCTTGCACTGGTGCTTCACGCAGAGCACGGCGGCGGCAACAACTCCACCTTCACCGTACATGTGGTTTCTTCCTCCGGCACGGATACCTATTCCGCAATCGCCGCAGCACTCGGTTCCCTCAAGGGTCCCAAGCACGGCGGTGCCAATATCAAGGTGGTGCAGATGTTTGACGATCTGATGGCAAATGTCAAGGATTGGGAGGACGAGGAGGAGCTGAAGGGCTACCTGCGCAAGCTTCTGCACAAGGAAGCATTCGACCATGCAGGTCTGATCTACGGTATGGGACATGCGGTGTATTCCGTTTCCGACCCGAGAGCGAAGGTGTTCAAGGGCTTTGTACAGAAGCTTTCCGTAGAAAAGGGCAGAGAAAAGGAATTTGCCCTCTACGACCGTGTGGAGCGTCTGGCATCGCAGGTCATCGGCGAGGAACGCCGCATCTACAAGGGCGTTTGCGCAAACGTGGACTTCTACAGCGGCTTTGTTTACAGAATGCTGGAACTGCCGCCGGAGCTGTACACGCCGATTTTCGCCATTGCAAGAATTTCCGGCTGGTCTGCACACCGCATTGAGGAGCTGATCAATTCCAACAAGATCATCCGTCCGGCTTACAAGTCGATTGAGGATGAGAGGATTTATCAGGCGCTGGGCAACCGTTGAGAAAATAGACATTTCACTGGATACATAAGATTCCTTCGGGGCTTTCACGGATCGTGGAAGCCCCAAAATTTGTCGGAACACTTTTTCGGGGACTCCATCCCCGAACCCCTGTATGGGGCAATCCCTCTTTTTTCATTTTTCCCCTTGTAATACAGGGGAATCTCTGAAAACTTGTTTTTAGAGAGGCGGGTACGGGGCGCAGCCCCGCCTTCCTCCCTACAATCCCTCTTTTTTCAAATTTCCCCTTGTAATTGCAGCCGATTTATGCTATAATGAAATTGTATATGCGAAAAAAGGAGGCGGAAACATGGTGCATTTCGGAAACGAGTGGGACATCCTGCTCGCACAGGAGCTGGAGAAGCCCTATTATCAGGAATTACGGCGATTCTTAGCGGAAGAATACCGCACGACAACGGTCTATCCCAACCAGTATGATATTTTCAATGCACTCAAATACACCACCTACAGCGACGTGCGTGTGGTCATTCTCGGACAGGATCCCTACCATGGACCGAACCAGGCGCACGGACTGAGCTTTTCCGTCAAACAGGGCGTGCAGCCGCCGCCCTCCCTTGTGAATATCTATAAGGAAATCCGTGAGGATCTGGGCATTGACAACCTCGGAAAACACGGAGAACTGACAAGCTGGGCAAAGCAGGGCGTTCTGCTGCTCAACACCGTCCTCACCGTCCGTGACGGACAGGCGGCAAGCCATCGTGGAAAGGGCTGGGAGCAATTCACCGACAGCATCATCCGACTGCTGAATGTCCGTGAGGATCCGATTGTCTTCCTTCTCTGGGGCGCACATGCCGCCAAAAAAGAGGAGGTTCTGACAAATCCCTGCCACCTGATTCTGAAATCCGCCCATCCGAGTCCCCTTTCGGCAACAAGAGGTTTTTTCGGATGCAGGCATTTTTCAAAGACGAATGCGTTTCTGAAAAGCCACGGCTTTGCGGAGATTGACTGGAGCATAGAGTGATTGATCACTGTGCCGATGCTTCGTAAGACGGAGAACGACATTATTGCTCCGGCAAATAAATATAGATACTTTTCTGGAGCAGCACGCCAAAACTGCCCCCACCCCAACCCCTCCCCAAGGGGAGGGGCTATGTGTGGAGGGTACTGCGTACCCTCCACCCGCCAAATGCGATTGCGATTTGAATTTTAACACATAAAAGAAAGTGATGTGGATGTATGGAAAAGAAACCGATCTATTCATTTGAAGTATTCCCCCCCAAGCCCACCTCACCCGTGGAGAGCGTTTCGAACGCTTTTGCGGAGCTTGCTGCGCTCAAGCCCGATTTCATCAGCGTCACCTATGGCGCAGGCGGCGGACTCAACGGCGGTGCGCTCACCTGTGAACTGTGCGCAAAGCTGCTGCATGAATACGGCATCAAGCCCGTGGCACACCTCCCCTGCATTTCCTACACGAAAGAGGAAATTTCCACGGTGCTGCGTGATTTCAAGGAACACGGCATTACCGATATTCTGGCGCTGCGTGGCGACAAAAGCCCCGACCGCCCCGAAAAGGATGATTTCAAATACGCTTCCGACCTGATCGAATTTATCCGCCGTGAGGGCGATTTCAATATTTCCGCTGCGTGCTACCCCGAGGTGCATCCCGAGGCAAGAACGGCTGCGGATGACCTGCGCCACCTCAAGGAAAAGGTGGACAAGGGTGCATCGCACCTGATTTCACAGCTCTTTTTTGACAATGCGCATTTCTATGATTTCCGTGAGAAATGCGACATTATCGGCATTAACGTACCGATCGAGGCAGGCATCATGCCCGTGGTGAATGCTGCGCAGATCAACCGCATGGTCAGCCTTTGCGGTGCAAGTCTGCCGAGAAAATTCACCGTGATGATGCAGCGCTTCGGGCACAGCCCCGAGGCAATCCGTGACGCAGGCATCGCCTATGCCGTTGACCAGATCGTCGATCTTGTGGCAAACGGCGTGGACGGCATCCACCTGTACACGATGAACAACCCCTACGTTGCAAAACGCATTACCGAAGCCGTTTCGGGCATTCTGGGCAGAACACTGTGATACGCCTTGACAGCATCGACCGCAGGCAGGCACTGCGGTATGCAGGGATGCGTGGGGATGCGGATACAGCGATTTCCGCACTTGCGGAAACCTGCGAAAAACGCCTGCTTTCCGTGATTTCCCCAAGATACATCCACCGTGTTTATCCTCTGGAATTCTGTGAAAATGGCATTGCCTGCAAAGGCTCCCATCTGCTTCTGACGGGTGCGGACATTGCGGCGCATCTGCAAGGATGCAGCCATGCGGTGCTGTTTTGTGCAACGCTCTCACAGGCCGCTGACCGTGCCGTGCGCATGGCGCAGGCGGAGGATCTGACCGCAGGACTTCTGACGGATGCTCTTGCAAGCGCTGCGATCGAACAGGTCTGCGACCTTGCAGAAGCGGAAATCCTCGCAGGGCTTCCCGATTTTCACGCAACATGGCGATTCAGCCCCGGCTATGGGGATCTGCCGCTTTCGCTGCAGGGGGAATTCCTTGACGCTCTGGACGCACAGCGTAAAATCGGCGTGTGCGTCAGCGACAGCGGACTGCTGCTCCCGAGAAAATCGGTCACGGCGATCATCGGGCTTTCCGAAAAGCCCATAGAACGGCACAGAAAGGGCTGTGCTGCGTGCAATCTCATGAACACCTGCCCCTATCGGGCGAAAGGAGCGCATTGCAAATGAACGTAAATACGCTTTTAGAATCGGGATTTCTGATGCTGGACGGCGGCATGGGCACCATGCTGCAGGCAGGCGGACTTGAAATGGGCGGCATTCCCGAAATGCTGAATTTCACCCATCCCGAGCTGATACAAAGCATTCACCGTACCTATATTGACGCCGGTTCCGATGTGGTCTATACGAACACCTTCGGCGCAAATCGCCTGAAAATGGCGAAAACCGGAAAATCCGTGCAGGAGATCATCTCCGCTGCCATTCAGAATGCAAGGGCGGCAGCAGGAGAAAAGACGCTCGTTGCCCTCGACATCGGCCCCATCGGACAGCTTCTCGAACCGACGGGAACGCTGAAATTTGAGGAGGCATACGACATCTTCCGTGAACAGATCGAAGCAGGAAAAGATGCAGATCTGTACATTTTCGAAACGATGACCGACCTTCTCGAAGTGCGTGCAGGCGTGCTTGCCGCAAAGGAATGCGGCGACAAGCCGATTTTCGTCACGATGAGCTTTGAGGAAAACGGCAGAACCTTCACAGGCTGTGAAATTTCCGCTATGGCACTCACCCTCGAAGGGCTGGGCGTTGACGCCATCGGCGTGAACTGCTCGCTCGGCCCCGAGGAGCTTGTTCCGATCGTGCAGGAGCTTTGCAGATGGACGACACTCCCCGTGATCGTCAAGCCCAACGCAGGTTTGCCCGATCCTGTCACAGGAAGACACGAATTTGCGCCCGAACGCTTTGGGGCTTGCATGAAGCCCTTTGCTGAAATGGGTGCGGTGATCTTCGGCGGCTGCTGCGGTACAACGCCCGATCATATCCGTGCAGCGGCACAGCAGCTTTCTGTGATGCAGCCCGTAAAACGCAGCGTTTCTGTTCCTGCGGCGGTCTGCTCGGCGAACAGAACCGTCGTGATCGACATGCCGAAAATCATCGGCGAGAGGATCAATCCGACGGGCAAAAAGCGCTTCAAACAAGCACTTGTGGAGCATGACATTGACTATATTCTGAATCAGGCAATCGTGCAGGTGCAGGCAGGTGCCGACATTCTGGATGTAAATGTGGGACTGCCCGACATTGACGAGGCGGAGATGATGCAGAGCGCAGTCAAGGCAATTCAGGGCATCACGGATGTTCCGCTGCAGCTTGATACCACAAAGCCCGACGCACTCGAAGCGGGACTGCGGATTTACAACGGTAAACCCATTGTCAATTCCGTCAACGGCGAGGAGGAATCCCTCAGCACCGTCCTTCCGCTTGTAAAGAAATACGGTGCGGCAGTTGTGGGACTGACGCTTGACAAGAACGGCATTCCGAAAACGGCGGAGGGCAGATTTGAAATTGCAAAGCGCATTCTCGACCGTGCGCTTGCCCTTGGTATCCGCCGTGAGGATGTGTACATCGACTGTCTGACGCTGACGGCATCCGCCGAGCAGGAGGGCGTGACGGAAACGCTTTCTGCACTGACGAGAGTCAAGCAGGAACTCGGACTGCGCACGGTGCTTGGTGTGTCGAACATCTCCTTCGGACTGCCCAATCGTGAGCTTGTGACGAGAACATTTCTGACAATGGCATTGCATGCAGGACTTGATCTGCCGATCATCAACCCGAACACCGAGAGCATGACGGGTGCTGTGAGGGCTTACCGCCTGCTTGCGAATTTTGATAAGAATGCCGTAGATTTTATTGCACACTACGGCAATGAAACGCCTGCTGCACCTGCGGCGGCAAAGACGGATATGACGCTTGGCAATGCAATTTCCGCAGGACTCAAGAGCGAAGCGGCGCAGCTGACAGCGCAACTGCTCGAAACCACGCCTGCCATGGAAATTGTCAATTCCCACCTTATTCCTGCGCTTGACAAGGCAGGTGCGGAATTTGAAGCAGGAAAACTCTTTCTGCCGCAGCTGATTTCCGCTGCATCCGCAGCGCAGAGCGCATTTGAGGTCATCCGTACAAAGCTCTGCGAAAGCGGTGCGGAGAGCGTAAGCAGCGGCACGGTCGTGATCGCCACCGTCAAGGGGGACATCCACGACATCGGCAAGAACATCGTGAAGGTGCTGCTGGAAAACTACGGCTACAAGGTCATTGACCTTGGAAAAGACGTGGACTGCGAGGCAGTCGCACAGACGGCGGCAGAGCATGGTGCGCCTCTTGTCGGACTTTCGGCACTGATGACAACGACGCTGCCCTCGATGGAGGAAACCATCCGTCTTGTGAAGGCAAGCTGTCCCGACTGCAAAATCATGGTCGGCGGTGCGGTGCTGACGGCGGATTATGCCGAAAAGATCGGTGCGGATTTCTATGCAAAGGACGCTAAGGGTGCGGTGGATATCGCACGCAGCGTGATTTCATAAGGGAATCTGATCCGCACGAATATTTCAAGGAGGAATCCATGAAGAACAGAAAATTCATTGCAGCAGCTATGAGTGCCGCAATGCTCCTTGCAGCCACGGGCTGCGAGGGCGGCGGTACGAAGGCGGAGCAATATACATGGAGCAACGTTGCCATCGGCGGCGGCGGCTATGTCACGGGCATGGTCTACAGCGAAGCGGAGGAAAACCTCGTCTACGCCCGTACCGACATCGGCGGTGCCTACCGTTGGGTGGAGGCGGAGCAGCGCTGGGTTGCCATTACCGATCACCTCGGCTCCGATCAGTGGAATCTCATCGGCATTGAAAGCATTGCCGCAGATCCGGTGGATGCAAAGCGTGTGTATGTGCTGGGCGGCACCTATATGGGCAAAAACGGCGCAGTACTCGCATCCGAGGACTACGGAAAAACATGGACACAGGTGGATATGCCCTTTGAATGCGGCGGCAACTGCTCGGGCAGAGGCGTGGGCGAACGCATGATGGTCAACCCCAAAAACAACAGTGAAATTTACATCGGCACAAGAAATGCCGGACTCTACAAATCCACAGATTTCGGCAAAAGCTGGAATCAGGTGACTTCCTTCCCTGTAAAGGGCGACTATTTTCAGGAAAACAATTCCGTTGGCATTATGTGGGTGGAATTTGATCCTGTCAGCGGCGATGTCTATGTGGGCGTTGCTGAAAAAAACGGCAAGTGCATCTATCGTTCCGCTGACGGCGGCGCAAGCTGGGAGGCACTGCCCGTATTCCGTCAGGAACTCTATCCGCTGCAGGCGGATTTTGATGCGGATGGCACGCTCTATCTGACCTATTCCGACAATTGCGGCCCGAATATGGCAAACTGCAGCGATGCGGCAGTTGCAAAGTACAAGGACGGAACATTTACGGATATCACCCCGAACCTGAATGACGGAAGATACGGCGGATTCGGCGGCGTTTCCGTTGACAGGCAGAATCCCGGCACGGTCGTGGTCAGCACGCTGTTCTATTGGGCGGATCCGGGCGATAACATCTATCGCACCACCGACGGCGGCAAAAGCTGGACGGGCATGCATAATGTGGCGAAGGGTGAGAAAAATTATGTCATGGACGTTTCCCGTGCGGACTGGCTGACATGGGGACGGGATGAGGCAAAGCTCGGCTGGTGGATCACCGATATCAACATCAACCCCTTTAATTCGGACGAAGTGATGTACGGCACGGGTGCAACCATCTACACCACACAGAATATGACGGCTCTGGGCAGCGGCAATCCCGTGACTGTGGCGTTTGACGCCTACGGTCTGGAGGAAACCGCCGTATTTGAGATGGCATCTCCCAATTACGAGGAGGGCGAGCCGCAGCTGTATTCGATCATGGGCGACCTTACGGGCTTTGCGCATGAGGATGTCACAGTCGGCCCCGATGATGCGCATTATATGGGCAGCGCATCGGGCGGCGCAGCGGTGGATCTGGACATTGCCTGCGAAAACGGAAACTGCGCTGTCTACACCATCAAGGACAAGAATAAGCCCGTCTGGTACACCGCCGACGGCGGTACATGGGTCAATGCCAAGGCTCCCGAAAAAGCGGAGGGCGGCAGCGTCACCATGGCGGCTGACGGCAGCAGCTTCATCTGGACACCGGGCAATACGGGAAATTCCAACATCTACCTCTACAATGTGGAAAAGCAGAAGTGGTATTACGTCAAGGGTCTGGGCTACGGTGCAAAGATCACGGCGGATAGGGTGAATCCCAAGAAATTCTACGCAGCCTACAACGGACAGTTCTACAGCTCCTCCGACGGCGGTGTGAATTTTGAAAAGACGGGGCAGCTTGTTTCCGACAGCATCACCATCCACACGGTTCCCGAAAGGGAAGGGCATATCTGGCTTGCAAGCGGCTCGCTTCTGATGGTATCCGAGGACGGCGGCAAGAGCTTTGCTTCCATCAAGGGCAATGACTTCAAGGCGATCGGCTTCGGTGCGCCGAAGAAGGAGGGCGACTACCCCGTCATCTACGCCATGGGCGAAAGCGGCGAGCAGGGCGATGGCATCTATCGCTCCACGGATAAGGGGAAAACCTGGCTGCGCATCAATGATGAACAGCACCTCTTCGGAAACCTCACCCCCAGCATTTCAGGCGACGGCAACGTCTACGGCAGAGTGTACTTTGCAACCAATGGCAGAGGCATCGTCATGGGGGATATTGCAGAGTAACAGATGAAGAACCGAAAGATTGCATATAAACGAATTTTTGGCGCACTCCTCGTGCTTGTCCTGCTGATCTTCCTCATCATCGGCGGCATTACGGCCTGGGGCGTCTACACGGGAAAGATCAAGCTCAACGTACCCGATCCCGAACAATACCCCGTCATGGGCGTTGATGTTTCACGCTATCAGGGCAATATCCAGTGGGATGTGATCGCAGGGCAGGATGTGCAGTTTGCCTTTATCAAGGCGACCGAGGGCAGCTCCTATCAGGATCCTCTGTTTGCGTTCAACTGGGAAGAATGCCGCAAAAACGGCATTTACGCAGGAGCCTACCACTTCTTCAGCTTTGAAAGCGGCGGCGATACGCAGGCACAGAATTTCATTAACACTGTTGGGGAGCTTCAGGATGATCTGCCGCCCGTGGTGGATCTGGAATTCTACGGCGAGTACAGCAGCAATCCGCTTTCCAAAGCGGAAACGAGGGAGATCCTCGATGATCTGCTCGACACGCTCGAAGCGCATTACGGCGTCAAGCCCATCATCTACACCACGCCCAAGGCGTACTATCAGTATCTGTTCGGCGGCGACTACGGGGACTATCCCCTCTGGATGCGCAATACCTACTTCAAACCCGTGGAAAACTGGACATTCTGGCAGTATTCCGACAAGGGCGAGCTTGAGGGCTACGATGGCAAGCAGGTGGACAGTCTGGAAGAATACATCGACCTGAATGTCTACAACGGCAGCTACGAGGATTTCCTCACACAGTTTTCCCTCGGCAGCATTGAGGTGACGAAATGAAGCCGTTCCGACTGATTGCCCCGTGCAAGGATTATCTCTGGGGCGGTCAAAGGCTTCGGGAATACGGCAAACTCTCCGACAGCGACCGCATTGCGGAAAGCTGGGAGCTTTCCTGCCACCCGCAGGGCGAGAGCATCATTGCAGACGGCGAATACAAGGGCAGGACGCTCACGGAATTTCTCAAAGATCACCCCGAAGCAATGGGGGAAAATTGCAGGAAATTCGACCGTTTTCCGACGCTCATCAAGCTCATTGATGCAAAAGAAAACCTCTCGGTGCAGGTGCATCCGGATGACGCCTACGCCCTCGAACACGAGGGAGAATACGGCAAAACGGAACTTTGGTACATCGTGGAAGCTGCCCCCGATGCGGAGCTGATTTTCGGATTCAAGGAGAATCTCACAAAAGAGGAATTCCGCCGTGCCATCAAGGAAAACACGCTGCTTGATAACGTGAACCGTGTTCCCGTGAAAGCGGGCGATGTGTTCTTTATCGAGGCAGGCACGCTCCATGCCATCGGCAAGGGGATCCTCATTGCGGAAATTCAGCAGAATTCCAACACCACCTACCGTGTCTATGATTACGGCAGGGTGGATGCGCAGGGGAATCCACGAGAACTGCATGTGGAGAAGGCGCTGGAGGTGACAAGGCTCACCCAAGCAAAGCGGCAGGGGAATCCCCCGAAAAACCACAGCGGATGGCAGCTTCTGGGTTGCTGCGATTATTTCTGTGCGTCCTGCATGGAGCAGGAGGATTTCTGTCAGATCGGATCTGACGATGCATCCTTTATTCATCTTCTCATTCTGGAGGGGGATGCGGTTCTGACAACGGAAAACACTGAAATTCCGCTAAAAAAAGGCACAAGCGTATTTGTTCCCGCAGGAACAGATGCGTGCAGTATAAACGGTAAATGCAAATTTATCAACACAACCATTCGTTAAGGAGGATTTTATTATGAAATACTACATCGGCATTGACCTGGGCGGTACCAACATCGTCGCAGGTGTTGTGGACGAAAACTACAACATCGTTTCCAAGGCAAGCACAAAGACCAATTGCCCCCGTCCTGCACAGGAAATTGCAGACGACATGGCTGCAATGGCAATCAAGGCTGTGGAGGACGCAGGTCTGACCATGGAACAGATCGAGTGGATCGGCATCGGTACGCCCGGTATCGCCAACAGCGAAACCGGCATCATCGAATATTCCAACAACCTCGGCTTTGAGAATACCCCCATGGCGGACTATATCCGCAAGCACATCGACAAGCCCGTATTCATCGAAAACGACGCAAATGCGGCAGCTTACGGCGAATATGTGGCAGGTGCCGCAAAGGGTGCAAAGAATGCAGTCTGCATCACCCTCGGCACAGGTGTCGGCGGCGGTATCGTCATCGACGGCAAGATCTACTCCGGCTCCAATTTTGCAGGCGCAGAGATCGGTCACACCGTCATTTCCGTGGATGGCCCCCAGTGCTCCTGCGGCAGAAAGGGCTGCTTTGAGGTGTTCTCCTCTGCAACAGGCCTTGTCCGCATGACAAAGGAAAAGATGGCGGAATGTCCGGATTCCAAGATGCATGCCCTGACCGAAGAGCGTGGCGGCAAGGTTTCCGCAAGAACGGCATTTGACGCAATGCGCATGGGCGATGCTGCCGCAAAGGATGTGGTGGATTTCTACATCAAGTGCCTCGCAGCCGGTATCACCAACACCATCAACACCTTCCAGCCCGACATCCTCTGCATCGGCGGCGGTGTCTGCAATGAGGGCGACCCGCTCCTGCTGCCCATGAAGGCACTCGTGGCAGAAG
>JAFXCV010000048.1 GCA_017521325.1 Oscillospiraceae bacterium | reverse complement strand
TCGCAGAACGAACGCTGAACCATGCGCCCACGCCGTCACTGATGACCTCCGGACGGCTCATGTTGTCCGTATTAAAGGAAATATCCGCTGTGCCATTCAGATTGGCTGCAAGCTGTTCTGTGAAAGGATTGACCAGCTGAATCGCATTGGGGCCCTTTTTCGTTCCGCCGATCTTTTCGATGGTGACCGTTTCTTCATCCACATTGATCTTGTCCACATTCATACTTCTGTAGCTGCCTGTGATGCCCATGCCACGCTTGAGCATGAGGGTATGATAGAAGAGATAGTACTCGCCTTTGTACTTATGAAGGTGGGTGTGGTTGTTGGAATAATCAAATCCTGCTGTACCGGGATTGATAAAATATTCGCCCTTCATCTCCCAGCTTGTCGGATCAAGCGGGGTTTTTGTCGTCATATAGACCATACTGCATGACGATGGAACAGGACAGTCATAATCCCACTGCGCAGAATGATCACTCCAGTCGTTATTATAAGTGTAGACATAAGTGCCGTTGATGTAGTTCAGTTCACTTGCCTCAAAGTGATAGGGTGCAGGAATTTCTGCAAATTCGCTGTCGATAGAAACCATATCCTCGCCAAGACGGACAATTCTGTTCGAGCCGGGCATATAGTCCGTGCCGTCGGATGCCATGCCTGCACCGAAGGAGAGCCAGCCCACGCCGTTATCATCAATCACAGCACCGGGGTCAAAGGGATTCGGGCAGTCGGTCAGACCCGGAGTGCTGGTGGAAATCAGGGGTTTTCCAAGAGGATCGTCCCATTCACCAAGCAGATCGGTGGTATGAATGACTCCCACGCCAAGACCATTGTTGGAAAAGTAGAGGTAGAAATGCGTTTTGCCGTCCTCCTCCACTCTGGAAACGATGGACGGTGCCCATGAATTCATAATCCACGGTGCAATTTCACCGATATTGATTTCTCCGTGATAGATCCAGTTCACCATATCATCTGTAGAGAGAATCACCATAGATTTGATCTGTTCATAGGAATTATCCTTATCGGGACCAATCACCTCAAACTGTTCATGGTCGTTTGTACCGATAACATAGAGTCTTCCTTCATATTCGACTGCGGTCGGATCAGCACAGAAGAATTCAGAGGAGATAGGGTTGTTGTATTTGGTATTCTTATAGTTGTTCGTGCTGATCTTGTCGCTGCTGATCGGGATTCCGTCCAATGTTTCTGCTGCTGATGTAAGAAAATCAGCTGATTCCGCAGTTGTCACCGGTATACTTGGCGATACCCCAAGACATAATGCTGCCGTACAAGCCAATGCAACAAGACGCTTTCCTTTGTTTTGCATAAACATACCTCCTCATGTAAGTTACTATTCAAGTCATCAAAACGTCCGATAATTTCCTCAAAAACAGATTGGATTTGTTTATTTTTAGCAATTTTATCATATTCCGAAAAGAATGTCAATATTTTTTTGCGAACAATGAAATACATAAATTCATATGTATTTGATTTACTTCATCACTTTTGTCTTCTGTTTTTGTTCACGATATTGTGACGGTGTCATATTTTCTTCCGCCTTGAATTGATTGGCAAAATGGGAATAAGAGGCATAACCGCATAATTCTGCAATTTTTGTAATAGAGGTATTCGTTTCCGTCAACAGCTTCTTTGCTTCATTCACCCTTGCATGAATCAGCTCCTCAAAAATACTTCTGCCGAAATAGCTCTTATACATTCTTTGCAGATAGCTTCGGCTGACATTCACCCGCTGACAGATTTCGGAAATGCTCCAGTCATATCCCGGCTTGCGAAGCATCTCCTCCCTGATCTGAGAAAGCTGAGAATACAAACGAGGATTTTCTACATTCTGCTGATTTTTATTTATCAATTGATGCAGCATTTGCTCTGTTTTTCTTTGCTTCAGAAGCTGCTCCAGAGCCGCGCAGATGTAGCTGACAAAGGTGGTATAATATGGTCTGTAACAGAATGGCTTTTTTCCGAACGAGAGTGCTGCTATCCCATAGTGTTCGTCATTGATATGCAGAGCGGAGAGATAGTAAGCCGTGGGATAAGAGCTTCCATTGGACAGAAATGCAGGAAATTCATCAGCAGAAATCGCTGTATCCGGCTCACTCAGCCCGTTTTTTCCTACTTCACAATGCAGAAATTCTCTGTATGCGTCAGGTTTGCTTTTGATCTTTTCCGCATCTTCACCCTGAAGCTGAGCAATGAAGCTTTCTGACAGGAACATTCTGAATCGTTTTCTGCGATGAATCAGATGCATATTCCGGTCTATCACATCAATCAGCTCTTTCAGTGAATTTGTATGCAGCGTACTGAAAAGAAAATCACTATGCAGAAATTCCTCTTCGACCGCATTGATCTGCATTGCTTTGCGGGTGCTTTCCGAGCTGTATTCCTGAGCGGGAATGCAACCACAGCTTCTTCCGATCAGAATGCCGTCACTATCGTTTTGAATACGTTTGCATTTCTTCCCTGTAATGATGCCGTACAAGCGTCGGAATGCTTCTGCACCGAGCTGAAAATAGCTCTTTTTAAAGCTTGTCAGGCTGATATGACTCCGGTTGATGTCGAGATAGCCGTCAAATCCTGTAACAGCAATCTGTTCAGGCACACGCAAGCCGTTTTTCTGAAGGGTATCAATAAGCGTGTCCGCCATAATATCATTTGCACAGACAATGGCGTCAGGTTTTGAAAGCTCACCCTTAATAATCCTCTGTGCATACATAACAGGTGCATCACGCCAGAAATCTCCGTAGGAATAATAAGTTTCATCATAGTACAGCTTGTGACGTTTCATGACATTAAAATAAGCCTGCAGACGTTCTTCTGCCTGCGGAAGCCCTTTGATTCCGGTCAGGCAATAGATTTTCCGATGTCCGTGAATGGTTATCATGTGTTCGATCAGACGTTCAAACGCTTCCGGATCATGGGAAATTGTATTTTCAAAATAAGGATGCTCAACGCCGTCCAGAAGCATGACCGGCTTTTGTGTCTGCTTCAGGAGACGATCCAGCTTCCTGACGATCTCATCATTGTAAATA
This sequence comes from Oscillospiraceae bacterium, assembly GCA_017521325.1. GTDB lineage: Bacteria > Bacillota > Clostridia > Oscillospirales > Ruminococcaceae > UBA3855. The sequence continues at coordinate 1,030 of JAFXCV010000048.1, read as the reverse complement.
AAGTTTCTGTCATAGATAAAACCGTCAAAATGCGATGATTTTACCAATTCGTACAGATTCGCCTCATGGTAATTGTGCTTTGTTACTTCTCCTAAAAAATTATTCTTGGCAGACAATATGACAACATTGCAGTCAGCGCAGAACGCCTGGGTGATGATTCCGCATATTGTTTCTGAAGTGTGCGTGCGAAAGCACTCTGCTGTGATAAGACCAATGGTCGGCCGTAACCGCATATGCGTCCTCCTTTCATAATCTGATTGCTGTGCTCCACTTTATTATACCATATTGTGAACCATAATACAAGACTTTTATGCATATCCGAAACAAAGGCATCCGAAATCATCTTTTTAATAGAAACAATAGAATATTGTTTGAAAGCGGCGTTTTGGGTATAATTGAATTGAGAGGGATGGTATCGGCATCTGTACTGTTCAGAGGACTGATGCCGGTATCATGATTGAACAGAACGTAATTGAAGGGAGTTTTTTATGAATCTGAAACGATATGGTGCTTTGCTGATGGCGGTCACACTTCCGCTTGCAATGGCATCTCCGCTGGTTCACGCAGAGGGCACCGCTTGTGACGTTTGATGATTGTGATGCACTGATCAATGCAAACGGAAATATCGAAATTCCGATTACTGATCCTGAGCATCTGAAGCAAATCATTCTGACTGCAGATGTGACTTCCAGTGCCGGTTCCGCATGGGGCGGTGCGGGCTGTGCATTATGCACCAATGTGGAAACGCTGGACGGCACACAGTTCTGGACAAGCAAATCTTATTCCATATCACTTGGAAGTAATCAGACGGCATCAGTTGAATTTGATGGCACCTTTACGAATGATGAAGAAGTGCTGGAGGCCGTGATTTATGACGGGAAAATTGAAGTACAGCAATGGTATGCTTATTCGGAACAGGGTGATCTTGGACTTGAGGATACGCTTACTGTAAACTACACAAACATTCAGGTCATTTATGAAACCGTGACCGACTCGGTGCGTGGAGATGTCAACAGTGATGGTAAATTTA
>JAFXCV010000047.1 GCA_017521325.1 Oscillospiraceae bacterium | reverse complement strand
CCATCATCAATGCGGAGGGCGTGTCACAGCTGTTCTTCCTCACCGGCAGCAATGCCACGGATACTTTCACGATCCCCGTTACGGACGGACAGCTGAATCTCTATGCAAGCTCCGGCGTGGGTACGGAATTTTCCCTCAGCACGATTGAAATTGAACAGACCTCCACAGGAACGACAACGAAACCGACCATCTGGGTCGGCGGTGATTCGACTGCGGCAAGCTACTACAATGTGCCTGATGATGCAGTGCATGGGTGGGGACAATTTCTTCCCGATTATGTGGATATGAGTCAGTACGATGTGCGGAATATTTCCGCAAGCGGCATCACTTCCTCCGATCTGAACAAGGCACTGTTCGGCACAATTGAGCATTACGGCAAAAAAGGCGATATCTTGCTGCTTTCCGTTGGAATCAATGATTATACGAAGGCGTATAGCGCAAATCCCGCTGCGCCCGATCCGAGCAGCTATATTGAAAACATGACGGATATGGTGCAGCGTGCGAAAGCAAAGGGTATGACGGTCTATCTTGTCAAGCAGCATGGGCAGATCAACGACACAGGAAAATATCCGCTTCCAAAGAGCAGATGGTTCAATGATGCAATTGATGAGATCGCAGAAACTGAACAGGCTGCTGTGATGGATCTGTTTACTCCATGGCTGGAGCTTTCTCTGGAAAACAAGTATTTTGAGATGGAAGAATACTATACTGACGATTCCCTGCATCTGAATGCAGATGGCGCTGACAAAATGGCGGAGATGGTCAGTGAACTGCTTTTTCCTCCGAAAAAACAGGGAGACGTTTCGGACGATCCCTACAAGGATTTTGATATGGCATCCACCGTTTATTATCGGACAGAAGCTTCGGGAGAAGCGGTTTCTAATCCGCACAAAGGCTTCGTGATGACTGCCTATACGCCGGATATGATCCATTCCTCCAACGGCTTTGCGTATGGAATCGGCGGTTCCGCAGATAACCACGCATGGGATGTTGTCACGATCGTAAGCGGTTCCCCCAAATGGTGTGATCTCAATCCTGCTGAGGGCGTGTACAACTGGGACGAAATTGACGGGATGCTTGAGGCGTGCGAGGCGCATGGTCTGACATACGGCATCCGCATTATGCCGTATTCGTCGTATTTGTCCGAGGACTATGTTCCGCAGTGGATCTACGATAAGGGGGCAGAGAAGAATAGAGCACCGCTTCGGGATGATCCATCCATGGAAACAGAATTTCCGAAGTGGGATGATCCGGTCTATTTGCAGGCACATAAGGACTTTACCAAGGCGTTGGCTGAAAAATACGACGGTGATCCGAGAGTTGAATTTATCGACATCCGACCTTTCGGCGATTACGGCGAATGGCATAATTCGTTTGCAGTCGGTGATGAGAAATTCATGCCTTCTCTGGATATTCAGAAGGATATGCTTGACTTTTATGCAGAAGCATTTGATGAAACAACCATAGTACTTCCCTCCAACGCTCGTGGAAAAATCTATCAATATGCACTCTCGCTCGGAATTGCAAAGCGTGATGACGGATTGATTTCCATTCCGAATGCCGAATGGAGTCTGAGACCTGCTTACAAAGCGAATCTGCCGGTACTTGGCGAAAACTATCAGACCTATACATGGATGAAGGAGACTGTCAGAGAAAATGAGTATTCCTATGTGAACTGGACGCCTGAGCATTTCCGTGAGACGATTGAAATATCCCATATGTCGATCTATGCACTCGATCAGGACAGCAATTGCAGCTACAAATTCTACAAAGAGCAAAAAGAAGTGATTGACGAAATGTGCAACCGTCTTGGCTACAATTTCACCGTCACATCGGCAAAACGAAACGATAACAAGCTTCTTGTAACAATCAAGAACACCGGACTTGCCCCCGCATTTTTCAACATTGATCTGTGTGCGGAGATTACGGATAAGGACGGCAATAAGCTTGCATCCTTCGGTGAGCCGATTAGAATCGAAGAAGGCTCCTTCCACGACGAGGAGGAAAAGACATTCCTCTTTGAGTATGAAGGCATACTTCCCCGTGATGCCATCATCTGCCTTGCGATGTACGACAGCGACAATCCGCTTGTGAAGGGCAAAGATCCGACAATCAGATTCGACAACAAGAACACACTGTCCACGAACAGATTACAGCTTGTCACAGAAACACCTGACGGTGATGTGAATGCGGATGGAAAATTCAATGTTGCCGACGTGGTATTGCTCCAGAAATGGCTGCTTGCTGTGCCGGATGCAAGGCTTGCAAACTGGAGAGAAGGGGATTTCTGCGTGAACAACAGGCTGGATGGGTTTGACCTTTGCCTGATGAAGCGAGAATTACTGAAAAAATAAAAAATCAACCCACAGGGCGCACAGCCAGCCCTGTGGGATGTCATCATATCTATTCTACGGTTACTTACAGTAAAGGGTTCCTTTCATGTGAATGCTGGCGGAGTATATGTCAAATCAAAAACAACAATTAATTCAAGCGGAGAATATGTTAATATAGGCTTTTTAAACTGCGATGGCAAGGATATTCTGGTCGTTGGTTTTGACGCAACGGATGATGCTATTGCATCTATTCTGGATGGCAAAATGGGTGCTACCATTGCACAGCAGCCCGATCTGATCGGTGCAACGGCAGTTAAAACTGCAATACGGCTCATTAACGGCGAAACCGTTGAAAAAACCATCCCTGTAGAGGTAACACTGATTACAGCGGAAAATGCAGGTAATACTGGTAATACTGACACTGCATGCGCATGCGGTGAGAGCTGCGAGTGTCCGGATGGATGCTGCTGCAAGAAGTAAGAACATACACTGATCCCTGCATCCGTGCAGGAACATCAAAAACAACGAAATGCCCTGTCCTTTTCGTGGGCAGGGCATTTTCCTATGGAGGAACAATCATGAAAGTGTTAACAATCGGATCAATGAATATCGATCATGTGTACAGTGTGGATCATATCGTTCAGCCCGGCGAGACCCTGACAACCGGAGAAATGAACATTTATCTCGGCGGTAAGGGAATCAATCAATCCATGGCGGTTGCTAAGGCAGGTGCAGAGGTCTACCACAGCGGCATGATCGGCAGAGACGGCACATTGTTCCTTGAAGCATGCAAGGAATACGGCGTCAAATCTGATTATATCCGCCAGATCAACGTGAAGACAGGCCACACTATTATTCAGGTGGACAAGAACGCTCAGAACTGCATCCTGCTCTACGGTGGTGCAAATCATTGCCTAACAGAAGAATTTGTTGACGAGGTGCTCTCACATTTTGAAAAGGACGATATTCTGCTTCTGCAGAATGAGGTCAATCTTCTGCCCTATATCATCGACAAGGCATACGAAAAGGGGATGCAGATTGCCTTGAATCCGTCCCCGTTCGATGACAAGCTGAATGCCTGCGATCTTTCTAAGATCAGCATTTTCCTGCTCAATGAGATCGAGGGCGGACAGATCACCGGAGAAACCCAGCCGGATGCAATCCTTGACAAGCTGCAGGAGCTGTATCCGGAAGCAAGGATCGTCCTGACCCTCGGCAAGGATGGTGCAGTGTATGCGCATAAAGACGAGCGTTACACCCAGTCGATCTTTCCTGTCAAGGCAGTGGATACCACAGCGGCAGGGGATACCTTTACAGGGTATTTCCTGGCAGGTCTGATTGACGGCATGGCAGTGCCGGATATTCTCAGAATGAGTGCAAAGGCTTCGTCCATTGCAGTCACAAGAGCAGGTGCGGTACAATCCATTCCGTATCGCAGGGAAGTGGAGGAGGCACTGAAGTAAAATCCGGAGGATTAGTATGAGTAGAAAATCCGCAGCAGGGACGTCCCTGCTGCGGATTTTTGTCGACAAGAACCCCCAGCTATGCTGGAGGATCAAAAGCTTATAGTGATGGTGAAAAAAGAAAAAAGTTCACTGATGATCTCTGACCGCCACGCAAATTTGAAGTGCAAGTACGGAAATCGGCATTTCTGGTGCAGAGGGTATTATGTTGATACTGTGGGAAAGAACACTAAGAAGATTTCGGAATATCCGCAACCAGTTGCAAGAAGACTTTGCAGGTGATCAATTAACACTATTGAATCGGTAGATCCGTTTACCGGAGAAAAGTGCGAGAAAAAACCCCTTAAGGGGTAGCTGAGAATGAAATGCAGCTGGCAGATCTTTCTCAGCCCCTTAAGGGGCAGTGTCAGTATTGTGCCCTTATAGGGCTTTCTCAAAACCACCCGTTTTACGGGTGGTTTTGATTTAAGATCATAGAACTTCTTTATGAGTTTTCACTTTGCGGGATGAGCTGTTGTGCTATGAAATATCGTCGTTTATTTGCTCAGTACCCAGCTGTCAAAGGAAACATTACCGCTGAATACGAAGTAGAGATCCTGTGTGCCGGAAAGACCTACAACAGGAACGGTGATTTCCTGCATGCTGCCGCCTGCCGGGATTTCAACATAGGATACTGCAGTTCCGCTCTGAGATCCTGTGCAAACCTTGATGACTGCACCGGAAGAAGAAGAAGCCTTTACAGTAAGGGACTTAGCGCCCGTACCACAGTCAACGCCGGAAACTCTTGTCCAGTTGCCTGCCTTTGCGCTGACAGTCGTATTGTTCAGACCTTCCACAGTCACGCCTGCCATATGGGAGAATGTTTCTGCCTGAACGGTTTCATAAGGATTGAGCAGTTCGATCTGTCCCGGACCTGTCATGGTTGCAGTTACATAGGAGATCTTACCATCATCAGAGATAGTAGCCTTGTCAACCTGTGCGCTTCTGTAGTTCTTGTCAATACCCATTGCGTATTCAACACCACGAGCATGGTAGAACAGGTAGTAATTACCCTTGAACTTGACGAAGGTGTGGTGGTTGTTGTTGTAGCAACCGAACTCCTTACCGAAGGATGCGGGGTTCTTGAAGCATTCACCAACGAATGTGAACGGACCCATGGGGTTGTCGCTGACACAATATGCGATGGTTGCATTTGCAGTAATACCGATATTGTTGCCGCCAGTACTCCAGTTGGTGCAGTAGCTGTAGAGGTACTTGTTGCCAACCTTGTTGATACCGGAATCCTCAAACAGATAGGGAGCATTAACCTGAACAGGATTGCCTGCAAGGCTTGTCATGTCAGGATTGAGCTTTACAACTCGTGCTGTACCGGGATCCTTGGGATTTCCGCCATCAGGAGTACCACCGCCGAAGTAAAGGTAGCCTGTGCCGTCGTCGTCGAGAAGAACTGCGGGGTCAAATACCCATGCAACCTTGTCGCAGGTAGGTGTGCTGCGGCTGATCAGAGGTTTGCCGATCGGGTCAACCCAGGGACCTGTGGGGCTGTCGGATGTCAGTACACCAATGCCGTTTGCGTTGTTTGCAAAATACAGGAAGAACTTTTCCTTGCCGTTGATGGTCTTGTGTGTAGCGTGCGGTGCCCAGGAGCATCCTGCCCACTTTGCAATACCGTTGCTGCCTGCTACCGGAATCTTACCGTGGTCAGTCCAGTTCACAAGGTCAGCGGAGGACATGCAGTTGAGTGTGTTGATAACGCTGTAAGTACAGCCAGTTACCTGACCGTTGCTGTCATATGTCAGTGTGTCGTTTGTGGTGTAAACATAAACTCTGCCATTATATTCCATAACGCCGGGGTCAGCAGAGAAACGCTGTGTCATAAGGGGGTTGCCGTACTTAGAATTCTTAAGGCTTGCTGCAAGTGAAATGCCGGAGAACTTCTGCTCAAGTGCTGCAAAGTCAACAGGCTTTTCTACAGCAGTGAATTTGTCAATTCTTGCCAGAACGAAATCAGAGATCTGTACTACGTCATTCTCGTCGATATCGCCGCTCTGGTTTACGTCAGCAGCAAGCTTTGCGTTTGTGCTTGCGAATGTGCCCTTTGCAAGTCCCTTCTTAGCCGCTGCCACGTCAAAGCCGTTGATCACGCCGTCGCAGGTTACATCGCCAAGGATGAAGCTGATCGGTGCGGGACCTTCAACCTTTGTACCCGGCAGTGCGCCGATTGCCTCATCAATGTAGAAGTTGATCGTGCTTTCTGCGGTTTCCACATAGATGGACATATTCTTAGCATCGGACGGAATCTTGTAATTCGGATTTGCAAGCTGTACCCACTCACCCTTGATTGCATTTGCTTCTGCAATTGTCGAATACTGGGTTTCGCCGCTTCCGTCAGTGTACTGGAGCTTGAGATAGAATGTATCT
>JAFXCV010000046.1 GCA_017521325.1 Oscillospiraceae bacterium | reverse complement strand
TTGGGCAAAGGTCTGTACATATCGTGGATGAGTCCGAGTACCGCATAGCATTCGGCAACATTGGAAACGATGACACGGACTGCGTATTTGTCGTAGATCTGGTCAAATTCCTTATGCTGCATATACATTTTCTTGTAGATGCTGTAATTACTCTTAACTCTGCCGGAAATTTCGGGTTCCTTTTCAAAGTGATGTTCTTTGAGATGCTCGCCGATATACTGCTTGATGGAGCAGATGAATTCCTCACGCTCATCCTTCTTCATTGCCATGATTTGTTCGATTTCCGAATGCGCAAAGGGGTCGAGGTATTTGAAGGAAAGATCCTCCAGCTCGTCCTTGACCGCACGGATACCCAGACGGTTGGCAAGCGGCACATAGATGTGCATGGTTTCCGCTGCGGTGTTGCGCTGTTTGTCGGCAGGACGGAACTGCAGCGTCTGCATATTGTGCAGGCGGTCGCAGAGCTTGATGATGATGACACGGATATCCTCCGCCATGGCAAGCATGATCTTGCGGACATTCTCCGCCTGCTGCTGTTCCTTATTGAAAATCGGGATTTTTTTGAGCTTTGTCACGCCCTCCACAAGCTGTGCGACATCCGAACCAAAGCGTTTTTTCAGATCCTCGGTGGTTGCCTCCGTATCCTCCACGACATCGTGCAGAAGCGCTGCACAGACGGTATCGGTGTCCATTCCAAGCTCCAGCAGGATCTTTGCTACGGCAAGGGGATGCATAATATACGGCTGTCCGGAGGAACGCTGCTGTCCTTCGTGTGCCTTTGCGGCAAATTCGTATGCCGACATAATTTTGCTCAGGTCATACTGCTTGTCATTGGTCAGAATGATCTGGACAAGCTCGTCGATCGTTACCATTTTTTCGGGCATGATTCCATTTCCTCCTCCGTTTTTTGCTGCAGCTCTCTGAGGATCACGGATGCCTGCAGATCAGCCTTCTTCGTTGTCGGACAGCGTACTGCCTTGTTCTCTCTGTAATCCATCCTGACAAGCCCAAGCTCACAGAAAATATCCAGACAGATTCTCATTTTGCAGTAGTTGATCTCCTGTCGGTACATTTGCAGCATCAGCTGCTCGATAGGGGTACCCTTGGCAGTGACTTCCTTATACACGGCAATGCACTCCTCCCGTGTCGGGCAGATCGCACGGCAGACGGCAGACGACAAAGATTCCCCACGTTTATATTGGTCATAGGTCTGCATCGCAGACAGAATTTTCAGCTGTTTGAGTCCCGAAATCCGATAATCCTGTACGGTCATACGGACAGTGGACATTCCATTATAAGTATTGACGCCAAGCTTTACCATCATGTGGCAGACCATGCCGACCGAAAGTCCGGTGGCTTCCGGAGATGTACGGAACAGCAGCGCCTCAAAGCTCTGCCCATAGAGCTGCACGATGAGCTTGGTATGCAAACCTCCCGAAAGCGGACGGATCTCCGTAATTCTTGCGTTTTCCACAAAGAACACAGGCTCGGGATTGCCTGCGCCGAAGGGTTCGAGCTGGCTCAGACTCTGCACCTCGCTGATCGTCAGCATTTCCGGCTGCAATGCGCATGCCGCCTGAAGCTCCAGCGTGGGCATCACGGGATGCTGCTGTGCAGCATACTGTGCAATGCGTTCTTTAAGTGCAGGAATATTCTCCTCCTTCACAGTCAGACCCCCTGCTGCGGGGTGTCCGCCGTATTTGACCAGAAGGTCATCACATGCTGTCAGGCAGTCAAAAATCGAGAAGCTGCCGAAACTTCTTGCGGAACCGTGTGCAATTCCCTCGTCGATACTGATGACGATGCAGGGCTTTCCGAAGCGCTCAACCAGACGGGAGGCTACAATTCCCATCACACCCGTATGCCACTGACGTCCGCAGAACACCAGAACACGCTCGTAGAGCATCCGTGGATCTTCTGCAATGGACTGCAAAACGGCTTCAATGATCTGTGCCTCGCATTCCTTGCGGGAGGAATTGATGGAATTCAGCTGCTCGGCAAGCTCTCTTGCCCTGTGCGCATCCTCCAGAAGCAGTTCCATCGCAAGCGTCGGGGACTGCATTCTGCCTGCTGCATTGATTCTCGGCGAAAGAGAAAAGGCAACATTTGTTGCAGAAAGCTCACGCTCGGCAATGCCGCTGACCTCACGCAGCGCACGAAGTCCCACTCTCTCGGTATTTTCCAGATACTGCAAGCCCATCTGCACAAGATAACGGTTCTCCCCTGTCAGGCTCACAACATCGGCGATGGTTGCAATTGCCGCAAGGTCGCCGAACTGCTCGAGTGCCATTTCCGTATCGCCCTCATTGAGCGCCGCAACCAGCAAAAGTGCAATGCCTGCGCCGCAATACAGGCGGAACGGGGAATAATTATCCTCACGGTGCGCATCCACCACGGCACATGCCTGCGGCAGCTCCCTGCCCGGCTGGTGGTGGTCTGTGATAACAAGCTCCATGCCAAGCTCTGCGATGAGCTTGGCTTCGCCGATCGCCGAAATGCCATTGTCCACGGTCACGATCAGCTGCACGCCGTCCTCGTGCATTTCACGGACAGCCTTCTCACTCAGTCCGTAGCCTTCGCTGCGTTCGGGGATGCGCCATGTGACATCCGCACCGATCTCCGAGAGAAAGGAATACAGAATTGCCGTTGCCATCACACCGTCGCAGTCGTAATCTCCGAATATACAGATTCGCTCGCCCTCATCGAGCGCACGGTTGATGCGGTCTGCCGCCTCCTGCATGTCGCAGAGGAGGAAGGGGTCGCTCAATTCGCTGCAGCCAATGAGTGCCGCAGCGTCCGAAATTGTTTCACAGCCCTGTGCCGCAAGCACGCTGCAGCAAAGCTTTGACAGATCGCTTCGGCTCTGCATTGCCGAAACGACCGCAGGATCGGGGTTCCCTATCACCCATTTTTTCATATGCTTCTCCTGTTTTCAACGATAATATGGGACCTCACAAACGATATTTTGAGGTCGGGCGTGGGGCGAAATTCCACACGCAGCCCTTCCGCTTTACTTTGCAAAGCAAAAGAGATGATTTTTGAGATACCTTTATATTGATATATTATTACTATTATAGCACTTTTCGGGAATAATTGCAAGTATCCGCATTAAGTTTTCTGTCTTCATTTTCTTCAAAGCAATGTTCTCAAAATAATTTCAAAAAAAGCTTGACAAAGCAGACAGAATATGCTATAATAAATAAGCTGGTTGACAGACTGGAGAGATGTCCGAGTGGTTTAAGGAGCCAGTCTTGAAAACTGGTGATACGGCGACGTACCGTGGGTTCGAATCCCACTCTCTCCGCCATTTATATTTTTTTATTCGCCACGCAGAAATACCCAAGTGGTGAAGGGGCTCCCCTGCTAAGGGAGTAGGTCGGGTAACCGGCGCGAGGGTTCAAATCCCTCTTTCTGCGCCAAATCCTCAGAAATGCGACGTTTCTGAGGATTTTTATTTATATAATTAAGGTATTAGTATGAAGAAAATTAGTATTCTTTTGTTAGCATTGTTCCTCTTTGCCGGATGTGGAAAAATCCAGGATGAAAGCATTTCGGATCATTCGAAATCCGACAATTCAGTTTCTTCTGCGGTTGATCTTGAGCAGGAATCAGATACGATCATTATGTTCTATCATGAGTGCTATTCGGAAAGTACTGTTGTAAACGCAAAGATGATGACTTTTGATGGCAAACTATTTGATGTGACCGATTATGTTTATAAAGAAGATCTCCATCGGAATGAAAACTGGATTGAAAAAATCCCCGATGTGATAAATGAAGCAAAAGCAGAAACAATCATGCCTGAAAATGATATCCAGGCTGTTCACGATTTTCTTGCTTCTGATCCATCCTCATTTGGAAATGATACAAAACAATTCGGAGCAACTGAACATGATATTGGCATCAACTACTTGACACTTCTGAAGAAATCAGAGAACGGGGCGTATTCTGAACTGCTTCTGTGCAGATCCGGTGAAGTAAATGAATGCCTCGACAATGATATCGTATTTGATTTTTGCAATTGGATGAGTGAAAAAGGATATTATTGCATGATTTATTGAGGAGTAGTCCTCTGCCTTTTTAGCAGCACTAATAAAATAAAAGCACCCCCAATGCACACAGCATCGGGGGTATCGTATTGTATCAGCTCATCATCTCATAATCGTCACATTCTTATCGCCCAGATACGTATCCCAGTTGAATTTCTCGCCGCAGAAAGGCATGAACACATACAGACTCTTTCCGAGCTTGATACGGTCGTAGGCTTCAAGAGTTCTCGGCGCAATGAGAAGCTCGTCATTGACATAGGTCAGACCGTTGCTCTGACCGGGAATGGCAAAGAATTTTCCCTCGTTCGGCTCAAAGATGATGCCTGCATGGAATTCTCTCGACACACTGCTTTCATTCACCAGCGCAACATCCATGCTCAGAGAACGTCCGATGAAATTCTGTCCTGTCTTGAGGTTGAAGCTTTCACCCACATACTCGCCCTGTACGCAGATCAGCCATCCCACAACGGGATCGGTATCACCCGTATCATAGAATGCCACCGTCTTGTTGCTGCTTGCCTGTGATGCAGAATTCACCGAATTTCTCGACGCTGCCACCTGTTTCTGTAGGTCGGACAGACCGCCCTGCTGTGCAGGCGCCGCAGGCTGTGCGGGAACTGCCGGCTGTGCAGGAATTGCAGGCTGTGCAGGAATTGCAGGCTGCGCAGGAATTGCAGGCTGTGCAGGAATTGCAGGCTGTGCAGGGATTGCAGACTGTTCAGAAGCTGCCGGCTGCGCAGGGATTGCAGGCTGTTCAGAAGCTGCCGGCTGCGCAGGGATTGCAGACTGTGCGGGAGCTGCCGGCTGCGCAGGGATTGCAGGCTGCTGCTGCATTGCAGCAAGTGCCTCGTCCTCATTCATCCACACGGTCTTATCGCCCCACTGGTTGGGTGCAGATGCAGCTGCAGGAGTGATCTGCTCCTCCTCGCCGATGTACTGGGTACGCACATAGTTATTGACAGGGGCAGGCTGTGCAGGAATCGGCGACTGTACCGCCGGCTGATTCTTGGCTGCTTTTGCCGCACAATGCGGGCATTCCGCATTCTTACGGCTGTCATAAAAATGCTTGTTCGGGCATCTTGTCAGTTTCATACAGTTACCTCCTCACCGCTGTTGCTGCGGTATTTCAAAATAATAAATGTTGTATTGTCCCTTCCCTGCGCCTGTGCAGAAATAATGCGGCTGATGATCTGTTCCATCACAGCGGAAATTTCGCTGCCGCTTTCTGCCGAAAGCTCCTCGGGAGGGAAGGTATTATAGAGTCCGTCGGATGTGATCAGGAGCATATCGTTATCGCAAAGCTGCAGGGGCGTCCTGCTGATCTCGTAGCGTTTGATGCCGCCCATGCCAAGAAAGCTCGTCAGTGCAGGATGCTTGGCACGCTCGCCCTCAAACTGCTCATAGGTGATATCTCCGTTTTCAAGCAGGTCGATGAGGGTTTCCTTGTAATTATGATCCCTCGTTACCTGCACCATTTCCTGTCCACGGAACAGGTAGATTCTGCTGTCGCCCACGGAAAACCAGTCAAGCTTTCCGTCGTGAACCATCACAGAAGCAATGGTGGTGCCTGCCTTGAGGCGTCTGTTGGCGTCATCCTTTAGAAAATACACCTATGCATCAAGCTCGTCAAGAGTATCCGAATAGAACGACGCTGCTCTTTTTTGTCCCGATTCAAATTTATCATGAAGATAATCTATCGCAACCTTACTCGCCTGATCACCGCATGGAATTCCCCCCATGCCATCGCAGACTGTTGCAAGCAGGACATCGTGATGAAATGTAATCTTGTAGGAATCCTCCTGCAGTTCACGGGCGCCGATATCGGAGCACCAACCGATTTGCAGGGTTCCGTTTTGTGTTGTATAAGAAGCTGTTGCATAATTCATATCCATTCACCCATGAACTCAGAGTATTACGGCAATTGCGGTATTGTTATCCATATCCGTATCCGCCCCGTTTTTGCGTACCTCCTCCTGCATCAGGCGGAGCCATTCCTCCGCCGTTTTGCTTTTGCGCAGGAAACGGCACATCTGTTTTTCTGTGATATTCTCCCAGAAGCCATCGGAGCAGAGCAGGAATGCCTGACATTTGGAAAGACTGCGTTTATCGGAAATCTCATAACTTCGTGCGCCCCATGGAGTTCCCATGACACGCAAAAGACGATTGCGGTCGGGATGATTGCGGATCTGCTTTTCCTTGATTTTTCCCATCATCACAAGCATCTGCGGCACACTGTGATCAAGCGTTCGCTGCACGATCTTGCTGCGGTAAAACAGATACAGACGGGAATCGCCGATATGCGCCCAGACTGCATGCTCCCGATCCGTCAGCAGCATGACTGCTGTGGTTTTCATTGAAGATTGCAGATGCTGTTCCTCCTGCAGCGCAAGCAGCTTCGCCTGCGCATGTTCAAACGCTGCCGCAATGGTTTCACGGTCGTTCTGCGGATGCTCCTGCATGTAGCCGAGAAGTGCGTTTGTCACAAGCTCCGAGGCAACCTCTCCCTTGCCATGACCACCGAGTCCGTCGCACAGGACAAAGCATTGCATTCCCTGCACCTGAGCATGTGCGGCATAATCCTCATTGACATCACGGCTGCCATATTCAGAAACGATTTGATAATCCATTCCTAAATCTCCTAATTTGTATATTCAGATTGCGGATGATTACTGCATGCGGAACTCAAATTCCTCGTCCGCAAAGCGGATACGGTCACCGTCTGAAAGCGGTGTTTCCTCCCCTGCCTGTGAAATCACACCATTGACATAGGTATGATTCTTCGATTCGAGATCCTTTACGCAATAGCCTGTTCCACGGCGGATGAGGTTTGCGTGCTTGTGTCCGACTCTCGGATTGCCTGCAAGATCCACATCAAGTCCCTCCATTTCACGTCCGATCAGTGAAACGGGCTTTTCCATCCGGTAACTCTGGTTTGTTTTCAGACGGATGAGCATCGCACCGGAAACCACAGGCTGCTGCGGAATCACAGGCTGCTGGGGAATTACAGGCTGCTGCGGAATTACGGGCTGCTGCGGAATTACAGGCTGCTGCGGAATCACAGGCTGCTGCGGAATTACGGGCTGCTGCGGAATCACAGGCTGCTGCGAAATCACAGGCTGCTGCGGAATTACGGGTTGCTGCGGAATTACGGGCTGCTGCGGAATTACGGGTTGCTGCGGAATTACGGGTTGCTGGGGTGTTCCCTTATTGTGCTGTTTTCGAAGACCCGCAAGACCGCCGCTTGACAGCGGTACGGGCGGTACGTCATCCTTTGGTGCAGACTTTGCTGCTGCCTTGGAATTCGGACGTGCCGCAGGCTTCGGCATTGGAACAGAACTCGGCATGGGCATGGGAGCTGAAGCAGAAACCGGTGCCGATGTCGGCTGTGCCTGACCATTTTTACGCAGGCTTGCAAGACCGCCTGATACATCATTATTCTTTGCAGGTTTCTTCTTGGAAGAAGAGGACGAGGAGGACGAGGAAGAGGAGAAAAGTCCGAACAGGCCTTTTTTCTTTTCCTCGGGCTGCACCATCGGAACGGGTTCGATATATTCCTGCTGCACAGGACGGGGTGTCATCGTGATTTCTGTCGGGCCATCAAGCTGGGGCTGATGCACGGGAGGCGGAGCGGGCGCATCGAAGCTGCCGGGCATCGCTGTGCGTGCCTGCTCAGGATTTGCATTTGCCATGGAGTTTTTCAGATTTTTCAAGGAAAATCCGTTCTCACTGGTTGTAAGATTCTTGACACGGTCAAAATAGCTGATCTCATTATTGACGCTTGTCACATTGCTGTTCTCCACGATCGACTTGAAAAAGAGATACAGACTTCCGTTATTTTCATGTGACGCAAGCGGCAGGCAAATGAAGCAGACACGGAAATCCACAGGATTGATATACACCTGTGAAAGGTCAAGAAGAACCTGCTGCACATCAATCATGTACTCGTCAAACTGTTCGAGTGTTGAGAGAAGATTCAGGATCATCATACGGAATTCGCTCTGGCTTGCGATCTTTTCAATATACTCCTGAAGCGTGAGCATACCCGTTACATCGAACAGGATGCCGGTATACTTGCCGTTCATTTCCTCAAAGGTGATGGGCGCAAGACCGATATCATGCTTCTGGTTATTGTTGATCATCATCACACTGAAATTGTCCAGTGTAATTTCCGTTTCGCCTACGTCATACACTGCATAAACATTGCTTCCCTTTTGAATTTTTGTCAACATAGCTCTCACCTAATCATAATAATTTAACTTGAGAAACTGGTCTGAGCCGTTTATTTCAACCTGTGCCAGACCATTTCTTGCAAAAGCAGACATGTGATCAAAGGTCGGTTCGATCCATCTTTCGCCTGTCATGCTGATACAGCCCCACTTTCCGTTTTCCTTGAACGGACCGTAACCGAAATTAAAGGAATCTGCATCTTCAAAGGTGGGGTTCATTGCAATGGAGCCGTTAATATTGACGTAACCCCATTTGCCATCCCTCTTTACCGCTGCGGGCTGCGTTGACGCAAAGAGCTTTGCATCCTCAAAGCCGTCACAGTGGGCTGCTGACAGGTTGTTTCCCTTGACATCGTACAGATGGTATTTTCCGTCCATCTTTCCAAAGAAAACGCCGTATACGGAACAGAAGCCGTATTCATCCATCAGGATATCCTCAAATACAAGGTTCTTGACAACGTTGAAGTTCTTATCAATCATCACCCACTTGCCTTCAAGCTTCACGGGGGCTACGCCGTTTGAGAAGCTTCCCGCTTCTTCAAACTGAATGTGATGGCTTTTTCCCTTCTTATCGATATAACCATAGAGTCCGCCAACCTTCGTCAGTGCAAGGCCATTATTGAACGGACCGAGGTATTCCGCCGGTTCATCGGGAACGACCTTGCGGTTGCCGGATGTATCCGCATAGTAATACTCACCATTTACCTTGATTGCAAAAACACCATCGGCAAGCGGACCTGCTCCTTCATGAAGGCATTCGAGAAGTGTGTTATTATTCGATTTGACAATTCCGTATTTGCCGTCCGTCACTACAACAGCGGTACCATTCTGATTCTCCTCGGTAAAGCACCAGCCCTTGAACTCTTCATGACCGACCGACATTGTAGTGTACATGCCCTTGATTTTTCTGATCTTCGCCTTGATTTCTTCATCATCGGGCAGGTGCTTCTGTGCAGCCTTCAGATACTCATACGCAGTATCATAGGCTTCCTGATCCCAGTAATAATTGATAAGTACATAATGATTTTCTGCGATCTCAGGGTTCATCTTCCTCAGCTTTTCACAGGCAGCAAGATACTGTTCAATATACTGACCGCCGTTGTTGAGTGTTGCATAAAGATCCTTGATCTTG
The DNA here is from genome assembly GCA_017521325.1 of Oscillospiraceae bacterium. GTDB lineage: Bacteria > Bacillota > Clostridia > Oscillospirales > Ruminococcaceae > UBA3855. The sequence continues at coordinate 28,748 of JAFXCV010000046.1, read as the reverse complement.
ACAGCCAGATCATAATCATCAGGTTTCAATGAGAATGCCTTTTCATACTGCATGACTGCATCAACATAGATTTGTTTATCCTCATATTCCTGCGCCGCAGTCATATATCCGTTAAATTGCGCCTTGATTCTTGTATTATACTTTGAAATATTACCCCATGAAATAAACAGGAGCGTAATCATGACCATCAGAATGGCCAGCGGCATTACTTTACCCATATACAAATCACTCCGATCTTAAAGTAATACATAATAAAATGTCAGACCCAGAAAAACGAACGGTGCCATGGGAATTGTGGATTTCATCTTTGCCTTACGGAAGAGCAGAAGGCTGATTGCAACAATCGCAGAGAGAAACAGCGAATACATCATGATCTCAATCAGTCCCGCAAGGCCGAAGAAAAATCCGATGACTGCAAAAAGCTTGAGATCGCCTGCGCCGACCTGCCCCTTTGAAAGAAGCAGAACGATAAGAATGATGAAGGCACCGACCGCCATGCCAATGAGGGAAGAAACAAGAATCGGTACAAAATCCTCAGGGCGTTCAAAAAATGTCAGCACAAGGAAAACGACTCTTACTGCAAGCAGCACGAGAAGCAGCTTGTTCGGGATTTTTTTTACCTGAAAGTCAATGGTTGCAATCAGGAACATTGCGTCCCAGAGCAGCACGCACTGCGTCATCTGAAGGAATGAAATTTCCTTCTTTTCAAAAAACACAAGTGCAAGAATTGCAAATACAAGATACATGATGCCGACCGCAGCTGTGATTCCCCAATGCTTTTTAATGGAATCGGGAAGACTTACTTTTTTATCCTCCACATAATTCTGGCGGAAGAACATGGAAAATCCTGCCAGAACAATGGATACGAGTATAAACACGATATACTTTACTACTATCATTCGCCTTCTCCTTCTTCACCTTCTGCGCCGCCTTCGCCTTCTGCGCCGCCCTCAGCATCTCCGCCCTCCGAATCGGATTCCCCGCCTCCGGAAAGCTGCGAAATCTTTTTGATCGATCCGCTGCCATTGGGATTGACCCACGCCGCCGTCGATGCGCACTGATGGAATTTCAGTTTGGCGTCAACAAGTCCGAATGTCAGGTTCTCTGTGTTAACGGTGTAGACCACATCAACCTTGATCGAGCGTCCGTCAAGCAGCAGCTGTGAACCGGAAAAATCCACATATTCTACTGCTGTCGGGTTCCAGGACTGCTCCCATTTCAGGCCTGCGGAATTGCAGTACGTTTCAAAATTGCCGCTTGTCATGTATTTTGGCATCAGCGCCTGACAAACATAGGGGGCAACGTAATAGGAGAAGCTCTGACTGACCAGTGATTTTCCGAAAAGCTTCAGCACCGCAAAAACCTGCGCTTTTGCTTCACCTGATTTGATATCATTGACCAGCTGACCTCCAAGGGTCTGTGCGTTATTCTTGAGTTTAACCACATCATCCTTGTATTCATCCACCTCATTTACCAAATCCTTCAGTTCATCTTGTGACATGTTAGTGATATCCTGTTTCAAAAATTCTTTACCGTCGTCAACTGTATCTTTTGCATCGGAAACCAGATTTGCAAAATTATCAATTGTTTCGTTGAGGTCATCCACCTTTTGCTCCGTAACATCGCCCGGACTGCCTGATAACACCGAAGCAAGCCCGATCTTGTCGATCATATAATAATAACCGGAAATCTCCTTTGCTGTCTGTGCGAGCGCATACTGCATGTTTGCCTGCACCTTGATGATGACAGCCATGAACATGATGGAGATGATGGAGAGCATGAAAAACGTAAGTGACAGCACGGTCTCTATTGCCAAAGCTCCCGTTTCTTTATTCTTCATGAAATGCTTCCTTTCACGTTTTTTACGTTTCTGCGATACCCTGAAATCCCGCTGCTGCGGAATTTCAGGGATTCGTTTTAATAACCGTTGACTGCCTGATAATTGATCGTCACGAAGTTTTCGCCAAGATTATTCAAATCAAGCGACATATCAACACTGCCGGTCGTATCTGAGGAGTCACTTACCGAAACGCCCCAGGGGAAGAGTGTTCCCATTTTCACGTTGGACTTGATGCCGACGAGGGTATATCCATCCACGATGTGGAACTCGGTGTTGTTCGTGCCGTTGGCAGTCCGGACATTGGCTTCAATGAGCGCCGCTGCTCTGTTGAGCATCTTCGGCTCCTGACCTGCGGCAAGCTTAACGAGAACGAAGATCTTGCAGTATTCCTTGTAGTTCAGAGTATGGCCCTTGGATGCGGAGGCGTCCTTCACCTTGTTCAGGTTGAGCTTTTCTGCTGCTTCATCCAGAGTTTTTGTCACTGTACCGGAGAGCTTCGCAGACATATCGTCAAAGCCTTCGTGCATTACGCTTTTGAGGTTGTCGGCGGTTTCTTCTGTAACTCCTTTGATCTTTTCTGTCAGAGCATCAGCTTTTTCCTTTACCTTCTCATTGATCTCAGAATTGTACTTCCAGATTTCCTTTGAAATAATACCCTTGGAATTTTCATCAACCGTATCGTCGATCAGATATGCCTTCAGCTCATTCAGTTTGTTAACTGCGGAGAATCCAGTTGCACTGTCAAATTCCTTTGTGAAATACTCCGAAACCTCTGTTTTCAGTCTGTTCTTGAAGTCTTCCGTATACACAAGCTGTGCCAAAGGCCTTACAATGTTGTCATTCGGCATATCGTTGATCGATGTTGTGATCGAATCAAACGCTTTGCCAACTGCAGCTTCAACAGCTGTCTTCAGATCATCTTTTTTGGCATCCGTTTTCTTGTCAATTTCTGTTGCGACCGGCATCAGCTGATTCATTAACGGTATCACGGACATGTTGGCAATGGTCGTATTGATCTCGTTGGCTTGCTCGGCGGTATATTCCGCAACATAATCCAATGCTGCTTGTTTTTTTTCTTCCAAGGTAGCACCTACCTTGTTGGTAATTTCATCAATCTTGTTATCAATTGCTTGTTTTGCTACCTCAGTGCCTTTCTCAATCAACTTGTTTGCCGCCTGTTTTCCTGCCTCGCTCACAATACCCGTAGGCGAGCAGACAAAGGTAGTTACACTTTTATAAATCGGAACATCCTCGCCCTTATGCAGCAGTACAAGGTCATAGGCACTCTCTGCAAGTGCGAGTGCAACGGTGATACATGCCTGTACAATGGGAACACCAATGACCGTCCAGCCTGCAATGGCAGTTGCAACCTGCAGCGCAAATGACTGAATCTCGGGGGAAGTAAAGGCATAGATCGCATTGAGTGCAAAACGAATGGTATAGAGCAGAGCATCCGTTTTTACCCAGTTTCTATCCATACTACTGTCGCCCCAGATGATGTACTCGATCTCCCTGCCGAACCACGGAGCGTTTCTGTTGACGGTTTTCGCCATTGTTGTTGCATCCGTTCCGGGTGCGGGAATGCTGTAGCCGTTGAGAAGAACGATGCCGCCATCCTTATTTGTGGCGTCTGTACGGCAGGTGAACATCTCGGTGAAGTACTCTTCCATATAGGCATACTCTGCCACTTTAGCACCAAGATCTCCGATTGTTTTCAGGAGGTTTTTGCCTTCTTTGAGAGAATCCGTTGAATCATTGGCTTTTCCGTCATAGTCATCCTTTTTTGTACTGATTTTTACATTCTTGACCTTGGAATCACCACTGGGTCCCTCATCATCATCGGCTTTAAGTCCATTCACCATTGAGACAGCACTGATTGTGTTATAGATTTCGCCGATATTCAGTTCCTTAGCGCCGTTATCCTTAGCAGAATCAGTCGTTGCTTCCGTCGGTTCTTCGTCATTAGCGGCAGAATCGGTGTCGTTTCCGCTGGCGTCGCTGCCGCCTGCGGACTCATTAATCACCTCTACCTGTTGTGACTGCGTCGTTGTCATCTCCGGCTTTTTCGTCTCGCAGATGCTCTTGAGGGTGAGGTAGAATTTTTGGCTGGCGATGTCTTTGTATTCATCAACGAACATGTAAGATTCATATTCATCATTACCATCAAGAACGATAGCATTTATGCGAATCGGCGCTCCGCCTGATGGTGCCAATTTATACACTTCACTATCGTCATAATGATCATTCATGATATCATTTGCACGATGTCTAAAGCCATCGATATCCGCCTTTTCGCCATTAAGATCGCTGAAAACAGCATTACGATTCGAGTCATTTACATATGTGCTTACAAAAATAACATTTTCTTCATCGAGGATCTTCATTTCGAAGAATTTCACTTCATGCAGAGCTTCATCTCTTGCAACAAAATCTTTCTTGATGAACTCAAAGACTTTGATCAGCTTTCTAACTTCTTCAATTTTGACAGCATCAGTTGTGGAATCAAAGTCACTCTGCATGTTGCTCTTTGTTGTACCATCGGACAACTCACCTATTTTACCCTGCCAATCCGATTTCGCACCTTCAGTTGATTCGATAGCAGTAATTACTGCCTCCAAGGCAGTAATTGAGTCAGTGCAGAGTGTGATCATCTTTTCGATCACATCATGATAACGCTTCAGCTCGTTTCTGCCATAGGATGCCGAGCTTTCAGCCCATCTTATATATATGTTTGTATCTTTATACAGATTGCAAAGGCCGTTGTCGCCATGGAGAGAGTCATAGTATAAAGCGGAACTATAAGATGAATTTTCATCACCCTGCCATTCGTTAAATATCGCTCCCATTAAATTCAACGTACTATTATAATTGCCAATCTCCGTATTCATGGTTTCCTGATACTGGCGAATCGCTTCTTCATCCGGTTCTGCATCCCCATCCGGATTTTTCAGTTTATTAAGCTCGGCTGTACACAGGGAATCATAATCTCCAATAGCAAACTTATAGTCCTCGTATAAAACATCCAATGCGCTGAGTGAACAACGTAAGATCTTGTATCTTTCTCTATTCTCAGGTGCAAGGGCATCTTTTGCTTTGTTATATGCCTCCAGCTGTACGTTATATAATTCTGCCAGTTTTTCGAGATCATCGCCGGTATTACGTATTCCATCATCAACATAAGGCGCATCCCTATAAAATATTTCATCAGTTCTGCCATTGATGTCATCTCTAATAATAATATGATTGGTAAATTGGCTTTTATCAATTCTATCACGGACGGTGACTTGATCACCGGAATATATGAACTCAACATAAGTTTCGAGCATGCCATTTTTACTGGTCTTGTCAAGATTTACGATTCTGCTGAAAGTACTCTCAATTCTGGATAAATAATCCTTTACACTCTCTTTATTCTCCGTATCTACGCCATTAGCCAAGTTGTAGATTCCCAACTCATTAAAGAAATCATTTTTCATTTCTTCATAATCGGGAGCTGTCAATTCGTCTTTATTGTCCAGCTGCTTTTTCATGAGCAAAATGGTGGACATGTCACGAAAACCTTTTTCGGTATTATCAAGAATTTCTTTTACTTTCCACTCATTTTCATATCCCCAATCATCACTCTTATACCACTTTGCATAGGCATTATATCCAAACGGCTCACCGCTATTCGGATCTTCATACCCCTCAATGATTTCCCACGCTGCCTGACAAGCATCCTCCAGACTGCTCAGTTTTTTCGTATACTCCACCTTCATCTCCACGACCTCAGTCTGCTTGGAGGAATCCTTGAGGAAGTCGAGCTTGGGAAGGAGGGTGGATGCGAGGGAAACGGGACCCTTGTACTTCATGTACTCAATGATCTGACGCTTCATGATTGCCTGATTGGCAAGTGTGGAGCCGTCGATCGGTACATAATCAAATGCATCCTCCTCCACCGTCATGGAAAGCATATTATTCAGATTGTTAAGCTTGCCCTCGGCATTGGGGTTGATAATGGCCTGAACAATTTCGTCGGACATGCCCGTGATCAGGTCTTTGTCCGTTGTGGTGATCTTGCCTTCGAGTGTTTCGGTAAAATATGCCTGAAGCTGATTTTCGAAGGAATCCTGATTCTCTGTCAGGACAAACAGACCGTACATATCCTGCAGCACCTTTTCATATTCGGAAAGTGCCGCATTCATTGCAAGGTCACCTGCTGTGGCAATGCTGGTTCTTGCCACCTGCATTCTCGATGCATCAATGATCATTGTCGAATATGTCACCATCGGCAGCAGGATGATGCAGAGAAAAATTGAAATTGAGCCCTTGGCTCTGCGCATAAATTCCATAATGTCCTCCTTAGTTCAAGCCTAATGTTTCTTTTACTGTGTTGATTTTTTCTTTCAGTTTTCCGATATCCAGACCGAGCTTATTAGCAAATGCAGCAAGTGCATCGGTAACGAAATCCACATTGCGGACCATTTCGTCGATGTCGCTCACTGTGGTCTGTGCGCTTGCCGAAACGACCGGCGTATCAATGCCGAAGAACTCCAGCACCGGAAAGCCCACCAGCGGCTGTGATACATCCACGATGACATATTGCACGATGAAGTGATTCTTGGTCGTGATATTCACTGTAATGCTATCTTTATCCTTTGTTGTAATGATGGAATTATATGCCACCATTTCCCTGAGGATATCCTCATAGTCATCCTTGACCTCATTATCCATCATGCTCTGCGTCCAGTAGCGGTAGGTCTGGGGTTTCAGATTCTTGGGATCCGTGTTGAGCGTCAGAGATGTGAGAAGATCATCATCGCCCTCAACCGCCGCACTTGCATAGACACTGTTGTCATTCACCATCGCAAGATAGCCGGGATAGGATATCTCACGGGCGGTGAGCATTGCCGCTTTCTGGGCATAGGTCGATACAGTGATCGACTGCAGAATGTACAGTCCGATATAGATGAGTACAAAAATACATAAAAATACAACGGGGTAGATGATTGCAGCTTCGATCATCTGCGCCGCCCCGTCCTCTCGTTTGATTCGTTTCCATAGCTGTTTCATGGTCGTTCTCCTTTTGCTTCAGAGTAGCACTGCGTATTCCGCTGCAGCGCTTTTCCATAAGGTAAATGCCTTACCTCATGGAAAAGCGGCCATCCAGGGCATGGGTTGGATGGCTGCTGGTTATTGGGTTATGGATTTACGTAGATGATGTAGCGCCGCTGGTGCTGCCACCGACAGGAATGGATACGCCATTGCTATCTGATGTATTAAACAGGTTCGAAAGCTTGTCAGCAATTTCATCAAAAAGCTGCTTTACAATACCACCATTACCATCGGAACCTGTCAGGAAGTTCAGTACGAGAACTGCGAGGATAACAGCGATAACGATGAGGATTACTACCTCGAGAGTTTCCATACCGCTTTCGTCGTTCTTCAGATTTGTGAGCTTGTTCTTTGCATTCCAGTATGTCTTCTGGAGTGCGAGCATTGCCTTTGCCATCATAATCTTACTCCTTTCATAGGGACACGTTTCCGATCAGTGATGCAACGATCGGCACCACCACGACTACCATGATTCCCATGAGCATAATCATGTTCGGAATCAGGAGCTTCTGGGAAGCGATTTCACCCTGCTGCTTTGAGATTTGCTTTTTTTGTTCCCATGCCTCATCTGCCATAATTTTCATGGAACCGATTGACTCGGACGCTCCACGATTGACAGCCTGAACGTAAATTGAAGAAAACTTGCGGATCTCTTTGAGACCGCATCTTGCCGCAAAGTTTTCCATTGCGGCTTCTATGCTCATGCCCTCCTGGATATCCTTGGAGGTCAGTCGCATCTCAGCATACAATGCATCTTCGAAGTTGGAATTGGCAACCTCGTCCCATGCCCGTCGAACGAGCATGCCGGCATTGACAAGAAGTGTCAGCTTTGACACCATTTTGGGGAATTCACTGATAATTGAATTCTTCTTTTTCTGCACAGCGGAGTTGATACTCGACTGCACGCCGTAAGGAAAGATACCGGCAAGTGCAGCTCCGAGTACAAGTCCGAGCATTGACTGCGTCAGACATACTGTGGACAAGCCGATGGGCAGAAACGTAAGAATCAGGGAGATCGTTGCGCTGTTGGAAACGTAGAAATACAGCTCTGCGTTTTCACGTCCGAACGCCTCGGACAGATACTGGATCTTCTCCTGCGCACGTTCACTCTCGGTGATTCGTTTTTTCGTCGCCTGTTCATAGGTTTCGATCGCACCCAGACCGATAAAATACAGATCCTTCAGTGTAAAGGTCTTGCCGTCCACATCGTCAAGCAATCCATCAAACTGATTTCTGTATTTCACAAAAAGGTAGAGCCACGCACCGACAAGCACTGTTTCCAGCACTGCACAGATAATCATAATTGCAAGCATATGTAAGCCTCCTCTTTACACCTTGATATCGACGATCTTCGTGCCGAGCCAGTAGGCGAACACAAACAGCGCAAGTGCAGCGGTTTTTACGATAATGACAAGACCGTCACCGGAAGATTCCTGATTGAAAAATCTGGTAATCACAGACATAACCAGCGGCATCACTGCAAGAACATTGAGCTGGTTTCGCTGACCTGTGACCATGGTCTGGATCTCCATTTCGATCTCGATCTTTTCACCGATCATATCTCTTGTTTCACGGATGATCTTTGCAATATCACCGCCGAGATTGGAGGATACATCAAATACGCCCGCAAAGCTGCGTACATCGTCGACACCACTTCTTACGGCAAAATCGTTGAGCATATCCTTGATCTCAATACCCTGGTTATCATGCGCCGCACAAATGAGCTGCACCTCACGGGTAATGTAGGCATCCGCACCATGTTCGACCGTCATATCGTTGTAGGCGGTATGGAAGGCACGGTTTGCCGTCATACCTACGGTGTAGGAGTTACTCAGGGATTCCAGCAGATCACGGAACTGCAGACGCAGCTCCTTCAGACGTTTTCTGAAGAGCATGCCCTGATAAACGGACATTGCTTTATAACCGACCACGGCGCCAACGATGATCGACACGATCATATTGTCATAATAGATGTAGCTTGCGACAAAACCGATTGCCACACCTGCCAGAATTGCCGTGATTTTTTCTCTGGCAGAGAGAAGGTACACGGTATAGTCCGTTCCGACACCGGTAATTCCCTTATTCTCTATAATTCTTTTCTTTTTATCCTTCTTCAAGCATATCCCTCAAATTCATCAGATATTTTCCAGAATGCCCGCCTGTCTGAGCTTTTCGACATTCTTCATTTCGTTCTTTGTTCTGACAAGACCGCCCGATACACGCTCAAGCGTTGATTTCTCGTCTTCTTCGAACACATAAATGGGATTCATCAGAATCTCGCCCTTTTCATAGCCGAGTACCTCGCTGATCTCCACGACCTTACGGGAGTGGTCACGCATTCTCGACAGATGGACGATGATGTCAAGCGCCGAACCGATCTGTCTGCGCACGGCGTCAAGCGGAAGTCCGGAGGCTCCCTGCAGTACCATGGTTTCCAGACGGGTAAGCATATCCTTAGCGGAGTTTGCGTGTCCTGTGGAAAGTGAGCCGTCATGTCCTGTATTCATTGCCTGCAGCATGTCCAGTGCTTCTTCGCCACGCACCTCACCGACTACGATACGTTCGGGACGCATTCGGAGCGAGGATTTGATCAGATCCTTGATCGTGATCGCACCCTTGCCCTCGGCATTTGCCTGCTTGGTTTCCAGGCTGACAAGGTTGTCAACACCTGTAATCTGCAGCTCTGCGGAGTCCTCGATCGTGATAACACGCTCATCAAACGGTATATAGTTTGACAGGGCATTGAGGAATGTGGTCTTACCGCTGCCAGTACCGCCGCTGATGAAGATATTGTATTTTGCGCCAACGAGCATTTTCAGCTTCATGGCGATCTCCTCGGTAATGGAGCCATAGGCGATCAGCCTGTCGATGCTCATCGGCTTTTTGGAGAATTTACGGATGGTAACCGTATCGCCCCCCATGGCGATCGGATGCAGTACGATATTAACACGGGAGCCATCCTTCAGACGTGCGTCTACGATAGGACTGGCTTCGTTTACTTCTCTGCCGCAGATATCCACGATTCTGTGGATGATCTTTCGCAGCTGTATTCTGCCCCGCTCCAGACGTTCCTCCTCGCTGCATTCGGTATCATCGCAGACACGCTGTTCAAGCCGTCTGACTCTGCCGCTTTGCTCAATGAAGATATTATCCGGACCGTTGACCATAACCTCGGTGATCGTTTCGTCACTGATGATGGTTTCCAGAAAACCCAGTCCTCGGTACATACCGAAAACCTGTTCCACGATCGAAGCCTTATCATCGGGCGTGATATACACCAAAGTTCCGTCGGAAGCAGCATAATCTCCGTTTTCATCGAGCATGCCCTGCATCAGGCTCCAGATGTAGGAACGATAGGTTTCATCATCGGACTCTCTGATCTTCTGCACGCTCTCCGCCTTGCTCTTGATTCTCTCAAAATTTTGTGCGGAGCCTGGATCATAGGTATCCTGCACAAGCTCGCCCTCGTCGATCATGCGGCAGATTTCTTTAACGATTTCTGCAATGACGCCGTTTTTCTTCATACTCTCACCCAATCATACGCATACTGCCGCAGCAGCCGCTGTTTTCTATTCTGTGTCTTTGATGCGCAGCCTTGCAAAAATTTCCGGCTTTGTCAGCACGACATCAATAACATCCTGCGATGTGATTCTGACATTCTCGTTTGTTCTGTAACGTGCGATTCTTCCAAGGATCTCCATGTTCTTTGCAATCTTCTTCTCGTCGTTCAGACCATAATACTGGTTGAGCAGGAGGTAGCTGTCAGGCAGCCGCACATCCTCTTCCCTGCCAAGAACATCAAGATAACGCTGGATTCTGCTGAGCTTTGTATTTGCCACATCCGCACCGGAGGTAACAAATACCACGCTGTCGGAGGCAGTGATGAGCTTATTCAGCACGGAGCTGACGATGAAATCCGCATCAATCACGACATAGCGGAAATCAAGACGTTCACAGATGAGTCTGAGCATGATGCCAAGATTCTGATCAGTCATTGCCATGCAGTCCATGATATTGGCATAGCCCTTGATATAGGATACCTTTGCCGCTGTCTGCTTTTCATCCTCCAGAATCATACCCTTGAGCGTCTGGATAAGACCTGCTTCCGTGTACTTTGTCCTGAAGGTTGACAGGATATCGGAAACGCTCTTCTTTTCTTCTGCACTGAAGAATACAGAATCTGACGAACGCTGCTCCAGATTCAGATACAGCACACGATGTTCCTTCGCAAGCTCAATCGCACATGCCGCAGCCATTGTGGAACTGCCGGCACCTCCATGCACAGGAAAGAATGTGATGATCTCCGTCCCCTGCTGTGTGATCGTATGGGAATCCGTCTGTTTTACCACACGGTTTTTCTTCTTTTCATACAAGGAACAAATCGCTGCGTACAGCTCGCTCACGCCGAGGTACTTGACAATCGTTTCCTTTCCTTCAATAATTTCATCTGTTTCGGAAAGGAATGCAAATGCTGCCCGGCTGAGTGCGGAATCAGGACTTTCAAAATCCAGATCATCCGCAAAGGCAATGTCTGCCAGCACAACGTCATATTTTTCGGTCTTCAGCATATCCATTGCAGCCTTCAGATTATCACTGACGGACATCTGCATATTGCTGTATTTTTTGCAGAAGTAATACTTCACTCGTCTGGAATATTCCGCATTCTTATCAAGAAGTAATATTCTCATAATTCCACCTTTAAGAAAACTCCGTTTTCCCTTTCATGTTCCAGCAGATTTACCATGTTAAAAAAACACGAATTCACAAACATTATAGCATATTTTGAAAGAAAATGCAATATTTTTTTCATACATATACTATAATTCACTAAAAATTGGATAATGTTACAAAAAATTCCTCTGTTTTTTTCCATATTTGGTAACATACATTGACCGTGTTTTTTTGGCGCTGCAAGGATGATTTCCGTAAATACTACAAGTTTGCCAATGACAGGATTTTATCTTTGTGAGAAATGCCGATTTTAATCATGAGGCGTATGATTTGGGTAAAAAAAGTTGCAAAATCTGACAAATTGTGTTAAAATTTAAGTAGTGTGTCCTGTAGGGACAATACGGCTTTTGGCCGTGATTATTTATAGGATCGTGATAAAAAATGATAATGTGTTACAACTGCTTTCAGGAACATCAGAATGAAAACGGTATCTGCCCGCACTGCGGCTTTGATTCATCCACAGCAAAACGTGAGGTCAACCATCTGCCAAAGGGCACGGTACTTTCGGGACGCTACATCATCGGCGAGCTGCTCGGTGCCGGAGGTTTCGGTATTACCTACAAGTCCTACGACAAGGAGCTTGAAGCCATCGTTGCGATCAAGGAATACTTCCCGAACGGCATCGTCAACCGCATTCCCGGAACGACGGACGTCATTCTCCTGACTGACAAGGGAAACAAGCCGAAGATCTTCCGTGTGGGTATGGAGCGATACATCGAAGAAGCCCGCACTACGGCAAAATACGTTTCCCACCCGAATATCGTGAATGTCTACAATTTCTTTGAGGAGAACAACACCGCTTACATCGTCATGGAATTCCTCGACGGCATTTCGCTGGAGGATTATCTCATGCAGGATGACGACGGACGAATGGACATTGAAAATGCCACGGAAATCATTCTGGATATGTGCAACGCACTCAAAAGCATCCATGAGGATCACATCGTCCACAGAGATATCAGTCCCGACAATATCTTTATCTGCCTGAATAATGTCAACAAGCTTTACGATTTCGGTGCTGCACGCTTTGCGAAGGAAGAAGGCCGCCAGATGACTATCATTCTCAAGCATGGCTATGCTCCGCCTGAACAGTATGAAAAGATCAATTTGCAGGGACCGTGGACGGATCTCTATGCGCTTGGCGCAACATTCTACATCATGCTCACCGGACAAAAGCCCTGCGTTTCACTCGACAGAAAGGCAGCACTCGAATCCGGCAAACCGGATGAGCTTCCGGAGCCTATCACGCTGCGGCCCGAAATTCCGCAGCAGCTCAACGATGCAATCATGAAGGCAATGGCAGTCGATCCCAATCTGCGGTTCCAGAATGTTACCGAATTTGAAGCGGTGCTTCGCAGCGAAGCCAAGGTTGAGCCGATTGCAACGACTATCCGCAAAAACAAGAGAAAGCGCATGCTCCGCTACACGGCGGGCATTGCCGCAGGTGTTCTCGGCATCGCAGGACTTGGATTCTATCTCAGTCACAGCATGCGTGCTGCGGAATACCACCCTGCGGATATTTCGGTATGGTATGTGCAGGATGATACGGATTTCTCCGATGCAATGACGGAGATCCGTGACAAATTCTGCGAGGAATATGATGGTCTGAACATTGAGCTTGTGGGAATCGACAGCGCAGACTATCAGGACAGACTCCGCAGTGCTTCCGAAAGCGGCGACATGCCTGCATTGTTCCTGAGCGATGGAATCGACACACAGGGGCTTCCCGTCGTACAGATGGAAAAGGTGCTGCAGGATTTTGACACGAATCGCTGCCACTTCCTTGCAGACTGCAGGGAGGAGATCGGAAATTCCGACAAGCTTCCGCTTGCCTTCAATGTTCCGGTGGTCTATATGAACACGCTGCTGTGTGATTATACAGGCGATTCTGTATCGGATATTTCCACTGTCTGCGATGCAAGCAGCACACTTTGTATTGACCAGAAGCTTTCCGATACGTTCACCTCTGTTTTTGGCGAGAACCCCTACAAATCCACGGCGCAGGAGATATTCTATGCCGGAAGTGCAGAGCTTCTGTTTTCGGATTCTTCCAGCTATTTTTCGGTACAGAACGCACTTCCCGCACGCTTCAGAATTCTGACGCTTGAGAAGGATACGATTCCGTGCAGCTTTTATGACTGCTGGTCGCTCGGCAAGCGTGAAAACAGAAACGAAGAACTGACGGCGCAGTATTTTCTGGAATTCCTTCTGAGCGATTTTTCGCAGGATATCCTTTATATCCGCAACAGAACCGGTGCAATGCCGCTGAGCTGCAACGCATTGGACGAATATCGTGAGATTTATCCCGAATTTGCCGTTCTTGCGGAAAATATGGAGCAATATCATTTCACACTGCAATAGATACATAGAAAGTAGGTACTACCCTTATGAGTACATTCTGCATGGGCTGCATGGAGCAGATTGAAGATGAAATCATCATTTGCCCCCATTGCGGCTATGACAACAATTCCACGAAGGAAAATCCCCTTCACATTGATCCGGGCGATATCATCCACGACCGCTATATTGTCGGTAAAAGCATCGGCTATGGCGGCTTCGGCGTGACCTATATCGGCTGGGACGCACTGCTCGAACATAAGATTGCAATCAAGGAATATATGCCCAGCGAATTCTCCACCCGTGCACTGGGCACAAAGGAAGTCACGGTATTCGGCGGAAAAAAGTCGGAGCAATTCGGCTGCGGTCTGAAGCGTTTTCACAATGAAGCAAAGCTGCTTGCAAAATACAATTCCGAGGAGGGCGTTGTCAGCGTTTATGATTCCTTTGAGGAAAACGGAACCGCCTACATCATCATGGAGCTGCTCGACGGCATTTCCCTCTCGGAGCATCTCAAAAAGGAGCCGCAGATGCCCTATGACAAGGCAGTGCAGCTCGTTCTCCCCATCATCCGTTCCCTTGGCACGATCCATGCACAGAGCGTACTGCACCGTGACATTGCGCCCGACAATCTGATTCTGACGACGCAGGGCAAGCTCAAGCTCATCGACTTCGGTGCGGCACGGTTTGTCACCACCTCACAGCACAGTATGTCCGTGCTGATCAAGCCCGGTTACACGCCGGAGGAACAGTACAGCAGCCACAGCGAACAGGGAGCCTATACGGATGTCTATGCGCTCGGTGCCGTGCTTTACAGGATGATCACGGGCGAGGTACCGCCCGATTCTCTCGAACGTGGCGCATATTACGACAAAAACAAAAAGGACATGCTTGTCCCCATCACAGACTTTGTCAAGGATGTTCCCGAAAACATCCGGAACGCCATTTACAATGCACTGTGCGTGCGTGCGGCGGACAGAACCCAGACAATGGAGGAGTTTGCAAAGGAACTGACCTCGACCGAGCCTGTTCCGCTGCGGAACAAATGGCTTAAAAAGCCCGGACTCCCCCTGTGGTCAAAGCTTCTGATTGCAGCAGCGGCAATCACAGCAGTTGTGGTCTGTGCCGTTGTGATTCCGGGAATCATCGGTCGGAATCAGGGTCTGGCAAATCCCAATGGAGACATCAGTATTGAGGAGGGCAATGCAAGAGTTCCCTCCGTCCTTGACCAGACGCTTGAAAAGGCTGTGGAACGTCTGACGGAACAGACGCTGCTCTACAGCATCGCAGGCAAGGAGTATTCCACAGAAATTGCCGCAGACCTCGTTCTGCGCCAGAGTATTGACGGCGGTTCAGTCGTAAAACGGAATTCCATGATTGATCTTGTCATCAGCGGCGGTGCGGAAATGGCTTTGGTTGCACCTTTTGAGGGTATGAACGCACAGGAAGCCATCGCTTCACTGACGGAGGCACGCTTTGTCTACCGTCTGGAGGAGGAATTCAGCGACACCATCGCAGAGGGCTATGTCATCCGCCAGAGTGCGCAAGCCGGTACGGAGCTTGCTGTCGGCAGCGAAATCGTACTGACCATTTCCAAGGGTCGTGACCCCGAACAGGAATTTGAAGAAACCATGATCGAAGCCCCCGACTTTGTCGGCAAGGACTATCAGGAGGTTCTGACGATCGCACAGGAAATGCAGCTGCTCATCGTTGTAAAAGAAAAGCTCTACAGCAACGAATTTGCGGAAAATACGGTTATGCTCCAGAGCGTTGCGGCAGGGTCCGAGATCATGACGGGTTCGACCATTGAGCTGACCATTTCCCTCGGCAAGCAGATTGTCAGAGTTCCCGACCTCGAGTACAGAACGCTTGATTATGCACGTTCACAGCTTGACAGGCTGGGACTGAAAAATGACGTCAGATATGAAAACAGCGATGTCGTACAGGCAGGACTTGTCATCTCCTTCTCCCCTGCAAAGGATGCGGAGCTTGTTCCCGGCGACACGGTATACCTCGTTGTCAGCCTTGGCCCTAAGGAATCGGCTACAATACCGCAGGAAACAGAAACGACCAAGCCCACGGTGACAGAGGCTCCGACCACGGAAACAACAAAGGCAACAGAACCGATTGCTCCGACGAGCATCGTATTTACGGGAAATCTCCCGACCTCTCTGTATCAGGGCGGCACGGCACAGCTTTCCGTTACGGTATCTCCCGATGCTGCGGCGGATAAATCCGTCACCTTCAGATCGTCCGACACATCCGTCATCAGCGTGGACGCCGCAGGCAGGATCACAGCTATCAATCCGGGCACAGCAACCATCACTGCCTCGACCTCCAACGGAAAGACAGCTTCGCACACGATCACAGTCACGGCAACAGAGCTGACGCTCCTCGCAAAATCCGTGACAATGCCCAAAAACGAAGAATTTGTGCTGTCCTACACCACAAACTTTGCAGCAAGCTCCGTTGCGTGGAGAGTGGATAACACGGATGTCATCTGCTTTGACCGCAATGACAGCAACAAATCCGTCATCATCAAACCCCTCAGAGCCGGTCAGGCGAAAATGATTGCGGAATTGCCGGGCGGACTGACCAGAGAATGTACGGTCATTGTCAATGACCCGCTGACTGCAAAGCTTTACACAACAAGTCTTGAGCTTTCCGTCGGAGAGAGTGCAGCACTCGAATTTGAGTACATAGGAAGCAACCAGCTCGGTTATGTGGATCAATCCGGTAAGTACTTCGGAAATCAGAACACGGCTGAAATTATTTTCGATACCGAAGAAACCGATGTGATCGAAGTCGATGATAATGGCAATATCAAGGCAATCGGAACGGGCTATGCGACCGTCCGGATGTATCTCAATGGTTATGATACGGGGCTGAGCTGTCAGATCGCAGTAGAATAATCGGCACAACAGACAAAATCCCCCATGGCTTTGCCATGGGGGAAATTTTTATGGCAATACCGCACAGACGTGCTGAGCCGTCAGGCGGTCTTTGTGTGGTGTTGCCTTATCTTTCTGCAAAAACCTCCCACGGCAATGCCATGGGAGGTTTGTTTTGCTGTCCGCTCCGTATCAGGAGATGGAATTGATAAATTCAGGAAGAGAATCCTTTCCGCCTGCACCGGCATATGCCGCAAACTGCAGGATAAATGCTGCGTCCGTTGCATCATAGTCGCCGTTGCTGTTGACGTCTGCAATGGGAGCAAGCTGTTCGGAAAGTCCTTCGCCGCCTGCACCCTTGCTTGCTGCTGCTACAAGGATTTCTGCTGCGTCCACGGAATCAATCTTGCCGTCCTCGTTCACATCGCCCAGCAGCTTCTGTGTCAGAGTAATGTCAGTTTCATAGATTCCGTCACCGTCCGCATCCGCCTTCACGCCGAGCTTGTTATCGTCGGTCTGATAGATGAGAACCTTCTTGTATTCGCAGGAGAAACTGATTTTTGCGGAGGAATCCTTGCCGAAGGCTTCTGCGGTGATGCCGCTGAGATTTTCGTCAGATTCCAGAATATAACCATTTTCCACTGCCGTAAGCGTTGCCTTCTTTGCAGAAGCGCCGCTGATTTGCAGGGTGAACCATGTCATGGGACAATTGTCGCCCAGCGTCATGCTCAGTGTGTAGGGAGCTGCCGCATCCGCACTTACGGATACGGAACATGCTGTCTTGTCAAAGCTGATTGTCGCAAAGTCCTTTGCACTTGCACGAACCAGCCAGTCGGAATAGCGGATCATGGCATCCAGATCGCCTGCGTCCGTCTGCTTGACATAGCCATTCGAGTTTGCATCCGGAGCGAAGAAGCAGGGAACGTTGTTCATGAATTCCATTTTTCCGTTCAGGTTGATTTCGTAATTCATTGTATCGATTTTCTCACATTCAACGAATGCATAATCGTATTCAGAATCCTTACGGGTTCCTGCAAGATAACCGCCGTCATTGATCAGCGCAGCATCACCTTGGATAAAGCTGATGTTGATATTCTCTTTATCAAGTCTGAATGCACCGCTGTTGGTAAAGAGGATATATGCTTCGTCGTCTTTGACAGGATCATAAATGTAAAGCTTATTTGGGTAAGTGAATCCGTCACTGTTAAAGCTGCCGGTTTCAATCTTATACGCAAGCACCGTATGCGGCGCACCACTCTTGATCGTATAGGACAGGAGGAGCATGCCATGCTTTTCCATCTCTTTTACGATTCTGTCTGCGTTTTCAGAACTCTTGAAATTCATCCCATCCACCATGTTCGCCATGTACGCATCCTTGTAGCGCAGCGCATCATAGTAGGTGATCAGGGACTGGATTTCCTCGCTGTTTTCGAGCGTATGGAGATTCTTCGCACCGTCCTTGTACTCGCCGAACGGCAGCAGACCGTGCTTTGCAAGAAGTGCCACGGCACTCATACCGTAGGAACGGTCGGATGCGGGCTTACTGAAATAGCCATTCTTGCCAAACAGGATCTCATACTCGACATTGGTCAGATTCTCCTTGAGTGCTGCAAGATATGCATCGCTGATGAGTTCGCCGTTTGTCTTGGAAGCTGTCGTTTCTGTGAAGCTCCAGTTGTCCTTGTTCCACTTGAATTCTGCAAGCGTCGTAGTTGTGGTAGTTGCTTCCGTTGTGGTGGTTTCTTCTGTCGTAGTAGTTGCTTCCGTTGTTGTGGTCGCTTCCGTTGTGGTGGTTGCCTCTGTTGTGGTGGTCGCTTCTGTCGTAGTGGTTGCTTCCGTTGTTGTGGTCGCTTCCGTTGTGGATGTGGTAGTCGTTGTCACCGTTGTAGGCTTTGTTGCAGATGTGGTGGTCGTTGTTGTGGGCTTTGTGGCAGATGTGGTGGTCGTCGTTGTTGTGGGCTTTGTTGCAGATGTGGTAGTCGTTGTTGTGGGCTTTGTTACAGATGTGGTAGTCGTTGTTGTTGTGGGCTTTGTTGCAGATGTGGTAGTCGTTGTTGTTGTGGGCTTTGTGGCAGATGTGGTAGTCGTTGTTGTTGTGGGCTTTGTGGCAGATGTGGTAGTCGTCGTTGTTGTGGGCTTTGTTGCAGATGTGGTAGTCGTCGTTGTTGTGGGCTTTGTTGCAGATGTGGTAGTCGTTGTTGTTGTGGGCTTTGTTGCAGATGTGGTAGTCGTCGTTGTTGTGGACTCTGTGGTGGTAGTTGTAGTTTCAGTTGTTGTGGTGGTAGTAGTTGTGGTTTCAGTTGTTGTGGTGGTAGTAGTTGTAGTTTCAGTTGTTGTGGTGGTAGTAGTTGTAGTTTCGGTCGTTGTGGTGGTAGTAGTTGTAGTTTCGGTCGTTGTGGTGGTAGTAGTTGTAGTTTCAGTCGTTGTGGTGGTGGTTGTCGTGGTTGTAGTTGTAGGATCAGTTTCTTCGTTCGTGGGGATTTCTCCCGTGTAAGGAAGCTCATCAATTTCGCCGGAAAGGTACAGGGCAAGAATGACAAGGTCGGTCATATCAACGGTACCGCTTGCATCAAGATCGGCATTCAGCATACCCTGCGGGCTAAGCTCTGCCGCCTTCTTGATGTATGCCTCAAGTGCATCCATGTCCTCTTCCGAAAGCTTGCCGTCCGCATTTGCATCGCCGTAGAAAACTTCATTCGGAATTTCAGGCTCCGTTGTGGGTTCCTCGGACTCCGTTGTGGGTTCCTCGGACTCCGTTGTGGGTTCCTCGGACTCCGTTGTAGGTTCCTCGGACTCTGATGTGGGTTCTGTGGGATCCGTTGTGGGTTCCTCGGACTCCGTTGTGGGTTCTGTGGGATCCGTTGTGGGTTCCTCGGACTCCGTTGTGGGTTCCTCGGACTCCGTTGTGGGTTCTGTAGGATCCGTTGTGGGTTCCTCGGACTCCGTTGTGGGTTCTGTAGGATCCGTTGTGGGTTCCTCGGACTCCGTTGTGGGTTCCTCGGACTCCGTTGTGGGTTCCGTGGGATCCGTTGTGGGTTCCTCGGACTCCGTTGTGGGTTCTGTAGGATTCGTTGTGGGTTCTGTAGGATTCGTTGTGGGTTCCGTGGGATCCGTTGTGGGTTCCGTGGGATCCGTTGTGGGTTCCTCGGACTCTGTTGTGGGTTCCTCGGACTCTGTTGTAGGTTCTGTTGTGGGTTCTGTTGTGGGTTCTGTTGTAGGCTCTGTAGGATCGAGCGGCTCGAACGGATTTCCGTGCTTGTCAGCATAATCCTTTGCGGTGGACTCGGAGTAGCCCTTGATGAGAACGTTCTCAGGGATGGGGTAAAGGGTCGAAGAGTCGTCAATGCTGCATTCGGGATTCTTGATCGTTACCGTCTGCAGCTTGTCGCATGCAGCGAATACAGACCAGCCGATTATGGAAACGGACTCGGGCAGAATGATCTCCGTCATTGCGGTTTCGCAGAATGCGCCCAACCCAAGGATTGCCACACCTTCCGGAAGCGTCACATTGCCAAGGTTCTTGCAGCCGTTGAAGGCATACTGTGCGATGGATATCAGACCCTCGGGGAACGTGATTTCCTTAAGTGCTTCGTTTCTTTCAAATGCATTGCTGCCGATTGCGGTCACGCCCTCGGGAACAGCATAGGATGCAGCCTTCTTGCCGAGAGGATAATAAAGCAGCTGTGTACCGTCCTTGCTCAGCAGTACGCCGTCCACATCCTGATAGGTATTGTTGTCTTCCGCAACATCAATGCTCTCAAGTGCGGTGCAGCCGTTAAATGCGGAAACATCCACTTCCTTTACCAGCTCTTCAAACATCACTGTTTCCAGTGCAGTACAGCCCATGAATGCACATCTTGCGATATGCGTCAGATCACTGCCGCCATTGAACTGCGCAAGGCTTGTGCAATTTTTGAATGCACATTCTCCGATATTTACCAGTGAATCCTGCGGGAATACTGCGGAAACGAGATTTTCACAGCCATCGAATGCATAATTGCCGATGCTCTCCGCACCTTCTGTGATGACATTCAGGATCTGTGCCTGATATTCTGCCCACGGTGCCTTCACATCACGGGATTCCCAGTCATACATGCGACCTTCGCCGCTGATAAAGAGGTTGCCGTATGTATCCAGCTTCCATGTGAGCGCATCTCCGCAGACGCCCTCTGCGATCACTTCCGCATCAAGGCGTACAAACTTGCGGTCGTTCTTATCTGCGAACTGATTTGCTGTGGAATTCCAGTAGCCGCAGATGATCGTTTTTGCCGGGATGGAATCCGCATCTGCGATGGTGCATTCGGGATTGTAGATCGTAATTTTTTCCAGCTTGCTGCATGCGTTGAAGGCAGCGTCGCCGATGCTTTCCACATTTTCGGAAATCTCAATGCCGGAAAGGCCGCCGCAGTTCTGGAAAGCGTAATTGCCGATGGACTTCACCGAATCCGCAATCTCCACTGTATCCATTTCCTTGCAGCCTTCAAATGCATAGCTGCCGATGGTGGTGACACCCTCGCCGATATATGCTTCCTTGATCAGCTCCTTGTAAGCATTCCACGGCATTGCCATTGCATTGCTCCAATCGGGCATCTCGCCCTCGCCGATGATGTGCAGCTTACCTTCCTTGTCCAGCATCCAACGGATGGTATCCGTCAGGTCGCCCTCTGCAAGAAGCTCAAACGGCACAAATATGAGTATGCATTCGTCAAGTCCCTCTGCATACGCCTGTGCGGTGGAGCCTTTATAGCCGTAAAGGGTTACACTCTCCACATTGGAAATTGCCTTTTCACCAATTGTACAAGTGGGGTTGTAAATCTTAATGCTGCCGCCCTTTCCGCAGCCTGCCAATGCATACGCCCCGAGCTCCTCCACACTGTAGGGAATGTCGAGATTCTTCACAGCTTCGCATTCTCTGAAGGCACCCTCTCCGATGGTTTTCAGATTCTTGGAAAGTACAACTTCGGTTGCGCCTTTGCAGTTACGGAATGCACTGTCACCGATTGCAGTCACACTGTCCGGAATAACGATGGACTGCAGAGCTCCGCAGGTGGAAAACGCAGAATTACCGATGGTTGTCAGATTCTTGGAAAGCACAAGCTCTGTTAAACCGGTACACTGACGGAATGCATTATCATCAATTTTGGTCACGCTGTCCGGAAGAACAATGGACTGCAGGTCATAGCAGACAGAAAATGCAGATTCGCCGATTGTTTCCAGCCCATTTTCAATCACAACCTTTGTCAGACCGCTATTTGCAAACGCACTGCTACCGATGGATTTAATGTTGCCGTGAATGGTAATTTCCTTTAAGCTTTCGCAGCCATAGAAGGTCACACTCTCAATGCTTGTCAGCTTCTCGGGCAGTTCAATTTCTGCGAGAGAAAAACAACTATAGAATGCACCGCTGCCGATCTTCTCAATACTATCGGGAAGCTCGACCGCAGCAAGCGAGTGGCAAGAAGTAAACATTTCATCGCCGACAAACTTCGCACCATCTTCAAAGGTGGCTTTTTCGACTTCGGTACAGCCCTGGAACGCACGATATCCGATTTCTGTCACACTTGCGGGGATGGTAATCTCCTTGAGTGCCTTCATCGTAGAAAATGCATAGCCCTCGATCGTTGTCAATGTGGACGGGAGCTGAATCACGGAAAGATGATTCACATCGCCGAATGCCCAGTAGGCGATGGTTTCTGTACCTTCCGGAATCACATATTCCGCAGCGGTTCTGCCGCCGGGATAGCAGAGGAGCTTGTTCTCTTCCTTGCTGTAAAGCACGCCGTCAATATCCGTGAAGGCTGCATTATTGTCAGAAACTCTGAATGCCTGCAGGAACTGGCAGTTTGCAAATGCCTGTTTGTCAAAGGATTCAAGCGCATCCGGAAGATCAAGCACCGCAAGCAGATCGCAGCCGTTAAAAGCAGCAACGCCGATATGCTTTACATCCTTGCCAAGCTGTACGCTGTAGACATCGTCAAGATTGTAGAATGCACGGTCACCGATGGAGGTCACACCGTCCTCTACCACGATCTCCTTGATGGGATTCTTTGCGATCAGTTCCTTATGCTCCTCGGCATTCCACGGAACATCCTTATAGGATTCGTAGTTTGTCATTTCACCCTCACCGCTGATGGTGAGTCTGCCGGTGTTGTCGAGCATCCATTTCACATTGGTGCCGCAATCTCCGGATGCAACTGCTGTAATCTGCTGGAAATCCATGCCGGTCGCATCTGCATATGCCTGTGCGGTCGAACCGTCAGAACCGTAAACAGTACAGTCACCGGGAACGAGTGAAGGATACTCCGGCATTGATTCCGACAATACGCAAGTCTGATTGCGGACAACCAGTTCGTTAAGATTGGAAAGATAGAAGGCACTTTCCCCGACATTTGCAACGCCCTCAGAAAGTCTGACCTCATAAAGACCGGAGCGCAAAAAGGCATCATCACTGATGCTTGTCAGCGTTGTGGGGATGTTGAGCAGCTTCAGAGCATCTGTGCCGCAGAATGCCGCTTCTCCGATCGTTTCCAGACCCTCTGGCAGAACGATGCGGACAAAATCATCATCCTCAAAAAAGGCATATGCGCCGATTTCGGTAACACCCTCCGGCACAACATAGAATTCGCCTTCAAATTCATTCTCTTCCTCGTCGAGCCGATAGGAAAAAGTGCAGTAATCCGCCTTTCTTGCATTCGGATAACGCAGCAGCTTTGTGCCGTCCTTACTGAACAGTATGCCGTCCTCATCCTTGAATACGGTATTTTCCGCATCCACCTCAAATGCCTGCAGATCGTTTGCATTCCAGAATGCTGTGCTTGCAATGCTTGTGACATTTGCGGGAATGCGGATGGACTTCAGCTTCTCGCATCTTGAAAACGCATATTCCCCGATGCTTGTCATACTGTCGGGAATCACGATTTCCTGCACATTTTTGCAGTCTGAAAATGCGCTGCTGCTGATGTTTGTCACACCGTCTTCGATCACGATTTTAAGAATATCCTCAGCCTTCCAGCTGCCGAACGCGGAATTGAGCCACGGAACATCCGTTTTGCTTTTCCATTCGGGCATTGCTGCTGTTTCACCGTCGCCGATGGTCAAAAGGCCTGCGGTGTCAAGCGACCAGCTCAGACCCTCCACAGTTCCGCTGACGATCGTCTCGAACGGAACAAATGTCACTTCATTTCCACGCTTATCCGCATATTCCTGCGTGGTGGAATTCACATAGCCGTAAAGCTCCACGGCAAAGGGGAAGGTTTCATCGCCATCGTTTTCGGCGATCTCACATTCGGGATTGCGGATATACACGCTTGTAAGTGCATTGCAGTTTCCAAACGCATTTGTTCCGATCTTCTTTACGCTTGCGGGAAGAGAAACCTCCGTAAGGCTTAAAGAATCGGCAAATGCCTTGCTTCCGATGGTTTCCAGAGCATAGGGGAAGGTAATGGTTTTCAGAGTACAATTTCTGAATGCACCCGTATAAACGGTCGTAACACTGTTGGGGATGACATATGTCTCCCCTTCCTTAGCGCTGGGATAAGAATAGAGGGTCGTCATATCCTTACTGAACAAAACGCCATCCACAGCGGTGTATGCCGTATTTTCCGCATCCACTGTAATTTCACGGAGAGAAGTAGTGGACGAAGAAAACGCACCGACACCAATACTTGTCAGATTTTTCGGGATGTGAACAGAAGTCAGTGCAGTGCAATTCATAAACACTTCTTTGTCAAGCGTTTTCAGACTCTCGGGGAATGTGATGCTTTCCAGACTTTCGCAGCCGTAAAACGCCTGCTTAGCAATCTCTGTAAGGGTATCGGGAAGCGTCACAGTCTTCAGATTCTTGCAAAATAGAAACGCAGATGCGCCGATCTGCGCAATGCCCTCATTGAGTGTGATATCCGTAAGCTTCGAGTAGTCAAATGCATTCGCATGGAGCGATGTCACACTATCGGGAGTTGTATAGGCTGTCCCCTCTTTTGCCGGAGGATAGAATACCAACTCCGTCTTATCCTTATTGAACAGAATGCCATCCACAGAGCAATAATTCGCATTCGCCTCTGCAACCTCAACCGCAGCAAGATTCTCACTTAATGAAAATGCTCTGTCCTGAATCTCCGTAACACCTGCCGGTATAGAAACTGCTGTCAGAGCAGTATTAAAAAAAGCTCTGGTCTTGATACTCTCCAGACTTTCGGGGAACGTAACCTCTTTCAGACTTGTACATACATTAAACGCATTTTCACCGATGGTCGTCAGACCCTCGGGCAGGGTAATGGTTTCAAGATTTGTCATTCCCTGAAACGCATAATTTCCGATGGAGGTCAGACCATCCGGCAATACAACCGCCGTAATGGAAGCACGTTTCTCATACCACGGAGCCTTACCGCTCTCCCAGTCATACATGGCACCTTTGCCCTTGATGGTAAGCGTTCCGTCGCTGTCAAGAGCCCAGTCCAGATCCTCACCGCATCTGCCGAATTCCACGTCCGCAGCAAATGCTGAAAACGAAATCTGCGGCAGGATGCTGCCAAGACCATCGGGCGTAAGCGGCACATTCATTGCCGTCACGCTAAGCGCAAGACACGCCGATAATACTCGCTTGAATTTACTCATTTTGACACCTTCCTTGATAAAATAATCATACTTATTATATCGCAAAAAATTTCATATGTCAATGAATTTTACAATGCATCAAAAAGTTTCGTGATTTCGCACGAATGCAGTGTGTTAACATGCAGAAAATTCGACAGAATTACGAGAGAAATTCCCCGACCCGTCATAAGACAAATCGGGGAAATGCTTTTAGGCAATACCGCACAAAGGATGCAAACAGATGACGTGCTGAGCCGTCAGGCGGTCTTTGTACGGTGCTGCCTTTCTATCGCTATTCTTCCGCTTTCACGAATGCATCCGCAAAACCGGAATTTCTAAGCTGCGCAAGCAAGGCTTCGGCGTTTGTCCGATTTCTGAATGCCCCCACCTGCACACGGTAAAGCGGGCCTGTGGGTTTTTGCGCCGCAAGGCTCTTATGCTTTACGCCACGCACCTTTGCAATGGCTTGTGCAATTGCCGCACCGCAGGCTGCCTGTCCTTCGGGGGCTGCAAGTTTTGCAAGGTCGGCAGGAGAATCAATAAACACAGTTTCGATGAGAACCGCCGTGCATGCGGTTTCTCTGATAATGGCGAAATAATCCCTGCCGCTTGCATTCAGCCGTGTTTTCGCACCACGCTGTGCAACGCCCAGAGCCTCACAGATGGCGCTGCTGATTTCCGCAGCATACCGCTTTCCGTCCTCGCTGCCCTTGTGGTAGTAGCATTCCGTTCCCGTGCCGCCGCCTGCATTGAGGTGAATTTCTGCCGCAAAGTCATAGCCAGCGGCGTTGATCTTCTTGATACGGTCAGTCAGATACAGGCTTGCATCGTCGTTCATGATGTCCGCCTGTTCTGTGAAATTCGCATTGTAGTACGTCTGTGCATACTCTGCGATCTCCTTTGCGATCTTGTACTCCTGTGCGCCATTTGCGCATGCGCCGGGGTCATAGCCGCCGGATTTGGATTTACCATGTCCGACGATGAAACAGATTTTACTCATAGATATCACCTTTTTACGTCGCTTCCCCAACCATTGCAAGTCCGTATTGGTACCACTCGCCCCACTGGAGCGCACCATCAACTGTACGTCCGCAGCGCACGATCTTGTTTACCAAAAACGTCGAGTATCCGCACCATGTGATTTCCTGCACATAAAATGGATAGCTCGCTGTCGTGTAAACCTCCAGTGAAAATCCGTTGTTTCCAACAACTTCAGGCACATTTGCCATGGCTTTGGTTACAGTTCCCGATGGGGAACGGTAGCGGTTTTGCGCAGTGATCGTGTTCAGATCGTCACCGGATACGAGGGTGATGAACTTTTGCTCGATTTTTGCATCCAATGCCGTGATGCTTTCCTGCAGTGCCGTATCCGCAGCAATACGGTTCTGTGCTTCCGTATTTACCTCTGATTTGAGGGCGTATGCGCTCATATCACCCCCTTCCTGTGAATCGTTAAAATTTACCGAAACCCATTCACGAGCATTACTCAGCCTGTACTTACTGCCGCTGTTTTCCAGCACGATAAGTTCACTGCCCACTTCCCATTCGGGATGCTCCGCAGGATCCGGAATATCCGCCGCCTTGTCCACAGTCAGTTCCACATAGTAGCTTGTCTGCCCTTCCTGATATCTTGCGTGACTTACGATTCTTTCATGATAAATTCCCATCAGTCTTCCTCCTCATTTTCGCTTTCATCTTCCAATTGCCTGAGTACCTCTTTCAGCTTTCGGGGAAGCGGCATACCAAGCCGTCCGGCATTTTCCAGTATGCTCATTCCCTCATTTGCGAGGTAAAAGCCAATCACCGCCGAACGGAATACTGCCCCGCAGCCTCCAAGCACATACACATCCACGATATGCCCGACAGCAACGACCGCAAGGATGACACCCTTTCGGGCAATTCCCGAAAAGCCGACGCTGCTCGACAAACGCTTCTCCGCAATTGCGACAAGAATACCTGTCAGATAATCCAGAGCAATAAAACTGATGAGCGCAAGCAGCAGACCATCGAAATCTCCCCAGAGAAAACCGACTACAGCACCGAGCAATGCCACATCAAAACGTATGATATTTGCCATTCTGCTCCCTCCCTTCGCTGTGATGCAAAACGATTTCCGATATGGGAAATGGACAAACCTTTTGCGGAGAACCGTTTCACCAAAGGGGACGGACTGCAGTGCAGTTGCACATTTCGGTGCAACTGTAAAACTTCTTCGGATGCCGGAGTAATAAACACAGAATCAAAAGTAAATTCATGTCTGACTTTCTTTTTCATTTTCTTTTTCATTTCCTTTTTCTTTTTCATTAGCTTTTTTGGGTTTTTCAAAAAACCATTCGCTTTTTTAAAAACCGACCGCTTTTTTTGAAAACCGTTCGCTTTTCGTGGAAATTCGATTGCTTTCACAGTTGTACCCGAACGTACAACTGCCGTGAGGGATACGGGCTTTGGTGATGGTGAAAAAAAGCATCCCCCCACCGTTGGTGAGGGAATACTTCAGTCTGTCAAAAAGGGTTGTTTCTTTAAACCTGCCCCCTCGCCTCCCCTGAAAAGGGAGAGAGACCGCAGCTTGCTGCGGTGGAGGGGTTTTATTCTTCTGTAACGCATTTGAATTTGAAACTGCACTTCGGAATGTGGGTGGAGAACCCAAAGGGAAGGGGGAACTCATTTCCCCTTCCCTTTCGGTTTCCCCCCACACCCCCCTTCCCGATTCCCATCCCCTTTGATGAGTGGATGAGGGTGGTGCCGCCCCTTCGGAACGGTGGAGGGGTAAAGAAAAACCGCACATCCGTGCGGTCTTTCCTTGCCTCATTTTCTCTTACTTCGTTGCCTTGAACGCAAATCTGACGAAATTGTACAGATGTGCATGGATGCAGTTATCACCGTGATAACCGCCGTTGCAGTACTGCCACAGATGCGGTACGTTGTTCTTGGTGAAATTGTTATGGTAGTTTTCGGGGTTGCTGTATACAACCGTGTCATTGCTGCCGGCTGTGATCAGAAGCAGGTACGGCTCCTTGCCGCTGTCCCACTTGAATGCGCCGCTTACGCCCGGTGCAGGACAGATTGCGCCGATATAGCCGAACAGGTCACTGCGCTGCATGCCGATCAGCAGCGACTCTCTGCCGCCCATCGAGAAGCCCGTAATTGCGGTGTTGTCCTTGC
The DNA here is from genome assembly GCA_017521325.1 of Oscillospiraceae bacterium. GTDB lineage: Bacteria > Bacillota > Clostridia > Oscillospirales > Ruminococcaceae > UBA3855. The sequence goes on along the minus strand of JAFXCV010000046.1, from coordinate 101 downwards.
CTGTCTTGACACTGTAGGTCGATTCGATATGGGGCATCAGATCCTTCGTCAGGTCGTTGATGAAGTTGTCATACGCTCTGTTGTTGAAATCATCCATTGCG